>USMC01000034.1 GCA_900555715.1 uncultured Porphyromonadaceae bacterium | reverse complement strand
CTCGGCGCCAGTGGGCAGGATTCGGGTGACGGACGGATAGCCGGCTGCCTGGTCGGCGACGACGCTGACGATGGTATACTTGTCGCTTATCGTATTGTCGAGCTCTACCGTGATTTTGGGCAGGGCGCGCAGCAGCACAAGCTCATCCTTAGCGTCGACAACCTTGTCGGGTATCAGCTGGAGATCGGTCACAGTCATGACACCCCACATGGGGAGGACGCCGCCTTTAAGAATATCGTCTATATCGCTCGGATAGAGATAGAATGGTCCGTAGGCAGCATCATAGGGGCAGTTTACCACGGCTACGATGCGTCCGGTGAGCGTTGTGCTGCCGTCGGGCTGCTGCTGGAGCATACCCGCATCGAGAGATACTTCCGCCGTATAGACGCCCGCTCCTTCGCGCAGGCTATGGGTGAGCCTGATGGCATAGTCGGGGTTATCGTTGCTGACGAGGTAGAAATTGATATAGCTTATATTTGTCTCCGACGGCAGAGGCAGCTCCTTGTCGTAGTCGTCGCCCCATGTATCGGCGCGCGAGCCCTTCTCGGGCGACGTCTCGGTGCGGAGCGTTATCCTGAGAGTGCACTTGCGGCTGCCCGCGGGTGCGTCCGGCTCGTCGGTGCCCGACGAACATCCCGTCAGGACAAGAACGATGACGATCAATATATATCGGAATAGCTTCATTCGGGGAGAGAGAGATGGCGTTTAAAGCTCTATGTTTTCTTTTCTTCTCGCCCACCCGAGCACGTTGACGACAATGTCGCAGTACTTCCATTTGTTGCCCTGGAGGAAGAGGTTGAGATGGTAGTCGTACTCGCGGTCGAGATATTCCTGGGCTCCGTAGTTGCGGATGTCGTAGGCTATGCGGCCCTCGCTGAGGAACTGGGTGAGGTTGATGAGCGCCACGGTCTTGCCGTCGGCGCGTTTGCGGATGCGCAGCAGAGCGCCCTTGCCGGGGTCGTCGGAGTCGATGACAAGGCGGTTGAACATCAGATTATAGTGGGCAGTACGCTGCACGGCGGTCTCGTCGGCACGCGAGCCCTGAGGCTCTACGGTGACACCGCCGTCGTCGAAGCGGCTCGTCCAGCTGGCGTAGGGAGTGTAGAGAAGGCTGTCGCCGGCGGCGACGCCGTTGTCGTGCCCGATGGTGCCGTTAGGCTCGATGATGTCCACATCGAAGTCGTTGTGCGTTATCTTGTCGGGTTCGTCGATCTGGCGGAGGGTGATATTGAGATGCTTGGTGTCGCGCACGAGGGAGACGGTGGCATAGGTGGCATATCCGCTGGCTACAGTGACATACTGCTCTTCGAGGGGATAGACACTGTAAGGCGCCTTTGTGGCATGGAGCGAAGGGGTGGCGCGGCCGTCGCGCGGCTCGTAGCTCATCACTTTGAGGGTATGCCAGAGGGTGTCGAGGGCGACGGAACGGTGCTCGACGGGATGATAGTTGGTGCCGGCAAGAGCTTCGGCAGCATGGTCGAGGTGAATCTTGAGGTCGGTGTGGCTGTCGCCTTCCTCGAGGCGGTATTTGGCGCCGTCGGTGGCGAGAGCGGCGTCCCAGTCTTTCTGCATACCGATAGCCTGCAGGCGGTAGCGCCCGGGGGCAAGCTCGGAAGGATCGAAATGGATGGAATAGCCGTAGTCGCGCAGCGGCGCATACGCATCGCCGTTGCTCACCGACTTCTCGGCAACCTTGCGACCGGTCTCATCGTAGACATAGAGCTTGACGTGCCCCACGTGGTCGCGGAACATGTCGGCGCGCTGCGTATTATAGTCGTAGACAAAGCGCACGTAGAGCCCCGTGGGGCAGTCGTCGGTCTTGTCCTGCATCATCGTGCACGACGCCCCCGCTCCTAAGAGCAGCAGCGCAGCCGATGCGGCGATTATGTTGTGAATAAAACGGGTCATTTTGAATATATGATAAAGGAACTGAAAGTTCTCGTTGATTTCTCGTTAGGGGCAAAACTGAGGTTCTGCAAGTAAATTTTGAGGGAAGAGAGAAGAAAAATCCCGGCGCCGCCATGCCGCAGCAAGCGGCACCGGGATGAATGGTATCGGTCTTTCGACCGCTAAGAGTGATTAGAGTTCGATATTCTGGACGCGTTTAGCCCAGGCAAGAATATTGATGCGGAAAGAGAGGAACTTCTGAACTTCGTTAACATCGTCGGGAGTGTTGTCGAGTGTGAGGTTACCGACGACGGGTTCGCCGAGTTTATTAAAGCCGGAGATGCTCAGGTCATACCAGTTGTTGCGGACCATACCGTAACGACCGAGGTAGTTCTGATCTGCGGTTTCACCGGTACCATATACAGTACCTATTTCGAGCTGATTGCCAGCTCCGCCCTTCCAGGGAGTGAGGTCATCACCGAAGTGCTTGATATATACAGCGTAGTAGGAAACGCCACCCTTATAGTTATTGATAGCATTATCTGCATTCACATTATCAATCTCGCGCTTTTCGATGAAAGGAGTTGCACCATTATATTCAAGTCCTTCAGGATCATCTTTAAAATCGACGCTGCCTATGATAAGCTTGCCGTCTGTTGTCGGAACCCAGTTAATCGTGGCGTACTTGCTGATGTTTTCAGTTGTGATTTCGAGCTTATAAGCCTTATCCGTGGGAAGGATTTTCTTGATAGCCTGTGCGATAAGAGGCAGCATAGCTTTCACACCATGCGACTGCGCAGATGCAAGTTTATCGTAGAGAAGACCATTGACAGTGTAGAGGCTGCCATCTTTGTCTCTGTCAGCGTTAGTAGATTTGTACTTAACTTCAAGGATAACACGTGTTGTATTCTCATGAGTCATATTTGCAACTGAGAATGTATTCTCATGGCAGTACTGGGGAAGAAGTTTGTCACCAGCTTTTTCTTCGCCAAAGTTAACAGCATCTGCCGGTTGAAGGACACCACTAACAGGTTTCTTGTAAACTGTCTTGAGTGTTCCATTGGGGTCGACAGCCCAATAAGTGCGGAAAAGCTGTGTGAAAGGCTGAATAGATGTCTGACCAATGGGAGTGTGACCTGCGAAGCGATAGCCGTTTACAACAGTGGGGACATTCGATTTATAGCCCATATAAGTATTGAGCACATAATCGGTGCTTTCAACATTACGGACGATATAGGATGAGGGTTCGGTGTTGTCAATAGCCCATCTTACGTTATCTACGACAAGTTTGTTAGGTCCGGTTGTAACAGTATGCGACAGTGTCACTTTAGCGACAGCGCGTTCTACAAAGAAAGATGCTGCGGGGGATTCATTAGCTTCTGCCTCTGTGGGACGAAGAACATTTTCAGCTACGCCTATGTATACCAGTGTCTGAACATCGGCACCACCCTCTGCGGGATCTACGAAACCGCCCTGTTTTGTGGAAACAGGTGCGTTAGCCATGAAGAAGCCGTTGTCAGTGGTGTGGAATGCATAGTCGGTTGTCCAGCCGAGAAGAGTGCTGAAAGAAGTACCCTCAACTGCAGGAGTACCTTCAGCAGCAGCTTTAGGATAGGTTAAATTCTTGCCGTCACCGAATGATACTGCAGTAAGATAGCCACCCTCATCCTTTTTTTTTGTTACGAGACCATCGTAGTTAACGAGAACAAGACCGAAAAGATTAGCGTTGTCCTGTACGCCCTTTACTTCAATAGTTTTGCGATACGAAGATGTAATGTTTCCATCAGGCTGCCCGGGTGTGGCGCCTTGATTACCGCCGCCGTATACGGGATCTGTGAGATTGAGATCGTAAGCAGAGTGGAATTTGGCATCCTGTTCACTTGTACCTGTAAAGAGGAGGAGCATTGCGGTTTTAACTGCATACTCGTCGGATGTGCCATCATCGAAATTATCGTTATTGCTGTTGCTATCGGCACGTGAGCCAGCGGGCTGTGTCGGCAGGTTGACAGCCACAGACATATAGCCTGTGGCCTTGGGAGCTACTCCGCCGCCGTTGTTAACGGCGGGCTCGTCGGAGGAGCAGGCACTCAGAAGTGCTGCTGCGGCTACGCCGCAAAAGATACTTTTAAGTTTCATTGCTTAAATAATTGATTAATAATTGTTATAATGTACATTCGTTCCGGTTTCAGTCGGGCCTGACAGCCCGGCAGAAAAATTAATTGAGTATTTCTATATAATGGTCTTAACCTATTGGCTAATTCCTAATTGCTAATTGAAAAAGATTACTAATTACTAATTGCTAATTACTCACCGATGAGCTGGAGGTTCTTCACCGCTTCGGGGAGCTTGCCGGCGGCGAGGAAATGCTCGCGCGCTGCATCGTAGTCGCCCTGGTCGGCTGCTATGACGCCTCTTAGGTTCTCGGCCTCCGGACTGCTGCCGGAGCGCTTGGCGAGCCTTTCAGCTAACTTCTTGTCGCCGCGCTTGAACGCTGCCACTGCCGCGTTGAGGTTGGCGATGCGGTCTTTGGGATAATATTTGAGTGCGGTGTTGATAGTGCGGTTGAAGTCGGGCGAGCCCTCCGGATAGAGACGCGCCACGCGGAACATCTGATTGAGCGAGAGCTGCTCGGGATGTTTCTTGATGACCTTGGCAAGTTCCTTGTCGGGCAGCGGTTTGAGGCGCGTGTTGATGACGAACTTGGTGGCACGCAGATGCGGGAACCAGTCGGGAAGAATCTTGCCGAAGTAGAGTTTCTTGAACTTGGGCGATGTCTTGAGCTCGGCTTCCTTCTTGTCGTAGTCGGTCGGACCGTAGACGGGGCGGTCGATGAGTTCAAGAAGGTCGGCACGCTGCTGCTCGGTGATGTCCTTGGCGGCGAGAACCTGCTCGCGGAACTCTTCCCAGTTCTCCGGCACGGCGTCGTAGTGGGCGGCTTCCTTTGGAAGCTTGTAGCGCTCGGCGAGGTATTCGGCGAGGGCGCGCGAACGACCCGTAGCAAGGTCCTGGTTGTGGAGGTAAGGCGACTCGGGCGAGGCGTAACCCTTGACGGAGACAGACGATATCTCGACATTGGGGTCGGTGAGGGCATAGCGCACGGTGTCGTCGATCATCTTGAGCTGCTCGCGGTTGTCGATGCGCTGGCGCGAACGTTTGGTATAATATACAGTGTCGTGGAGAACAGTCTTGTCGACCTCGAACTGCACGCGGGCACGTCCTTCGTGAGGTATGACGGGCGACTCGGTGACAGGCGGCGTGATAAGCGCCAGATGGAGCACCGGATTGAGGTCGGTGGGTATTATCCGCTGTTTCGTGGCAGCCCATACGCCGCAGCCGCAGCTGTCTTCGACGATGCGTATGCGGGTGTTCTTACGGAGCATCCAGCGCCGGAAGGGGGTTATCGCCGAGTAGGGGACCGACTGTGCCTTGCCGTTGGTGCGCCATACCTCTTCGGCAATGCTGCCGTATTTCTTCGACGCCGGCATGGTGCCGCGGAGGTAGCCGTAGTGCATGTTACGTCCGTTGATGAGGACAGTAGGCATGACGATGGCACTGTCGCCGTTCTCTATTATCGGGGTGACGTATATCTGTTTGTCGCTGCCGAGCCTGAGGCTGTCGAGGACAAGGTCGCAGCTGAAAGCGAACTTGCCGCTGACACGGCCGTGATTGATGTTGGCGGTGCCTATGCCTGCCGATGCCGGGAGCACTGCCGCTGCAAAGAGAGCTGCTGCAAGAAGGGATTTGATAGTCATAGTTCCGCTGTTTAGAAAAGATATAATATTGAAAGTCCTATCTTGGTGAGACCGAGGTAGTTCGTTGCTCCGTCGCCTATCTTGGCGCCGCAGTCGCCGCAGGCATATTTGTCGTACCACACGCGGTTGTATCCCACGCCGACCTCTGCCTCTATGTTGACACGCCGGCTGATGATCCACTGGTATCCGTACGTAAGACCGCCTCCGAGGAATCCGCCTTCGTAGCGGTGGTTGCGTGCGCCGGTGCGTATGTTCTCGCCGGAGACGAAACCGCCGGGAAGAGGCAGGTCGACACGGCCGGCGTTATACTGACCGCCCATAAGATGCACGCCGAAGAAGTGACCGCCGAACTTCTGGCAGGGCCAGTAGCGGTACTCGGGCATAAGCAGCCAGTGCTTAGCCTTGCGGTCGCCCTTGCTGTCGGAGTGGAATGTCCACGGATTGAGACCATAGACAAGATTGACAGTAGACTTCTTGCCTATGCCGAGTTCGGCGCCTATGTTGGGAGTTGTGGTGGCATCGTAGAGCAGATTGGTTTTCACAGCTAACTGTCCCATGCCTGTAAGAACGCCTGAGACTGTCAGCAGCAACGCAATCAGTAGCCTTTTGATCGTTTTCATATTATCGGTCAGAGAGAGATTTCCGAATCTCAGGGGCTTTACTCCCGTCGTGTCATCTGGAAAGTGCTCTTGTTTTAATCCTGGTCTATATTCTGAGTATTTTGTCTGAAATCACGTAAGATAGTCTGAGAGAAAGCCGCAGCCGCAACGTTCATGTTCCGAACACAACACATCGCGGTAGCAATGCCGGTTCCTTCTGTAACAATCTCTTGAAATCATACTTTTACCTATACACAATGATTAGTTTTAATAAGTCCTTGCGCAACGCTTGCCTGGGGATCATTGAGCTACAAAATTAGCGACAAAATCCATGACTACAAAAAAATTTTAGGCTAAAAAATCCCCCCCCCCCGTGTAATTTAATGATTATTAACACCCTACGGGCGAATTAGTAATTAGGAATTAGCAATTAGTAATTAGCAATTAGTAATTAGGAATTAGTAATTAGGAATGCAGAATGAGTGCGCAACGCAAAATTGCTAATTACTAATTCCTAATTAAACATTGTGCATTGTGCGTCTTTCCTTTGGATTTTTTCCAAAATCAGCCATTTATTCCTTTGGATTTTATCCGAATTTTAAGGATTATTCCTTTGGATTTTTATAATAGATTGACTATCTTTGCATTCCAAAACAGTCAAAATACCATGGCATATCTCAAAAGAAACATAGATGCCGAACTCCTGAAATGGAAGGAATCTCCCCGTCGGAAGCCTCTTCTTGTGCGTGGAGCCAGACAGGTCGGCAAATCCAGGACCATAAGACACCTGGGAGAGACATTCAAACAATACCTTGAGATCAACCTTGAGAAAGACAAGGATTTATGCAGAGTTTTTGAAGAAATCTCAGACGTGCGGGAGCTAAGCCAGCGTCTTGGGGCAGTGTATAATGTACAAGTAATTCCTGGAGAAACTCTTCTGTTCATCGACGAGATTCAGAATTGTCCGGCAGCATTAAAGAGCCTGTGGTTTTTCAAAGAGAATTATCCCGACCTACATGTTGTAGCTGCCGGATCACTTTTAGAGTTCACATTGAATGAGATGCCTTCATACGGAGTGGGGCGTATCAGATCCATATTTATGTATCCGATGTCGTTCAAAGAGTTCCTGATGGCACAGAGCAAAGACATGTGGATAGAAGAAATTGCAAACGCTGACTGGTGCCATCCTTTAGAAGAAAGTCTTCATTCACGTCTTGTTTCGGAGTTCCGGTCGTTTTTGATGGTAGGAGGTATGCCTGCCAGTGTTTCCGCCTGGGTAGAGACTAAGGATTATTCCGCCTGCCAAGACGAGCAAAATGACATCCAGCAAAGTTATTATGATGACTTTGCCAAATATGCAAAAAAAGTTGATCCACAGTTGCTCCGCAACACATTGTCAGCCGTAGTGCGTCAGTCAGGCAAAAAGTTTGTCTACAGCAAAGTGGACGGGGGATATAAGACAGAAGATGTCAAAGAAGCCCTGACGCTTCTCCGCGATGCCGGGATAATCATCCCGGTGCAGATGTCTGCCGCGAACGGTCTCCCATTAGGTGCGCAGATCAATCCAAAGTTCACAAGATATGATTATCTCGACACAGGTTTACTGCTTCGGGTGCTGGCAATGAACTATGATGACGACAAAGAACTGACTAAACTTATACTTGCCGGAGAAGCTCCTGAACTTGTGAACAAAGGAATTGTAGCAGAACTGACGGTCGGACTTGAACTTTTGAAATCCTTCAGTCCGCAGAGTAAGTATGAGCTCTTTTACTGGGAGAATCTGGAACGAAACGCCACCTCTGAAGTGGAGTATGTCATAGCCAAGAACGCAAAGTGCCTGCCAATTGAGGTGAAGGCCGGTACGTCAGGAAAGATGAAGAGTCTGCGGTTCTTCATGAATAAGAAAAATCTTACGACCGGCATACGCTGCTCGTTGGAAAATTTCGGATTACTGGAAGTATCGGATACTGATGAAACAGGGCGTCAGGTCGGTCGTAGCATCGGCATATTACCACTTTATGCCGTCTGGAGGCTCTCTGATATATCACTTCCGGATTCTTAAGCATTCATAATGCATTCTCCATTCCTAATTACTAATTCCTAATTGCTAATTGGATAATTTTTTTCTATCTTTGCGGAACAAACGCGGCAAGTGCCGCAAATGCTTGAGAAAATGACAGAAAACGACAATACGAAAGGTAAAAAATCTTTCACGGAAGATTTCAGAAAAAGAATAAAAGACACTAAAGCAACCCGCTGGGTACGCTTCGGCATCGTTATGGCGCTATTTGTGGCGTGGGTGGCATGGATGCAGTCGTGGTGGCTGTTGGTGTTCGCCCTGCTGCTGTTCGACATATACATAACCGGATATATTCCCTTCACGTGGTGGAAGACGAGCAAGTCGTCGTTCACCCGCACGGTGATGAGCTGGGTCGACGCCATCGTATATGCACTCATACTTGTATATTTCATCTTCCCCTTCATAGCGCAGAACTATCAGATACCGTCGTCGTCGCTGGAAAAGACGCTTCTCACCGGCGACTACCTTGTTGTGAACAAATTCGTCTACGGTCCGCGCGTACCCATGACGCCCGTACATTTCCCGCTGGTGCACAACTCGCTCTTCGGCATGAAAAGCTACGCCGACAAGCCCGAACTGTCATATAAGCGCCTCAAAGGTCTGCGCGACGTCGAAGAAGGCGACATCGTTGTGTTCAACTTCCCCGCCGGCGACACCGTGTCGACCGTCTTCGAAGAGAGTCCCGAATACTATCAGGAACTCGTCCGCAAATACGGCTGGGACGAGGTGAACAGCAACAAACGCGTCTTCGGCGATATCATCTACCGCCCCGTCGACCGCCGTACAAACTTCGTCAAGCGCGCCGTCGGTCTGCCGGGACAGAGACTCAGAATATCAAACGATACCTTATATATTAACGGTGAGGCTCGTGCCTTCCCCGAGAACGTACAGTTCAGCTATATCTTCGCCACCGACAAACCGCTGACGGAAGACCGCATCGACGAACTCGGCATCACAGCCACCGACATACAGTATTTCCAGCCCGGCACAATATCGCACACCAATCTGCTGAGCTTTCTTCCCGGCGCACACCCGACGTCGCCCGTCTACAGTTCGCCGCTCACTGCCGGCATGATAGCTGACATGGAAGCCAAAGGCGAACTGCTCGGCGCAGTGAAATACAACGACCTGCGGGAGTATTTCTTCCAGAATCCGGCTGACACGCCCTACCTCTTCCCCTACGGCAACGACAAAAACTGGACCTTGAGTAACTACGGCGGCGCCGAGGGACTCTACATTCCTAAGAAAGGCGAAAGCATAACGCTCAATCCCGACACATGGAAGGTCTACAACCGCGTAATCCGCAACTACGAACACCATCCCGACGCCTACCTCGACGAGGCGACAGGAAAGGTGATGATCGACGGCAAGCCGGCAGACACGTACACCTTCGCGATGGACTACTACTTTATGATGGGCGACAACCGCGACTACTCGCAGGACTCGCGCTTCTGGGGCTTCGTGCCTGAAGATCATATCGTAGGCACGCCTATGTTCGTCCTTGCGTCGTTCGATCCCACCAAGAGTCTCTTCGACGGCAAGATACGTTTCAACCGCTTCTTCCGCGACGCCAATCCCGACAAGTGAGCCACGCGCCTCTTTTAGTCGTTCCGCCGCGCCTGTTCGCGCCGGCAGCCTACTATGACCTCATAGCCGGCTACGACGCGGTATATGTCGACTACGACATGCGCTACAACAAGCGCGACAAGGAGGTGCACCGCTACGACATTGCCGACGCTCGCGGACGCCTGAGCCTGACAGTGCCAGTGAGCCATCCGGAAGGATTCTCAAGCGGACGACTGCGCTGGAGCGACATAGGAGTGTCGGCACACGGACGGTGGTGGGAGGTGCAGACGGTAGCGCTCGAAAGCGCCTATGGCGGAACACCGTATTTCGAATATCTTTTCGACAGCTTCCGCCCGCTGTTCGGACCGCGCCCCGTCGAGGGCGAAACAATAGCCGACCTCATACGGCGTACCAACAACGTCGTGCGCCGCATCATGGGAATCCGAACATATTTCCTTAAGACATTGCCACCCGACGTACCTTTCGACGACTACCGCACGACATCCGTCGCTGACTGCGCGCCTTACCGTCAACTGCGCCAGGACCGTCTCGGCTTCATCTCCTCTCTCTCAATTCTCGACCGCCTTTTCAACGAAGGACGCTGATCAGCGGACGGGAAAGGGAAAACGGCGGAGAGCGGCGTTGAGCTCTGCCTCATGACCGCCGCAGTAGCGGTTGCACACCTCGTGGAAAGCCGCCGAATGATTCATCTCGCTGAGGTGTGCGAGCTCGTGCAGTATGACGAAATTGCGGAGACGGGCAGGAAGGAAAGCAATGCGCGGGTTGAGGCTGATGATGCCCTTGCTGTCGCATGTGCCGAGGCTGCGCTTCTTATATTTCACAGTCCATCCCGCCGGTCTGTGCCCGACAAGATCTGCCAGGCGGTGTGCCTCGGGAATGATATACCGTTTCGTGGCATACTCGGCAGCACGGATAAGAGCCTTGTTGACAAAATCCTGAACATACGGGTCTTCAATGCCCCGCTCCAGAAGATCGGGCGAAAGGATGATGTGGTATCTGCCGCTTTTCGCCGTATCCGGTTCGGCGTCGCGCAGCTCTATGCGGCAGCCTCCCATACGGGCTGCAAACGCATCTTCTTGGATGAAGAAATCAACGGGATCGCCGTCGATGACCTGACCGAGCCTGAAAGCCAGCGGCGGACGCATTTCCAGAAAGACGGGCACATTGCTGTCGATGAAGCGGTCGTACTCGTCCGCCGGGCAGTTTTTAGGAATCGTCACCGACAGCACGGGGCCATCCCAGCGCGCGCGGAGAGAACGCGCCGATGCGACAACACGCACACGCACGGGTCCGAGTTCGGGATGGGTGTATCGCGATGTGGCGACTACTTTTTTTACAGGGAGGGGAAACATAGGAGAGAGAACATAAGGTACAGATTACTGTTCGCCCCAGTGGAGCTTGTTACGGAGAGTGTCGGCAAAGCTGTGTCCGGCGAGCTGCAGTACCCTGAGCTTGAACGGCGCCTGCGAGATGATAATTTCGGTGTCCATGTCGAGCGCCACGGAACGTCCGTCGACAGCAAGGCGCACATGACGGCTGCGACCGCCGGGAACAATGCGTATCTCGGAATGTCCGTCTATAACCATCGGACGCATCGACAGCGAATGCGCCGCCACTGGCGTGATGACGCACACGTCGAGCGTGGGCTGCACGATAGGACCTCCGACAGAAAGGTTATAAGCCGTGCTTCCTGTCGAGGTGGCGACAATCAGCCCGTCGGCACGATAGTCGGCAAGCAGAGTACCGTCGACGCTCACATGTGCCGTTATCATCGACGCTGTCTCGTCCTTTGCCAGCGACACCTCGTTGAGTGCGTATTGCCCGACATAATCCGGCAGCTCCGGGACGGTGACGTGCAGGAGACTGCGCTGCTCGACGCGGAAGCGGTCGCCGGCTATCATCTGAGGCAAGTCGGGAAGAGCGTCGAGCGGCAGTGCGGCGAGATAGCCCAAATGTCCCGTATTTACGCCGACAATGGGAATGCCGAGACTGCCCACCCACAGGGCTGTGCGCAGGAAGGTTCCGTCGCCGCCAAGACAGACCGCCAGCTCGGCACCGTCGGGCACCTGCGCCTCTTCGACGTCGTCGAGAACGTCAGGCGCTATTTCCATCAGATGCGCATAGAGCTTTGGGTGCATGGCGGCACCTATGCCCGAGCGACGGAGCACGTCGAGAAAGCGAGCTATCTGAGGCAGGGCGGCGTGCTGCCTGCGGCTGCCGTATATTGCTATTTTCATATTTCGAGGTAGCGGATGAGTTCTTCGATACGTGAGGATGTGGTGTCGTCGGGAGCGTCGGCAGACGACGTTCCGATAACGGTGTAGCCGTAGCGCTCCAGCGAACGGCTCACTCCGGCAGCGGAGCGGTGGTTGACGCGCAGGTCGAAGACAACGGGAAATTTGGCATCCGCATTCTCCGCCACATCAATATCGTCATAGTCCTTCTTCTCGCCGAAGGATGTCACGTTAAGATTCAGCAGATGTGCGTTGCAGTCTTCCACGGCACGCGCTATGCGCGAAGCGCTGTAATCTTCCCGCCGGCAGCCGACAAGAAGGCGCGAGCTTTCCGCCACAGGGGGGAAAAGCTGTTCGTTTTCGGGGAATATGATTGGTTTTGCGCTCAAAATCTTTCGTGTTTTAGTAATTCTCAGTATTTTTGCATTCTGAAACCGCCAAACGGCGCTTCATCATGCGGAAGCAAATACAAATTTACGAAATTTCTTTCATAAATGACAAACCTGAGCGTTAATATAAATAAAATCGCCACTTTACGCAACGCCCGGGGCGAAAACCGCCCCGACGTAGAAAGCGTAGCACTCGACATAGAAAAATTCGGCGCCGACGGCATCACCGTGCATCCGCGCCCCGACGAGCGCCACATACGCCGTTCCGACGTCTACCGTCTGCGCCCTCTGCTGAGGAGCGAATTCAACATCGAAGGCTACCCTTCGCCGGAATTTGTCGACCTCGTTCTCAAAGTGCGCCCCACGCAGGTGACGCTCGTGCCCGACGCTCCCGACGCGCTCACCTCCAGCACCGGATGGGATGTGGAGGCTAACGCCGAATTTCTGTCGCAGCTTGTAGAGCGCTTCAAGGACGCCGGCATACGCACGTCTATCTTCATCAACGCCGACCCTGCCGCCGCACGCGCCGCCGCCGCCACCGGCACCGACCGCGTTGAGCTGTACACCAAGCCGTACGCCGACCTCTACCCCACCGATCCCGAAAAAGCCATCGCACCATTCGAAGAAACCGCCCTTGCGGCACGCAAATCGGGACTCGGAGTCAATGCCGGTCACGACCTCGACCTTGCAAATCTCGGCTTTTTCAGCAAACGCATTCCCTTCCTCAGCGAGGTGTCGATAGGTCATGCCCTGATATGCGACGCCCTCTACTTAGGACTCGAAGAAACCGTGCGCCGCTACAAAGCCGCCCTCCGCTGACCGCATGCTGACGACCGACTTCATAAAAGAATGCCTCGACGTTCTCGATCTTAAATATTCCGAGTGGGAAAACGGCTCTCTCGCCGTGAGTTTCGGCGCCGACGAGCTTTTCCGGTACGGCATAGTCACCGTCATCAGCCTCCGCGACAACATGCTCGCCTTCCACTCGCGCGCCATCGGTTATCACCCCGCCGGCGATCTGTTCGCAATGGCTAACCGCCACAACTGCCGCACTTACGCCCCCGTATGCCATATCGACGGCGAAAACGAAGTCGTGATGGAATACGGCTATCTCATAGAACACGAGGTATCGCCGCACTACGTTCTCGAAGAGGTGATACGTCCGTCGATATTCCGCCCCATACATTCGTTCGCCGCCTTCGAACTCAGCGACGAGGAACTTGCCAAACGCCTTTCCTGACGCCATGACAATAGAAGAAATACGCAGCCATCTCGATGCTCTCGGCATAGCGTCGCGCCTCGACAACGACCGCGACCTTATCATCAATCTGCGCGCCGACGAGCTTTTTCCATATCTCATCGTGGTGTGCGTGATGGCGGAGACCGACAGGCGCATTTCCTTCATGGCAAGCGCACCCGACTACCGCGCCGCCGGCGACCTGCTTGCGCTGTGTAACCGCCACAACGCAAGCCGCTACATCCCCGCCGCCGTCGTGCGCGAAGGCAAACTCAGGTTCGAGTATTCATATATCGTCAGCGGAGATGTAAGCCCCGAATTTGTGCGCTACGACTGCATCCTGCACACCATCAACTGTATACGCGACTCATTCGCCAATTTTGAATCAGAGCAGATATGAAAAACATCGACACCGCCACCATGCGCCGCTTTTTCGACGAGCTTCAGATAGCCACCCGTCTCGACGACGACGGCGACCTTGTGATAGTACAGGATGCCGATTCCGATTTCCCGCACGACGTCGTCATCTTCATCACCGTGCTCGGCGGAAATATCTCATACACTGCCGCCGCCGACGGCTGGGAACCCGGCGGCGACCTCCTCGCCCTCGCCAACCGCCACAATCTCAGCCGGCGCATGCCCATTGCCGTCGTCACAGCCAACGGCATCCGCATGGCATACACCTTCCACACCGACGAGGAGGTAAGCGAGGACTACATCAAGAAAAACTGCATCATGCTCGCCCTGTCGTCAATATGGGACGCTTTCGTGCATTTCGAAGCGGAGAATTGTTAAAACACACAGACTGCATTGAAATATCGGAAGATATTTACTAATTTTGACAGCTTCTCCTATTTCCTATTACCGTCTAAACACAAACAACAGATTATAGACATGAGAAAACGATTGTTACTCCTTCTGTGCCTTCCGCTACTCCTGCCGGCATTCGCCGCCATGGCAGCAACAGTGGTGGGTGTGGTCGTCAACGGCGACAGCGGCAGCCCGCTGTCCGGCGCGACAGTAGCTCTGCGCACACAAAGCACGCAGGTTCTGACTAATTTCAACGGACAGTTCCGCCTCGAGGCAGCTCCCGGTACCGACGACATCATCGTCATCTGCGACGGCTTCGACACCTACACCGCCGAAGTAAACATCGGCGGCGCGACTGTAAATGTCGGTGAAATCCGCCTTGTTCCCCAGAATCAGGATGAATTCTACACCAACCTCACCGAACTCACCTTCGACGAGGCTGCCCTTGAAGACGAAGAAGGCAGCTCGCAGAGCGTATCGGCTCTTACAGGCGCCAACGACAATATTTTCTACAACACCGCCTCGTACAACTTCAGCCCGATGTACTACCACTTCCGCGGCACGCTCAGCCCCATGCAGAGCGTATATCTCAACGGCGTCAGGATGAACGACCTTGTCCGCGGCAGTTTCAGCTTCTCTACCCTGCTGGGTCTTACGAGCCGCGGCTTCCGCAACAAGACCACTACCATCGGTACAGAAGCGTCGAACTACGGTTTCGGCGACATCGGCGGCAGCGTGAACTATAACACCGTCACCGACCTCTATGCACCCGGTTTCAACGGCTCCGTGGCTTTCACCAACAGCAACTACATGCTGCGTGCCATTGCAAGCTACGCCACAGGTCTGAGCAAGTCGGGCTGGGCGCTCACCGTCAACGGCATCGTGCGCTACGCGAAAGAAGGCGTGATGAAAGGCACGTTCTATAATTCGGCAGGTCTGTTCCTATCGCTTGAGAAACGTTTCAACAGCCAGCACTCGCTCGTGCTGACAGCCTTCGGCGGTCCCACACAGCGCGCCACAGGGCGTCCCGTCGTACAGGAAGCATACGATCTCGCCGACGACAACCTCTACAACCCCGACTGGGGCTATCAGAACGGCAAGAAACGCAGCGCACGCATCACCGAGACTTTCGACCCCACAGTGATGCTCAACTGGCTCTTCAAAAAGGAAAACACGACTCTGAACACCGCCTTGATGTTCCGCTCGGCATATTACAACCGCACGGCGCTCAACTATTACAACGCCAACGACCCCAACCCGTCGTACTACAAATATCTGCCCTCCTACTTCACCCGTCAGGGCAACGACGCAGCAGCAGAACTCTACACCGAACTGTGGAAGAACGACGAATCGTTCCGTCAGATCAAATGGGACGAGCTCTACGACGTGAACTACCTCAACAACGAACAGAACGCCTTCCTGCCCGAATCGCAGAAAAAGGGTTCGTCGTACATCATGGAGAACCGCATCAACCACCAGCTCGCAGGTGCTTTCAATACCTACCTGAACACGCGCATCAACTCATGGCTGAGCCTGCAGGGCGGTCTGTCGTTCAACTATACAAAGAGCTCCAACTACAAGACCATCCGCGACCTCATGGGCGGCGAGTTCTGGATCGACATCGACCCGTTCAGCAACCGTGAGGTCAGCGTGCGCCCCGGCAATCTGCAGAACGACCTCGACCATCCTAACCGCCGCGTAGCCGAAGGCGACCGTTTCGGCTACGACTACGACATCCATGCCCTCCGTGCCGAGGCATGGCTGCAGAATGTCATCAACCTTCCCAAATGGGACCTCAACTACGGTCTGCAGATGTCGTACACACAGTACTACCGCGACGGACACATGCGCAACGGACGCGCACCGCAGAACTCGCTCGGCAAGAGCGCCACACAGCGCTTCGACAACGCTGCCATTAAAGTGGGCGCCCTCTACAAACTCGACGGACGCAACATGTTCGCCCTCCACCTCGACTACGGCACGCGCGCTCCGCTCTTCGACCAGATATACATCGCACCTCGCGTGAAAAACAGTGTCGTCGACAACGCCAAGAGCGAACGCGACTTCTCCGGCGACATCGGCTATATATGGAATTACCGCCGCTTCCGCGGCAGCATCACCGGCTTCTATATCGACATCAACAACCGCACCGAGCGCTCCGGCTTCTATGATGATGACTACCAGACATACGCCAACTACATACTATCGGACATGAAAATAGTCAACAAGGGCGTGGAACTCGGCATGGCATATAAAATCACACCTTCGCTTACGGCTACCTTCGCCGGCATGTACTCCCGATACCAGTTCAAAAACAACCCGCGCGGCACACGTTCGTTCGAAAACGGCATGTACCCCGACACCACACAGACTGTCTACCTCAAGAACTACTACATCGGCGCCACACCGCAGTACTGTGCAAACGTGGGTCTCGACTGGCAGGCACCTAAGAACTGGTACTTCAACGTCAACTGCACATGGCAGGGCGACGCGTACGTAAACCTTGCACCCCGCTATCACGAGGCTTTCAGCAATCTCTGGGAAGACTTCGGCGGCTCGCAGGAAGAACTTGAGGCAAAGGTGAAGGAACTTGCCACACAGGACAAGATACGCAATGCCTACTCGCTCAACGCCTCTATCGGCAAGGTGCTCTATATCGACGGCGTATCGCTGAACTTCAATCTCAACCTCAACAACATCACCAACAACCGCAACATAGTGACGAACGCCTACCAGCAGGGACGCCTGCGCGACACCGGCAACACCGCATGGGACCGCACAGCATATCCCACACGCCTGAGCTACGCACAGGGATTCAAGATGTACCTCAACATCGGCATACGTTTCTAACCGCATAACACAGACAGTATGAAACATTCAATAATATATACGGCAGCTGCGGTGCTCGGTCTTTCGGCAATAACCACCGCCTGCGACGATAATTTCACCTATCCTCCCGTCGTATACCCCGAAACGGTCGACGTCGAGGCAAATATTCCTCTGCTCGACTTCAAGGCAGAAAACTGGAGCTCGCTCACCAGTCCCACGACCATCGGAACCAATGCCGACGGCGACACCATTGTCTTCACCGGACGCGTCTGCTCGTCGGACGCAACGGGCAATGTGTTCAAGAACATCGTCGTGCAGACACGCGACGCCGACGGCGAGCAGGTGGCAATAACCTTTTCCGTCAACGAATACGACCTCTATAAACTCTTTCCCTTCGGACAGGAAGTGGCAGTCTATGCCACCGGGCTTGAAATCGGCGGCTACCGCGGACTTCTCCAGTTCGGAGCCATAAGCGGCAGCGAAATGACTTTCATGGACGTCGAGACCCTCAAGGCACACGTTGTCCGCAACCGCGTCGGGCTCCCCGAGCCTTCCAAAGTCGACACCACAGCCACGACTATCGCCGAAATCAACGCTGCCAAATCCAGCCCGGCATCGCTCCAGAAATGGATGAGCCGTCTCGTGCGCGTACAGGGCGTGAGCTTCGCCGACGCCGGCAAACCCTTCGCAGGCACACAGTCGGTGACACGCTACATCACCGATGCCACAGGCGCACGTCTGGGCGTCCGCAACAGTTCGTACGCCGACTTTTCCGAAGAGCCGATGCCCTACGGTACAGGTGATGTCACAGGTATCCTGAGCTACTTCAACAACGACTGGCAGATTATCCTCATCGACGCCGACGGCTGCCAGAACTTCGACAACATAGCTCCCGAACCTGTTCCCGACACCGAACCCGCCGGTGAAGGCACCCTCGAAAGCCCCTATAACGTGGCAAAAGCTCTCCAGCTCGCAGGTGCCATGAGCGCCGACGACAAGCTTGAGAACATATACGTCAAAGGCAAGATCGCCTCTGTAGGCGAAGTCGACACAGGCTCGTTCGGCAACGCCACATACTACATCTGCGACAACACCGGAGGCGAGACACTTGGCGTTTACCGCGGCTACTGGCTCGGCGGCGACAAATTCACCTCCGCCGATCAGCTTTCCGTAGGCGCCGACGTAGTAGTCCTCGGTACGCTCGTCAACTTCAAGGGCAACACCCGTCAGCTCACGACAGGAAGCAGGATTGTCAGCTACAACGGACAGACATCGGGCGGCGACACCCCGACACCCGGACCGTCGTCGGAACTTTATTCCATGCTGTCCGACGCACTCACCGCAATGCCGTCCGACTGGACTATCGACAACGCAAGCCTCGCCGACGGTCTGAGCTACGTATGGTCGTGGAAGACATTTAACGAGAGAGGCTATCTTAACGCCTCTGCCTACGCCGCCGGTTCCGCGAAGGCATCGGAAGCCTATGCCATCTCTCCTGTGCTCGATCTCACGGGCGCCACAGGCTGCTCACTCACCTTCGACCACGCCGCCAAGTTCCAGACCACGCTGCGCACACTCTGCGGCGTCGTGGCACGCGAAGAAGGAGCTAAGGAATGGACAGCGCTCACCATACCCACATGGCCTGAAGCCGGCGCGTGGACCTTTGCCAACTCCGGCAGCGTTAGCCTCGCCGCTTTCGACGGCAAGAAGATTCAGATAGCCTTCAAATACGGTTCCACAGCCGACGGCGCCGACACATGGGAAATCAAGAATCTCAAAATAAACGGCAGCAAGTGACAATTTATAATTAGCAATGTGCAATTAGTAATGCGTAATTAAGATGAGAAATTTCAAATCATATATCCGCACCCTGGCTGTCGCCGCTGTTGTCGCCGCAGGCTTCGCCTCCTGCCAGGACGATGTCGACGATCCCTCGGCAAAAGCGCCGGTGTCGACACTGCAGCCAAACACCACCATCCTTGAGCTCAAAGAGAAGTTCTGGAGCGACGATACCAACTACGCCGACACCATCGCCGACAAGGACGACCCGTCGCGCCGGTTCATCATCAGCGGCACCGTAGTATCCTCCGACGAGGAAGGCAATATCTTCAAGAGCATCGTCATACAGGACAAGACTGCCGCCCTGGCATTCTCCGTCGACAGCTACAACCTCTACCTCCGCTACCGCCGCGGACAGGAGGTCGTCATGGACGTAACAGGAATGGAAATCGGCAAATACGCCGGACTCCAGCAGATAGGACGCAAGTCGTGGTACGAAAACGGAAAGTCGTGGCAAGTATCTTTCATGGCTCCCGAGACATTCTATGCCCACACAGAACTCAACGGCTACCCGAGTCCCGCCGCCATCGACACGCTCGTGATAAACTCCTTCACCGAGCTTTCGCAGACGCCCGAAGGACTGCGCACTCTCCAGAGCCGCCTCGTACGCTTCAAGAACGTATACTTCAACGAAGGCGGTCAGCGCAAGCTCTCCGTATGGCATACTAAAGTGAACGAAGAGCAGAACACCACCATCGTCGACCGCAACGGCGGCACACTCACCGTCCGCACATCGGGCTACTCCACATTCTTCAACACCACGCTGCCGGTAGGCAACATCGACATCGTCGGCATCCTCAGCTACTACAACTCTTCGTGGCAGCTCATGATGCTCGACGGCGACGGCATCATCCGCGTCGGCGACCTGCCGGGCGAGAAAGACAAACCCTATACCGTTTCACAGGCAATCGAAGAAGAGAAAGCTGGAATAGCTTCCGAAGGATGGGTCAAAGGCTACATCGTGGGCACGCTCGCTCCCGAGGTAGAGGACAATGTCAGCAAAAACAGCGACCTGCAGTTCGAACCGCCGTTCGTCATATCCACATCGCTTGTCATCGCTGAAAGCGCCACAGAAACCGACTACAGCCGCTGCATCGTAGTGCCCGTAGCTGTCGAAAGCGCACTCCAGAAATACGGCAACCTCGCCGCAAACCCCGCAAACCTCGGCAAAGCCATCCTTATCAAAGGCAAGCTCAGCAAATATCTCGGCACATGGGGTCTGACAGGCAACACCGGTAAAGCCGATTCTTTCGAAATCGAAGGTATTGAAATCGTCGAAGGCGGCACGGGCACACTCGAAGACCCATACACGCCGACGAAAGCCCTGCAGCTCGCCCAGGCACTCGACGCTGAAGGAAAGGTAGAGAACGTCTATGTCAAGGGCACTGTCGCATCTGTCAAAGAAGTGAGCACACAGTTCGGAAATGCCACATACGCCATCACCGACGGCACATCGACACTCAGCATCTACCGTGGCTACGGACTAAACGGCGACAAATTCACTTCAGCCGAGCAGATTAAAGTCGGAGCCGAGGTAGAAGTATACGGCACGCTCGTCAACTATATGGGCAACACACCTCAGATGACTACAGGCAGCAAACTCGTCAGCTACGACGGCGGCACCACGCCTCCCGACCAGCCCGGCGGTGGCGACGAGCCTGCCGTGCCCGGCGACGCGATAACCATCTCCGCCAAATCGCTCACTCTTCCGGGAAGCACGACAGTCGACGGCTACACCATCACCGTTGAGCAAGGCAGCGGCTCCACTCCGCCATCGCTCCACGCAAGCTCGGGTGCAGCACGCATCTATGCCGACAACACCGTAACCATCAGCGGTCCGGCGACAGCGAAAATCGTCTTCAGCATTGCCTCGACGAACAAATTCCGCTACACCACTTTCACACCTAACACAGGTACCCTCAGCCCAGCTCAGGCTTCCGGCGACACCTCTGTCACATGGCTCGGCAACGCCACGTCGGTGACATTCACCGTCGGGCACGACGCCACCCTCGGCTCCGACGGCGCCAGCAAGCGCGGACAAATCCATATTTCCGACATCGTCATATATCCTGCGAAATGAACGTAACACTGACAAACGACGTGCTTTCTGTAGTCATCAGCACTCATGGTGCCGAACTACAGAGCATCGTCAATATCCGCACGGGCGAACAATATCTCTGGCAAGGCGACAGCGCCTTCTGGGGACGCCGTTCGCCGGTGCTGTTCCCCATCGTCGGCTCGGTGTGGAACGGAGAATACCGCATGGACGGCAATGTATACCGCCTCGGCCAGCACGGTTTCGCACGCGACATGGAGTTTGCCGTCGTCGACTCAGCCGAGGAAAACGAGGCATGGTTCACTCTCGTCTCCGACGACAGTACGATGAAGCTCTATCCGCGCAGCTTCCGTCTCGACATCGGCTATGGGCTCGTCGGCGAACGCATCGAAGTGATGTGGCGCGTGCACAACACCGACACAAAAGAGATGGTCTTCCAGATCGGCGCTCATCCGGCATTCAACTATCCCGACTTCAACGCCTCTGATCCCGTTCACGGCTACTTCTGCCTTGGCGAGACCGGACCGCTGCAGACACAGCTCGTAGCAGAAAAAGGATGCATAGGCAACGAGACAGCCGATATTGCCTTAGATGCAGAAGGTATGCTTCCCATCACAGCCACAACGTTCGAGCGCGACGCCCTTGTCATCGGCGACAGCAAGGTGCACCGTGTGTCGCTGCTCAGCAAGAAGCGCGAACCGTACGTCACCCTCTTTTTCGACGCGCCTTTAGTAGGTCTGTGGTCGAAATCGGCGGCTGCGCCTTTCGTGTGCATTGAACCATGGTGGGGACGCGCCGACCGTGTAGGCTTCTGCGGCGAATTCGCCGAACGTCAGCACGTCAATAGCCTCGCCCCCGGCGAGACATTCAGCGCATCGTACCTCATACTCATCGACAATCTCTGATTATCCTGCTTCTCAGAATACGACCCCGGGTAAACCACCCGGGGTTTTGTGTGTTTAATAACATGTAACATACTTTCTGAACCTAAAAACTGATTTGTGCATTTCGGTGAGATTGCTTATATTTGCAACCGTTTTCCAGAATGTCAGCTAAGAAGAGAAAAACATATTCTCCCGCCATGCCGAGGCTTCTGATGGCTCTCGTGGCATCTGTGGCGGCGATGGGTCTGCAAGGGGCAACCCCCGCGCAGACGCGTCTGCTTGTCAATATCATTGTTGACGGGCTGGACGACAATTATATAGACATTCTGCGCGATCACCTCACCGACGGCGGTCTTCTCAGGCTTGAGCGCGGCGGCGCACGCATCACCGCCGACTACGGCAGCGCTCTCGACGCAACGGCAGCGACAGCCACGCTGATGACAGGCGCCGGTCCTTCGCTGACAGGCATAGGCTCATCGACCTACTACGACCGCTACGGTCTGCGCCCTCAATCCGCCTACTCCGACGCCACCGTCCTCGGCAACTACACCGCCGAAGGCTTCTCGCCGGCATCGCTGCGCGTTTCCACCATCTCCGACGAAGTGCGCATCGCCTCAGGAGGCACCGGGCTCGTCTACTCCGTAGCTCCTACAGCCGGCACATCCATCGGAATGGCAGGGCACAACGCTACCGGAGCTCTGTGGCTCGACACAAAAACCGGCAACTGGGCTTCGTCGACGGCATACGGCGACATGCCTCCGGGCATCACCAACCGCAACCGCATGATGCCGCTGGCGGCACGTCTGGACACAATGAGCTGGACGCCCTCGCTGGCTGAGTTCCCCAACGTTCCCGAGTATCTTTCGAGATATCCCTTCCGGCACACTTTCCCGCGCAGCAGCGAAGACAGAATCGACATGTTCATGAGCTCGCCGCTGCTCAACCGTGAGGTGACAGCCGTTGCCAAAGACCTGCTGCAGAACTATAAGCTCGGTTCTCACGAAGGCACTACCGACGTGCTCAACATAGGCTACTCTCTGACGCCCTACCCCTACGGCCGCGCCGCCGACAAGCGCGCGGAGACCATGGACGCCTACGTGAAGCTCGACCGCGACCTCGACGTGCTCTTCTCCGACATAGACAGAAGCATAGGACTCGACAAGACAGTCATCATGCTTGCCGCAACGCCGCCGCGCCCCCAGAGACGCCGCGACGAGGAGGAATGGAAGATACCCTACGGCGAATTTTCGACACGTAAGGCGGTGTCGCTGCTCAACGTCTATCTTATGGCGCTCCACGGCAGCGGCGACTACATCTCCGCCTATCACAACGGGCATCTATATCTCAACCACAAACTGCTCAAGGAGCTGGAGCTAAACACCGCGGCAGTACGCGAAGAGGTAGCGCAGTTCCTTGCCCGCATGACGGGAATCGACCGCGTATACACTATCGACGACATCGTTGCCGGACGCGCCGGTCAGGACCCGGAAGTCCTCCGGCGCAACACTGTTGTATCCACTGCCGGCGACGTCCTCTTCTATGCGGCTCCGGGATTCGAGATCATCGACGACTACAACAATCTCAACCCCACGTCCGCCCGCAGAAATCTCATCCAGACCGGTGCCACACCTTTCGCGCCCGTTTTCATCCTTGCCCCGGGCATAGACGCGCAGACGCTCGACACACCTATCGACGCACGCGCCATAGCGCCCACACTGGCACGCATCCTGCGCATACGCTCGCCCAATGCCGCCGACAAAGCTCCCATAAAGCTCAAAAAATGAGCTTGGAAGCAAGTTATTCCCATATTTTTTATTAATTTTGTCGACCTGCTCGTCCGGGCAGACGTATTAACTTGAATCACAACTAACAAAATAATGTCATTCACATCTATTCTCAAAACTATATTCGGCGATAAATCCACACGCGACCTGAAAGCCATACAGCCCATCCTTGCCAAAGTCAAGGAACAGATTCCCGTCATGGAGAAGCTGGACAACGACGCCCTTCGCCAGAAAATCACCGACGTGCGCGCCGACATCGCAGCTGCCACAAAAGCCGACAACGAAGCAATCGAAAAAATACGCCACGAAGTCGAAGAACTGCCTTTCGACGAGCGCCAGCCGCTGTGGGATAAAATCGACGCACACGAAAAGAAGGTTCTCGAAATCATCGAAGACAAGCTCAACGAGCATCTGCCCGTGGTGTTCGCCGCCGTACGCGAGACGGCAGCACGATTCGCAAAGAATGAGACCGTCGTTGTCACAGCCACGCAGTTCGACCGCGACCTTGCCGGCGAAGGACGCGAATTCGTCTCCATAGAAGGCGACAAAGCAATCTGGAAAAACCACTGGACCGCCGGCGGCAACGACATGACATGGGACATGGTGCACTACGACGTGCAGCTCATCGGCGGTATCGTACTCCACCAGGGCAAGATTGCCGAAATGGCGACAGGCGAAGGTAAGACACTCGTCGCCACCCTCCCTGTATTCCTGCGCTCGCTGTCGGGCAAAGGCGTCCACGTGGTGACCGTCAACGACTACCTCGCCAAGCGCGACTCCGAATGGATGGGACCGCTCTATATGTTCCACGGCGCATCCGTCGACTGCATCGACAAGCACCAGCCAAACACTCCGGAACGCCGTCGGGCATACGCATGCGACATCACCTTCGGCACAAACAACGAATTCGGCTTCGACTATCTCCGCGACAACATGGCGATGGACCCCGACGACCTCGTACAGCGCAAGCACTACTACGCTATCGTCGATGAGGTCGACTCCGTGCTCATCGACGACGCCCGTACGCCGCTCATCATATCCGGTCCCGTGCCGAAAGGCGACGACCAGATGTTCGACCAGTTCAAATCCAACGTACAGAAGGTTGTCAACGCACAGACAAAGCTTGTCACCGGCATCCTCGCCGAAGCCAAGACAAAACTCGCATCAGAAGACAAAGCCGTCCGCAAGGAAGGCGCCCTCCTTCTCTTCCGCGCATATAAAGGTCTGCCCAAGAACAGCGCCCTCATCCGCTTCCTCAGCCAGGAAGGTATGAAGAACGTGCTTCTCGAAACAGAGGGCTATTACCTTCAGGACAACCAGCGCGAAATGCCTGTCGTCACCGACCCGCTCTACTTCGTCATCGACGAGAAAAACCGCAGCGTCGAACTCACCGACAAAGGCATCGACGAGCTCACCGGACATTCGCAGGATCCGCAGTTCTTCGTCCTCCCCGACATCGCCGCCCAGCTCTCCGAACTTGAGCATATACAGGATGCCGCCGAGCGCCAGGAGAAAAAAGACGAGGCTATGGCAAATTACGCCATCAAGAGCGAGCGCGTGCACACCGTCACACAGCTTCTGAAAGCCTATACACTATTCATGCGCGACCAGGAATACGTCGTCGATGACAACAAGGTGAAGATTGTCGACGAGCAGACCGGACGTATCATGGAAGGACGCCGCTACAGCGACGGTCTCCATCAGGCGATAGAAGCGAAGGAAGGCGTCAAAGTAGAGGCCGCCACACAGACATTCGCAACCATCACGCTCCAGAACTATTTCCGCATGTACCACAAGCTCGCCGGCATGACAGGTACCGCCGAGACAGAAGCCGGCGAGTTCTGGGATATCTACAAACTCGACGTCGTCACCATACCCACAAACCGACCCATAGCGCGAAAAGACCTCAACGACCGCGTCTACCGCACGAAGAAAGAGAAATATAAAGCCGTCATAGCCGAAATAGTAAGGCTCGTCGGCGAAGGACGCCCGGTACTCGTGGGCACGACATCCGTCGAGATTTCCGAGCTTCTCAGCCGAATGCTGCAGATGCAGAAGATAGAGCATCAGGTGCTCAATGCCAAGCTGCACCAGCGCGAGGCAGAAGTTGTTGCCCTGGCAGGACGTAAGGGATGCGTCACCATCGCCACAAACATGGCGGGTCGCGGTACGGACATCAAGCTCACCCCGGAAGTACGCGAAGCCGGAGGTCTTGCCATCATCGGCACCGAACGCCACGAAAGCCGCCGCGTCGACCGCCAGCTGCGCGGAC
>USMC01000033.1 GCA_900555715.1 uncultured Porphyromonadaceae bacterium | reverse complement strand
TGTCGCAAATGTCTCAGCATCGGCGCCTTCGAAGTGGAGCGCTATAACATGTCCGGTCTTTCCATTGACGGTTATCCGGACATATTTCCGCACGAGGTGGTATATTATTTGTCCATTCTCATAGCCGGGGTCTTTCACAAGAAAATCGGCATGCCATTGGTTTTCCTTGTCCTTAACCCAGTTGATACTGATTTTTTCAAAGGTATTAGCGTAATTCTGCAAGAATTCCAGATCGGCATCCCGACCGTCGGTCATGACAAATTTTTCGACAATAATTGCCTGATAGGCGGAGTCATTTCTCCAGGCTTTCATACGGCGGTCAAAAGCTCGTCCATAATCTTTAACGTCATGCCCCATCGAGCTACTATCACTTTCAGGTGCTTCCCGCATCATACCCACCCACTTATCCGGAATATCCATTTTTACTATATCTACGTCGTAAGTCCGCGCATGAATGGCAGTGACACAGACAATTAACGTTAACAGTAAACTTATTATCCTCATAAATTTAAGTATTCTATAATTAACAGCTGGGCATAAATTTAAGATGTATTTTACAAAAAAAACAAGTCATTAACATTCTTTTGTATTTAAGGAGATTGGAAATTTAATTCAACCGGCGAATTAAGTATTATTTTTTGTCGGTGAGGAAGGGGAGGTAGCGCTGGATGATGTATATCAGGGGCAGACAGAGGAGAAAGGCGGAGGAAGCGAATGCCAAGCCTTTTATCAGTCCGCCTGTGAGTTCTTCGGGCGGGATGCCGAAGCAGAACAGGGCTATGCCTTTGAGCGCGGCGAAGACAAGGAGATGGAATCCGCATATCAGAAGCGTGCCTACCGACACAAACCGTATTATTCTCCTTTCTTTGAATATCCCGGAACATACCGATGCCAGTCCTATGATAAATAAAGAGCCGGACAGTGAGGAAATAAGAAACAGGACTATATTTCCATACCGGCAGATGAAAAACTCGACTGTCGTGTTTGCAAAAGTAGAAAAACCGAATATAAGAGCAAGAACCAGCAGTGTCAGCGGTTTGCGGAGCAGACGCATCTTTTCGGGCGAGCCTAATGAATGTTCGCGGCAATAATTCCCTATGGCGAAAAAGACAAGCCCTGCCATCGATGGTCCTGCCGCCAGCGGAAGCAGCCCTCCCGCCTCCGGCATCAGCGTGGCGATAGCCGCCATTGCCGCGAGACCTGCCGCAATCACCCAGGCGGAGCCGGCAGCGCGCCGGAAGGGGTAATATATGATTTCGACAATATAAAAACTCATCAGCGACCATAGCGGAGTGTCGTGGCTGAGCCATGCGGGAATACCGCCTAAAGCCCCGAGCAAGGGCTGATGCCATTGGTATACGCCCTTGTCATCGCCGAAATGCCTCAATACGGTGAGCCAGCAAAGATATGCCACAATGTTTATCCACACGTAGGGAAAAAGAAGCTGCCGTGTGCGCTTCCATACGAAAGGCTTGTAGCGGGGATTGCGCTCATACGAAAACAGATAGCCGGAAATGATGAAGAAGAGCGGCATGACAAAAGCATTGATGACAAAGCTTATTTCCGGGAGGGAATGGACGTGCAGCCACACGACAAGGAATATTGCCATGCACTTGGCATAATCCACCCAGCCGATTATTCCGGAGCCGTGCGGCGCTGTCGTGTTCTTATTGTTGTGGTTCATCGGTTTCTTCGGTTTGGTTATGGAGGATGCTCATCTGAGGCGCTAATTCCGGCGTCTGGATATCGCCGGCATCGAGCACGGTATGGAAAATATTGTCGGTCCAGTATTCCTTGCCGGCGTTGAGCCGGAGGTTCCGGACTTTTTCGGGATAGCGGCGTGAGAACTCGTCGGAGTACCATATCATGCAGGCTGTGGGGCGCAGGATGCCGTATGCCTCCGCATGAAGATACATGCCGTTTTCGCCCAGCGATTCTCCATGATCAGAGATGAAGATGACGACCGAATTGATGTCTCTCAATCGGTCTGTCACATTTTTCAGAAACAGGTCTGTCGCCAGGATGGTGTTGTCGTAGGAGTTTACCATCTGCTCGTGCGACAGCTCGCTTACCACACGGCTGTTTATTTCCGGCTTATATACGGCGAGCGAGTCGGGATAGTGCGACCGGTACCACCAGTGGGAACCGATGGTGTGGAGTACTGCCAGCTTGCGCGGATTGCCGGAGGAAAGGAAACCGTCAAGCGCAGGAAGGATGTCGGAATCCATCCATTTGTCGTAGCTGTACGATGTCTTGGCGCTGTTGACGGCTTCGAGCTCGTCCGCCTCGTGCATGAAATAGACATAAGTGTCTGTGGCGTCCTGGTTGGAAATCCATATCGTCCGGTAACCGCTCTTTTTAAAGAGAGTGATGAAAGATTGCTCCTCGTATGCCCTTTCGGGATGGAGGGAGTCAGCGCGTGTGACGATGCGCGGAACGCTGACGTGAGTGAAGCACTCCTCGGTCTTCATTTTCGGAATGCTTACAAGGTTCCGTTCCCTGCTCATGTGCGGGAGTGTCTGCCTTCCGTAGCCGTTGATGTCGAGATGGTCGGGACGCAAGGACTCTCCGATCACTACAAGAACCGTAATGCTGTCTGTTCCGCACGAGGCGGGGGTGTTGTCGAAAGTATTGCGCTCTTCCGCGACGATCGCTTTGTTGTTGAGATATTCCGCGACGGAATAGCTGAAAGAGAATGGAATTCTGTTTATTACCGGAGCTTTCATCCGCCTGACAAGTACGGTCGGAGTCAGCACGCCAAGCAAAAAGACAGCGCCATAGATCCACATTCTGCCCGACGGGCGGACATTGCGGAAGCGGATGACCGCCGCTGCTATGCCTGCCGCCAGCGCTAAGGCGTCGCACACCACAAGCTGCCACGACACTACGGTGAGCCATGTGTTGACATCGTTGACAAACGTGAGCTCCAGCGCCATAGGCGTGATCGACAGCCCGAGAGTGAGCCGGTAGTATGTCGCTGTTGCCGAGAGGGTGATGAGGATTGGAAATGTGAAGGCAAACACCCAACGGTTCAGGGCGAGAAGACCTATCAGCGAGGCGGATGCTGCCGCGACTACGGCAAACTGCGATGCGAGTGTCAGAAAACCGTGAAAACTGTCGACAGGATTGCCGGAAAACTCTGCAAGAGTGAATACAGATGCGTATAATATGGCTATAATCAGCCAGAAAACGCCAAAACTGCATTTCTTGTCGCTTATGAGCATGGTTGTCTATCTTGCGTCTGCCGCGGGATGGATGAATGATATTTCCTTGAAGGCGTATGTGCTTCCGTTGCTGAGGGAGAGATGTCCCGTGAGTGCGATGTCGGTTATGGATGCCTCGAAAGGCTTTCCGCCGGGCTCGCAGAACGGATATGCTTTGCCGTCGCCGCGGTAGAGACGCGAGCGGAAGGCGGCGAGGAGACCGTCGGGGTCGGGAGACAGCACGTAGCTGTCGCAGCGGTACATGATGGTGCGGCACACCTGTTCAAGCAGCGGTTCAAGAGGCGTTTCGAAGCCGAGGTAATGAATCATCGACACCGGGTTGGGTGCATCGGAGGTGAATATGCGCTGGTTCACGTCTATGCCTATGCCGGCGATGGAGCGGTCGATATATGCGCCCAGGAGTTTGTTCTCTATAAGCGTGCCGCATATCTTGCGTTCGCCCACATAGATGTCGTTTGGCCACTTCACCGTCGTCCGCTCAGCTATGCCGGCGGCTTCGAAGCGGCTGTCGATGACATCCGCTACGGCAAGCGCCACAAGCATCGACAGCTCGAACTGCCGCGCGGCGTGCATGCCTGCGGGGCGCAGAAGGATGGAGAAGGTGAGGTTTTTGCCCGGCTCCGCCTCCCAGGTGTTTCCCCGCTGTCCGCGACCCGCCGTCTGGCAGTCGGTGACGACGACAGTTCCTGCCGGCGCCTCCGGCATTGCCGCAAGCACGGCGCTTGTGGATGCGCAGCTGTCGTGGCGGACTATCGTCAGCCTCATTCCGAGATTGTGAGCGTGCGCGAATCGTCGTCGTTGACGGTGATTTTCACTGTCACAGTGTCCGACGGCAGTGCGGGGGAGACGCGTTCGGGCCATTCGATAAGGCAGACGGCGCCGGAGTCGAAATAGTCTTCGATGCCGAGTTCAAGAGCCTCTTCGAGCGTCTCGATGCGGTAGAAGTCGAAATGATAGATGAGTTCCGCCGTTGTGTCGGAGCGGTATTCGTTGATGAGCGCGAACGTGGGCGACGCCGTTTCCTCCGGGTCTACTCCTAACTCGCGGCAGAGGGCGTTGATGAACGTTGTCTTTCCGGCGCCCATGTCGCCGTAGAATGCAAAGACGGTGTTGTCGCCCATAAGACCGGCGAACTCGTGGGCTGCCTCTGCTAAGGCAGCTTCGTTGGCTATATGTATGGTTTTCATTTTGGTGATAATGTTATTAAGGGAATGAGCATCTCCTCCATGGAAATTCCGCCGTGCTGGAAGGTGCCTGTATAGTACTGTACGTAGTAGTTGTAGTTGTTGGGGTAGGCGAAGAAATCGTCGCGTGAGGCGAAGATGTATGTCGTCGACACATTAGGCGACGGCAGCCCGAAGCGCGCAGGGTTCTTCACCTCGAAAACCTGCTTCGGATTGTAGGCGAGATTCTTACCGAGCTTATAGCGCAGGTTGGTGTTGGTGTTCTTGTCGCCGACGACCTTGATGGGGTTGTCGACGCGTATGGTGCCGTGGTCGGTAGTGAGGACAATCTTGTAGCCTTTCTCCGCAATGCGCCTGAAAATGTCGAGCGCCGATGAGTGGCGGAACCAGCTTTCGGTGAGCGAGCGGTAGGCGGCGTTGGTGGCGGCGAGCTCGCGTATCATTTTCGACTCCGTGCGGGCGTGCGACAGCATGTCGATGAAGTTGAGCACGATGACGTTTAGATCGTTGCTTTCGAGCTGGTTGAACTCACGCAGCAGACGCTCGCCGGCGGCGCTGTCGTTGATCTTGTTGTATGAGAATCTGAAATTGCGGCGGTAGCGTTTGAGCAGCGTGGCAATGAGCGGCGATTCGTTGATGTTCTTGCCTTCCTCGGAATCTTCGTCGACCCACAGGTCAGGGAACATTTTTTCGATCTGCAGCGGCATAAGACCCGAGAAAATGGCATTGCGCGCATATTGGGTAGCCGTCGGCAGGATAGATGTGTAGAGCTGCTCGTCGAAGTTGAAATAATCGGCGAGAAGCGGTTTGAGTGTGCGCCACTGGTCGAGGCGGAAATTGTCGATTACGATGAAAAACACCTTCTCGCCGGCGTCGAGCAGGGGAAACACCTTCTTCGGCATTATCTCCGGGCTCATCAGCGGGTGGTCGTCGGTGCTCACCCAGCTCTCGTAGGTGCGCCGGAGCCATTTGTAGAATTCCGAATTGGCTTCTTTTTTCTGTGTCTCCAGCAGTTCGTCGAGATTGGTGTCGGCGTCGGCGAGCTCCAGCTCGCGGAACACGAGGCGCTGATACAGGTCGTACCAGTCGTCGATGGTGTCGGCGGAGTTTATAAGCATGCTCAGTTTGCCGAACTCTTCGCGGTAGTCCTGCGTGGCTTTTTCGGCGACGAGGCGCTCGCTGTGGAGATGTTTCTTGATGGCTATGAGAATCTGGTTGGGATTGACGGGCTTGATGAGGTAGTCGGCGATCTTGCTGCCTACAGCCTGATCCATGATGTTTTCTTCCTCGCTCTTGGTAATCATTATCACGGGTGTCTGCGGGTGCTGCTGCTTGAGGAGCTGAAGCGTTTCCAGTCCCGTGAGTCCCGGCATGTTCTCGTCGAGGATAATGAGGTCGAACGGAGTGGCGGATGCCATGTCGAGGGCGTCGCGCCCGTTGTTTGCGGTAGTAACGTCGTATCCTCTGTTCCGCAGGAACAGAAGGTGCGGTTTGAGAAGGTCGATTTCGTCGTCTGCCCAGAGTATGCGCTGAGGATTTGCCATATATTTTTCTTTCCTGCAAAGATACAACATTGCCCTCACGCTTGCAATTGCTTGCCGCAAATTTTGATAAATAGCGATAAATTGCGAAATTTGCAAAAACATTGCTTATGCTCAGCTCAATACGGGAATACCTTTTCGAGAATATAACCTGTGCGGGCAGCGGAGTGATTATCACACTTCTGCTTGTCGCCATAACGGCATTGTCTGCCACGCTGTTCTACTATGCTGCCAAAGAGCTTCTTCTCCTTCTGGAGAAACTAATCATGCGCAGCCCTACGCAATGGGACGACGACCTTATCACACCGCGTTTTCTCAAGGCGCTGTCGCAGCTGGCGCCGGCAATATGCGTGCGCTGGATGCTGCCGTCGTTCTTTCAGGAGGACGACTCCACTTTCCGCTGGCTTTCGTCGCTGACGTCGCTCTATATTGTGACTGCCGTTGTTGTCATTATTGTGATTATGATAGGCAACCTCTATGGTGCGGTGGCTTCACGAGAATCGCTGAAACGCTTTGCCGTCAAGGGTATATTCCAGATGTTCAAAATTATTGTCATTTCCATAGGCGCCATTGTGGGCATAAGCATAATTCTGGGAATCTCGCCGACGGTGGTAGTGACGTCGCTGGGTGCTTCGGCGGCAGTGCTCATGCTGGTGTTCAAGGACACTATTCTGGGTCTTGTCGCTTCTGTACAGCTCACGGGAAACAAGATGCTGCGCGAGGGCGACTGGATAGTGTCGGACAAGAACAACGCCAACGGCGAGGTGATAGATGTATCGCTCACAACTATCAAGGTGCGCAACTGGGATAATTCCATATCGACGATTCCGCCCTATTCTCTTGTCACCGAATCGTTCCGCAACTATGAGGAGATGCGCCGCATCGGCGCGCGCCGCGTCGACCGCTCTTTCTTCATCGACGCCAACAGCGTCCGCTTCCTCACACCCAGTGAGCTGGCGGCACTTGCCGCCGAAGGATGGCTCGACGAGGCTGAGGCTGCCGCCGCAAGGACGGTGAATTTCGGATTGCTGCGCCGCTATCTTGTGCACTATCTGCGCAGCCATCCCGAAGTGGTGCAGGATGCCACGCTTATGGTGCGCCAGCTTGAGCCGACGCCTTCCGGTCTGCCGCTGCAGCTCTATTTCTTCACGAGCCGGACGAAATGGGAGGATTTCGAGGCTTTGCAAAGCGATATCTCCGACTATGTATATGCTGTCGTAGGACGTTTCGGGCTGCGTATTTTCCAGACTCCCGCCGGCAACGACATCAGCCGTCTTGCCCGCATTGAGGAGTAGTCATTTCCTGCGGAGACGGTCGTTATGTATTTTGATGGTGAAGATGATGACCGAGCAGACCGTTGTGATAGTGTTGGCGATCACCAGAGGCCAGTTGCTCAGTGCAAGACCCTGAATGACGAAGAAAATGCTGCCGAGCCCGAGCATGATGAATGTGGGCATGGCGATGCCGTCCGTGTTGCGTGTGCGTATGGTGGCTATTGCCTGCGGCAGATAGCCGAAGACCATGCAGACTGTCGCCGTGTAGCCGATGATGTTTATAAGTAATTCAGACATACGCTATGATGGTGAGACAGGAAATGCCCCGGAGAGTCCCCGGAGCATTTCTATGGATGTTAGTTATGTGAAATATTCATTATCGCTTATTTGGTCTCGAGCGTGCAGATGCTGACGCGGTTCCACGACTGCTCTTCGAACATGTCGCCTATGCCTTCGCCTTCAGCGGTGATGCGGTCGGGCGATACCTTGAAGCGTTTCACGAGCATATTCTTGACTGATTCGGCGCGGTTCTTGGCGAGGCGGATGTTGAAGTCGGCGTTACCGTCCTTGGAGGCGTAACCTTTGATTACGACGGTCGACTGAGGATGATTCTTCATGTAGTCGGCAATCATCTCTACATTGGGCACCTGGTCGCCTGTGACAGTCGACGAGCCGTTGCGGAAGAAGACGAAACGCACGCTGCTGAGATTGTTGGTGACTTCAACCTGCTTGATGACTTCGGGTTTCCTGTTCTGGCAAGCGGCGAGCTGGGCGGCGAGAACATCGGCTTTCTGCACTGCTGTGGCAGTCTGTGCCTTGCTTGCCGAGAGGTCTTCGCGCAGAGCGTTGATCTGTGCGTTGAGGTCAGCGACCTGAGCGGCATCGTAAGGCTGTACGCAGGTGAAGCCGGGGCCGAAAGAGTAGGTGAACGAGCCTACGCAGGTGAATGTCGCCTGGTTGATATTGTAGCCGACAAGTCCGTTGTTGAAGTTGTCGATCATGTCCCATGCTATCTGAGGTTTCAGAGAAAGGGTGATGCGGTCGGTGACATTGAAGTTGAAGTTAAGACCCGCTTTGGTGACGAAGGTGTTGTACGGGATAGCGTCGTCGGCTTCCTGGTTGAAGTAGTTGTGTCCCCATCCTGCGCCGACGAGGGCTTCGATGGTGAAGAGGCGTTGCTCGCATTTATAGCCTCCGAAGAGATTGAAAAGGTCGGCGGTACCGTAGACGCCTACATACGACTGGTCGAAGACCGTGCTGGAATGGAAATTCCCTCTCCAGCTCGATGTGTTGAACGCACCGGAGCCTTCGATACCGACACCGAAGGTCGGTGTAATCTGTTTGCCGACGTGGATGCCGATGACACCGCGCATGTCGCCGAAGAAGGCGCCGTGGTTCATCGGGGTGGTGACACCACCGTCGACACCGATGCTGATATTGTCAAACAACTTAGGCTGCTCGATTGTCTGGGCATTTGCTGACATGAAAACGAGAGCACCGGTTAAAGCTGCAGCATAAAAAGTTTTTTTCATAATGAAACGTTTTTAGATGTTCTCCGGGCGTAAAGACAGGAGAGTGACGCCGGCAAAACAGTTATTAATCTTGTTGTATTTCTCAGTATGTTCAGGCGCGCTGTCTATCCGCGTCGTAATTTAAACAAATGGTGAAATTAAAAAGTTTGCCGCTCAGTTCATTGTCGTGCGTATGAAAGTACTGTCGGTGATTCAACGTCTACGCCGAATTCATGTGCGCGCTCTACGATGGCGCGGGCGAGCTGCGGACGCAGTTCTTCGGGGCAATAGCGGAAGTATGCCTCGGCGGCGCGTACGTGCGCCGCATCGGGTATCGGGTATTCACGTCGTTCGGGAAGCCCGAACACTGAGTCGGGCAGCTCTTTTTTTTCTCTGTATGATATTCTGTCGTCCATAATCGTTGTTTTGACGAATAAACGCCATTTTATAGTTGCGGGTTCAGTTATTTTTGCTACATTTGCGCAATTAATTAAATTATAACAACTTTTATTATGAAATTTACAATCTATGCGTTTGCCGCTCTTGCTTTAGCCGCTGCGGCATGTACTGGAGGCGAACCGCGCACACTGGAGTCGCCGTTTGTCGCCGCGACAAATAACGACGTTCTTGAAATCACGGAGGTAGCCCTGACGGATTCTGCTACTACAGTATCTTTCCATGCCCGCTTCAATCCCGGAATGTGGATAAGAATAGCCGGAGAAAGCCGTCTCGTTGCCGGGAACAAGAACTACGGACTTACCGGCGCCGACGGCATAGACCCGGATTCTCTTTTTTATATGCCTGAGAGCGGAGAATACGACTTTATTCTCACTTTCGAGCCGCTTCCGCTGTCGACGGGTGTGTTCGACTTCACTGAAGGTATGCCCGACGGTTGGGCGCTCTATGGTATCGACGCCACAGGGAAGGGCGAGCCTGAGCAGCAGTTGCCTGAAGGGCTTCCGAAGGAAATAGCAGATGCTGTCGGCGCAGATCTGTGTCTTGATCCTGTGCTTGAAGTAGCACCGACGGATATCCGCATCCATCAGCTCGGCTACCGTCCTGAGTATGGCAATTGTCTGAGTATATGGACAAATTCTCTTGCCGGACAGGAAGAGTACTCGGTGACGCTCGACGAGAACGGAAACGGCACGCTGTCGACGACGCTTTACGGACCTACGTATGTGAATATTTCGTATGGCGGCGGAGTGAATTCATTCAGCGGACGCCTGACAGTAGCTCCAGGAGAGACGACGGATGTTTATCTCTCCCCGAAGATCTTTTCTGAATACTATAAGGACGCCTGCGGCAAGGAAGTCGAGGGAATACAGTTCGGCTACAATAACGGACGATATGCTGCATTGAGCAACTATGAAAATTCCATTTATAATTATAGTCTGAATAAGGTAATGTTCAATAAGGCTGACTGGCATATGAACGCCGACGAATACACCGATTGTGTCGTCGCCTCGCGCGACAGCCTGCTGGAGGCTCTTGCTGCGTCGTCAGATATGCCCGAAGGTGTGCAGCGCTTTACAGCCAACAGAATCCGCCTTGAAGCCCTCTCGCTTCTGGCGAACGCAGAAATGATGCTCCGTAACAACTACATGCTCCAGCATCCGGAGGATTCATATAAGGTATCTTTTGATTCCGTAAAGATTGAGCTTGCGAAAGATCATTATGCCCGCGCTATCGAGGGTGTCGACGCCGACGACAGATCGTACCTGATCGACCCATATTCAGTAGACCGTTTTGACGACGAATACAGCTGGGCTAAAGGATTGCTGTTCTCGGAAATTCCGCAGTATGCCAAAATTTACAAACGTGCCAAAGCAGGACGTGTCAGCGACGGTGAACTTGCCTCACTCGACTCTCTTTCCGATCCCTTCTTTGCCAAGGCTGTGAGCACACGCCAGAAAGAAGCGGAAGAGGTGCTCAATGCTCTTCTTGATGAAGTCGGCACAGACCCGTCGGTGCCCGGCGAGCAGCTTTTCGAGGAAATCATAGGAAAACATAAAGGAAAAGTTGTGCTTGTCGACCTCTGGAACACATGGTGCGGACCGTGCCGCGGAGCTATTGCCCATAATGAACCTCTCAAAACCGGCGAACTTGCCGATGACGACATCGTCTGGATTTATATTGCCGATGAGTCTTCCGATGTGAACAAGTATGCCGATATGATCAAGAACATCAAAGGCGAGCATTATCTTGTAAACGAGCAGCAGATTCAGGCTATCAGAAAGGCTTTCGATGTCGATGGCATACCCTTCTATATCCTTGTCGACCGCGAAGGCAAAGCCGTGGGTCACCCCGATTTCCGCAACCAGAACCTCCTCATAAAGGGCATAAAAGAGAAACTGTAAAAATATTACGTCATACAATATCAGAGCCGGCTTGACAGTGCTGTCAGACCGGCTCTGATTGTTTATTTATGTGGTTCAGTTTTCGCCTTCGAGGAGCGCTTTGTAACGGCGTTTGTCGCGTATGAGGTCGAGGGCGGCGCCATAGTCTTTCAGCAGGGGAGTGAGATGGCGGTAGTACGACGCGTTTTCATAAAGGTCGCGGGCTATGAGACCCGTCAGCATGGCGCGTATCAGTTTCTGCGAGCGTTCCCACTGCTCGGCGTTGAATTCTATGCCTTTTTCTGTGCCGAGGGCTATCAGATTGTCTGTCACTTCGTCGGGCAGGACAAACTTGCTTACGAAAGCCTGTTCGTCCGGATATTTTTTCAGCAGTTCCTTGCGGTGACCGTCGACATAGTTGATGGTAGCGCGGTTTATGAGTCCTTTGGCGATAAGGTCGCGGTAGTATACGCTGTAGTTCGACGTATCGGCGGGTACGAATACGTCGGGAATGATGCCGCCTCCGCCGTAGACGGGACGGTGGTAGCGCAGTGTCTCGTAGCGGAGCGAATCGGGACGCGGAATGCTGTCGGAATGCCACAGCTCACCGTCCTTGTAGCGGCTGAGGACTTCAAGATTGTATTCCTCGCCTTTTCCTTTCTCGTAGTGCTTCTGGATGCAGCGTCCCGAGGGAGTGTAGTAGCGTGCCGTGGTAAGGCGTATCATCGACCCGTCGGGGAAGGGGAAGGGGCGCTGGACGAGTCCTTTGCCGAATGTGCGGCGTCCGACAATGAGACCGCGGTCGTTGTCCTGGATGGCTCCGGAGAGGATTTCGGCAGCCGAAGCGGAATACTGGTTGGTGATGATGACGAGATCGCCGTTCAGAAACGAGCCTTTTGTTTCCGTGCGGTACTCCTGCGGTGCCGAAGCGCGTCCTGCGGTGCTTACCACGGGAGTACCTTCCGGAAGGAATTCGGAGGCGAGCTCGAAAGCGGCGCCGAGATAGCCGCCGCCGTTGTCGGACAGGTCGAGGATTAGGTCCTTCATCCCTTGTTTGCGCAGCTTAGCCATGGCGTCTCTCACTTCGCGCGGTGTGTCCTCGGCAAATCGAGAGATGTGGATATAGCCCGTTGTGGGATCTGCCATAAATGTCTCGTCGACGCTGTATAGAGGTATGTCGTCGCGGGTGACGTCGAAATCGATCAGCTCGTCTCCGCGCTTCACCTTAAGCATGACGTGTGAGTCCTTGGGACCGCGGAGATATTTCATAACCTTTGTGTTCGGCATCTTCTTTCCGGCAAGCACGGTGTCGTTGGCGCTGATGATGCGGTCGCCGGCGAGAATACCGACTTTCTCCGACGGACCGCCGGCGATGGTCTGGATGACATAGACGGTGTCTTCAAGCATATTGAACTGTATGCCTATGCCGCTGAATTTACCGTTGAGCGGTTCGGTGAATTCTTTGGTTTCCGCGGGCGTTGTGTATGCCGAATGCGGGTCGAGAGTTTTGACCATGGCGCGGATGGCTTCGTCGGTGACGGTGTCGTTGTCGACGTCGTCGACATAGAAGCGGTCGATAATCATCTGCGCGCCCTGAAGCTTTTGCAGAGGAGAGATTTCGTTGTTCGGCGATGATGCCATGCAGGAGGAACATGCCGCGAACATAAGGAGAGCAGAAAGGATATTCTTCATTCTTGCTTATCTGAATTGTTTGACGGAAGAAAATTGCTCACGTCGTGTCCGAAGCGCTCAAGCTCGCGCACGATGGAGGATGATATTGCCGAAAGCTCGGGTCGGCTAAATAAAAGAACACTTTCTATGCCGGAAAGTTGCGAGTTTATCTGAGCCATGTCGCGTTCGTACTCGAAGTCTTTGACGGAACGGACACCGCGGAGGATGAAGCGGGCGCCGACGGCGCGGGCGAAGTCGACGGTCAGACCTTCGTATGTCCTGACAGACACGCGCGGATTGCCGGCGTAGATTTTACTGATGGCGCCGACGGCGTCGCTGCGGTTGCCGGGCTTGGAAGGATTGATGCCTACGGCAATGACGATATGGTCGAAAAGTTCAAGTCCGCGGGCGACAATGTCGGCATGACCGACAGTGAAGGGGTTGAACGAACCCGGGAAAACTGCAATACGCTCAGTCGGCGTCGATATGTGTGTCATCTTCTACGACAAGGTTTTCGATGATGAAGTTCTGGCGTTCCATGGTGTTCTTGCCCATATAGAACTCAAGCACCTCGGCGAAGCCGTCTTCCTTACGGAGTGTGACGCGGTCGATGCGCATGTCCTCGCCGATGAATCCGCGGAATTCATCAGGCGATATCTCGCCGAGACCTTTGAAGCGCGTTATCTCGGCATTATCGCCGAAACGCCGTATGGCGGCGATGCGTTCGTCGTCGCTGTAGCAGTAGACGGTGTCGTCGGGAGTGTCGCCGGAACGGACGCGTCCGCTCCGCTTGGCGGTCTTTTTGTTGCGCACGCGGAAGAGAGGCGTCTGGAGAACGTAGACATGTCCCTTTTTGACAAGGTCGGGGAAATACTGGAGGAAGAACGTCAGCATGAGCAGGCGTATGTGCATGCCGTCGACATCGGCATCAGTGGCGATGATGACCTTGTTGTAGCGGAGGTTATCGATACCGTCCTCGATGTTCAGCGCTGCCTGCAGGAGACTGAACTCCTGGTTGGCGTAAAGCTCTTTCTGTGTCGCACCGTAGCTGTTGAGCGGCTTGCCGCGGAGCTTGAACACCGCCTGTGTCTCTACGTCGCGCACTTTCTCGATGGAGCCTCCGGCGGAGTCGCCCTCGGTGATGAAGATGGACGTGGCGAGTTTTTTCTCTTCATTGCCGCGGCTGTCGTTCAGATGCACGCGGCAGTCGTTGAGCTTGCGGTTGTAGAGGCTCACTTTCTTGGCTGTCTCGCGGGCTTTCTTGGCGACGCCCGCCATAGCCTTGCGGTCGCGCTCGCTCTCCTGTACTTTCTTGAGGATCACTTCGGCTACGTCGAGGTTGCGGTGAAGGTAGTTGTCGAGTTCTTTCTTGATGAAATCGCCTATGTATTTGGCAATTGTCACACCGTCGGGCGACATTTCGCGCGAACCGAGCTTTGTCTTGGTCTGCGACTCGAAAACAGGGTCCTGAACGCGGATGGCGATGGCTGCGACCATGCCGTTGCGGATGTCGGAATATTCGAAATTGCGGTTGAAATACTCCTTTATCGTGCGGCTGGAGGCTTCCTTGAAGGCGCTCAGATGTGTGCCGCCCTGGGTGGTGTGCTGACCGTTGACGAAGGAGTAGTATTCCTCGCCGTACTGCCGAGCGTGGGTGATGACAACCTCGATGTCGTCGCCTCTGAGGTGGATAGGCGGATAAAGGGGCTCCTGCGTCATGTTTTCCTGGAGCAGGTCCATAAGACCGTGCCGCGACACATAGGCGTGACCGTTATAGTAGATTTTCAGTCCGGTGTTGAGGAAAGTGTAGTTCTTCATCATCGGTACGACAAACTCGTCGCGGAAGAGGAAGCCTTTAAAAATATCGTCGGACGGCGTGAAGTTCACTAAAGTGCCGTTGGACTGGTCGGTAGGTTCTATGTCGCTTTCTTCCACGAGGTTGCCCATGCAGAAGCGTGCGCGCTTGCACTGTCCGTCGCGGAAAGCCGTGATTTCAAAATCGGACGACAGGGCGTTGACAGCCTTTATGCCCACGCCGTTGAGTCCGACAGACTTCTTGAAAGCTTCGGAATCGTATTTGGCGCCGGTGTTCATCTTCGAAGCTGCCACTATCAGCGAACCCAGAGGTATTCCGCGCCCATAGTCGCGTATGCTTGCCGAATGTTCTCCGACGGTGACGTCGATCTGTTTTCCGAAGCCCATCATATATTCGTCGATAGAGTTGTCGACAACTTCCTTGATGAGCACATAAATGCCGTCGTCGGAGTTGGTACCGTCGCCGAGCTTACCGATGTACATGCCCGGGCGCCGCTGTATGTGTTCATTCCACGACAGGGTGATGATGTCGCCCTCGCCATATTCGGCGGTGCCGCTTTCCTGATTGATGATGGGTTCTTCTTCGGTCATTATAAGGTGTCTGAGGATAAGAATTGTTGTGCTGTGATGATGTCGGCGGCATGGTCGACGTCGACAATCTTTGGAAAGCAGAAAGCTTTCAGTTTCAGTCCTTCGGCGATGAGCGCGCGCTGGTAGTTGCGCATACGGCTCACTCCGCGAGCCATGCATCCGGCGAGGACGTCGAGCGCGGGAGCAGTGAGTCCGTAGATGCCGCCGGAGATGTATTTGTCCTTGCCTGTCGGGGCGTCGCGGAAGGCGGTGATGAGGTCTGTCGCGGGGTCTACGTCGACATAAAGCGGTTTTTCATCGTCGATGAATGTCGTCAGGCCCATGCATCCGTCGGCGTCGCAGCTGTCGAATGCTTCGGCATAGCGCAGGAAATCGTCGGCGCGGAAGATGGTGTCGACGGTGGTGAGGATGAACTTGCCGGCGCTGAAACCGCGCGACACTTCGTAGAAACTGTGCATGGAACTCGGCGTAGTCCTGACGGTGAGGCGGAAGTCGAACGGCAGACCGGGCGCTATGCTTTCGAGGTAGTCGCGTACTTCGGTCATCTGTTCGTTGACGATAACGCTCAGTGTCTCCGGACGGTACGACGCGAAGATGTCGATGAGGCGGCGTATCATCGGGCGCCCGTCGATGTCGACGAGCGGTTTGGGGAGTGCCACTCCTTCCTGCACAAGGCGTGAGCCTTCACCGGCAGCTATTATCGCATAGTTCATCGTGTCAGTCTTTTGAGAGGTCTAAGGTGGGGTCGTTGCCGCGGTCGCCTTTATCGTGGTATTGTCGGGTGAGCGGGCGGCGGTAAGCCTCGTCGTGCGCCTGGCGGTTGCGGAAAATGTCGATTGCGGTGTAGATGGCGCTGCGCAGCGAATCGGGCTGTGCCATGCCTTTGCCGGCGATGTCGTAGCCGGTGCCGTGGTCGGGCGACGTGCGCACGAAGGGCAGTCCGGCAGTGAAATTGACGCCGCTGTCCATGGCGATGGTCTTGAAGGGTGTGAGACCCTGGTCGTGGTACATTGCCAGTATGCCGTCGAACCGTGCGAAGGCACCGCTGCCGAAGAAACCGTCGGAGGCGTATGGTCCGAAAACAAGTATTTTATCACGGCGCGCCTCCTCGATGGCGGGCTTGATGATCTCTTCTTCCTCTTTACCAAGCAGACCTTCCTCGCCGGCATGCGGATTGAGCGAGAGGACAGCCACGCGCGGCGAAGGTATGCCGAAATCGCGGCACAACGACGCTGCGAAAGCCTTTATTCTCTTGACGATAAGTTCCTGTGTGAGACAGGATGCTACTTCGGCGATAGGTTTGTGGGCGGTGACAAGTGCCACGCGTATATTCTCCGAGCACAGTATCATCAGTGCCTCGGAGGGCGTGTCTGCACTTTCGTTGGCGGCAGCTTCGAGAAATTCTGTGTGTCCGGGGAAATGGAATTCGTCGCTCTGGATGGAATGCTTGTTGATAGGCGCTGTGACAAGAACGTCGATGTTGCCTTCGCGTAGATCGGCGACGGCAGCTTTCAGAGCCGCCAGCGCTGCCTGTCCTGCAGCCTCTGTCGCTACGCCCGGGTCGATTTTGAGGTCTTCGCCTACGACGTTGATGATGTTGTAGGCTCCGTCGCGTGCGTCGGCGGCGCTGTCTATGCGGTTGAACTGTACAGGAGCCAGCTCCATGGCTTTGCGGTAGAAGGCGGCGGCTTTTGCCGAACCGTAGACTACGACGGTGCACAGGTCGGCTATGCGCGGGTCCTCAAGAGTCTTGAGGATTACTTCGTAGCCTATGCCGTTGGTGTCGCCGTGGGTGATTCCCACGCGTATCTTATTGCTGTTCATTTTGTCTGTTGTTTTGTTTGTTGTGCTGCTTCCCCGGCGAGCATGCCGCACGCCGCCATGATGTCCTCGCCTCTCGAAGCGCGTATGGTGGCGGTGATTCCGGCGTCGTTAAGGCGGTCGCGGAACTGTTCCATGGTCTCCTGGGATGACGGGCGTCCTTCGAAGCCGGGTGTGCGGTGGAAGCGTATCAGGTTGACGCGTCCGGATGTGCCTTTTATGAGATGTGCCAGAGCATCGGCGTGTCTGACGCTGTCGTTGAGACCCTCGAACATCGTATATTCGAACGACAGACGGCGCTGGTGGGCGAAATCGTATTTGCGGAGAGTCTCGATGATCTGTTTTTCAGGAAACGCTTTCTCGACAGGCATTATGGAGGCGCGCTCGACGGTGTATGGCGAATGGAGGCTTACGGCGATGTGTGTCTGAGCCTCGTCGAGAAGGCGGCTGAAACCCGGCTGTTTGCCTATGGTCGACACCGTGATTCTCTTAGGACTCCAGGCGAATCCCCATTTCGCCGTCAGAACATCTATCGTCCGCAGAACGGCGTCGACGTTGTCGGCGGGCTCGCCCATGCCCATGAATACGATGTTTGTCAGTGTGTCGCTTTCGGGGATGGAGAGTATCTGGTTGAGAATGTCGGCGGCATCGAGATTGCCCTGCCAGCCTCCCTGACCTGTCATGCAGAAGCGGCACCCCATGCGGCATCCTGCCTGACTGGACACGCACAGAGTGGCGCGCTCCCGGTCGGGGATGTAGACGGCTTCTATGTCGCGTCCGCCGACACCCGCGAAGAGATATTTCACCGTTCCGTCGGCGCTGCGCGCTTCCTTGATGGGCTTATGGCGTCCGACGGTATAGCCGTGGTCGCGGAGCCAGGAGCGCGATTTCTTGGAGAGATCGGTCATCATGTCGATGTTGTCGACGCGGCGCACATAGAGCCACTGCGCCATCTGGCGGGCGGCGAAGGGGCGCAGCCCGGCGGCGAGCGCCACCGTGCCGAGCTCTTCGGGAGTCATGCCTAAGAGTTTTGTCATTCCTGGCTGTCTTATCTGGCTTTCGCTGCCTCAACCCATGCCGCTACTTCTTCGCTTTTGGGATTGGCAAGCCCGAGTTTGTTCTTTTTGTTGAAGCCGCAGAGATCCTGGAAAAGCTTGTTAGGATTGAGCGCTGCGAGAGCCTCTACGGTGAGCACGCCTGTCTTCTGCAGCGGTTCTGTCCATTCGGCGGGAACGCCGAGAGCGACGAATGCCTCGGGTTTGTCGCGCTTCTCCACTTTCTCGGGACGCATCTGCGGGAAGAGAAGTACTTCCTGTATAGCTGTCTGACCCGTCATAAGCATCACAAGGCGGTCCATGCCTATGCCCATGCCGGATGTTGGAGGCATGCCGTATTCGAGGGCGCGGATGAAGTCGCCGTCGATAATCATTGCCTCGTCGTCACCTTTCTCGCCAAGACGCATCTGCTCGACGAAGCGCTCGTACTGGTCGATGGGGTCGTTGAGCTCAGAATAAGCGTTGGCGAGCTCTTTGCCGTTCACCATCAGCTCGAAGCGTTCGGTGAGTTCGGGGTTGTCGCGGTGGCGCTTTGTCAGAGGCGACATCTCGATGGGATAGTCGGTGATGAATGTAGGCTGGATGTACTTGCCTTCGCATTTCTCGCCAAATATTTCGTCGATGAGCTTGCCTTTGCCCATGGTGTCGTCAACCTCTATGCCGAGGTCGCGCGCCGTCTTGCGCAGCTGCTCCTCATCCATGCCGGTTATGTCTACGCCGGTGTGGTCCTTGATAGCCTGTGCCATTGTCACGCGCGGGAACGGTGCCTTGAAGCTGATGACATTGTCGCCGACCTTCACTTCGTCGGTGCCGTTGACGTCGAGGCATATCTTCTCGAGCATCTTTTCGGTGAACGACATCATCCAGTTGTAGTCCTTGTAGGAAACATAGATTTCCATACAGGTGAACTCAGGGTTGTGCGTGCGGTCCATGCCCTCGTTGCGGAAGTTCTTCGAGAATTCATAGACGCCTTCGAAGCCGCCCACGATGAGGCGCTTGAGATAGAGCTCGTCGGCGATGCGCAGGTAGAGGGGAATGTCGAGCGCGTTGTGGTGGGTGATGAACGGGCGTGCCGATGCTCCGCCAGGAATCGACTGGAGGATAGGAGTCTCTACCTCGATGTAACCTGCGTTGTTGAAATACTCGCGCATTGAGGTGTAGACCTTTGTGCGTTTGAGGAATATCTGCTTTACGCCATCGTTGACAACGAGGTCGACGTAGCGGCGGCGGTAGCGGAGCTCCGGGTCGTCGAAAGCGTCGTAGACAACGCCATCCTTCATCTTCACTATAGGCAGCGGACGCAGTGACTTGCTCAGGACAGTCATGCTTTTGGCATGGACGGAAATCTCGCCTGTCTGTGTGCGGAACACATAGCCGCAGACTCCGATGAAGTCGCCGATGTCGAGAAGTTTCTTGAAGACGATATTGTAGAGGTCCTTGTTCTCGTCGGGACATATCTCGTCACGCGAGATGTAGATCTGGATTCGTCCCTTGGAGTCCTGGAGTTCGACGAAAGAAGCCTTGCCCATGATGCGGCGGCTCATTATTCGTCCTGCCACGCAGACGTCGCGCGCCGGAGCGTCGTCGCTGAACGTGCTCTTTATTTCATCGCTGTGACCTGTCACTTTATATTCGGCTGCCGGATAAGGTTCTATGCCCATGCGGCGCAGCTCCGCCATGCTCTGACGTCTGAGCTGCTCCTGTTCGCTAAGTTCGATATTGCTCATATTGTGTGATTGCTTTATTTCCAATTTGCAAAAATACAAAATTTCCCCGCAAAACGCAAATCGCATCCATGACATCACCGACAAAAAATCACTCGATATGCCCGAGTCAAACTATTCCAATTTTACAAAATTGGAATAGTTTGGAATAGCTTTTGGCGCACCAAAACCTTCATTCTGATGCACCAAACAGTTTCTATATTTTCGACAACAGCTCTGAGCCGGTCATGACATCCATTTTGGAGAAGGCGAAGAGCTTCTTGCCGAGGTCTTTGAGCGAGTGCCCGATATGATAGACTTCCTCGTCGATTATCAGAAAACGGTCGTGAGCCTTATTGTAAGCGTGTAAGGTAACGCCCGGGTATTGGGCATTGTGTCGCGCCACATCCTGACGCAGTTGCTGCGAAATCTTGCCGTCATAGATATCCACCGTCACGCCGCGATTCCGCTTCGACAGTTGCACCAGCACCGAATCGTCAACATAGCTGTCGATTACAACTATTCTGTGTTTTGCTTTGCGAATCAAATCGGCGACAAATGCGTACGCGTCAAAAATCTGCCCGTCAAAGAAGATGCCTTCCTTAGGAGGCAACGATGTCCTGACAAAGAAATCGACGTCTTTGCGAATAGCCGCAATCTTCCCATCTTGTTCCAAAAGGCGTCGGTCCAATCTGTCGCTCATCTCAATCAATCTTTGGTTGATTGAATATCCACGAAGCATATATTCCTTCAATATCTTATTTGCCCACTGGCGGAACTGGGTACCCCTTAATGATTTGACTCTATACCCTACTGATATGATGACATCAAGATTGTAGTATTTAGTTCGATATCTTTTACCATCAGATGCAGTAGTCAAGTATTCCTTGACAACTGAATTAGCATCTAGTTCACCTTCTTTAAAAATATTATTAGTATGAAGGCTTATATTTTGTTTAGTAGTCTGGAATAATTCTACCATTTGAGCCTGTGTAAGCCACACAGTATCATCCTCAACTTGAACATCAAGTTTGAGGGTTTCGTCAGGTTGATAAATTATTATTTCGTTTTCTTGCATAGATTTCATATGCAAAATTACCTATAATTTTTGAAATCAAAGTTGTATATGAGCAATAACTTCCGATGTAGAGTCAACAAGCGAATCAAATAATATTTATCGTTTTTTTGCTGTCTTGGTTTTTTGCATCTGGCGAGCATGCCTCGTACGGCTGCTGGCTAAGAGACAATCATATTTGCGCATCCACGCAAGTGAGTTGTCGGTGCCTCTGCATGCTTCCGCTAATAGGATTGCGTTATAGAGGTCGGCGAGAATCAGATAATTCGCGTACTTCTATATTTTCGACAACAGCTCCGAGCAGGTCAATATAACCATTTTGGAGAAGGCGAACAGCTTCTTGCCGAGGTCCTTGAGCGAGTGCCCGATATGAATCTTATCATTTTACGGCAGTATGTTCCAAAATGGAACATGTGCTTTTTTCTTCCACATTTTCCTGACTTGAGGTGTTTAGTAATCGCAGGTCGTTTGGTACCGAATAAATCTTCTATTTGCTGTTGTTTGAGCCATGCGGTTTCTGACAAAAAATGCAACTACCTGTCTCAGGCAATTGCATCCTAACCTATGATTCACTTATTAATAACTTGGGATGTTCTTTCTACAATTTGCTATTGCAGTTGTTTCGTGATTGTGCTTTGAATATCTAATCGTTCTCTCTGTTTATTGCGATGGCAAATTTAATCAAAGTTTTTTAAAAATTTCAAGTATACCGCAATAAATCTGTCAAAATTAACAAAATTAAACAGAAATATGTCAGAGCTTGTTCTGACGGAGCGATTCGGCGTAAGCCTGAATTTCGTGCAGACGCTCGGGGATGTCGATCGCCTGAGGACAGTGCGGAAGGCATGAACCGCATGTTATGCAGCGCGTCGCCTGGCGCAGACGCGGCACAGAACGGTCGTAGCCGTAAAGGAAGGCGCGCCGCTCGCGTTCGTAGTTGGGATCGGTGGTCGCGCGGGGCACATTTCCTTCGCTGACGCAGGTATTGTAGTGCTTGAATATTCCGGGAATGTCGATACCGTAGGGGCAGGGCATGCAGTAGTTGCAATAGTTGCACGGGATGGGATTGTTCCGGAGAATCTCAAGGGCGGCGCTTGCGAGGAATGCAAGTTCGTCGTCGTTGAGAGGGGCGAGAGGTGAGAATGTGTGCAGATTGTCGCGCAGATGCTCCATATATGTCATGCCGCTGAGAACGGTGAGGATGCCTTCCGGGCTGCCGGCAAAGCGGAAAGCCCATGAAGGTATGCTGTCGTCGGGACGACGGCTCTTCATCTTGTCGGCGACGGGTTTGGGCACGTCGGCAAGGCGTCCGCCCAGAAGCGGCTCCATGATGATTGCGGGAATGTTGCGCTTGTGCAGTTCGGCATAGAGATAGTCGGCGTTGACATTGCGTCCCTGCTGCTCTTCGACGTTAGCCCAGTCGATATAGTTGAGCTGGATCTGCACGAAGTCCCAGTGCACTTCTCCGCGGTCCATCATAGCTAAGAAATCATCGAATGCATCGCGCGGACCGTGGAAGGAAAAGCCAAGGTTGCGGATACGTCCGAGTTTTTTCTGCTCTATGAGCCACGGCAGAATGCCGTTGTCGACAAAGCGTTGGTTGAAAGCCTCCATGCCGCCCATGCCTATGGCGTGAAGCAGATAATAGTCGATATAGTCGGTGCGCAGATTGCGCAGAGAGTTCTCGAAAATATTCTTCGACTCCTCGAACGACCATGTCTGGGGCGCGAAGTTCGACATCTTTGTGGCTATGAAATACGAATCGCGCGGGAAGCGGCTGAGCGCCTCGCCCGTGGCGGCCTCCGACTGTCCGCGGCAGTATGCCGGCGACGTATCGTAGTAGTTCACTCCGTTTTCGTGTGCCGTGGCGATTAGCTCGTTTATGGCATCCTGGTCGAGAGTCGGGTCGTCACCGCCGTTGGTAGAGCCTTTTGTCGGGAAGCGCATACATCCGAAACCGAGGAGGCTCACTTCGTCGCCCGTATTGTGGTTCGTGCGGAGAGTCATGCCGCCTTCTGCAGCACTTGGCGCGGATGTGTCTTCGGCGCGTGTGCACATCGTCGCCAGCGCGCCGGCAGCGGCTGCACCGGAGAAGATGCCCATGTTGCGCAGAAAACGCCTGCGGGATATATCTTGTTCTTTCATTTCTGTATATGTACTTCGTTGCCAATTACGTGAATAGCGGCGACGTCGCTGCTGAGCTGTCCGGCGGTGCCGACGGGACATACATATTCGCATTTGCCGCATCCTATGCAGAGTTCTGCGTTGACGGCCGGACGCTGGTTGCCGCCTTCGCCGTCGACCATTGTTATGGCGCCGGTGGGGCAGTTGCGGGCGCAGTTGCCGCAGTGCTGACCGTAGGCGGCGGATATGCACAGGTCGGGATTGACGGTTGCGGTGCCTATTTGCGTGACGCTCTTTGTCGCGGTGTCGATCGGGCGGATGGCTCCGGCAGGACAGATATCGGCGCAGCGCGTGCATTCGGGCAGACAATAGCCCTCGGTGAATATCATCCTCGGCTGCATGAAACTGCCTGGCTCAAGCGACGGGCGCAGGATACCGGACGGACATTCGCTCACGCACAGCTGGCACGCTGTGCAGCTTGATGCGAAATGCCTGATGCTTGCCGCTCCGGCAGGGACGGGATGAACACAGTCGGTATATGCTTTTTTCTTCTTTACAGGTGCGAAGCCGCCGTCCGATAGTTTATCGGCGGCCTCAGCGGCAAGGGTGCCACCTACGATACCTGCCGTGGCAAGGAAGGCACGCCGACCGGCGTCGGTAGTCCTGGCGCCGTGATGCGACGGACGCGAGATACGGAACGAAAGTGCTCCCTCGCTGCAGGCGTCCAGACAGTCCATGCACGCTACGCAGCGAGAATGGTCGATGGAATGGTTCTTGCTGTCGATGCAGCCCGATTTACATTTCCTGGCGCACTTGCCGCATGTGATGCACTTGTCCATGTTGATAGTCACCTTGAAGAGCGAATATTTCGAGACATAGCCCAGCGCTGTGCCGACGGGGCATACTGTGTTGCAATATATGCGTCCGCGCCACCATGCGAGAGCACCAACAATGACAAGCTGAGCCGTGGCGACAGAGGCGAGAACCCACGAGAATGCCGAGGGGGCAGGATAGCCCGAGAAAAGCCATATACCATGGTCGGCGGCAGCGTTGCCGAGCGGTACAGCGGCGGCGCGCCATGCCGGCGACAGCGTCTGACCTGCAAAGCGTCCGAAAATGCTGTACGGGTCGAGGAACCCGGCGTAGGACATCGCAAGAACGCCTGTCAGACCGAGGATGAACAGGACGGCGAACAGCCCGAAAAACAGATAGCGCAGGGTGGAGAGTTCAGCGGTAGTATGGAAAAGCCCGATGCGGCGCTTTTTCTTAGGGCTGAGCCATAATTTTATACGCCCTACGATATCCTGAAAAATACCCAGCGGACACAGCACGCTGCAATATAGTCGTCCGAACAGCAGCGTGAGACACAGCACAACGGCAATCGCCACAAAATTGAGCGCAATGATAGCCGGTACGAGCTGTACTTTGGGAAGAAATGACAGCCATGCCGCGGCAGACCCGGTAAAATCAACAAAAAGAACAGTCATTGCCATAAAAGAGACAATGGCAATTATAATCCTGATTATTCGTAGCATAAGGATGTGTTTAAGCTAAAAGTATTAGAATCAGAAGCACAAGCCCCCACAGATATTTGAGGATATTCGACATGAGAAAAAATGATATGTTTGATATTTTGGCGTCAAAATTAAGAAAAAAGGAGAAATCAGCTAATTTAATTAATGTTAAATACCACGGAAATCCAACCAAATTACGATAGATTGTGTTATTTTTGCAATCCCTTTCCATCAGGGAAGCACATATAATCGGGGCTGACCGGTTTTGACAGCGTGTAGAAGTGGTGGGTAAGCGTGCAGAGCTTTGAGGTCTATGCTCTATAATATCAGGCTTCAGACAGTTTAAATGGCGAAAATAACTACGCTCTTGCTGCCTAATCGAAGTACAGTAGATAAGGCTTAATCGCCGCAACAGTTGCAGCGACAAGACATCGCCCGACAGCCCTTTTTCCGAGGCTCGTCGATCAGGCGGTGCTGGTAAATCGGAGATAGGAAGCGTATGCCCTGCTGCGCCTCCGAAATTTAAGGGATAAGGCGGTGGTTGGCAGTCTCAGACCTGCCCCCGCTCGAAAACCAAGCTGAGACTACGCACGTAGAAAGCTCATTAATTCCGCGTTTGGACGAGGGTTCAACCCCCTCCAGCTCCACTTGTAACCTCGGACTATCAGGCAGTTCCGAGGTTTTTCATATCTAATCCTATCGGATTCAGAACCGGTTTTTTCGTGTCTAATCCTTTCGATTCAGGACCGGTATAAGACCAAAAAAAGACCTCACCAGACATAGTTGCCGCAAACACGACCGCTCTGCTTCTAATCGTTCTCTAAAGAAAAAAATATGGAGTGTCGGGAACTATTACCTCCAACTCTACTAAATATTTGTAATTGCTTGTAGTTCAGATGGCTGCAAACAAATTTTTATTTTCAGCATACATAATTACATAAAAATTCATCCCTGTCATTGCAATTCAGATGCAGCTTAAAGCATCCTCTGCTACGGAGCATGGCTTCAAAAACTTTGCTGAATTCATCTTCCATTACGAATATTTATGTAATTTTGTCTTCGGTGAGCATAGCGATAAGAGTATTTGTTTGTAATTCAGCACTATTAGTTTAATACTTTTGTGGCTAATTGCCGTATTTTTCAGTTATTTAATTTCATCGAAATCACTTTAATAAGTTTAAATCACTTCAACTATCACACAATGTATATAAAGAATCTCATAGTAGCGACTGTCATGTTGCTTCCTGCTGTAACGGGGTGGGCTTCGGTTGACAAGCCGGACGATTGGCGTATTGTGGCCGAGGATTTCAACAATTACAACGGCGTGACTCTCGCCAATGGGACAATCGGGATCGTGACGTCGGACAAACTGCTGAAAGTCGACGATATAGTGCTGAACAATGTGTATATGTCGCGTCGTCCCGGAGATGTGAGCCGTATCGCACGCGGTCCGCATTTTCTCAATCTCGATATTGATATCGACGGTAGAGCCGTGACCGACAGCACTATCTGTCATAAACGTCAGGTGCTCGACATGAAGGAAGCTAAGATGACTACAACTTTTGACGCCGACGGAGCCGAGATCTCATACGAGGTAATGGCAATGAGAAATCTGCCTTATATGGGGCTTGTCAGGGTGAAAGTTAAGGCAGAACGCGACGTGACTCTTGATGTTAAGAACCAGACTTCGTTTGCAGCGGAGTATGTGGACTGCAGCGCTAAATTCAAGAATCACCGCGACGGAAATCACCTTATGCCCGCAATGACGGCGATGGCGACAAGCTATGACGGAAGTATCGAGGTGGCATCGGCTACCGCGTTCCTGTTTCCATCGGAAGAACATCCTGAGATTGTGAGTGAAGATATTGCAGACGGCTACCCGATAATGAAGTTCACCGCGCAGGTGAAGAAAGGGGAGATTTTTGAGTTCTCACTGATGGGTGCAGTGGCCAATTCAGTGGAGTTCCCTCACCTTGATGCCGATGTTGAACGCATGGCGATGTATGCTCTGAGGTCGGATCTTGACGCACTTGTCGACGGGCACAAGAAGGAATGGGAAAGACTTTGGGAAAGTGACATCATCATCGAGGGCGATGACGAGTCGCAGCGTGACGTGCGACTGGCACTGTACCATCTCTATAGCTTCGGTGGCGAAGGAACGCGTAACAGCATCGCACCGATGGGGCTGTCGACGGTGTCGGGCTATAACGGTCATGTATTCTGGGATACTGAGATGTGGATGTATCCGCCTCTGCTCATGCTCAATCAGGATATGGCGAGGTCGTGTGTCGACTACCGCACCGACCGTCTGCCGCAGGCTTGTCGCCGTGCGAGGCATTACGGATTCTGTGGCGCGATGTATCCCTGGGAGTCGGATCGCTCGGGTGAGGAGGCTACGCCGACATGGTGTCTGACGGGAACGTTTGAGCATCATATAACAGCCGATATCGCTATCGCGTTCTGGAACTACTATCGTGTGACCCGTGATATCGACTGGCTGCGGTCGGAGGGCTACGAGGTGATGAAAAACGTGGCCGATTTCTGGAAGTCGCGCGCAACGCTCAATGCCGACGGATCGTACTCGATAAAGAATGTTGTCGGAGCCAACGAGTATGCTGCGAACATAGATGACAACGCATTTACCAACGGTGCGGCTAAGCGTGCGCTGGAGTATGCGGTTAAAGCCGCCAATACTATCGGGGCGACTCCTGATCCTGCCTGGGAGAAGATAGCCGACGGCATCAAGTTTCATCACATGCCTGACGGGACGACAATGGAACACTCGAGGTATGCCGGAGAAATAGTAAAGCAGGCCGATGTGAATCTGCTTGCCTATCCGCTGGAGATTGTGACCGACCGCGACAGGATACTTGCCGATGTGGAGTATTATGCGAAGAAGATCGACGGCAATGGTCCAGCCATGGGTAACTCGATACTTGCTGTGCTATATAGCCAGGTTGGAGATACTGACAAGGCTTATGAGTTTTTCCACAAGGCATTTATGCCCAACAAGCGACCTCCGTTCGGTGTGCTTTCTGAGTCCGCCAACTCAAACAATCCTTATTTCTGCACCGGTGCTGGCGGTCTGATACAGGTGGTGCTCTGCGGATTTGCGGGGCTGAGATTTACCGACAACGGTATCGAACAGGCTTACACTTCTCTGCCGAAGGAGTGGAAATCACTTACAATCAAGGGTGTCGGACCGGATAAGAAAACGTATGTGATAAGATGACCGACATGCATCTGTCATGGCATATACAGAATCGGGCGCGCTTGTAGGTGCGCCCGACTGTCCCTCCAGCTCCATTTGTAACCTCGGACTGTCAGGCAGTTCCGAGGTTTTTCATATCTAATCCTATCGGATTCAGGATCGGTATAGTACCCATAAAGAGACCTCACCAGACATAGTTGCCGCAAAACGACCGCTCTGCCTCTAAGCGTTCTCTAAAGAAAAACTTTTTTAACTTAACTTTAAAGTGAATTTATTTGTTGTATTGGAAAAGAGTTGTTAACTATGCGAAGTTAATCTTTAAGTTAAGTATGACGCAGAAATATTCCATAGAACTGATTGAGGAGCATGACGCTGTGAATTTTTACAGCGTTCATCTTGGCGAGGAAGAACTCTCTATATTGTAGATAAAGAGATTATAGGAAATCTAAATTTTACTCGCGATGAAAAGAAGTAGCATCATAGAGGCTCGCCGGGCTAAAGTTTCACCCAAGGTCTGTCGGCGTGTTGACCTGTCTTTCCGTATAGTTGATAGGATTCATAGCATATTGGAAGAGAAGGGTCTTAAACAAAAAGACCTCGCCAATATGCTTGTACAACCGTCCGCGATAGCGTGTAGGCCATAAAAAGATAGCCGTCCAGATTCTT
>USMC01000032.1 GCA_900555715.1 uncultured Porphyromonadaceae bacterium | reverse complement strand
TACTTTTTTTCGGATGGAAAATTAAGAAGTGCATATCAATACGGGCGAGGTAATACAGGCGAGAACATACTGCGGAAATCCAAAGAATCGCATCCTACATTTGGGGATTATACTTGTAAATTATACGATTTGAACGGCAATTATGAACGTTCTATTGATTGGAAAATCGGAATCGGCGAGAGTCTCTTTGGGGGCGAATATGTTCAAAAAATGACACCGGCCCACTTAATATTTTCCGAATTAAAGCCAGCCGAATAATTATAAGAGCTTGTTTTTAAACAAGCTCTTATAAGCCACTCGACCGGGAACAGTTTCAGTACAGCCATTAATTCGTTTCTGATTGCCTATACGATGATATGCTACTCGATTATCAGCTATTAGATTATTACGCTTGCTGAATACAACGGTATTTATGAGTACATCACTTCAAACTGCTGCATAAGTCGCAATTTATCGCATTATATAACAAATTTTGCTTGTCCTATTTCTGCAAAATCAAGCTAACTGCTTGATAAATAATCTATTCGCATCTCTTCAACGAGGACGAATATTAAGACTTAAATTCACATATAACATACTTACTACCAGCCACACAAGCAATTAAAATTTGTTTGTATGGCTGGTGTTTTATGGTGTTTTATACTCCCCCTTCAAGTCTCCTTTCAAAAACTTTCAATAAGAAAATCCTATACCGGTCGAATGAGCTTTCAATAATTTTGAGTATCTTTGCGAAGCATACGTTCGCTGAGGTCCTCTGCAAGTTGCCTTTCTACCAAGATTGACTATGTCAGAGCCTCCAGAGCAGAATGAGCAATTAGCATTGACTCTTACGTATTAAAAACTCTTGCAGACACAACTTTATGCTTTTTAACAGTTTCAAATTCTGGATTGTATTCGCACTGGTTTTTGCAGCCTACTGGATAATCCCCGCCCGCGCCCACTGGCTGAGGAAGCTATATCTTGTAGTGGTGAGTTATGCTCTGTACATGAACTGGCAGCCCTCGTTCGCTTTGGTGTTGTTCTTCGTCACCCTCGTCACATACGTCGGCGCCCGGGTCATCGGTGCGATTGACACGCGCATGGCGGCGGATAAAAGTGGGGAGGGGAATTCCGAATCCCTGCTGCTGACCCGAAAGCGAAAATGGGCAGGATGGGTATTTGCGCTGTTGTCGCTCATGCCACTTCTGATTTTCAAGTATTATAATTTTATCAACGGCATAGTCTTTGCCTTTCTCTCTAGGCTCGGGGTACATTATGATATTCCAGGTCTCAACTGGGCGATACCTGTCGGCATCTCCTTCTTCACCTTTCAGGCGCTTGGCTATTTCTTCGATGTCTACAGAAAACGTGAAGAACCCGAAAAAAGCTTTGTCGACTATCTGCTGTTCTGCTCTTTCTTCCCCCAGACAGCAAGCGGTCCTATTTCGAAAGCTTCAGAACTGCTTCCTCAGATTAAATCCGAGAAGAAATTTGTGTTTGCCAACGGAGTGCAGGGTCTCAAGTGGATATTGTGGGGCATATTCCTCAAGTGCGTTTTCGCCGACAGTTTCGGACTTTATGTAGACACGGTGATGAACAATTACCAGTTCTTCTCCGGCTACAACTGTGCGCTCGCTGCTATTCTCTTCACTCTCCAGATATACGGCGATTTTGCAGGCTATTCATTCATGGCGATCGGAATTGCCGAGACTCTCGGATTCCACCTCGTCAACAACTTCCGCCGCCCGTATTTCGCCGAAAGCATCACCGAATTCTGGCGCAGATGGCATATTTCCCTCACCAGATGGCTCACCCAGCATGTCTACATCCCGCTTGGAGGCAGCCGGTGCTCCAAGCCGCGTCAATATGCCAACATTATGGCGACTTTCCTCGTGTCGGGTCTCTGGCATGGAGCCAACTACACTTTCCTTGTCTGGGGCGGTCTGCACGGAATAGCGCAGATTGGAGAAAAAGCCGCAGGGTTGGATCCAAAGGGTCGTCACGCTAAAAAGAAGTGGCTTCTCAGAGCAAAGCCACTGAGAATAATCATAACCTTTGCCGTCGTCACCCTCGCATGGATTTTCTTCCGGATGCCTACGCTCACGCAGGCATGGGAGTTCATTGTCCGCATCTTTACCGACCACACCTTGCAGCCTCTGATGTACAAAGCCACCAACACCGACAAGCTCATCACCTTCCTGGCGATACTCATAGTGTTTGTTGCCGAACTCCGTGCCGAATACCTGAAGGAGAAAACCAAGTGGCTCGAAAGCTCGTGGGCAAGATGGCTCATCTATATTTCCCTCTTCGCCATGATATTATCGCTTGGCGTTCTCGACGCAGGGTCATTTATTTATGTGAATTTTTAGAGTATGAAAAAATTTCTGGTATACACAGTCGTTTTTTTCGCTATTGTCGCATTGGTTGACTTTGCTTTTGGCTTGGGCGCACGTTATCTTAACAGCCACGCCAAAGGCGGAGACACATACAACCATTATTACATCACCCATGAGATGTCGGACTCCGTGCTCGTTTTCGGCTCGTCGAGAGCCATCCATCACTTCAATCCTCGCATTCTTGAAGACTCTCTCGGCGCAACTGTCTATAACTGCGGTCTTGACGGAAACGGAATATTATATCACTACGGCAGACTGCTCGCCATACTCCGCCGGCATACCCCAAAAATGATCATTTACGATGTCATTCCGTCCTTCGACATGGAAGACGACGACTTCGCCAAATACCTGAAATGGCAGAAGCGCTGGTACGACATCCCAGGCGTACCGGAAATTTTTCAGGATGTTAACCCGCTTGAAAAATACAAGATGCTGTCCAGCCTCTACAGGTACAACCGCACCTTCATTCCAATGCTCTCTGACAATATCAAACCCAATCATGAGCTTGATTACAAAGGGTATAAGCCCATATATGAAACTATGTCAGTCGACTTGGACCGTCAGGATCATCATACACCTGTCGAGTGGTCTGAACTAAAAAAACGCTATTTTCAGAAATTTGTCGACACCTGCCGACAAAGGAGAGTAAAAATCGTTTTCTCCTTTTCGCCCTGGTATAAAGCCGCTGATTCAGGCATTTATGACGAGTTCAGAACCTTTGCGGGCGACAACGGCATCGAGATAATTGATATGTACACCGATCCCGAACTGACCGGTGATCCATCGCTGTTTGCCGACATATCGCACCTCAACAGCGCAGGCGCCGATAAATTCTCCGCAAAATTTGCCGGCGAGCTAAAGCGCCTCCAGACCTCTCAGAACTAAAAACTTCCTCTCTGATTGCAGGGCTGCACCATGAATGAACTGCACCCCAAAAGTCAGACAAAGAACTTCTGGAGTGCAGTTCGTGAAACTTAATTACGAAACGACCTCGTTTCCGTCAATACGATAGTTATGGTATCTTCAGCTCAGCAACCACGGGGAGATGATCGGTAGGATAGCGACCATCGCCAAAAGTGGTCTCTACATGAGTATGCTTTCCGCAGGAGATGCCACCGCCTACAAATATGAAATCTATGAGCGTGCATTTGTCTGAGGCGATAAGACTGCCCCAGCCATGATATGTCCATTCCGGACCTTCTTTGGCTTCGGCAATTGTACGGCTATCGGTAAGATGGAAGCTGCCGAACATATTGGTTGTGATGGTTTGTATCGCAAGGTCCGACTTGGAGCTGTTGAAGTCGCCTGTGAGTACCACATTACCCTCACCTATCATGCTTTGTATGCTGTCAAGCACAAGAATAGCCCCTTTGACACGAGCATCGGCACTCTGATGGTCGAGGTGCGTATTCACTGCGAGCAAAATTTTATCGGTTTCTTTATCCTTCAGTTTAGCCCAAACGGCGGTTCGATAGTCATAGGCGCCCCAACCAGTCGAGGGTTTGTCAGGCGTATCGCTGAGCCAGAAGTAGCCGTTGTCGAGAATGTCGAAGCGCTTACGGCTGACGAACAGCTCGTTGAAACAGCCATTGGTAGCGCCGTCGTCGCCACCGACGCCGAAAGCGACATAGTCATCGTCAAAAGCGGGCTTTACATCGTTGAGCTGATTGTAGAGCACCTCCTGCATACCGATTATATCGGGAGTCTGGTCTTTGATTACTCTGATCAGACTGTCCTTGCGGTAGCGCCAGTTGTTATCGCCGTCGAAATACGAGTCGTAAGTGGGACAAACACGGATATTGCATGACATGACCTTCACATCGATGGCTTCGGATGGTTCGTCGGGGACCGGTGCGGGCGTCGGCTCGTCGGTGCTGTCCGAACCGCATGCCTGGAGCGCAAAGATTGCCGCAACTCCGGCAGCATGTAATAAAAATTTGATTTTCATAGTCTGTTAACAGGATAAGGCAGGAAACCACGCAGACAAGCGATGATTTCCTGCCGTTGCCAATCTTAATTACCTTGTAAAATACTATCTGATGTCTTAATAATCATTTATTTGTCAGAACTATCGACCAGTAATTGCACAGCTTGCGTTCCATACCGGGATGTTCGCCGTCGTTTGGCACGTTCACTATACCATGCTCGCCGGTAGCCAGATCGTTGATGAGCATCTGAGCAGAGCCTCCGCCGTCCATCATCACAGCATCGGTACAACCGAGAGCCTTCATTATTTTGCCCATATCCTCGTACTCCATGCCGCGCGAACGTGAGGTGCGTCCGTCGCAGATGAGGAAAATCATTGTATTGTCGGCACGATGACCGATAACATTGCTGGGATAAGACCAGGGGCATTGTTCGAGGACATTACCGTTGGAATCGGTAACGGCGTTGGGACCAATCACTCCGTCGTGGAGCATGTTGTAACCGGCACCGGTGCACTCTACGAGCTCGTCCTTGTAGTCTTTATAAGTCGCACGCGGACCGCAGTGCATTATGCCGTTCTTGTCAATACCTACCCAGCCAATTCCCTGAGCAGGAAGGCTCTTCTTGTAGTTGAATGTGTCCCAAAGAATTCTGCCGCGGTAGTGCATGGGGCCTTTGCCGCCTTCGTAGGTGAAGAAGTCGCCGTTTACCAGAGCTAAAATGCGGTGACCGTCGACATTGAACTTATCAAAGAATGCCGAAGGCGTGTTCTCCTGAATCCAGCCGAAACCGTTGATTTTTTCGGGCTCCCAAGCCTCGGTTGTAACGGCGACACCGGGAGCGCCAGGAGCTACCTTGACGATGTAGATGTCGTCAGGATCGCCGTTCCGTTTGGTTATGTAAGCGTGGGTGTATGTGACACCTTCGCTGAGAGTCTTCTCTGTCCAGTTGTCGTTAATCTGAAGCACATCATTGCTGCTTCGGAGCATGTCGATGATTTCAGACTGTCCTTGATTCGGTGTGATGGTCATTCCTGAGTGATTGCCCTGGAAAGCGCCGGGCCACAGAGCCTGAGGGTCGCGCGGATTGCCGAGCGCGTCGTAGCTGAGGCGGTCGCCGAGGTCTTCGGTAAGCCAACGCACGAAGCGCGAGGGGTCGAAAATGAGCTTCGAACGCAGGACCTCGTCAAGTTGTGCGCGGGTGGCGTGGGAGTGTTCAAGCCAGTCTCCGCTCCAGCGGAATACGCCGGCCTCACTGTCGAGAGTGAACACGTCGTCGTCCCAGAGCTGATTATAGCGGTCAGACCCGTCAAAAGAGAACAGTCGGTCGGCCGACGAGCATATATTGTAGCCGGCGGAGCGCATCGACGCACTGCCGCGGGAGAAGGCAGCCTTGTCGGCGGGACTCATAAATATGGAGTTGAGCACTTTGACGTAGGATTTCGACCCGCAGAGGATGTGTGCCGAGCGGGGATCGCCGATAAAAGTGCTGTTCAGGATTATACCCTCGAAATCGCCCTGTATGGAAGCGGCTTTTGCCGAGGGCGCGGGGTTGTATATCGTAGTATTGTTCAGACAGACCATAGCACCGGAACCGGCGCGGATCACGCCGTCGTACTCGTCGTCGCCGGAGTTACCGGAGAAGTAGCAGTCGCTCAACCAGATATAGTCGTCGGCTGTAGAGGCGCAGAGCACGCCGCGGGTAGTCGTGCGGTTATTCGTGAAGCGGCAGCCGTCGGCACGCAGCGAGCATCCAGAGCCGGAGCCCCATACCATTGTGACAACCGAGCCATATTCGCTTGAAGAATTGGCAGTCATGGTGTTGCCGTCGAACACGCAGGTGGTGGCGTCGAGCATGGCGCTATTCTCCATACGGATAAGACCGGCACCCGATGTGCAGTTACGCACCGTGCAGTCGACCATGACATTGCGGTGCTTGCCGGATGTGATTTTCATCACGGAACCCCATTCGCCGGCGATGTCTTCAAAAGTACAGCCCACACATCGGAAGGCAGCATCTTCGTCGCCGCCCTTGCTGGTGAGGTTTATGGCTCCGCCGCCGTCGCTGACGGCGATATTCTTGAAAGTCGAGTTATAGATGTTGAGGTCAGCACGGGCGTTCCTGGCGCCATGCAGATAAAACGCCGCTCCGCGCTTGCCATAGAAGCATGTAAAGGTAACGTCGGAAATATCGACGCAGGCGTTGGCGCCGATATAGAAGCCGGCGGCGTCAGCGGCATCGGGTTTTCCCTGTGTACCGCCCGAAGTGTTGTCGCCTGAAAATACGGTAGGATACTTTGCCGGGGCGAAGAGAGCCACCGACTTCCCGGAGGAGGCGGGGTCGAAACCGCCCGAAATAGTGATATTCACGGCAGAAGCGGCATTCGGAAAATCCAGCGGCAGATAAGAGGCTGTTTCATATTCGCTCCTCGGGGCAACACCGCAGAGATTATAGTCACCTCCCGAAAGGCAGAAAATCTTACCGTTGAGAAGCGAAGCGTTGCCACTGCCCAGACACGCGGCAAACTGCTCCGCACCCATGGCATTTTCCCATGTGGAGCCGTCGGCAGAGCCCGACGAGGTTGGTTTGACGAAGATATAGTCGGCATCATCGGACACCGATATGGATCTTATTTCAACGGCGCGACCCAGGTCGGTACCGTTAATGCTGAACCGACCGTCGGCAATGGCGCCTTTGGTTTCTTCATTTGCCTCGTAATGGGTTATACCAAGCCTTGTCACGACCTTCATCTTATGGTCGGTCGGTAAAGTCGCGCTTGCGGCGAGAAGAGTCATAGAAGCCGCTGCGAGAGTGCAGATTTGTTTCATATATTGCTTGCGGATGGTGAAAGGTGAAATCTGTCCCCCGAAGCGGGAGGGCAGATTTCACGATGATAAACAGAGATTATTTCTGGTAAGCGCCTGCCCAGATCGACCCGGAGTTGCGTGGCGAACCTGTGGCATCGTTTATTTGCATGATTTTGTTGTCGTCGCCAACCTTTATTGCGCCTAATGCTTTCAGCCAATCAACAAAAGCGGTCGCATCGTAACCGGTTGTATCCGCCAGCAGAGCGGACAGCTCCTCGAGAGTGACATTGGTGTGTCCCTCCCAGTTGCCGTCCCATTCGGCGAGACCGGCTTCTTTGTTGACGGTGAACTTGCCGTCGACCCATGTCTGACCGATGAGGCTGTTTTCATCGCAGACACACGTGCCTTTACCATCTGTCTTTGAGCCGACTATGCTGTTACCCATCAGACGGATATTGGCATCAGCGTCATCATTTCCGTTCATAAACAAGGCCGGTTTACCATTCTCACTGAGAAGGATAGAGTTAACCACTTTGACGCCGGGGCAATGACGGACCTGGAAAATGCCTTCGCGGATTTTGCCTAAAACGGTGCTGTTCAAGATCATACCTCTGCAATCTTTAGCAAGAACCGCGCAACGTTCGGGGTTATTGTCGATGACTGTGCAGTTGTTGAGACACATCTCGCCACCGCCTTCCATCGAGAAAAGCGTGCTCCACCAGTCATCGGCGGTGTTATCATTAAAATAGCAATCGTTGAACCACCATTTCTGATTCGGACCTGAGGCAAAGAACATGCAGCGTGTGTTGGTATGGTTATCGAAGTAGCGGCAGGCGTCGGCGTAGTATTCGTTAGCGACGGTGCTCCATGGCATGCTTACGATGCAGCCATGGTTGCCATTGGCTTTCATTTCATTATTGTGGAAGCTGCATCCGATGGTAACGAAGTGATCGCCGTTTTCCATACGGAAGAGTCCGCCGTTGGTGTTGGTGTTATTCTTTATTTCACAGTTGATGAGATAGTTCATGCCACGCGGCGAATTCAGTTTCATGATAGAACCCCACTCGGCAGATATTTCCTCGAAAGTACAGCCTACACATTTGAAGGCAGCATCGTCGTTATTGTCGAGATTGGAATGAATGAGAACACCGCCGCCGTCGCTTGCACTGAGTTTTGAAAATACTGAGTTGTAAACATTAAGGTCGGCATGCTTTCCTGTGAGCCCGTGGAGGTAGAAAGTACTGCCTTTTTTGGCATAAAAGCATGTGAATTTGATGTCGGAAATATTCAGGCATGCGTTCGCACCGATATAGAAACCGCATGCATCTTTATTATCTGCCTGTTCCTGAGTGCCCTCAGTAGGATTATCGCCGGTGATTACGGTAGTGAATTGCTCAGGGCTGTAGCCTGAGACAGAGGTGCCTGTTGAAGCCGGGTCAAAGCCGCCTGCCAAGGTGATGTACACGGCAGCGTCAGCTCCCTCGAAATTAACAGGCAGGTAGCTGAAACCGTCTTTCGTAACGCGGCAATTGTCGGGATTGACACCATGAAGCTTGTAGTTACCTCCGGCAAGGCAGAAAGTCTTGCCGTTGAGAGCATCAGCCTCTCCTTTGCAAAGGAGAGTCACAAACTCCAGCGTACCCATTGCATTTTCCCAGGAAGAACCGTCGCCTGTACCGGTCTTTTCGGGCTTGACAAAAAGATATTCGCTATCTTCGACAAACGAAATCATGCTTATATCCTTAGCCGGACCCAGGTCGCGGCCGTTGACGGAAAGGAGACCATTTTCGATTGAGCCCCCGGTAGTGGAGACAGCCTCATGATGAGTGATGCCCGACTTGGTCTCAACCCTCATCTTAAGCTGCGCCTGTGCTGTCAGACCGGATGCCAACACACAAAACGACACCGCCGCGATGGTATTGAAATATTTCATATTATGTTCTAAAAAGGTGAGTAAAAGGTGAAATCTGCCCCGCCCTCAACAACGAAGCAGGGGCAGATTTCACAAAAGGATTATTTCTGGTAAGCGCCGGCCCAGATAGATTCGGGGTCGCGGAGGGCGCCTGTGGCATCGAATACCTCCTTAAGCTCATCGTTTTTGATATCAATATTCACAGAACCCATTTCGGTTACCCAGTCGATGAAGTCGAGAGCATCGTAACCGGTCGGGTCATCGTAAGCATTGAAAATGTCGTCGAGGTTAGCGTTCTGATGACCTGCCCACTGACCGTCCCACTCAAGGAGACCGGCTTTGCTGTTAAGGGTGAACTTACCGGCAACCCAGGCCTGGTCGATAAGGTCGGAAGCTTCCTTGTCGACGGTGTTGCCCGTCAGGCTACCCACGATGTTGTTGCCCATCAGACGGATAGTGGCTTTTTTGCTCGGATCGGACTGCGACCACAGTGCTGCGGAGCCGTTTTCGCTGAGCACGATTGAGTTGGCAACCTTTGCATAAGCGCCGTCATCGGCATAGATTAAGCCTTTGCTGACTTTACCGATAATGGTGGTGTTGAGTATAAGACCTCTGAAGGTGCCGCCAACGGCACCGCGCATGCCATTGTTGTTGTCGATGATGGTGCAGTTGTTGAGCGCAATCTCACCCAGACCGCCAATGCGGATGAGTATGTGGTTCTGGTCGTCAGCGGTGTTGTTTTCAAAGTAGCAGTTGTTGAACCACAGCTTTTCATCTTTGGCAGAACCGTTGACCACGCAGCGGGTCTGAGTGTGGTTGCCTACGAAGCGGCAACCGTCGGCACGATAGTCGCAAGCGCCCAGACCTTTGCTGGGGTCGCCCCACACCGTAGCTACGATACAGCCATAGTTGCCGCCGCTGCCGCGCATCTCGTTGTCGTGGAAGTCGCAGTCGAGAGTAACGAAACGTGCATTGTTCTCCATACGGAAGAGACCGCCGTTATCGCTTCGGTTGCCGGTAACCTCGCAGTTGATGAGGTAGTTGGTGGCTGAGGAGTTCAACAGTTTGGCAATAGCGCCCCAGGGAGCCTTGTTGCCTGTGAAATATGTGTTGACGCACTTGAACGAGTTGTGGCAGTCGGCATCCTTGTTGCTTTGGTTGATGGCAGCACCGCCGTCGTTGGCACGGTTGTCGACAAAAGCGCATTCAAGGGTGTTGAGCTGGGCGTGGGCCTGCGCGCCGCTGCCGTGGAGAGAGAAAGCACCGCCCTTATTGCCATAGAAAAACTTGAACGTAATGGAGTTGGCGTTCACAACCACGTTTTCCTGAAGGTAAAATCCGGCATAGTCTTTGGAGTCGGAGATTTCAGTGTCGCCCTCTGTGGGGTTATTGCCGTTGAAGACGGTTGCAAACTTGGTTTTATCGCGCTTGGTGATATCCTTACCGGTAGAAGCGGGATCAAAACCGCCTATCATATTGATATGCACAGGGCTGTCGGCATTGGCGAAGTCGAGTTTTACATAGTTGGCATTGTCGATGTCATAGCGGTATGCGTTGACATTTCCGTTGATGGGGAAATCACCGCCGGTGAAGCAGAAAATCTTACCGTCGACAGCCTTTATCTGTTCGATCTGAGCGTCATAATCCTGCTTTGCTGAGATAGCTGCGCAGAACTCTACGATACCCATGGCGTTCTCCCATGTGGAGCCGTCGCCGGCACCTGCCTTTTCGGGCTTCACGAAGCGGTAGTCGGCTTCGTCGGTCATGGATATTTCCTTGAGTTCCTTGATGGTTGTGAGGCGTGCGCCGTTGATTTTGATAAAGTTGCCTACAACGGAGCCTTTAGTAGCATCGGTGGCATCGTATAAATATGTGCCTTCTACGGTAGACACCTTCATGAACTGGTTCACCTGTGCCTGACCGATAGCCGACATCATCAGTGCGCCGGCAGCTAAAATATATGATAATTTCATGGCGTTTATTGTTAATGTTGGTAATATGCGGCACTGCGCCGCCATCCATGTTTACTTCTTCACTTTGACAGTTTCGTGTCCGGGAACGGTCACAAGATAGATGCCGGGACGAAGCGACGAAAGGTCGATAACGGCAGTACCGTCGACAGCCTTTACGGTGATGAGCTGCGAGCCGAGCGTAGAGTAAACGGTAGCGCTTTCAACATCGCTGCCCTTGACGGTTACGATACCGTCGGCCACTGTCACGGCATAGTCGGAGCTGACAACATCAGTGATGCCGGTAGAGAGTTGTGTGAAAGTGAAGCTTTTCACGTCGGCAATGGGAAGAGTCTCCTGAACGTCGGCTGTTTTGATGACGAAGTTGTCGCCTTCAACGGTCAGCACAGGTTTCTTGGAAAGAGCGAATTCTTTAGTCTGATTCTGACCATAAGAGAAAATGAGGCACATTTCCTGAGGAGTTTCGCCGAATGCAGGCATTGCCAGCATAGCAGCAATAATGGGAAGATAAAGTTTCTTCATAGCTGTAATTATTAAAGTTAAAGGTGTTTTGTCAATTATTATAATGGGGAGGATGGAGCGGGTGCTCCGACGAGCCCCCGCCCGTGAGGATTATTCGATAACCGAAGCGCCGGTGTTTGCATTACGCTGCCAGCCTGGGTTCTGATAAATTACAGAGCCTTCGGGAGTTCCATCGTCGGAAGTACGCATGAAAGCGTTGAAACCGATGGGATAGAGATAGTGTGCGCGGGTCCAGCTGAGACCGTCCCATACTTTATTCTGCACACGTGAAACCTGATACGAGCGCAGATATGGGCTGAGGCTCTTGTCGGACATGTTGCCCATGCCGTTGTCGGGGCTTACGTTAGCGCGGATGATTTTGCCATTGGTGTCTTTGAAGCACTGCGGGTGGCGACGGTTGGCATAGCAAGTGCCCCAGTACTTGACGCCCTCGATCTGATAGGGATTGTCGATAAGCTGGTCCATAGCGCTCCAGCGGCGCAGGTCGTCGAGGCGGAAGCCTTCGGCGAGCAGTTCGAGGCGACGCTCGCGGCGGATATTGTAGAGCTCAGGCGACACTTTGGCGTTGCGCGAATATACGCCCCAGTCGTACTTGGCTTCTTCCTCAAGGTCGGTGGCACTGATGGTGACACTATAGTCAGGCTCAACGTATGCGCGGGTTCGGATAGCGCGCCAGTATTTGTCGGCGGAGTCGTCGATCTTGCCGTTAAGCTCGTAGCTTGCCTCCATATAGTTGAGCAATGCCTCAACACCGCGGAAGATAATCGAAGCTCTCGTACGGCCATGACTGTTGCCACCCTTCGGGTAGGTATAGGTAAAGCCTTTCTTGATGCCTATGCCGGTGGCGCCCTGAGCGGAGTTCTCCATGAAGGAACCCATGTTGTTCACCTGAATCTCCTGTCCGCTCTCACCATAGTTGATATAGCAGCTGTCGCCGGCGACGAAGATGTGCAGGCGCGAGTCGCGACCCTGAATAGTGGGAGTGAGACCTTCGTCTTCCCAGTCAGGGTCGTATCCCGAGCCGGGGGCATATATAGGCAGACCGTTGCGCATGACGTATGACTGCATCATGCCGTGTGTCATCTGAAGACCGGCCTCGTGAGTGCCGAGTGTTACGCCGAGTTCACTGCTGTAAGCGCGATAGAGGAGTACTTCGTCGTATCCGTCGAGGTTTTCACTACCGAACATGTTGAAGTAAGGATTGCGCTCTATCATGCCGGGGTCGACACCGTTTTCGGCATCGGTGTTTTTTGCCAGACGGTCGACGTATTTGTCGGCCACTGCTTTAGAGTCCTTGGTAGCTTCTGTGAAGAAGTATTTGATGTCGGCGTCGATGTCGAAGTCCTTGACATCGTCGGGATTGCCGGGCCAACCTTTGCCACCAGGGACAAGGGCAGAACCTTTGTGGTATTTGAGCCAGGTGGCTTCAAAGAGCGCCACACGGCTGCGGAGAAGGCGCGCACAGTCTTTGTTGAGACCGTTTTTACCCTTGTCGCTTGTTTCCGGTAAAAGCTCAATCGCTTTTTCAAGGTCGTCGAGGATAAAATGCGCCACCTTGTTACGCGGCTGGCGACGGGAGTTTTTCAGCAATTCCTCGCGTTCGTCGCCGAGATATTCGGTGATGATGGGATAGTCTCCTACCTTCTTGTAGTAAGTCCAGTAGATATATGCCCGGGCGAAGTACGCTTCGCCGACAGCCTGGTCGATGGCAGCTTCGCCGCCGCTTATGGTACCGGCCTCATAGTTGGACAAGGTCATTTTGAAGAAGTAGTTGACGGCACGGATGCGGCTGAAATCCCAGTTGTCGCTGCCGGAGCCGACAAGCCAGTATCCGGGGGCATAGCGGTCGGGGGCGGCTCCGCTGATCTGGTTATCGGTACCATTATCTATGCCGAAAGTGCCGAAGCCATAGTCGTAGTTGCTGTGCGAGTCGAGCCAGGTGTAGAAACGCTGGGTAAAGGAGCGGAGATTGTCTTCACTTGTGAAGAAAGTATCCGGAATCAGGCTGCTCTCCGGCTCCCTGTCGAGATAGTCGTCGCACGATGCCAGAGTTACGGCAGCACCGGCAAGCAATATCGCTGATATATATTTGTTTAACATAGCTGGTGTTTTTTAGAAGGTTATATTTACGCCACAGGAGAAGACCTTCGACAGAGGATAGCAACGGCCGATGCCTAAGTCAGTGGCATAATAAGTGTCGAGAAGTTCGGGGTCGCCCATCTTGGTGAACTTGGTGATGGTGGCGAGATTTTCGCCCGAGACAAAGAAACGGGCTTTCTCGATGAAGATCTTGCGTGTCAGCGACTGCGGCAGCGAGTATCCGATGGTAACGTTCTTCAGGCGGCAGTAAGCGGCGTTCTGAAGATATGTAGTGTTGGATTTGTGGTTCTGAGGTCCGTTGCCGTTATCCATGAATACGCGGGGATAGTAAGCGTCTACATTGGGACCGAGGGGATCTTCGGTATCGACATCGCGGAAGTAATCGAGATGCGGCTCGTAAACGGTGCAATGCCATTCGTCGATAGTAGAGCATCCGAAGAAAGTACTCCACGAACGGGGACGGTGGTCACGCTTGCCTACACCCTGGAAGAAGACCTTGAGGTCGAAACCTTTCCACTGGGCTTCGAGAGTAAGACCGAAGCAATAGCGCGGAGTGTTGTTGCCGATGACTTTCATGTCGCCGGCATTGTTGGCGGTATTGTCGCCGTTGTTGATAACGCCGTCGCCGTTTTGGTCGACGAACATGAGGTCGCCGGCGGTCCAGCCGTTTCCGAGTGCAATCTGACCGCGATGAGGAGCGCTGGGCGCCTGACCGTGGAACTTGGTGTACGCTTCGTCGAGGGCGTCGAGGTGAGCGTTCATCTGATCTTTGGAGCGTGCGAGACCTAATGACTCATAACCCCATATCTCACCCAATGTCATACCGGGGTAGTATTTCGAGCTGAGGCTCTTGTTCGGGTTGGGATAGTCATCGATGGTCGTGGTGTGGTCGTAGACGCTGCCGGTGACCGAATAGTAGAAGTCGCCGATACGGTCGCGCCATGTGATGCCGAGTTCCCAGCCGCGCGAGGTCATGGACACATTGTTGGTTGTCGGGGCGGTAGTACCGAGAACGTCGGGCACTTCGGGACCGGGACCCACCATGTCGATGGTCTTGCGGTTATAGTAGTCGAAAGAACCGGTGAGGCGGTTGTTGAAAAGACCCCAGTCGAAGCCGACGTCCCATGTACGGTTCTTTTCCCATGTCAGAGTCTCCGAAAGCAGACCCGGCACTTGCGAGAAAGTCGGTTTTTCGCCGCCGACGAGCCATGCCGAATCGTCGGGATAATAAGGCATCTGCACGTATGTGGGATACCAGTCGGAAGTGTTCTGGTTACCGAGTTTACCCCACGAAACGCGGAGTTTGAGAGTATTTACCGTTTTGGTGTAGTCTTCGAAGAATTTTTCTTTGGCGATATTCCAGCCGGCGGACACAGAGGGGCTCCATGTCCAGCGATGGTCACGGCGGAAACGCGACGAGCCATCGTAGCGGATATTAGCCTCTATGAGGTAGCGGCCGTCGTAGTCATAGTTGAGACGTCCGAACCAACCGGCAGTAGACCATGTCTTTGAGTAGCCTCCGACACCAATTACGCCGCCGGCGGCGGTATCGAGATACGGCAGGTTGTTAATGAGACCGTTGCGGTCGGCGGAGAAGCCTTTTGCGTGCTTCCATTCGCTCTGGAAACCTGCCATCACCTTCATGTTGTGCTTCTCTTTGAAAGAGCGGGAATATTCAGCGTATATGTTGGGGTTGAAGTAGTTGCTGCCCTCATAGGAATTCTGTACGCCGGAGCCTTCTGTACCGTAAGGCGATTCACCGCCGATGCCAATCTCATAAGGTGTACCGTCGACATAATGACCTTCAATCATCAGGTAGGAGCGATTGCTGGTGTACGATACGGTGCGATAGTTGAAATCGGCATTGATGTTCAGCCCTTCGAGAGGATTGATGAGGAACGAGAACTGATGGTCGGTACGGTTGTCGCAAGTCTGATAGCGGCCTCCGTTTTGGAACTGCAGGATCTGTGATTCGACGTTTATGAATCCATTCGGGTCTGTGATAGGTATGATAGGCCAGTTCTTAGATACATTATACCAAGTTCTGTTGGTCATGTCCGAAGGTGCGTCGTACTGGTTGCGCGCCCAACGGTTAGTATATCCGAAATGGAGCCATTTAGCGATTTCGATGTTGATTTTGGACGTAATGGTATAGCGCTGACGACCGTCATCGCCATAACGGAGCTGACCGTCCAGGTCCATAAGGTTGCCGCTGAAGTAATATTTCATGCGACCCTGACCGCCTGTAATGCTGACATTGTGTTCCTGCGAGAAACTCGTCTGTCCAAAGTGCTCGTAGAGCCAGTCGACATTGCCGAGCGGAGAATACAGGTTTTTCCGGTAAGTTGTCCACGTCGTAGCGTTTGGCATAACGAACATGCTGGGACCTACGGGATTTTCGAGATATTCTTTAAGCTGGTCCAGCTTCTCCTGAGGAAAATACTGACCGCGGCCGGATGCAATGGAAGCCTGATTCATGACGTTTGCCCAAGTATAGCTGTCGACCATGTGCGGGGTGTTCATAATGCGGGACCACCGGAAAGAGTCGCTGTAATTGATGGTGATTTTGCCTTCTTTACCGCTCTTTGTGGTAATCAGAATCACACCGCCGGCGGCGCGTGTGCCATAGATAGACGAAGCCGAAGCGTCTTTAAGGACTGATATGTTTTCGATGTCGGCGGGGTTGATGAGGTTGAGGTCGCTTTCCATGCCGTCGACAAGAACCAAAGGCTCTACCGACGAACCGACGCCGATGGTACCGACACCGCGGATATTCATCGAACGACGTCCGTTGAGCGCACCGCCGTTCGATGTTCCCTGAATGTCGAGACCCGGAGTGAGACCCATGAGAGCATCGACTGCCGTCGTAACGGGACGGTCTTTAAGGTCTTCGGACGAGACGGTAGCCACTGCTCCGGTGAGATTCACCTTCTTCTGCGTACCGAAACCGATTGCCACGACTTCATTGAGCGACTCAACGTTGTCCTCCAGTGTAATATTCATTGGAGTTCCGGACCATTTTTCATCTTTCGCCTTGCAGCCCACAAACGAAAAACGGATAGTAGCGCCGTTCTTGACTCCGGCCAAAGTGAATTTGCCGTCGAGGTCTGTTGTGCAGCCCAGCCGGGTGCCGACTGCAAGAACCGACACTCCCGGAAGAGGTTCGCCTGTCTGGTCGGTCACGACACCTGTGGCCGCGCCTGTTGACTGTGCCGATGCGCCTGAACTTAAGGCAGCGAGCATGAATGCCGCAAATAGCAGCGCCAGCAGTCGCATAGGCTTTTTAGTTTTTTTCGGAGGATTAAACATAAAAAATTGATTATGATTGGTTTGAATTATTTTTACACATGGCATAGCCAAGGACTACTCCCACGCTATATTGCCGGCGAGATGAGCGGAGTCTTCGATATTGAAGACCTGCGATAGTTTTTGCATATCGGATATGCCTGTTTCAGAATCGATCGGGACAAAACTGTTGCTGTTGCAGAGAAGGGCATCGTATATTTTACGAAGAATTTTCAGGTCGTTACGATTAGCGGCATCTTTCTCTGCCCAATCGAGAACTTCCTTATTCTCGGCTGAGGTAGTGACACCATTCAAATATCGTTGTAACAGTTCTCCTGTCATGTTAGATTTAGGTTGGCTTTCCATGGATATGTAGTGCTATAAAGTCTGTGAAAAGCCTTTAAACCCTCGGTATTTTTAGTTAAATAATAAAGCGGTTTTTAATTAACACACGTTAATCACGTCAGTCGCCGGCTATGCTCAATTCCACTTTCACGGGGAAATGGTCGGAAGGAACGCGTGCGCTGTATGCCTTAAAATCTATTTCGCGGGGAGCGTTCGGAGCCTTATAAGCGGTGGTATCGGTCTCGGGACGCCTGTAAGTGTCGGTGAGGATGCCGTATTTCCCGACTTCAATATCGGGAGTGACGAAAATGTGGTCGATGCGGCTGTCGGTGTACAGAGTTGCGTCATAGCTGTTGTAGGTACCCGTGTTGGCATATCGGAAACCTGTCTTTTCGTAGCAGTCAAGGAGCATGCCTCCGTCCAGAATTTCCTTATAAGCCTCTGAGTTCTGGTCGACGTTGAAGTCGCCTGTGAGTATTACCGGCAGCTTGTCGCCGAACTCTGCCATTTTCTGTTTTATGAGCTTGGCGCTTTCGCGTCGGGCAACGACGCCTACATGATCCATGTGAAGGTTGACGAACAGAAATTCGCGGCCGGAAGGTTTGTGGCGGAAACGACCCCAGGAGCAGATACGCACATACTCGGCGTCCCATCCTTTACCGGGACGGTCGGGCGTCTCCGAAAGCCAGAAATTACCGCTGTCGAGCACATCGAAAAGAGCCGTTTTATAGAATATAGCTGCATATTCGCCTTCTTCCTTGCCGTCTTCACGACCGGCACCGATATATTCGAAGCCCGGGAGATCGCTTTTAAGAGTATCCAGCTGATGTTTGACGCCCTCCTGCGTGCCGAAGATGTCGAAATCGTGGAAGCGGATAAGCGAAGCCATGTATGGCTCGCGCTGTTCCCATGCGTTGCCGCGGATGCTGTCGTAGTTGTTGTACACACGCAAATTGTATGTTGCCGCATTGAAGACAGCAGAGCTGGGGTCATGTTTGCAGGACGACAAAGCCGCTGCTACGCAGACAATGGATAATAAAATGTTTTTCAGTTTCATATCATAGTTATTTTTACCAGTCATTCTCAGTTGTATGAGTCGATGTCCTTTCGCAGTTTTTTCAAGGCAAATGTGATGTGGCGCTCCACACTCTTCACACTCAGACCAAGCGATTGGGCGATATTGGCATTCGACAGGTTCAGATCGCGGCTGAGTTTGAATATCGACCGCGTTTTTTCGGACATTTCCCCAAGCGAACGCTCAACGATCTGCATCAGGTCGGCGTGGTACAGCTGCTCCGGCTCACATTCGCGGAGACTCGACAGGCGCATTTCAAGGTCGCGTATCTCATTTTGCCCTTTCTGCTCGCTGAGGCGTATCCTGAGGAGCTTGTCCTGAAAATATTGAAGTATCTTTTTACGGATTATGCCCAGGAGATATGCCGCCGGCATGTCGATTTCACCGTCGGACGCAATTTTCGCCCACATCGTAAGCATGGCTTCCGAAACGATATCCTCAGCTGCTGTCCGGTTGTTGGTGTACGACAGCGCAAACAGCACGGAGCGCTGATAGTTCTGCCGGAACAGCTCGGTGAAGTATTCCACTTTCTCCGATTTGGTGGTCATTGTCGCTCAGTTTATAGTTCTAAGAAGGCAGACAATGGAAGGTCGGCACTGGAGGTACCGGCGTGGATTTGCCATTTCCCGTGCTTCAGATTCCAGCCGTTCTCCCAGATAGCGAGATCGCTGACGGGGAACTCGATTTCGACAGTCTCGGCAGTTCCAGGCTGCAGCAGATGAGTCTTGGCATAGCCTTTAAGTTCGATTTTGGGACGGTCGGGCACATCCTTGGGAGCCGTGGCATATATCTGTACGACCTGCTTGGCGGCGAAATCGCCGGTATTGCGAACCTTGACACGGACTCTTACGGTGTCTCCCTTTCTGTTCAGTTTCATGTCGGAAAGCTCGAAGTCGGTATATGTCAGACCAAAACCGAAAGGATATGCCACATCCACACCGCGGGTTGCATAATGGCGGTAACCGACATAAATGTCCTCGTCATAGTCAGTATAATCTATATTCGGGATATCATAATATTTGCGTTTTGCATTGAAGTGCTCGAACGACTGGTTCAGTCCCGTTTCCGGCACATTCAGAGGGAAATTCTGCGAAGGCACGTCGGCATATCGCATCGGGAAGGTTACGGGCAGATGACCGCTGGGCGATTCTTCACCGGCAAGTACCGAAGCCACGCTCGTGCCGCCGTCCTGCCCGGGGAGCCAGCAGAGCAGAATGGCATCGGCAAGGTCGCGCCAGGGGGCGACGTCGACCACGCCGCATACATTGAGCACCACAACAACTTTTTTCCCGCGGGCATGGAATTTTTCGCTTACATCGTGAATCAGCGCAAGTTCATCTATATGCAGCATATAATCGCGTTCGAGATGACGGTCGAAACCTTCGGCTGAATTGCGGCTGATTGTCACCACTGCCACATCGGCATCCTCGCTGCCATAGGCGGTATATTTCTCGGGGCACTGGAGTTCGAGCGGCCGCATATCATACTGATACCATGTACGGAGGGCTTTCATCGGAGCCAGACGTTTCTGCTCGTCGGCTATCCAGCGCTCATATACAGAGTCGATGCGCTGCGACAGCTTAACACCCTTGGCTCCAAGTCCTTGCTTCAAATTTACGACATGAGAACACCTCACAGCGCCCGATCCGTCGCCACCGGGGAGAAAGTCGTATGACCCGACACCGAAGAGCGCCACTGTTGCTCCTTCGGTCAGCGGAAGGGCACTTTCATTTTTCAACAGGACGAGCCCCTCCGATGTCATGCGGGCGAGAGCCTGTGAGTGAGCCTCCAGATCGGGCTTTTCAGAAGGCTTATATCCATTGAAACGGTGCGTTTTTACAATGATTCCGAGGATGCGCTTCACACACGCGTCAATCTCCTCAGAACTTATTGTGCCATCTTTCTGCCCGTTGACGATTTTCTCAAAGTTCCCGTTGATACCGGGCTGTATCATATCATTGCCGGCCTTCACCATGTCGACGGCACTTATACCGGCACCCCAGTCTGACATAACTGCGCCCTTGAATCCCCACTCGCTGCGGAGAATATCGGTGAGGAGGGTCTTGCTCTGAGAGGCATATTCGCCGTTGACATAATTGTACGCCGACATTACCGACCAAGGCTCGCTTTCGCGGATTGCTATTTCGAAATTGCGAAGATATATTTCACGCAAGGCACGCTGACTTACGCGCGAGTCATTTGCCAGACGGTTAATTTCCTGGTTGTTGACTGCAAAATGCTTAAGTGAGACGCCGACACCGTTAGCCTGGACACCATTGGTGAAAGCTGCCGCCATTTTGCCCGAGAGAAGAGGATCTTCGGAGTAATACTCGAAGTTGCGGCCACACAGAGGATTGCGCATTATATTCATTCCGGGACCGAGAAGGATGTCGATGCCGTAATCGCGGCACTCCTCGCCGATAATGCTTCCGAATGCCGCAACGATGCTGTCATTCCATGTTGAGCTCAACAAGGTCCCCATCGGCACGCGTGTGCAGAAGTAATCCTTAGAATCGCCTTTACGGCGCGAGTCCATGCGTATGCCGGCAGGACCATCTGCCAGCACAAGGGGTGTTACGCCCATGTATGTGATAGGGCACGTTGTACCGGCCACACCAGGCACAATATGGTAAGTATACCCTACGTCTGCCCTCAGCTCATCGCTCATGTCGCGTGCCATGCCTACAATAAGGTTTGCCTTGTCTTCAGGCGTCATCGCAGCGACAACCGCATCGATGTTGTCGGGCGTAAGCCTGACAGTTTTAGCAAAAGCAGAAAAGGTCGCCGGCACTGCCGCTGCGACAAAAATAAAAACCGGAATTAATGTTTTCCTAAAGAGTGCGTTTTCCATAAAGGGCATCAGAATTACTTTTTCAGCAAAGTTATGCCCTTTTTGGAGCTGTTTTCCGGCTGTATAGAGTGATTATAGTTGAACTATCGACGTATATATCTACAAAACAGCGGCATATCGTCCAGACACCCCTACGTTTGTATAGAAGCGACAGCGCCCGGAAACGCCTTGTTCAGGCTTCCAGAGAAGCTCCCTTACCCGAAGAAATGCCCATCACATTGTCTTCAAACGTATCACGGTCTATGGCTTTGTTCCGCATACGTGAGCGGTAACAGTAAATTGTGGTAACGGCGCAGCAAAGGAACTTTGCAATCTGGTCGGCATCGCGGAAGCCGAGGCGCATAAGGGCATATACCCTCAGTTCACGGTTCAGCGTCTTTGTTTCGGGAAACCATTCCTCAGTTCTGAGCAACTTGTTGACTTCGACTATAAACGTAGGATAAAGCGCCAGGAACACAGTGTCGAAATGCTGGTACATGGCGTTGTACTCCCTGTTGACCGACATCGAAGACAGAAGCTTGGCAAGATCGTTGTAGTTTCGCGTCTTAGTCATTTTCTTGACCGATGTCTCCAGACGCTCGATCTCACTTATATAATTGAAGCATAATTCGAAGAACTCCGAAATATAGAACTCCTTCACCTTGTTGCTTTCGGACAGTTCTTCGTTATTGGCATTAAGTTGCTCGTTATAGTGCAAGAGCTCGCGATTAGTCTCCTCGAGAAGTTTGCGGATGTCGGAAATTTTTCGTTTCTGCCGCAAGACGTACGCCAGCAAGCCGATGAGAACAATCAACATCAGACAAGCAGTCACAAGATTGCGCTGCATGAGTGTATGGGAGCGCTGCTGTTCATCACGGAAAGCCGCGCTCAGAAGTGTATTGAGTTTATACCTGCGGATCGCATGCATGTTGATACCACCGGCCGCTGCGTCCTCAATGGCAGCCTGGGCATATTTGAAAGCCAAGTTCAGATTATTATTCTCGTACTCCTTTACGGCAAGAATCTGTATCGATTCATTCTCGCGTGTGGCACTCCGTATATCGGCTATTGCCGAACGCAGATACATATATTTACATTCTTTCTCCTGTCCCAGTTTTGCATAATATATGGCATATATACCGCATACGAAGGCTTCTTCAGGGGAGCCAGGCGAACAAGTCTCCAAAAGACTATCGAGATATGGTTTTGCCTTCGACAAATCTGGAGAGTAGATATATTTGAATGAGAGGTTGAACCTGTATTCGAATGAAGCGGGGTCAAGGTAGCGCATAGCCTCATCTCTTGAGCGGTTAGCTTCCAGATAATATGAATTATCGCCGCTGGCAACCGCATAACTGCTGTAGAACCAATAACCCGTACTGTAATACTCAAGAAGCAAATCGCGATTCAATTCCGAAAGAGGAATAGAATCGAGAATGGCCTTACCCTCGAGGAAACGGTTGTTCAGCGAATTAAGGTACGCAATCTGCAGATTTGCCAGATGAACCTTGTCCATGTCGCCGAGTTCATGACCGATAGCCACATTGCGGACGCTGTATGAAAGCGCCGAGTCTACCTGAAATTTTTTGTATTTGTCGTAGAGCCGACGGTTGATGTCGTATTCTTCGCGGATGTCATGTCTTCCTTCCCGCAGTGTCATTTTGAGCAGATCGATAGTTTGCTCATGAGCCTTTATATATCTGTCTTTATTATTGAGTTCATAGTCGAGTGAATCGTAAAGGGCTTTCAGTTGCCGGTCCGATACTTCATCATAATTTATAGCGCCTGCCTGTGCCGATACAGTCATAAAAATATATGACAATATCGTAACCACTTTCACAAGGGCTTTGGTCATGGCAGCGCCATGACATTGCATGTTGTGCCGTTGTACTCTCATGATATTTTTCTTAAAGTGCTGAATGCGATGCTCACAAAGATAGGTATTTTTCGACAAATGCCTATTTGCACCGACGGATTCCGGTGCTCCTAAGCCATGAAAAGACGTATTCATAATCTATATTCTATGGTAGCCACACAAGTGCTATCTTATTGTTTATCTTATGTTTAATATATTTTAATTTCTATATAATGACTATAATGGCAAATTGACCGGATATTTTGGGCTAAATTTGTCATATCAAAAGAATTTAACAGGGTACGAATGCCCGAAAACAACCAATAAAAATAACATGAGCATGAACCTTAAATCAATTGCAGTCGCGCTTGCATTGTGTGCTTGCCAGGTGCCGGCATTCGCAGCAGCGGATAACATCAGCGGCAATCCGGTATTCCCCGGATGGTACGCCGACCCCGAAGCAGTAAAGTTCGGCGACGAATACTGGATATATCCCACTACGTCTATACCGTTTGACCGACAGACATCGTTCGACGCCTTCTCCTCAAAAAATCTGAAAGACTGGAAGCGCCACCCGCAGATATTGACAACCGATAGCGTTTCATGGGCAAGACGGGCAATGTGGGCGCCGGCGGTAATTGCAGCCAACGGCAAATATTACATGTTTTTCAGTGCAAACGACGTCCATGAGGGCGAAGTCGGAGGAATAGGAGTAGCAGTCTCCGACAATCCTGCGGGTCCATTCACCGATGCCATAGGTCATCCGCTTATCGGCGAAATAGTCAACGGAGCACAGCCCATCGACCAATTCGTTTTCCGCGACGTTGACGGTCAATATTATATGTACTACGGCGGATGGAGCCACTGTAACATGGTGAAGCTATCGCCCGACCTCCTCAGTCTTGAACCTTTCGATGACGGACAATATTATAAAGAGGTCACTCCGAAAAACTACGTCGAGGGACCGTTCATGTTCATACGCGACGGCAAATACATATTCATGTGGTCGGAAGGCAACTGGACAAAGGACACCTATCGCGTTGCTTATGCGATAGCCGACAGTCCCTTCGGTCCATTCCGACGGGAGGGTGTGATCCTTGAGTCAGACCCCGATGTGGCTACCGGTGCCGGTCATCACTCGGTAATAAAAGGAAACGGAGACGATGAGTATTACATCGTATACCACCGCCATCCCCTCGGCGCCACGGACGGCAACAACCGCGTAACCTGCATCGACCGGATGTATTTCGACAAATCCGGCAAAATCAGACCTATAAAAATGACATTCGACGGCATCGAAGCGGTGTCGGTCACCGACCCGGTCATGGATGCCTTCATCACAGACCTCATGAGCCGCATGACATTGGAGGAAAAACTCGGTCAGCTTAACCTGCTCACAAGCGGTCAGGTAATGACCGGTCCGACTTTCAACGCCGATGTTGAAGAGAAAATAGCATCCGGCGGCTGTGGCGCACTGCTCAATTTAAGAGGTGTGGGCAATATCCGTCCCCTGCAGGAAGCCGCAGTGACAAAATCGAGGCTCGGCATCCCGATGATATTCGGCTTCGACATGATACATGGCTACAGCACCATATATCCCATTCCTCTGGCACTGTCATGCACATGGGATATGGATGTTATTGAACAGACAGCCCGACTGACGGCGAAAGAAGCCACTGCCGACGGTATAGACTGGGACTACAGCCCTATGGTCGACATCTGCCGCGACCCTCGCTGGGGACGCGTTGCCGAAGGTGCCGGCGAAGACCCATACCTGGGCTCGCGCATAGCTGAAGCATACATACGCGGCTATCAGGGCAAAAATCTTGCCGACAAAGAGCATCTCATGGCATGCGTCAAGCACTTCGCCTGCTATGGCGCATCGGAAGCCGGACGAGACTACAACACAGTCGACATGAGCCGACAGATGATGTACAATTATTACCTTCCGCCCTACCGCGCCGCTGCGCAAGCCGGGGCTGCCAGCTTCATGAGCTCGTTCAATCTCGTCGATTTCGTCCCGGCGACTGCTAACAAATGGCTTCTCACCGACGTCCTGCGCAAGCAGTGGGGCTTCAACGGTTTTGTCGTCACCGATTATTCTTCCATAAGAGAAATGGTTACACATGGCATGGGCAACATCGAAGAGTGTGCCGCACGTGCCTTGAAAGCCGGAACCGATATGGATATGGTGAGCGAGGCATTCGTCAAAGAGCTGCCGAAGGCTCTTGCAAAAGGCGATGTCAGCATCGGAGAGATCGACGCCGCAGTCCGGCACGTCCTCGAAGCAAAATACAAACTCGGACTCTTCGACGACCCCTATAAACGCCTCGACAGCAAGCGTGCCGCCTCCGACCTCAACACACCAGAGGCTCTTGCCGCCGCTCGTCAAGCCGCTGTGAAATCGTTTGTCCTCCTCAAAAACGACGGCAACGTTCTGCCGCTGAAGAAAAAAGGACTCAAAATCGCAGTGGTAGGACCATGCGCCGACACACGCCAGAATCTGCGCGGCGCCTGGGCCGGAACCGGCGACATGAGCAAATGTCCGACCATTCTGGAGGAAATACGCCGCGTAGCCGGTGATGAAAACGTGGTGTATGCCCTCGGCGCACATTTCAGCGACAATCCACGCACATCCGGTCCTTTAGCCTCCATTGAGAGTAATCTCCGAGGCAACGAAACCTCCGACGAACTCATAGCCGAGGCTCTTGAAGCCGCACGCAATGCCGACGTTATAGTCGCTGCCGTGGGCGAAGCCTACGACTTCAGCGGCGAAGGCGCCAGCATGGCAGACATACAGCTCCAAAAGTCGCAGCAAATGTTGCTCAAAGCACTGAAAGACACCGGCAAACCGATAGTAATGCTTAACTTTGCAGGCCGACCCAACATCCTGTCGTGGGAGGATGAAAACCTCGACGCAATACTCAACGTCTGGTTCGGCGGTTCGCAGATGGCGCCCGCCATAACCGACGTGCTCTTCGGCGACGTAGCACCGTCGGGAAAAACGACCATGACGTTCCCGCGTTCTGTCGGTCAAATCCCGCTGTACTACAACCACATGCACACCGGGCGTCCACAACCGACCGAAAATGACGAGTACATCAAATATAAGTCTAACTACATCGACATCTCCAATACTCCGCTCTACCCCTTCGGCTACGGTCTGAGCTATACTACCTTCGAGTACAGCGATTTCAGGTTGTCATCCGACTCGCTTAACGAACACGGCGTTATCAAAGCCACCGTAAAGGTAACGAATACCGGCAACTGCGATGCAACCGAAATAGCACAGCTTTATATAAGCGATCCCGAAGCAAGCCTCGCACGACCCGTGAAAGAGCTCAAGGGCTTCAGACGCTTCGACCTCAAGGCCGGCGAAAGCAAGACGATAGAATTTACAATCACCGTCGACGACCTCAAGTTTTTCAACTACGACCTTGACTACGTAGCAGAGCCTGGTCAGTTCCAGGTAACTGTCGGCACTAACAGCCGCGACACCCTCACGCCGCTCTCCTTCACCTTTACTCCGGCGGAATAACTTCCGCCCGCAAAGACAACAATATCAGCTACGAAACGTTATAGACAGAAAAACGTATCTATGACAAAGACGATATATCTTGCCGGAGGATGCTTCTGGGGCATACAGCATCTTTTTTCATTAGTTCCGGGGGTAACAAACTCCATAGCCGGATATGCCAACAGCATGGTAGCCGAACCGACCTACCGACAGGTATGCTCCGGCACCACCGGCGCCGCCGAGACAGTAAAAATAGACTACAATCCGGAATGCGTGACTCTCGGCGAGCTTATCGATCTATATTTTCAGGCAATCGACCCGACGGCACTCAACCGACAGGGAAACGATGTCGGCACCCAATACCGCACCGGCATATATTATTCCGATCCGGCAGATGCCGAGACAGTCAGCACCGCGCTCGAAAGTCTCGGCAAAAAGATCGGACACCGTCCGGCAGTTGAGCATCAGGCAATCACCAACTTCTATCCGGCCGAAGAATATCATCAGGACTATCTTGACAAAAATCCGGGCGGATACTGCCATGTCGACCCTGCTCTGTTCCGCAAAGCTTCTGCCGTCGGTCATGTCTGCCGGCAGACAGATTTTCCCCGTCCCGACGACCACACACTGCGCCAGCGGCTTACACCACTGCAATGGGAGGTGACTCAGAATGCCGCAACCGAGCGACCGTTTGTCAACGAATACGACGATGAATTCCGCAAAGGTATTTATGTCGACATCACTACCGGAGAACCGCTTTTCGCCTCCTCTGACAAATATGACTCAGGCTGCGGCTGGCCGGCGTTCACCCGTCCGATCTCACCCGATATTATCAAGGAAACTATCGATACATCGCACGGCATGGTGCGCAAAGAAGTGCGTTCGGCTCACTCGGACGCACATCTCGGTCATGTCTTCACCGACGGTCCCAAAGCCGATGGCGGTCTGCGCTACTGTATCAACAGCGCCTCGCTCCGCTTCATCCCCATCGAAGAAATGAAAGCAGCGGGTTACTCAGACTATATAAGATTTGTAAAATAAACCGGTTGTACCGAGTCAGGACAATAAACACCGCTATTCTGAGAATCTTAAACGAGATGTGGATGGAAATTGATGAAAACCAATTCCTTTTTCCTCACTCGGTCTGTAACTCCTCATAGGCTTTGCGGTGGGTCATCACTTTCTTCATGTTTGTCTGCGCCCATTCCGTAAGCTGCTGAATCAGCGGCAGAAGTGATTTACCGACATCTGTAAGCCTGTACTCGACTTTCGGAGGCACTACGGCGTAGACCTTGCGGTCGATAAAGCCGTCGGCCTCCAGCGTACGCAGAGTCGAGGACAGCACTCTCGACGACACATCCGGAATCAGGCGGCTGAGTTCGTTGAACCGGACAACTCCTTGCTCTCCTATGATAAGCACGGTCAGCAGCGCCCATTTGTTGCCGAAACGGGCTATGACGTTTCTTATCGGGCACATCTCTATGATGGAGCCTGTTTCTTCTTTCTTTTTCATATATAGGAATACTTACTTTTAATTGCAAAGTTAGTAAATTATTCAGATATATCATCAAATGAATTACTACCTGTAAATACGAATGATAAAAATGATGAGCCGATGAAATTTTTTCTCCCTGATAATCAGCAAAACCGATAAGAAGGTTACTATGGGCTAAAAATGTAACTTCTTGACAAGCAGTTATTTTCGTTGTAACTTTGCAGTGCATAAACAAAAGCACAAAAGAAATGAAACAGATTCAGACAATCGAAAAAGGCACTAACTTCAGCGCCGCTAACTTCGGCAGCCTCGCTGAT
>USMC01000031.1 GCA_900555715.1 uncultured Porphyromonadaceae bacterium | reverse complement strand
TAGCGTTCATCCTGAGCCAGGATCAAACTCTTCGTTGTTGCTTATCTTGTTTTCTATTGAAAGCAAGGCAAGATTGTTTAAATTTTGCCTTTCACAAGACGTCACCTTTGAAGAACCGTTGATTCCCGACCGGATCGAATCGTCTTAGATCTTTTATAGTGGAATTGGCAGAGTCGAACAACACTGATTGCTCAGTGTCCGTTACACTCTTGTACTACTATCGTATCTGTTGTCAAACTATCAATGTTCACTTGCTTTTCAGGCTTCCCGAAAGCGGTTACAAAGTTACGGCGAAATAACAAAACAACAAAAAATTTGTTCGTATTTTAACTTATTTTATCATTTCGACTGCTCTCTTGCAATCGCTCGCGGGGGTGCTTCCCGAAAGCGAGTGCAAAATTACTCCCTTCTTCCGAAACTACCAAATATTTTCAGAGAAAAGTTTGTTATAAAACATATATTTAACATTCGTTTACACAGTATACCCTACGACAGACAAATTGCACTCATGCGGGCGCGCACTTGCGCGTGTTATATTATTGAGATAATGAAAAGATTTTTGCCGGACGATATTTTTTTTGTACCTTTGTATGCAATTTCAAAAAGACAAACACCCATTTCTTATATAAAAGTAATGATAGAAGAAAAAGAGGAATACAGTGCCAGTAACATTCAGGTGCTTGAAGGTCTGGAGGCAGTCCGCAAGCGCCCGGCGATGTATATTGGCGACATTTCCGAAAAAGGCCTGCACCATCTCGTCTATGAGGTGGTGGACAACTCAATCGACGAAGCATTAGCCGGCTTTGCCTCAGAAATAAGCGTGACTATCAACGAAGACAACTCGATAAAAGTTGTCGACGACGGTCGCGGCATACCGGTAGACATGCATGAAAAAGAACACAAGAGCGCTCTCGAAGTTGTTCTGACAGTGCTTCATGCCGGCGGCAAGTTCGACAAAGGCTCATATAAAGTTTCCGGCGGTCTTCACGGCGTGGGCGTATCGTGCGTGAACGCACTTTCCACATATCTGCGGGCAGAAGTGCGCCGTAACGGCAAAATATATTCGATGGAGTTCAGCTGCGGCAAACCGACAACCTCACTTCAGGTTCATGGAGAAAGCGAGCACACAGGAACAACCATCATCTTCAAGCCCGACAGCAGCATCTTCACAACAACAGTCTACGACTATTCCACCCTTGCCAACCGCCTTCGCGACCTCGCCTACCTCAACTCGGGCATCACGCTGCATCTCACCGACATGCGCCAGCTCGACTCGGAAGGCAACCCGCGGAGCGAGACGTTCTACTCCAAGGATGGTCTGCGCGAATTTGTAGAATATATCGACTCGAACAAAGAATCGCTGATCAACGACGTCATCCACCTCAACACCGAACGCCAGGGCGTGCCTGTGGAAGTGGCGCTGACATACAACACAACATCGAACGAGAATATCTATTCATTCGTCAACAATATCAACACCATCGAGGGCGGCACACATCTGACCGGCTTCCGCCGTGGCCTGACGACGACGCTCAAGAAATATGCCGAGGACAACAACCTGCTCAAGAACGCAAAAGTCGAGATCAGCGCCGAAGACTTCCGCGACGGTCTCACCGCCGTCATATCGGTAAAAGTTCTGGAACCCCAGTTCGAAGGTCAGACAAAGACCAAACTCGGCAACAGCGAAATAGCTCCCGCGGTAAGCTCCGCAGTATCAGAAGCGCTGTTCAACTATCTGGAAGAGAATCCGCGCGAAGCGAAGCTTATAGTAGAGAAGGTTGTCCTTGCCGCCCAGGCACGCCACGCCGCTCTTGCGGCCCGCCAGAAGATTCTGCGCAAATCGCCGCTTTTCGGCGGCGGTCTTCCCGGCAAACTCAGCGACTGCTCCAGCCGCACCGCCGAAGACTGCGAGATATTCCTCGTCGAGGGTGACTCGGCAGGCGGTACCGCCAAGCAGGCCCGCGACCGCCGCTTCCAGGCAATCCTTCCGTTACGAGGCAAAATCCTCAATGTCGAAAAGGCAATGGATCACAAGATATTCGACAATCAGGAAATCACCAGCCTCTTCCGCGCCCTGCGCGTCACCATAGGCACCGAAGACGACCCCAAGGCTCCGAATCTCTCGAAGCTGGCATATCACAAGGTCATCATCATGACCGATGCCGATGTCGACGGCGCCCACATCGCCACACTGCTGATGACATTCTTCTTCCGCCGCATGCGCCCGCTCATCGAGCAAGGCTATCTTTTCCTTGCATCGCCGCCACTGTACAAATGCAAACTCGGCAAGACCGAGGAATATTGCTGGAACGACATGCAGGTGCAGCAGTTTATCAGCAAATACGGCGAGCGCACCACCATCCAGCGCTACAAAGGTCTGGGCGAGATGTCCGACGAAGAGCTGCGGGTGACAACAATGTCGCCGGAGCACCGCATCCTCAAGCAAGTGCATATCAGCGACGCCGCCGAAGCCGACCGTATCTTCTCAATGCTGATGGGAGAAGACGTAGCACCCCGACGCGATTTCATCGAATCCAACGCAACATACGCCAATATCGACGCATAAACTACAAAAGCCTCCGGAATGTTATATATACATACCGGAGGCTTTTCAACACTTTCCGGACTACGAGCACGCTTCAACACAGCAAAGCCATGGCAAAGACAAAAGACACACGAAAACAAGCTGCGCGCATACGAAGCGCAGTTGACGCATACATAGCCAGCACCCCCAACGGCACCTATAATTACCGGCAGGTCGCCGCATCTATCGGCGACAGCAGCCCAGGTGCTCAGCGCACCGTAGCGCTATACCTTGCAGAACTCGCCTTCGACGGCATAATCCTTGAGACTGCGCCGGGAAAATATAAATCGCCTGTACGCTCGACAAAGGCGACAGGAATATTCGTACGCCGCTCCAACGGCAAGAACAGCGTCGTTACCGACGACGACGGCGAAGAGATTTTCGTTGCCGAACGTAATTCAATGCACGCTCTTAACGGTGACCGCGTAGAAGTAACCATCGCAGCCCGTGTCAAAGGCAGGGAGCCGGAAGCGGAAGTCACCGACATAATCGAAAAGAAAGAACAGACATTTATCGGCACGCTGAAAGTAGAGCGCCACTACGCCTGCCTGCAGACCGACTCAAAATATCTTGCCACAGACATCTTCATTCCGCGCAATAAGCTCAAAGGCGGCAAGACAGGCGACAAGGCAATCGTACGTATCGCCAGATGGGACGACGACGAAAAGAACCCGACAGGAGAAATCATAGACATCCTCGGCACCGCCGGCGACAACAATGCCGAAATGCACGCCATCCTTGCCGAATTCGGTCTGCCCTACCGTTATCCGGAGGCAGTGGAGAAAGCCGCCGACAAAATCGACGCCGGCATCACTCCGGAAGAGGTGTCACGACGCCACGACATGCGCGGCGCCGTCACATTCACTATCGACCCTAAGGACGCCAAGGATTTCGACGATGCTCTGTCGGTGCGCAAGCTACCTGACGGGAATTATGAAATCGGTGTCCACATAGCCGACGTTACACACTACGTCAAGCCGGGCACGATTATCGACCGCGAAGCCGAAGAACGCGCCACAAGCGTCTACCTTGTCGACCGCACAGTGCCCATGCTCCCCGAACACCTCTGCAACGGCATCTGCTCGCTGCGCCCCGACGAAGACAAGCTTGCCTTCTCAGTCATCTTCAAGATGACACCCAAGGCAGACGTGCTGAATTCAGAGATTGTAAGGACAGTAATACGCAGCGACCGCCGTTTCACCTACGAAGAAGCTCAGGATGTGATCGAAACGGGCAAGGGAGATTACGCAAACGAAATTCTCACTCTCGACCGGCTTGCCAAGATTCTCCGCAAACGCCGCTACGAAAACGGCTCTGTCGATTTCGACCGTCTCGAAGTACGCTTCGACATCGACGAGACAGGTCGTCCCACCAATGTATATTTCAAAGAATCGAAAGACGCCAACAAACTCATCGAGGAGTTCATGCTCCTTGCCAACAAAGCCGTCGCCACTGCCATAGGCGTGCCGCCGAAGAAGAAAAAAGCCAAAGCATTCGTCTACCGCGTCCATGACGTTCCCGACACGGAACGCCTCAACAATCTCGCCGAACTGGCACGAGCATTCGGCTACCGCCTGAAGACCAAAGGAACCCCTGCTGACATCAACAAGTCCATCAACAAAATGCTCCAGGACATAAAGGGCAAAGGCGAGGAGAATCTGCTGGCGACGCTCGCCGTGCGGTCGATGGCAAAGGCGGTTTACACCACTAATAATATAGGTCACTACGGTCTGGGCTTCGACTACTACACGCATTTCACATCTCCCATACGCCGGTACCCCGACATGATGGTACACCGTCTGCTCGAACGCTATCTTGCAGGCGGCCGAAGCGTCAACCTCCAGAAACTCGAAGACGAATGCAAGCACTCATCAGAGATGGAACAGCTCGCTTCGAGCGCGGAACGCGCATCCATCAAGTACAAACAGGTGGAGTATATGAGCGAACGCCTCGGCGAGATATACGACGGCATAATATCAGGCGTGACAGAATGGGGGCTTTACGTAGAACTCGACGAAAACAAGTGCGAAGGACTTGTGCCGATGCGCGATCTCGCCGACGATTACTACGACTTCGACCCGAAACAGTACTGCCTTATCGGACGGCGCTACAACCACCGCTATCGTCTTGGCGATAAGGTGCGCGTACAGGTAGCCCGCGCCGACCTCGCCAGAAAACAGCTCGACTTCGCGCTCATCGACGACAAGAACCCGCCCAAAAGCATCAAAGAGCTGCAGGGCAAACCGAAGCGCGAAGCAGAAGTGAAGCACGGCAAACAGCGTCAGAGGCGTCAAAGAAGGAAGTAGCCGATGAACAGCAACGGCACAATCATCATCGAAGGGCTTCGTGTATTTTCCCATATAGGTGTGTTCCCGCAGGAGAAAACTGTCGGGAATATATTCGAAGCCGACATCTCGCTTGAATTTGACTGCGGTGCCGTTCTGACGAGCGGCAAGCTCGAAGACACACTGAACTATGCCGAAATTTGCCGTCTGGCGCGTTGCGAAATCGAGAAAGACGCCGACCTGCTCGAAGAAACGGCAGGGAGAATCAAGAGAGCGCTTACAACGACATTTCCTCAGATAACGGGAGGGCGTATAAGCCTTTACAAACTTCATCCGCCCATCGAATGCGAGCTAAGGAAAGCAGGATTTTCCTTCTGCTGGTGACAATTGAAAGCAGAATCTGCAATTAACAAATTTTACGCTCGTCCGACGGCAGGTTAACAAATTCGCAAGGGCGTTTTCGCATAATATGTTGTAAAACATATTTTCTTATACAACACTGAGCATCAATACGCTACAACAGCAGAAACGGTCATCGTTTCTGCTGTTTAGTATTTTTAAAACGAAGAACAGACCGAAAACCGAGAAAAAATCCGTATCTTTGAAGCACTGCAATAAACTATTAACAAGACTTAACGCAAATGCCATGGAGCAAACGTTCATAATTCTTAAACCGTCCACCATATCACGCAGCCTCGTAGGCGACGTACTTGTACGCTTCCAGCGCAAAGGTCTCCGCATCGCAGGCATCAAGATGATGCAGCTCAGCGAAGAGCTTCTCCGCGAGCACTATGCACACCTTGTCGACCGCCCGTTCTTCCCTACGCTCGTTAAATCCATGATGGCGACCCCCGTCATAGTGATGGTTCTCGAAGGCAAGGATGTGGTATCGGTAGTACGCGCTATGGTCGGTGCAACGAACTGCCGTGCGGCAGCGCCCGGCACAATACGCGGCGACTTCGGCATGAGCGGTCAGGAAAACATCGTGCACGCCTCCGACAGCCCGGAAAATGCTGTTATTGAAATCAACCGTTTCTTCAAACCCGAAGAAATATTCAGCTACCAGCTCCCCACCGTGGCATCGATCTACGCACCCGACGAACGTCAGTAAATCATATTAACCAGTCTCTCCGATGAATAAAATCATAGCAACAGCAGCAGCGCTGGCAATCGGCTTCGCCGCCTCGGCAGAAGGCTACCGTCTGCCTGCCTGCCACGCAGCAAGCCACGGCAACCTCCTCGCCAATCAGGGGAATGCCGGCATCTCGGTGGAAAACACCATGAAATATCTCGAGGAAATCTTCGATGAAGAAGAGGAACCCGAGTTCGACATCTATACCGAAGGATGGGACAGCCGCTTCGTAAACTGCTACGCAGGAGTGGAAGTACCCCAGACAGCCACCATAGACGTATCGAACTTCTGCATGCCCCACAAAGGATATGTCACATCTCCTTACGGCTACCGCCGCCGTTTCCGCCGTATGCATAAAGGCATAGACCTTAAACTTAATGTCGGCGACACCGTGCGCGCCGCCTTCGACGGGCGTGTGCGCATCCGCAACTTCGAAAGACGCGGCTACGGCAACTATCTCGTCATCCGTCACACCAACGACCTTGAGACCGTATACGGTCATCTGTCCGGTTTCATTGTCAACGAAGGCGACTACGTCAAAGCCGGCGACCCCATAGCCCTCGGCGGCAGCACCGGCAGAAGCACCGGACCGCACCTGCACTTCGAGACACGTTACATGGGCTACGCCATCAATCCCGCCGCCATCTTCGACTTCCCGAATCAGACCACACACACCGACATATTCACATTCGACAAGAATACCTACCAGAAAGCGCGCAACTACGACCCCAAGGCAAACAGCCAGTATGCAGCGCAGTATCTGAAAGAGAATCCGACAAAACCCTACGTCCGCTCATCGACATCGTCGGGCAAGAACCGCAACAGCGGCGCAGCCACCTACAGTGTGCGCAAAGGCGATTCGCTCAGCAAGATAGCATCGCGCAACGGCACAACCGTCGCCAAGCTATGCAAGCTGAACGGAATCAGTACCACCACGAAGCTGCGCATCGGTCAGCGTCTGAAACTAAGATAATAGTCTAAACCAAACAAATAGACCGCGGGGCACCTCTGTTGAGAGACGCCCCGCGGTGTCTTTTATATTTAGATTCCTTTATAAATCAGTAGTTGCTGGCCTTGCGTTCAAACCATCCCTGATCGACGCCGCAAACGGGGCAACGCTTGGGCGCAGCTTTTGCCATGATGGTGAATCCGCAGTTGATGCACATCCACTCTACAGGCTGTTCATCTTCAAATGTCATGCCAGACTTAAGGTGTTCGAGCAATTTGAGATAACGCTGCTCGTGCATCTGCTCAACCTTGGCTATCAATTTGTAAGCATTTGCAATCTGAGGAAATCCTTCATCCTGCGCCACTTTTGCAAAGTCTTCGTAGAGAACGCCCCATTCCTCGTGCTCGCCGGCGGCAGCTTCTGCGAGATTTGTCGCCGTATCGCCAACGACGCCGGCAGGATATGAAGCCGTTATCTCAACCATGCCACCTTCGAGCATACTGAAGAACTGACGCGCATGCTGCAGTTCCTGCTCGGCTGTCTGACGGAAAATAGCAGCTATCTGCATATATCCTTCCTCCTCCGCCTTTTTGGCAAAAAGAGTATAACGTGAACGGGCCTGACTCTCTCCGGCAAAAGATGCGAGAAGATTATGTTCTGTCCTTGTGCCTTTTATGCTTTTCTGTTCCATTGTGTAGTGTTTTTATTTAGAGTTATATCATCAGAACAAACGATGACGGATTATGTTCGCGCAAAGTGCTGACTGTTTGACGAATTATTGTAAAAAGGACAATTGTTGTCATGAGCCGGTTCGACAATATATGTTAAACCCGCTCTTATGTCGGAATCAAATTCGGCAAATGAGCGTTATACCTTAAACAATAATCTTAAACAACGTCTGACTATAACTATGGGATCAAGAATATTTCGTGCCAAAATATTAGCATTGCAGACAAATCTGCTGAACTTCGCATACACACTTACATCTAACCGCGACGATGCCTACGACCTGCTGCAGGACACCACACTCAAAGCACTGACAAGCGAAGACAAATATGTCGACAACGTAAATTTCAAGGGATGGATTTTCACCATCATGCGCAATCTGTTCATAAACAACTACCGCAAACAGATGCGCTCGGTAGTCGTTGTCGACCAAAGCGATGATCTTTACCAGCTGAACGCCTCTGCGTCAGAAACCGACAATCCGGAAGACTCGCTGAATACCCGGGAAATAAACGATGCCATCTCCGCCATCCCGCCGGAGTACGGCGAACCGCTGTCGCTCTTCATCTCCGGCTATCACTACGACGAAATAGCGAAACGCATGGAATTGCCCCTGGGCACTGTCAAAAGCCGTATCTTCCAGGCTCGCAAACGACTGCAGAACAAGCTGTCGGACATACGTTATGAATAAACAACGAGAAGCGCTCCGGTCTCCGGAGCGCTTCTCGCATCGTCACGTTCTTTCATCAGAGAAGTTTCACCCAACGGTCAATACGTCCGTCGGTAATTTCCGGGTAATTGTTCTCGTCGATTACAAGACCGAGCATCGTGTCGCCGTCGCAGGCAGCCGACGACACAAACGTATATTCGTCTGCCGGAAAACGCCCGACGAATGTCGCGCCCGTACCCTTGAGCCGACCGTACATCTTTCCCACAGCGTCGCAGAAGGTGGAAGCCATCTTTACATCACCTGTTCCGAACAGTGCGATCTTCTTGCCGGACAGGTCGAGCGCCTCGACGCCATCGAGAAAATCCGCCATATCTTCCTCGATATCGCCGTTGCCGTGTGTCGACGAACCTATTATCAGAAGATCGTATTTACCGAGATCGTCAGGAGCTGAAAGCACCACATCATGTACATCGCTGTCTGCCACACCTATGGCTGCTGCAATACGCCGCGCCACACCGGCAGTCGTGCCGGTCGCCGACGCGTAGAATATTCCTGTTTTTTTCATAATCAAGAGCTTAAATGTTATGAAACTATAACATTCTCCGCTCTGCTATGGTTCATCGGCTTCCGGAAGGCTTTTCTTGCTTTTCGCTCCAAGCTCGCTGATCTTGCGCGCCTTGCCGATGAGATTTCCGGGACCCTTCGAAAGTTTGCCCATAGCATCCTCCCAGGCATTATGCGCCTGCTCCATCGACCGCCCAACACGTCCGAGATCGTCCACGAAGCCGACGAACTTATCGAGCATTTTTGACGCTTCGTCGGCTATGGCGAGGGCATTGCGGTTCTGCTTGTCCTGACGCCACATCTGTTCTATGAGCTTGACTACAGCAAGGAGCAATGTCGGAGATATGATGAGCACCCGGCTCTGATATGCAAGCTGCCATAGATTCTTGTCGAGATTCATCGCCGAGAAGAAAGCCCCTTCGTTAGGAATAAACATCAGCACATAGTCGAATGTGTCTTTCCCGAGAACATCCTGATAGTCCTTGGACGCAAGCTCTCCGATATGCCGCTTAACTGAACTGAGGTGTGCCTGCGCAAACTTGTTGCGTTCGCTCTCGCCTTCGGCGTCCATCATGTTGAGATAGTCCTGGATAGACACTTTCGAATCGATGACAAGATGGCGTCCGCCGGCATAGTTGATAACAACATCAGGGCGCAGCCGACGACCACCGGCGCCGTCGACGCTCACCTGCGTATCGTAGTCGAATCCGCGTCTGAAACCTGCCGTACTGAGGATATTGTCGAGAATCATCTCGCCCCACTGTCCCTGCACACGCGCATTGCCTTTCAGCGCCGACGACAGCCGCGCCGTTTCCGCACCTACGATTTTGTTGAGCTCGATGAGTTTGGCGATGTTGTCGCCAAGGGCATAGCGCTCGCGCGCCTCCTTGTCGTATCGCTCGGCTATCGTACGACGGAAATTCTCTATATTCTCTTTCATGGGCTCAAGAGCCTCCGAAAGGCTGTTGACACTGCTGCGCCGCAGCGCTTCGGAGTTGCTGGCGAGTGCTTTGGCAGCAAGCTCGGCAAACCGGCTGTCTGCCGCAGCCACCAGTTTCTCGCTTTCGGCTTTGCGCCGCTCGACGTCGTCGAAGACACGCTTCAGTTCGGCACGCGCCGCCGCGAGCTGACCGCGGTAGTAGAATACCATGCACATCGCGGCAGCGGTCAGCATGACGAGGATGACAATTATGACAGTTTCCATTATTTCAGATATTTCAAGCAAAACCGCTACATAGCGCAGCCACATGGCAGACGCCGGCGGTATGCAAAATTAGCTAATATTTTCGGAAACGCACGCAGCCGCAGGGCTCTCTTGCAAAGAAAAATGCGGTTTTGAGAGTTGGAATTTGATTTATAAAAATTTATATATTAATTTTGCACTTCAAAAGCGCCTGCGGCGTTGTATATTTACACGAACCTAAGAGATAATTCAGTAAACATAAGACATATAAAAAATGGACGTAACCCTTGAAAAGACAGGCGAGCTCGAAGGTCGCCTTGTTGTGAACATTCAGGAATCCGACTACACGGACCGCGTAAAGAAAGAACTCAAAGAAATCGGCGCAAAGCGCCAGATCCCCGGCTTCCGCAAAGGTCACATCGAGCTCTCACAGCTCCAGAAGCGCTTCGGTAAGCAGGTTAAATCGGACGTGCTCAACGACATAGCAGCCGATGCAGCCCTCAACTATATAAAAGAGAACAAAATAGACACTCTCGGTCAGCCCATACCCGTAGTGCTGAAAGAATTCAGCATCGACGACAAGGACTTCACCTTCAACTACGAGATCGGCATGGCTCCGGCACTCGATATGAAATTCGACCAGAGCGTAGAACTCGATTTCTATAACATCGGCGTTACCGACGAGATGATCGACGAGCAGGACAAGCACCTCCGCGCACAGGCCGGCGAGCAGGTACCCGCTCAGGAGTATGCAGAGCGTGCTCTTGTCAAAGGCACAATCATGCAGCTCGGCGAAGACGGCAACGTCAAGGAAGGCGAAGACGCCATTCAGGTAACCGACGGCATCCTCGCTCCGTTCACCTTCAAGTCGAAGGAAGAAGCTGCCAAGTTCGAAGGCACAAAGGTCGGCGACACCGTTGTGTTCGACGCTTTTGCGACATGCGACGGCAACGAAGCCGAAATAGCATCCATGCTCCATATCGACCGCGACAAAGTTGAGACAGCACGCGGAAACTTCCAGATCAACATCACAGAATTCGTTGTCAACAAACCGGCGGAACTCGGCGAAGACTTCTACAAGAAAGTGTTCGGCGAAGACCAGGTTCACAACGAGGAAGAATACCGCAAAGCCGTCGCCGGCATGATAGCCCAGGCACTCCAGCCCAACAGCCAGAGCCTCTTCGTACGCAACACCGAAGACTACCTCATGGCAACCTACGGCAACATGGAACTTCCTATGGATTTCCTCCGCAAATACATGCTCCGCACACAGACAGAAATCAAGGAAGACGAAATCGACAACTACCTCAACCAGATACTCCCCCGCATCAAGTGGGACATCATCGAGAGCAAAGCAGCAGAGACGCTCGACGTCAAAATCAACGACGACGACGTCAAGGCAGCCGCCAAGTTCATCGCCATGCAGCAGCTCCAGCAGTACGGCATGGGAGCCATGGCAGAGCAGATGGCAGACTACTATGCTGAAAACATGCTCAAGAACGACGACCAGCGCCGCCACTGCGCACAGACGGCCTTCAACAACAAGCTCATGGGAGCTATACACAACGCTGTCAAGCTCAACGAGCACACAATCAGTCTCGACGAATTCCGCAACATGGTTGCCGCTCTCAACGGTTCGACAGGCGAGCAGGTTGCAGCCGAAGAAAGCGCCGAATAATATCCGGCATAACAGCTTATAAAAAGAGCGACGCGCCACACGGTGCGTCGCTCTTTTTTCTGACATTTTACACGAAAACGCATGGTCTTACATTTAAAAAGAGTGAAATTTTGCGAAAAGGAAGGCACTGCGAAACGTCATTCAGAGCTTTTTGTGTAAATTTGTAGACCATGGATATATTAATCATCATCGCTATAATACTTGCCGTCATTGCCATTGCCGGCATCTTCATACCACGCTTTCCCGCCGTCGTGGCCGGATTGCTCGGGCTGCTGTGCATGCACTTCGCCGGAGCTCCTTTCTGCGACAGCAAAACGATAATATTCTGGAGCGCTGCAAGCGCTATCGTGCTCATGCTCGGCATCCTGCAGCCCAAAGCACTCACCGCCATGCGCCAGGGACACGCCTACATTGCCGCCGGGGCATTCACAGGTGCCCTGCTCGGCTTCGTTTCCGCAAACGTAGTCGCCGCCATCATCTTCGGCAGCGCACTCGGAGCTTTTCTCGGAGCTGTCGCCTACAACCGCACGCCCAAGGGACCGCACATGCCTTTCTCATCGCGCCAGTTCATCCAATACCTCTGCGCCAAAGGGTTGCCCGCAGTCGTCAGCTGCTCAATGGCTACCATCGTCTTTGCCACCGCCCTATGAAAAAGCCACTTACTCTACTCTTCATCATAGCGGTGCTGCTGCCTGCCGCGGCAAAGAACAGCCAGCGCTCTGCGCTCGGGGCTCCCGACATGGAGAAAATCGCCAGAGAAAGCACCGACCCGTCGTCGGCACACTACTACCCTAAGCTCTATGCCAAATTCATGGCAAGCGACACGACGATGACCCCGGAAGATTTCCAGTTCTTCTACTATGGGACAATGTTCCAGGAAGACTATGACCCGTACCGCGAACCCGTCAATCCCGAACTGCTTCAGGAGCTGCAGCCTATCTATGCGAAGGAAAAACGCACACGCGCCGACAGAGGAAAAATGCTCGATTATGCCATTCAGGTCCTTGAAGACAATCCCATCGACCTCCGTCAGCTTACAAACCGCATTTTCGTCTACGAACAGAACCGCAAGACCGACCTGGCGCGGATTTGGCAGTATAAGCTCAATCATCTCCTGCTCGTCATCGCAGCTTCCGGCAACGGCTCCGATCCTGAGAATGCCATCATTGTCGTCTACCCTCAGCACGAGTACGATTTCCTGAACCTGTCCGGAATGACAGCTGTAAGCCAGCGCTTCGAACCGCCCCATTTCGACTACATCGAAGCACAGAAAACCGGATCCAAGAATATCAACGGCTACTACTTCAACATCGAAGAAATGCTCAACCAGTATTTCGACAAGCATCCTTCCGAACTCCCGCCTGATGCCGGGGAATAACAAACCAGACCTGAAAAAAGACAGTATTTATGAAAACCAGAACCATCATATTATCTTGCGCTTTGTCGGCAGCCCTCGCGGCAGTGGCGGTGCCAGCACGCAGAGCATATTTCCCGTACACACAGCCCGACGGCACCCAGATTTCCGTAATGACCGTCGGCGACGAATTCGGACACTACTACGTCAGCACCGACGGCAGACCAATGAGCGCCGACTCCGAGGGATGGCTGCGCTTCATCGACTCGAGCGTTGAAAAAGTAGCCGACTCCATCGGCGAGCAGGCAATGACGCTACGTCGCCGGAAAGCGCTCGCCGCAGAAACTCATCGCAAACCGCTCAAAGCCGCCGGTCAGCCGCAGGATGCGCCGCAATACGGACTCGGATTGTTTTCCAACGACTACCCCTGCAAGGGCGAAGTGAAAAGCCTCGTTTTTCTGGTGGAATATCAGGATCTGAGCTTCACCACGCCCGACGCACACACATATTACACCCGCCTGCTCAACGAAGAAGGATTTTCCGAAAACGGCAGCACAGGCTCCGCACGCGATTACTTCCTCGAACAGTCCGGAGGTCAGTTCAAGCCGCATTTCGACGTTTTCGGTCCTGTCCTTCTGCCTAACAAGATGTCGTACTACGGCGCCAACGACTTCATGGGCAACGACCGCCATGCCTACGAGATGATTACCGACGCCGCAGCAATCCTCGCCGACCAGATCGACTTTTCGGAATACGATCTGGACAATGACGGCAACGTCGACAACATATACGTCATCTATGCCGGTTACGGTGAGAACAACGGCGGTGCTCCCAGCAGCGTATGGCCTCACTCGCACTATATTTCCAGCGGACCGGTATACAACGGCAAGAAGCTCTACGGCTACGCCTGTTCCAACGAAATAGCCGACGGCAAGCCTGACGGCATTGGAACGTTCTGCCACGAATATTCGCATGTCCTCGGTCTTCCCGACCTGTACAGCACGGCATCTAACCTCAGCTGCACGCCTAACTCATGGGACCTCATGGACAGCGGCAGCTACAACAACGACAGCAACACACCGCCGAACTATTCGTCGTTCGAGCGCAACGCTGTAGGGTGGATGAAACCCGTCATCGTAAGTACTCCGATGAACTGCTCGCTCGAACATATCGGAAAGTCGAACAACGCATACCTCATCCCCACAAGCCGCACAAATGAATTCTATCTTCTCGAAAACCGCCAGAAAACAGGATGGGACGCATATCTGCCCGGGCATGGCATGCTGATATGGCACGTCGACTACAACATCTCCGTCTGGACCGCCAATACTGTCAACAATATCGAGCGGCATCAGTATGTGGACATCGTCGAAGCCAGCGGCACAACCGGTAAATCGGAGAGTGTGCTGGCACGCTACACATATCCCGGACCGACACAGAACACATCTTTCACCGCCGAGACGGAACCTGCCATGATCGACTGGAGCGGATTCGCCATCGACTATCCCGTCACAGAAATAGCCGAGGACGCCAACGGTGTGATAACGTTCAAAATCGCGGGGGGCATCGTAGAACTTGACATTCCCGCCGCTCCTGTCCTTACTGCCGATACCGAAGGCGTACTCACAATAGCCTGGAAGGCTGTCGAAGACGCCACGTCGTACGACATCTGCGTCTACAATAAAGACGACGGCGGAAATGCAGTGCCGCTGCACGGCTATTCCAACTTCGACGCCGGCAATGTGCTCAGCTACAAGATCGAGGGCATACACAGCGAGACAGAATATTTCGCCAGAGTCCGCGCACGCAACGGCAACGCGGCTTCAGAGTACTCAGATGAAGGCAGCGCCGTCGCGCCCGTCATTGAATTCACAAAGACTGCGCCGACAGCAACCGACTGCAGATTCGACGGACAGACAGCGACCCTTACATGGGATGCACTGCCCGGAGCATCCGGCTACTTTGTCACTGTAGAAAAAGAATGCCAGACCGGCGACACGGTTCAGAAATACGGCTTCGGAAAATCCGGCGACTCATCGCTCACGATTCCTGAAGGATGGTCGTGGAACGAAAGGCTCAGCGACTGCTACACCGCCGCCGCCGAAGGATACTACGGTGAAGAAGCACCGTCGGTAAAATTCCCCAACAACAAGTCGGCGCTTGAGACGAAAGTATTTGAATCAGACATACAGCATCTCTCATTCTGGTTCCGTACAGCATCGGCAAGCTTCAGGAATAGATTCCATGTCGAAGGACGCAGCTCCTTCGACGCGCCTTATGATACCATAATGTCTCTTGAGAAGCTCAACACCTACAACGGCGGCGGTAAGACACTGAGCGTTGAAAGCATGCCCGAAGGCATCCGTCAGATCCGGTTCAGCTATGAGCGCTACGGCGGCTTTGCCATCCTCGACGATGTGGCTCTTACCTTCCCCGGATATGCCTACGAACCCTTCGTGGAGCGTGCCGATGCCGGCAACACCGTCAGCTACAGCATTGTATTGCCCGCCGAAGCAGTCGGAGCACGTTTCTTCGTCGAGGCATTCGACGCCGATGGAAACATCTCGCGCCGCTCCAACAGCCTGAGCGCCCGTACAGGCGCACAATCTGCTGTCAGCACCGTTGCGACGGAAAGCACCGCGATTGCCGTCGCCGGTAACGTCCTGACCTATACAGGCGCCGAAGGTACGTGTGCGCAGATTTACCATGCCGACGGAACTCTTGCCGCCGTCATAACTGCAGGCGGCAGCATTGAGCTGCACCACGGCATATACATCGCCCGCACACCGTCGGCAGTACGCAAGATTGCAATAAGATAAAACTGAAGAACTATGAATCAGAGAATCCAGTCGAATCTTCCTGGCGCCGCACTGATTGTCGTAGCGATGACATTCTTTCTTCTCGTGCCATGGCTCGGTGAGACACTGTTCAACAGCAAAGGCGAGCCGCGCGAGGCACTTGTGGCAGTGTCCATGCTTCAGAACGGCGACTGGATTCTGCCACGCAACTTCGGAAGCGACATACCCTTCAAGCCGCCGTTCATGGCATGGATAATAGCGGCTGTAGCATGGCTTTTCAACGGCGGAGTCGTCAACGAGTTCATCAGCCGCCTTCCTTCCGCCCTTGCGGCGACTGCCATGATAGCCGGAGGATACTATTGGATTCGCGGCATACGCGGCGAGCGCTTCGCCATGATATTCTCGCTTGTGACAATCACGAGTGCAGAAGTGTTCCGCGCCTCGATAGCGTGCCGCCTCGACATGGTCCTGACGGCGTGTATGGCAGGAGCCATCTACATGCTCTATGACCTCACCGAACGCGAAGGCAAGCACCGGCCTCTGAGATATATCGCCGTCGTCCTCCTGCTCACATGCGCCACACTTACCAAAGGACCGGTAGGCTCCCTGCTGCCATGCTTCGTCATAGGAGTATACCGCCTTCTGCGTCGCCGGCGTTTCTTCCCCACGCTCTTCTCCATGCTCGGGCTCGTGGCAGCGTCGCTTGTCGTCCCGGCGCTGTGGTATTACGCAGCATACATGCGCGGAGGCAGCGAGTTCCTCGACCTTATGCTTGAAGAAAACTTCGGACGACTGACAGGCACAATGTCATACGAGAGCCATGTCAATCCCTGGTACTATAACTTTATGACTCTTGCCGCCGGTCTGTGCCCGTGGACGCTGCTTCTCATATTCTGCCTTTTCTCCTTCAGGCGCCTGCGGCGCGATGCCGGCAGAAGCATGAGCCCTGCGGCACTGCTGTCGCTGACGGCGGCTGTCGTCATTGTCGGATTCTACTGCATCCCGGCAAGCAAGCGCAGCGTATACCTTCTTCCTGCATACCCGTTCATCTGCTACGGTATCGCCGTACTGCTCGACAACGCCGCGGCGCTGCGACCTGTGAAAGCATTTACATGGCTCATCGCCATACTTGCCGTCGTTGCTCCCCTTGCACTTATCGGTCTCCAGATATTCCCACAGCCCCTGCTGTTGCCCATGGTAAGCATACCCTGGTGGCGATATGCGGCGCTGATTCTGCCGGTAGCAGCCGGAGCAGCATGGATAGTGAACCGCCACAGCCCCGTGGGGCATCTGCTCGTCATCATCTGGTCGCTCTACCTGTCGTATATGGTAGCCGCCATGCCGGCTATATTGAATGCCAAGAGCGATAAGGAAGTTGTGCCGCAACTCGAGCAGGTACCGGCGGTGGCGTGTATGAACGACATGCTGCGCCCCTATACCATCAACTTCTATCTCGACGACAGGATACGCCCAGTTGCCGGATGGGACGAAGCAACCGCACTTCCGGAAGGCTCGGTGGTGCTCATTGAAAAAAAATACATCGACAGCGCTCCTGCCGGATTCGTCATCGAGCCGCTGCGCAAGCGCTCGTGCGACAGCCGCCGACCGCTGTTCATGGCAATAAAAAAGAATACAACAAACCCAACTTTAACTAACATCAACAATGATCAGCCCTAAAATTCAGGACGCTATCAACGCCCAGATCAATGCCGAATTCTGGTCGGCTTACCTTTATCTGTCAATGGCTATGCACTTCGAAGCCGAAGGGTATCACGGAGTAGCAAACTGGTATCGCATCCAGTTCAAGGAAGAGCAGGCTCACGCCGAAATCTTCATCAACTATCTTCTCAGCCGCGGAGGTCAGGTGACACTCAAGGCAATCGACGAAGTGCCTGTAAAATGGAACTCTGTTCTCGACGCCTACGAGTGCACTCTCGCACACGAGCAGAAAGTTACCGCCCTCATCAACAATCTCTACGCTCTCGCAGAAGAAGAACACGACTACGCTACCCGCGGTAAGCTCGACTGGTTCGTCTCTGAGCAGGTTGAAGAAGAAGAGAACGCACAGGCCATCATCGACCGTCTCCGTATGATGGGCGACAACGGTCTCGCTCTCTACACCCTCGACCAGGAGCTTGCAGCCCGCACCTACACCGTTCCTTCGCCTCTTGCAGCCAAAGCATAAAGAACAATCTTACAATAATAAAAAAGACCGCAATATGCGGTCTTTTTTATTATTTCCATCTCTTCTGACTCACTGATAGAGATAGCGCTTGATTGAGTGTTTCGGGGTTTTCTCGAATTCTTCTTCGAAGAGCTTGCTGCCGCTCACCTGGCTGTAGCCGGGCAGACGTGAGTTGAGTTCCTTGATATTCTCATTCATCTGCTTGGCGAGCGCAGCATTGTCGAGTCCGGCTTTCTGGGCAGCCTCCATGTCGGGATGTATCAGGGCAAACAGCTTTCCGTCGCGCTCCACTATCAGCGATTCGGCAACGTATGGCTGATTGTTAAGAATCTGTTCAATCTCCTCAGGATATATGTTCTGTCCGGACGGTCCGAGAATCATGCTCTTGTCGCGTCCGCGGAGATAGAGAAAGCCGTCGGCATCGGTCTGCGCCACATCGCCGGTGCGCATCCAGCCGTCGCTGTCAAACACTGCCTTTGTCTCTTCCGGGTTCTTGAAATATCCCTGCATCACGTTCTGACCGCGCACCCAGAGCACGCCGGGGGTGTTCAGCGGGTCGGGAGAGTCGATACGTGCCTCCATCCGATCCACAAGCCTGCCGCAGGAACCGGCACGGTTCACGTTCCACGGAGCATAACTGATGAGCGGACCGCACTCTGTCATACCGTAGCCTATGGTATACGGAAATTTGATACGGCGCAGGAAAGCCTCGACATCCTTGTTGAGCGGAGCACCGCCGACGATGAGTTCGAGCAGGTTGCCGCCAAAAGAGTCGATGAGTTTTGTCCGTATCTTTTCAAGCAGTTTAGTGTTGACGACAGGCACCGCCATCAGCACTTTCATAAGAGGCTTGTCCAGCATGGGGAAGACTCGCGTACGGATAATCTTTTCAATGACAAGCGGCACAGTGATGACAAGCTTGGGATGCACCTTGGCAAAGGCTTCCATGATGATGCGCGGTGAGGGCGTGCGCGTGAGGAAGTTGATGTTACAGCCTTTCACAAAGGGATGGAGCATCTCGATAGCGAAGCCGAACATGTGAGCCAGCGGCAGCATGCACACCGTCCCGTCGCCGGGTTTGAGGAACGACAGCCCGTCGATGCTGTACTGAATGTTGCTCCACAGGTTGTTGTAACTCAGCATGACCCCTTTGGAAAAGCCCATCGAACCCGAAGTATAGTTTATCACAGCCAGCTGCGACGGCTCGAAATCGGGATAATCGACGTCGGCGGGAGTAAATCGCTCGGGATATTTCTCACCATAAAATCTGTTGAGTTTCTCTCTTGCTTCGGTCAGCTGCTTGTTTCGGCTGTAGATGAGCGAATAGTCGCTCACCTGCAGGACACCCTTTATATGCGGCATGTGTTCATGATCGAGGTTTTCCCACGTCTGCGTATCGGTGAAAAGCAGCTTTGCCTCGCTGTGGCACACGAGGTTATGCACCGTCTCCGCCTTGAAATCATGGAGAATGGGGACGGCGACGGTGCCGTATGTCAGCGAAGCTATCGCCACTATCGCCCAGTGTGAGCTGTTTCGTCCGCAGATAGCTATTTTATCGCCCTGGACAAGACCGGCATGGTTGAAAAGGATATGTAGCTTAGCCACTTTACGGGCTACGTCGCGGTAGGAGTATGTAGGACCGTCGAAATCGGTCAGCGCCTGGTGATCCCAGTTTTCGCGGACCGATTGTGCAATGTATGCGTTCAGAGTACTGCAGGGTTCCATATCACGTTATGTTTAAGTCTGTTATAATTTTAGCCGTCAGCTCAGGCTCATAGCCGCGCGCAACAGCTGATCTGATAAGTTTCTGACGCCTTATATACGGGTCGGCGTCCGTTATGCTTTTGTTCTTCGACTCGACAAGAGAGCGAAGAGCCTCGGCATATATCGTTTCGTCGATTTCCTCCAGCGCTTCCTCGATAATACCGGCATCCACTCTTTTTGCCCTGAGTGCGAGGCGTATTTTCAGGCGCCCCCAGCGGTTGAAACGGTATTTGTCGCGGACGAAAGCACGGGCGTAACGGCTGTCGTCAACAAAGCGGCGCTTACGCAACGAGTATACGACAGCTTCGGCATCGGCAGCTCCTATTTTCCACTTTCTCATCTTCTCCATGAGCTCACCAGTGCAGTATTCGCTGCGGGCGCAAAGCGCTTCAAGGCGTTCGAGCGCTTTTTCGGGAGTCATAGGAGCGTTCATCTGCCTGAAGATCGTACTGCCATGGCATACCTTTCGGCACCGCGATAGTCGCGAAGCACTGTCATATCGTCGAAACCCTTCGATTTCAACATTGCGGAAAGTCCGGCAGAGAATAAGGGATTGATTTCAAAATACAGCATTCCGCCGGGACGCAGTGCTGCGGAGGCATATCCGGCGATAGCATCATAAAATATGAGCGGACTGCTGTCCGGCACAAAAAGCGCCAGCGACGGTTCGTAGCGGAGAACTCGCGCATCCATCTGCGCCTTTTCCGACTCCGCCACATAGGGAGGATTGCTGACAATAATATCATATTCAGCCTTCTCCGGAGCAGACATTTTAAGAACATCTGCCTGGCGGAAACTTACCTGAGCATGAAGGTCGGCGGCATTTTTCTTCGCCACAGCAAGAGCATCGGCACTGATGTCGACGCCTTCGACATTTGCAAACGGCAGCGCACGCGCCAAGGCGATGGCTATGCATCCCGAACCGGTGCACAGATCGAGCACGCGTAGGTCGCGGCGTGCACCCCAGCGGTCGGTGATGAGATCGACAAGACCCTCTGTCTCCGGACGCGGAATAAGCACGGCAGGCGACACATTGAAATCCATGCCCATAAACCGTGCCTTACCTACGGCATATTGGACCGGTTCGCCGCCTGTCACCTTATCGACCGCATGTTCTATCTTCGCCTGTGTAAAATCGAGAAGTTCACGGTCGCCATCGGCAAAGATATAATTTCGGTCATAACCTGCGACATCCTCAAAAATAATGCGCGCGGTAGCTTCCGCCTCCGTGCCTACAGCGGCGGAAAGGCGCCCGACCGTTGCTCTGAAGAAATCGCGTATTGTCATTTTTTCAGGTCGCCGTCTTCGTCGTAGTATTCCTCGGCATCGTCCCAATCGATATCCTCGCCCCACTCCTCGGCGCTGATGCTGCGGAGGTCTTCCGCCTCCTGCTCGGCTTCTTCCGGCGTAGGCTCGTACTGGATGATGAAATCGTCTTCCTCGCGCACGCGGTGATGCCCGTCGAGCGGACGATGGATGAGATCTGGGGTGTCTATTCTGTTGTTCTCGTCGGTGATGGCGGTCCAGAGCAGATCTTTGAGCTCCGTGATTCCCTGACCGGTCACCGAAGATATGAACACGTGCGGTATGCCCTCGGGAAGCGTCTTCTCTATCTCGCCGCGCAGCTCGTCGTCGAGCATATCGCTCTTGGACACAGCGAGGACACGCTGTTTGTCGGCGAGCTGAGGGTTGAACTGCTCAAGCTCGTTTAGGAGAATACGGTACTGCTCGGTGATGTCGTCGGCGTCGGCAGGTACCATGAAAAGCAGCACGGCGTTGCGCTCTATATGCCTGAGGAAGCGCAGTCCGAGTCCCTTGCCTTCGCTGGCACCCTCGATGATGCCAGGGATGTCCGCCATGACGAAAGAGCGGTTGTCGCGATATGCCACGATGCCGAGCTGAGGCTCCATCGTGGTAAAGGGATAGTCGGCAATCTTTGGTTCGGCAGCGCTGACGGCAGATAGAAGTGTCGACTTGCCCGCATTGGGGAAGCCTACAAGACCGACGTCGGCAAGAACTTTCAGCTCAAGGATAACGCTGCGTTCCACAGCCGGCTCGCCGGGCTGCGCATAACGCGGAGTTCGGTTGGTGGAGCTTTTGAAATGCCAGTTGCCCAGACCGCCGCGTCCGCCGCGGAGAAGCTTCACTTCCTGACCGTTGTCGGTCACCTCGCACAGGTATTCGCCAGTCTCGGCATCGAAAACGACAGTGCCGCAGGGAACGTCTACAACGACATCCTCGCCGTCCTTACCGAAGCTACGGCCGCCGGAGCCTGCCTGACCGTTGCTGGCGAAGATATGACGGCGGTATTTAAGCGGAAGAAGCGTCCACATATTGCGGTTGCCGCGCAGGATGATATGTCCTCCACGACCGCCGTCGCCGCCGTCAGGACCGCCCTTGGGCACATATTTGGCACGGTAGAAATGTGCCGAGCCCGCGCCGCCCTTACCCGAGCGACACAATATCTTTACATAGTCTATGAAATTGGATTCTGCCATGTCTTATGATCTGTTATGTCTAATTAACGCATTATGCGCCCATCTGTTCGCCGCCCCGCGGCAAACATGCAAAGCTACAAAAAAAAATCCACCTCCCAAAATCAAAATCTCCGACGCCACGCGCCTCCGCCCAAATTAAAAAAGCTCGAATTTAATCTGCGAATGATATTCCATTGATAAAAATTTTGTCAGATAAAAAAATACGCGTACATTTGCAGCGCATCTAAGCAAGATGCAGACATATTATGAAGCGTTTCATGCTTTATCCTTTCAAGGAAATCGCCAATTTCAAAACAACGAAGGAGAAAAGCAGTCAAAGGACGCTCATGCTTGTCGTTTATCCACTCCCCGGCAAGGGGGTATCGATATCCGATAAGGCGTGGGAGTGGACTGTTTATTTCGTTGTTAGGCGTTTGGCGATGCCTCCTTGAAGATAAACAGGGACATCATTCCACGCTTCTTTTTTATATCATAAATGTCGACTCGGGAATGGAGGCGGCGTCGCTCAGTATGAGAAAATATAGAGTACCCTCCCTTCCGCTCCTGCTTATTATTCTATTTGCAGTTTCTTGTAACACGCCGACCGACAGCAGCCGGATAATCGAATTGCAGAAAGAACGTGACTCCTTGTTTGTGTTGGCAAGCACAAATCAACGCGACCTTGACCGGATGACTTCGTTTTTCGACGAAGTCGCAGCATGTATCGACAGTATTTCCGAGCAGGAGAGGTTGCTCGCAAGTCAGGTGGATATTGAAACTCATCGCAGATATACATCAAACGAAATGACCAGGCGCCTCAATCAATTAACAGAAATCATAAACGGACAGCGTGAGCGCATAGCATCACTTATCGATTCTCTAAACAACCGCATGGACACCACCCGCACAGGAGGCTTGCGAAGCACCATAGCATACCTCACCGCCCAGCTATCACAAAAAGAGAGCCAGATAAATAAACTGAAGGCAGAGATCAGCGGTCAGCGCCGCAACATCAAAACACTCAATGAAACGATCGAAGATCTCACCACCGCCGTCGGCGACCTGACGGCTCAGAACACTGCCCTCACCGAAGCCGTACAGTTGCAAACCGAGATAATAAACGAAGGTTATATCCTTGTCGCGTCCAAAAAACAGCTCAAAGAAATGGGAATTATCGAGGGAGGCGGTTTCTTGAAAAAAGAAAAAATCAACTTAGGAAACGTCAGCACATCAAGATGCAACAAGGTGAATATCGCTCATTTTTCAAGTATGCCGATTCCCGGTAAGAAAGTCAAACTCATCTCGCCCGCTCCATCGGGGAGCTACATCCTCAGCCAGCAGGGAGACCGGGCGGTAATCACGATAACAGATGCAAACGCGTTCTGGAGTCTGTCGAACATCATGGTAATACAAACCCAATAATAAACCTTTATGAAAAAGCTAATTCTTGCTGCAATTCTCATTTTGTGTAGCCTTGACGTTTCGGCGCAGACGCAAACGCATACTGTCGCGCGAGGGGAAAGTCTTAAAAGTATCGCCGGCAAATACCAAATCACGACAGAACAGTTAGTTGACGCTAATCCGGGCGTTGAAAACCTGTTCTACGTCGGCTTGATACTCAATATCCCCGAAGCCGGTAACATGCAAACCCAAACGCAGAGTAGTGTCAACACGACATCTCAAACCCCCATTCCAGAAAGCCCAAGTCCCGCAGTCCCTATAGCCGACACCACTCTCACCGACGGGAATGCATCTGGATATGGACCTCAAGATTTCAGCAATGTTTATTTACAGTACTTTTCAGACCCTGAATTTTTTGACAAGGGCTGCTATGGCATTGGATTTGTGACATATGGAGCTAATGGATTTGGAGGCACGATAAGTGCGCATGGCAACTGGGGCATCGTTGACAATGGACAGCTGATGTTTAAATTCGGTCCGGCATACGGTTATGCCGTAACGCCCAATTTTATGATCAACGCATCATTACGCGGTTTCATATACACGTATGATGAACTAAATGGCAAGAACGAGACTTCAACCGACCAAAAAGTCAATGGCGGTATCACTCTCACTCCTGGCATCACATTGCGATTTGAAAAAGTAATGCTCAGCGCCGGATTTGAATTAGGATGGGAAAACAACAACAATAAAATATATAAGTGCATTGAAATAGGATTGGGATATAATTTTTAATCATAAACTTCAAAGTAAAGTAACTTTTATACGCGTAACATATGGCAAATTTCTTAAAGTATTTCATGGTTACCTTTGTAGCAGCGGCACTTGCTGCGTGCGGAGGAGATGAACCCGACAATCCTAATGCAGAATCTGGTGTTTTTACTCTTAACGACATCATCGGCGTATGGGAGTGCGATGACGACTATTTCCCGATAAATCGCTTGAAATTCGAAAAAAACGGAACTGCCGTCTATGAATACGGTAATGTTAACTCTAATCTTCAGCAAAGATATTTTGATTACAGGTTAGAAGAGAATGGCGACAAGGTTTTTTTCGATAATGCCGTTTTTACTGATTTACCCTACGCCACATTAGGAAGAGATGCCCAAAATAATCTGATACTATTTGCAATAGGCTACACTTATCACAAAGTGAGCGGCAGCCATGGCAATAATAATGACGTTACAGAGGGTGTCATAACCAAAGAACGCCTCAAACAGTTGGCTGACAAAATGGTTTCCATCACTGCTCGGTACTCTGATTATTTTTGGAGGATAACAATAAAGTCCAAGCTTCATAAGGAACTTAAAAGTGCAATAATCACATTCGGCTTTGGTTGCGGCGAACTGGCTGATAAATCGGAAAATATCATGTTCGAAACTAATTTAGCTTCAAACCGCTACTGTAGTTACCGCAAACAAATATCGGGAGATTCTCAAATCATCGAGATAGAAGTGCCTTTCTGGTATTATTACATATTTGGTTATACGGTAGACGATGACATCGCTGCAAAATGTGCAATGTATTACGCTTCTTATGTGGCATTAATGGCACAGGACGCTTCAACATGGACAGGTGAGGAAAGAGATTTGTACAAGGAACTTGTTCGGTATCTTAATGAGTACGAACAGTCTACTGAATGGGACTTTCGCCCATCTGTCTATGTGGATGCTGATGGATGTTGTACAATGCTTGCCAGATACAAAAGATAAGATCAACCAATCATCAATAATAACTTAATTAATCAATTTTTTATGAAAACAATCAAGACAATCGGGCTACTCTTGACCGCCGCCGTTGTTTATCTTGCTACGCCTTCTTGCAGCGACAAAGAAGACGAGCCCATCGAACCAGTGAATTTGACCGAAGCCGATATCGTAGGAGCATGGACTGATGGTGATGAGGACTTACCGGAATTCTATAAATTTTACGAAGACGGTAGTGGTGCTTACATCACGACTGACGAGGATGGAAACGTAGAGCCAGAAATCTCTTTCACATGGATCATTAAAAACGGAACTCTGACGTTAAAATCGCGCTGGGCAAATGAGACCTTCAAAATCGTTAAGGCCACATCCAAAATGCTGCAATTTGATGACGACTGGACACTTTACCGCATTAACATGTCGGATGTTCCATCGGCAGGAAATGCAGCCAATCCTGCCCTAACGTATTATGTGGGAACGTGGACTGGATCTGACGGCAGCGATGTCATTGTTGCTAAATTCAGCGAAGACGGATCCTACACTGACTGGCAGATTCGCAACGGTAAGAAAGAGTTTGAAAAGAAAGGAAGATATGAGGTCAATGGCTCAAAAGTAACCATCCCTGAAAATTCAAACCTCAATGACCTTTGGGGAAGAACATATACCGTAAAATTCAATGATTATGATATAATGACATGGACAAACTCCCTGATGGATAATTGGGGAGTAACATGGATTTTCGAAAAGGAGTAAAAAGATTGGTATCAAGACTGAGAAGCCTGTGTCATAGTCTACATGTAAGACATTGACACAGGCTTTTTTCCATGTAAGAACATGTTTCGGAGGATGCCTCGTTCACCGGCGTTTACATGTCAACGGCATATTCGTACAAAGCTCAGACTTTGGCACGGTCACCACTTACAGGCAATGGGGTCTGCGCCATAACAACAGGCAAGTCGGATGAGGGGTTCATATCTTATTGGGGTTGTTGCGGTAATCGGTTCGTGCCTTATACATCTGCTCCTTTATGCCTCCGTTCTTGACAAAGTCGCTCTGCAGTCTGTCAAGGAGTTTGCGCAGAAACACATCAGTCTGATGAATGAGTGTTATCGCTATGTTGGCGATTGTTTCAGGCGTGCGCTGTGGTATGGCTTCCATATAAAATTGCGAATCATTGTGTTGCGAGCATACTCTCCTTGTCTGCAGCGCTTTCTGAGAGTTGACATCCCAAATTGTCATACCGCGCACCCGAAGGAAATCCTCATAATCGAGCAGCAACTCCTGCAGACTTGCCCGGGCAACATTGATAAGTTTAATCTCAGTCTCCGACGACGTCGCAGCAGCTGCAGAGCCTTCCGCAATATTCTGTCGGCCCGAACGGGCCGCCTGAATCATCTGGTCGACAGTACGATCTCCCTTGCCGAGGCAATTGTGGGCAAAATAATAGGTAATGTCGTAAATACACTCCGCCTTCTGAAAGACTATCAGATTGCGGTAATTGCCTTTTTTAGGAAGAAAAGTATAGGGCATTTTTTAGGGTTTGATGTTTTTAATTGTCTTATTAGGCTAATTGGTCTAATTTTAGGCGCAAAGCTACAAAGAAATTTTGAGACAGCGCTCGTATTTGCACTTTTTTGACTAAGTTTTGACATTTGAGGCGAGGGGGTTGGAGGGGTGGCGGTATTTGACTATTTTTGCAAAAAATTATCACGTTTACCATGAAACTACGTAACTTGCTTCTTTCCTTATCCGTGCTTTCGTTCGCCGCAGCGAACGGCGCCGTGACAATGCCTAATATTTTTTCTGACAACATGGTTCTGCAGGCCGACACGCTTGCCATGCTCCGCGGCAAAGCCACTCCCGGAGCGCGCGTCGAGGCTAAAGGCTCGTGGGGCGCTACTGCCGCCACGAAAGCCGGCAACGACAGCGTATGGAAAATGACTATCAGCACTCCTGCCGCTTCGTTCGAACCGCTTACCCTCACCGTCACGGATAAGAAAGACGGCAAGGGCATCACGTTTGAGAATGTTCTTGCCGGCGAAGTATGGATAGCAACCGGACAGAGCAATATGGAAATGCCTCTGCGCGGCTTCTGGAATCAGCCCGTCGAGGGCGGCGGCGAGCAGATAGCCTTTGCCCGCAAGCTCGGGCAGGGCGTGCGCTTCATCACCGTTCCCAAGACCGTCAGCTACGAACCGCTCGACAACGTCGATGCCCGCTGGGTGGTTCCGTCGCCCGAGACTGCCGGAGAATTCTCCGCAGTGGCGTGGTACTTCGCTCTGGCTCTGCGCGATATTCTCGATGTGCCCGTCGGAATAGTCTCGTGCGCTTACGGCGGCGCAAAGGTTGAAGGCTACATGCCCTCAGAAATTATCGCAAAATATCCCGACCGCAATTTCGAAGCAGAGAAAGCCAACCGCGACGATAGCTTCGTGAAGCACTTCGAACGCGTCGGCGTGATGTACTACGGCATGATAGTCCCGATAGCTGGCTACACGGCACGCGGCTTCCTCTGGAACCAGGGTGAATCGAACGTCGGCGGTCACGACTACTATCCTGGCCGTCAGGCCGACATGCTCGCTCACTGGCGGCAGCTTTGGGGCAACGACAACATGCCTTTCTATTTCGTCGAGCTCCCCGGATGGGTATACGGCGGCGTCGACAAGACAGAATGCGCCCTCTTCCGCGAGGCACAGCACAAAGCCGCTGCCACGACTCCCGGAGCATACATCGTATGCACCTCCGACCTTGTCTACGAAGACGAGCCCGACGACATCCACGCACGCAACAAACGCCCCATCGGTAACCGCCTGGCACAGTCGGCAGCCACATACACCTATGGTCTGAAAGGTATTCCACACCTCTATCCCACCTTCCGCGAAGCTGAATACAAAGGCAACACAGCCGTGCTTAAATTCGACAACACGTGGAGCGGATTCACGCCCAACGAAAATCTTCAGGGATTCGAGGTCGCCGGTGCCGACAAAGTGTTCCACAAAGCTCAGGCAAGCATAGGTCCGAACCTCACCATCGTACTCACATGTCCGGAGGTAAGCGACATCAAAGCTATCCGCTACTGCTTCCGCAATTTCGCCATCGGCAGAATACACGACACCTACGGAATGCCGCTCGTGCCTTTCCGCACCGATAACTGGGAGGAATGAAGATGAAAACAGCTAAATATATCCTTTTCGCAGCGGTGACAGTGGCGGCAGCAGCATGTGGCGGCAATAAACCCGCAGATAAAGCCGATTTCGTCACAGTAGAGAACGGCGAGTTCATGCTCCGCGGCGAGCCCTACCGCTTCGTCGGCACGAACTTCTGGTATGCTCCTATTCTCGCGTCCAAGGGTGAAGGCGGCGACCGCAACCGCCTCGAAGCCGAGCTCGACTCCCTGCAGGCTATGGGAATCGACAATCTGCGCATCCTCGCCGGCGGCGACGGCAACCGCCATATCGACAGCCACATAGAGCCTACGCTCCAGAAAGCGCCCGGGCAGTACGACAAAAACCTCCTCGAAGGTCTCGACTATCTGCTCGACGCTCTCGAAAAACGCGACATGCGCGCCGTGCTATATCTCAACAACGCATGGGAATGGAGCGGCGGATACGGAACATATCTCGAATGGGCAGGCAAAGGCGAGGCTCCGGTGCCATTAGAGACAAGCTATCCGGAGTACATGGCTTTTGCCTCGCAGTTCCTCACCGACAGCGTGGCGCAGGCGATGTTCGCCGACCATGTCCACGCCATCGTAGGACGCACCAGCTCCATCACCGGCAGACCTTACTCAGAATCTCCCGCCATCATGTCGTGGCAGATAGCCAACGAGCCGCGCGCCTTCGACAAATCGCTGCTGCCTGAACTCGAAAAATGGCTCGTCTCAACAGGATTCCTCATCAAAAGCATCGACCCCAACCATCTTGTCTCGACAGGTAGCGAAGGCTTATGGGGCTGCGAGGGCGACATCGACACATGGGAGCGCATACACAACAGCGACGCCATCGACTACGCCAACATCCACATCTGGCCCTATAACTGGAGCTGGGTGAAAGCCGACTCCCTCGGCGAATGTCTGCCCGTTGCTTTCGAGAACACTGCGGAGTATATCACACAGCACCGCAACCGCACCGACAAACCGATAGTGCTCGAAGAATTCGGATTTCCGCGCGATTCCATGGCATATACCCCCGGCTCGCCCACGACAGCCCGCGACGAATACTATAGCTTTGTATTCAGCCAGATGCAGGACGGCGGAAAGCTCAACGGAGCTAATTTCTGGGGGTGGGGCGGACTCGCCGTGCCGCAACATGAAAACTGGCAGCCCGGCGACGACTATACCGGCGACCCCGCACAGGAAGCGCAGGGGCTGAACTCTGTCTTTGCCTGCGACAGCAGCACTATCGCCATCATCCGCAAGGCTGTCAAGGCTCTGTAACCGGTTTTTCGTACTGCTGCAGTGCTGCGCGGAGCTCGCTGGCTACGCGCAGACGCAATTCACGCGGCTGAAGCACCTCCACACGCGAGCCATAGCTCATCAGCTGCTCCACAAAATCGTCGCTCAGACGCAGGCGATAGTTGAAGATAGAATATTCGTCGTGCACATATTCCTCCTGAGAATGGTGGATAGGCAGGGCTCGGAAATACTTCGCCTGCCGCGGCTCCACTTTCAGCGACACCGTGCGCACATCGCCCTGCCCCACGACAATGCCGAAGGCATAGCGGAAATATTCGTCGGGGTCGAGCGGAAAGTCAGGGCTGAAAGTGTCGGGCAGAAGGTTCATGCGTGTGATACGGTCGAGCGCGTATGTCTTTATCTTCTTCTGTTCCACATTGTTGCCCACCATATACCACCGCTGGCGGAAAAGCTTGAGATAGTACGGTTCGAACAGGATTCCCTTTGTAGGCATAGAACGGGTGTACGCCTGGTAGTCGAAACGAACGCGCTTGTTCTGCCGCAGAGCGTCGATAGCAGGCGCCAGGAACTCGCGCGCCGACGGCACATCCTCTACCGATATGCGCCCGGCGACATCCGTCGATTTGCTCAGCACCTCGTGCGTCACCGCCGTATTAAGCAGCCAATCGGTGACGCTGTCGCCACCCTCTGCGCCCTCTATATAGTATTCGTAAGTCGACGGATCGCATTTGATTTCTATTCTGAACAGTTCTTCGGCAGCCTGGCGGTAGTTTGCGAAAGTACGCCGCGGCAGCCCGTCACCCTCCGAGAATGGCGACTGCCGCCACAGACGGTCGATTTCGGCGCGCGATATGCGTCCGTAACGCCGTATGGTGTCCACCAGCCATATATAGCGGTTGAAAAGGTCGTGCGCCATAGCCTATGCCTCCACGGGCTGAGTCTTCCTGCCGACGGAAAGCAGACGCAGACCGATGATGGTGAATGCGGCGTTGATAAGCAGCAGCTCGAAGCTCGTTTCATAGCCACAGAATGCCCTGAGAACATACTGCAGCGCCCACGACAGACACGGAGCGAGCACGCACACGGCGGGAACGAGCTTATCGTGGACGGGCTTATTCCAGAACATGCCGTATACAAACAGACCGAGGATAGGACCGTAGGTGTACGACGCAAGAGTATATACCGCCGAGATGGCATCCTGATCGCTGATATAGTAGAAAGCGATGATGACAAGCCCCATGAGCGTCGACATGCCGATGTGCACCAGCTTGCGCGTGCGCGTCAGGGCTTTCTCGTCCTTGGTCTTGTGTGCGCCGAGAATGTCGACGGTGAAGGATGTCGTGAGCGACGTGAGCGCCGACCCTGCGGCGGAATATGCCGCCGAGACGAGACCCAACACAAACAGTATCAGCACAATGACAGGAACTTCAGCGTGCTGGGCTACCATACCGAACAGCTCGTCGCTCTTCTCCGGCATTGCGATTCCCTTGCTCTCGATGAACATCACCAGCATCGTGCCGAGCAGAAGGAAGAGAGCGATGACAAAGAACTGCGTTATGCCGCTAACAATCATGTTCTTGCGGCTCTGCGACGCATCCTTGCATGCGAGATTGCGCTGCATCATGTCCTGGTCGAGACCGTTGGTAGCAATTGCCATGAACACGCCGGCGATGAACTGTTTCCAGAAATATGTGCCTTCGCGCGGATTGTCGAAGAAGAACACCCGCGACGTATGGTGGTCGGACACCGCCGACGCCAGCTCGCCGAAGGAATAGCCGAGGTTGGTGGCGATGAAATATATGCACAGAACCACCGACATGATGAGGCAGAAGCTCTTCAGCGTGTCAGTCCAGATCACGGTCTTCACACCGCCCTGAACGGTGTATAGCCATATAAGGGCTATCGTCACGATTACGTTGAATATGAACGGAATGTGCAGCGGCGAGAACACCAGCAGCTGAAGCACCGCACAGACAACGAAGAAGCGGACAGCGGCACCGAGCATTTTCGACACGAAGAAGAACCAGGCGCCGGTGCGGTAGGTCGACGAGCCGAAGCGGTCCTCGAGGTAGCCGTAGATGGAGATGAGGTTTTTCTTATAGAACAGCGGCACAAGCACGAAAGCTATGGCGAAATAGCCCACGATGAACCCTAATACCATCTGGAGGTAGGAGTAGCCTTTCGCAGCCACCATGCCGGGAACAGAGATGAAAGTGACGCCCGATATGGCGGCGCCGAGCATGGCGAACGCTACCACGGGCCATGGAGCGCGGCGGTTGCCGGTGAAGAAAGTGCTGTTGTCGGAGCCCCGGGAGGCGAAATACGACACCGCCATAAGAAGAAGAAAATAGGCGGCGATTGTCAGAATGACGATAATTGGCTGTGACATTTAAAATGCGTTTACTACTGGTGCGATAAAATCGCGTTAGTTTAGAAATCATCAAATAAAGAGAGTT
>USMC01000030.1 GCA_900555715.1 uncultured Porphyromonadaceae bacterium | reverse complement strand
GAACCGGGTAAGGGTAGTTATGTCTATATTTTTGTTTTAAATGAAAGAGCCGTGTATCCCGGAGCGTTCAGCCGTCCGGGGCGACAGATTGCTTTGCAGCAGAGTGCCTATTTCGTAAGTTTCACAATCTTGCAACCGTGCGCAGGCACTGTTGCCTTGAGCTCACTGACGCTGCCTTCATCGGCGTGGGCCCAGAGGTCGCGCACCTTCCATTCGCCGTCGATACCGAATGTCGACAGGGGCAGGCTGTAGGAACGCGAGCTGTCGTCGCGGTTGAAAAGACCGACAACCACGCTGCCGTCGGTCATCTCGCCGAACCACACTTCGTTGTTGCGGTCGCCGAGCTTGTCGGAAAGCGGCTTGCCGACAAAACGGTCGGCGTTCAGGGCAAGCAGTTCGGTATTGGTGTAGAAACTGAGGTTAGACCCTATAGTGCTGTACTGGTCGGCGACGGTCACAGGACCGCCTGCCATGAGCTGCAGCGAAACCACCGTGCGGCGTTCGTTGTCGTTGCTGAAGGTGTTGAGACGGATGAAGTCGCCGTCGAGGATAATCTTTTCGCGTCCGGAGATGTGCGACCAGTATGCGAAGCCGTCGAACATGTTCATGCAGTTAGGCCAGTTGGCATACGACTTGCCTTTTTCCTGAGCCGAGCAATGCCACCAGCCACCGCCGCCGGTATCGCAGACGATGCGGACCATATTGCCGTACTGTGCTTCAAGAAGTGCGTCGTCGAACATGTGCGGCATGACAAGAGAAGTGAATATTCCGTACTTTTTAGCCGACTCGGCAATGTAGGTAAGCGCGCGGGCATACGATTCACGACCGTAGCCACGGCCGACTATACCCATATTGCGGTCCTTGCCGTCTTCATACCACGACAGAAAGTCCATGCGGATATACTCGATGCCGAGTTCCTTGTAGTGCTTGAAGAAACCGTCGATATACTCGCGTGCGCCGGGATTCTCCGCCACAGCCCACCAGAACCAGCGGTCTTCGTTTTTGGGGTTGAGCACGGTGTTTGTACCCGGCTTGTACATAAGCTGTCCGAAGTTGTAGTTGGTCCCTTCTATTTTCGTTGTCAGAGGACCGTGGATCCACAGAGGGTTGTCATATACACCTACTTTGAGTCCTTTCTTTCTGCACATCTCGACAAGGTCTTTCAGAGCCATCGAGCCATAGTGGGTCATATACCCGGAGGCGTCCTTTGCGAGCATGGGGATGAAACCGTCGGTGCACACCATGTCGTAGCCGGCGGGCTTGAGATCGCGTGCGACCCAGTCGGTGATTTTGTCCCATTCCGCCTTGTCAATATCCATGTCGGCCTCGGCTATGCCGGCGCGTTCCAGATTATAGCAGTATTCATACACACTCCAGTAGAGAGGAGCCTTGAAGGTATGTATGTCCTCTACCTTGGGCAGTTCGGGCAAGACATACTTCGGCGGACGGCGCATTTCTATCTCGTCGTTGCATGCTGTGAGCGTAATGGCAGAAAGCACTGCAGCTATTACTATTGTCTTTTTTTTCATATTGCTTTGTTTTAGTCGAGATATTTTGCCTCGACAGTCCATTTTTTGAGATTGAAGGTAATAAGATAGCGGCCCGCTTTCTTGACACGCCATTTATTGTCAGGTCCGGTGGTATATACGAAGTCGGGAGATGCCACACCGGAATCGTCTATGCCGCATCCGTCGCTTGTCGGACGCAGGAAGGGGCAACTGAAAGTGGGATCGGGCTCGAGGCAGGCTTTCATCTCGCCGGAGACGAGCGAGCCTTCCCAGGTGAAGACAAGACCTTCGGCATCGCTGAGCGTGAAGGCAGTGGGATTGTCCATGCTCCAGCCGTTAGGAGTGGCGTCGCCTATCATATAGAGCGTCTTCGTTTCGAGGGGCTCTTTGTCGTCGCCGGGGTTTACTGTACCGCCGAGCGACTGTACATCGATTGTCCAGTGCTCAAGGTCGAAAGTAATACGGTATTTGCCGGCTTCGGTAACATGCCACTGGTCGTCGGGATTTTTGGTGAAGACAAAATCGCTTGCGGCGACACCGCGTGACGAAATCTCGACATTGGCAGACGACGGACGGATAAACGGACATGAGAATGTGCCGTCCTGCTCGGTGCATGCTTTCATGTTGCCTACGACAAGATCGCCTTCCCAGGTGAAGATATATTTGTTGTCGGTCGACACGGTGAAGGCGGTGGCATTATCCATGCTCCAGCCGTTAGGTGTCGCATCGCCTATCATGAAGAGCGTCTCTGTCTCGATAGGCTCTACGTCCGGGGCTTCCTGTCCGCCGAGGAAAGCGGTGCTCATGGTCCAGTTGCGCAAGTTGAAGGTAAGGCGGTAGCTGCCTGCTTCGGCGATATACCATTTTTCGTCGGGGTCGCCGGCATGCATCTGGAACTCGGCGTCGATGATAGGTTCACGTCCTATCTCTGCTCCATGGAACATGGGGCGGATAAATCCGGCGTCCCAGCTGCCGGTGGTGAGACAGAGTTTCATCTCGCCTTTGTTGAGAGCACCTTCCCAGCTGAACACCAGAGGGTCTTCCTCGCCTGCTTCTAAAGGCGTAGGGAAGTCTATGCTCCAGCCGTTAGGCGTAGCGTCGCCGACCATATACAGCGTCGACGTCTTGATGGGAAGATTACCCTCGATGATAATGAGGTCCTTCTCACCCTCGCAGCCTGCGAGTGTTCCGGCAAATGCCAGAACGCAGGCGGCATGTATCATATTTTTGATTTTCATAGTAGGTTCTTATTATGAATTACTTGTTGTAGCCCGGATTCTGCACCAGCTGCGGGTTGGAATTGAGAATAGGACGCATGATGGGGAAAATCTCTGTGTGATTGTCAGCGTCGGGAGTCTTGTCCCACCATGTTCCGGTGCTGAACTTGCCAAAGCGTATGAGGTCGATGCGTCGGCGGCTTTCGGCGAAAAATTCGCGGCCCCATTCATCGAGCATCTCTTTCTCGTCGAGTGCCACCTTGCCCTCGGGCTCATAGAGCACTGTTTTATACTTCGTTGCGGGATAGTTGCGGCGACGCACTTTGTTGAGCAGCTTGCCTGCCTCGCTTTTCTTGCCGGCACGGAGCTTGCACTCGGCGAGGGCGTAGATGATTTCCGGAAGACGGATTTCAGTATAATCGCTCTCCATCTGGTGCGGGTCGTCGTCGCTGTAGAAAGGATACTTTGCGAAATGCCATCCTGAGTTGTGGTCGCCGTTCATCAGATTGCTGGTCTTGTTGGCGGGCCACTTGTCGGGCGCCATTCCCTGAAAAACGCCCACGGCATCGCGTATATAGAGGTCGTAGGGCTGTTCGGGCGCACGCACACGCGCTTTGGCACCGTTTTCGTCGATATATTCGAGATATCCGAAAAGGAACATGCCCTCGCGGCGGCTGTCGCCGAGATTGCGGTAGAGCTTCATTCGTTTGTCGCCTTCATATTTGCGGTAGTTCTGGACAGGCATGCCGAGCTCAAAGTCGTAGAGCTGTCCGTTGAGGTCGTAGGACGGTGATGCTGCATACTTGGTGTTATGGTCGCCGGCCTTTGCCTTGCGGTCGTTGAAGTAGTAGCGCGAGCGGGCGGGAACGGTCCACCAGTAGATATCGGCATTATAATGCCAGTAGGAATAACCCTGCGAGCCGGGGAAGCCGAAAATGACTTCGTCGCATGTGTCGTTGTCCCAGTCGAAGGCGGCATCCCAGCGGTCGGCGACAGCATAGGCGCCATATACTCCGTCGAGAATGTCCTGCGCTACCTTGGCGCATTCTTCGTAGCGTTCTTCACCAATATACACCTTGGCATTGAGATACAGACGGACCAGCAGGGCTGCGGCGCCCGCCTGAGTCCACTGTCCCTGAAGGTTGCTCTGAGTGCCGAGGCTTTCTTTCTTGGTGAGAAGCTTGGTGCAGTCGATGAGCTCGCTTTCTATGAAATCGAAAATGACCTTCGGATCGACCTGGCTCTGAGTGTTGAGGGACACATCGCTGTAGCTCACGGCGAAAGGTATGTGCCGGAATGCGTCGAGCAGGCGGATATAGAACCATGCGCGGAGAGCACGGCACTGCGAACTGATGTTGTCGAACTCGGCATCGGAGAAACCGAAAGCAGAGGGATTGAGCTTGGCGAGGTCTTCGATGACGTAGTTGCACTGCATGATACCCTGGAAACAGCCGTTCCATTCTGTCTGTGCGTCGCCGCCGTCTTCGACGTTCCACTGGTGATAGTGGAGGCGGCGCCATTTTCCGCCGTCGTCCCACCAGCCGTCACGCGTAGGCGTTATGAGCTGGTCGGCAGAGAGTTCATTGAGCACATGACGGCTGCAGATGCTCCAGTAGGCATGCTCGAAGGGGCGGAAAGCGGCCCTGAGCACGTCGCTCTTGGTGTTATAGTAGTTCTGCGTGCCTACCTGGTCGTAGAGCGTCTCGTCCAGATTGGTGCAGCCTGCCAGGGAAAGAGCTCCGAGGGCTGCTATCGCTATGTTTTTCAGAAATTTCATTCTTCTGCGTTTTTGAGGATTAGAAATCAAGTTGCAGTCCGAGGATAAACTGTCGTGTCGAGGGGTAATATGTGCGCGAACCCTGACCGCCCGGGGTGAGACCGTTGACCTGATAGGTCGAGGGGTCGACGCCGGTGAACTTTGTGAGAGTGAATACATTCTTCACTGTGCCGTAGACGCGCAGTCTGTTGAGGAAGCGCGTGCTGGCGAGAGGAAGTGTGTAGCCCAGTGTCACCTGGTCGAGCTTGAAGTAGTCGCCGCGTTCAAGGAAGTAGTCGCTCACGACAGGATTGGCATTCGGATTGATGTCGAAATTCTTGCCGAACGCCTTGCAGAGCACGTTGCCGGTGAAGTTGCGGGTGCCATAATAGAAATCGTGGATGTTGAAGATATCGAAACCGAAGGCGCCGCGGAAGAAGAGTGCGAGGTCGAAGTTCTTGTAGCGGAAGTTGTGGCTTGTCGACATTGTGAACTTAGGCATACCGTTGCCCACGACCTGACGGTCGGCTTCGGTGGCCTGCGACGCACGGATGATGTCGCCGTCGCGGTCGTAGACGAGCCAGTCGCCGTCGGTGGTGATACCGGCATATTTCCACATGTAGAAGTTGCCGAGCGACTTGCCTTTCTCGATGCGCTGGAGGTTATAGTACGGATAAGGGTCTTCGGTACCGCAGACGCTGTAGAAATCCTGACCTACATACTTCGAGTTGCTGAAATCGACAAACTTGTTGCTCATCACTGTTCCGATGACACTGAAGCTATAGTCGAAATCTTTGGTCTGGACGGCATTGAAATTGAGATCGAACTCGAAGCCGGTGTTCTTCATCGTACCGACGTTTACGTACGTCTCATCGAAGAGATATGGCGGAACGGACACCTTGTAGTTGCCGAGAAGATCCTGCTGGTGACGGCTGAAATAGTTGAGCGAGCCGTAGAAGCGGTTGTTGAACATCGAGAAATCAAGACCTACGTTCCAGTTCTTGCCTTTTTCCCATTTGAGGTCAGGGTTGACGTTCTTCGACGGTCCCCACACCTGGAAGTACTTGCCGTTATAGAAATAATAGCCGAAGCCTGTCATGGTGTTGAGGGAGATATAGCTTCCGAAGTCCTGGTTGCCGGTTACACCGTAGTCGGCGCGCAGCTTCAGGTCGTTGAGCCATTCGAAGCCTTTCATAAATTCCTCCTGCGAGATACGCCAGCCCACCGAGACTGCGGGGAAGTCGCCCCACTTGTGGTTTGCGCCGAACTTCGACGAACCTTCGTGACGCAGCGATGCTGTCATAAGATATTTGCCTTTGTAGTCGTAGCTTATACGACCGAAGAAAGAGATGAGCTTGGCATCGTTCCTGTAACTTCCCATAAGCACTTCACCTTCTTCCTTGGCGAGCTCGCCGGAGCCCAGGTTGTCGGAACCGAGACCGTCGTTGGGGAAATCTTTGTTATAGGCGTTGAAACCGGAGTAGTGTGAATACTGATATGAATAGCCGAGCATCGCCTTGACATTATGGCTGTCGGCAAAGCGTCCGCTGTAATTCGCCAGCCATTCCAGCACATACTGGCGCTCGCTGCTGTATGAGCGGCTGGCTTCGCCTTCGTAGCCGTTGTTTATGGCGAGTGTGCTTGTAGAGGGGCGGAACCATGAATTATCGTTGCTGTACTGGTGGTCGGCGAACATCACCTGTGTCGAGAGGGTGTGGTCCGGATTGCCGTCCTTGCTCAGGAGAGGCAGAAGGTTGAGTTTCAGCGTTCCGTCCCAGTCGAGAAGCTTGGTGTCGGCATGGTCTTTCTCAAGTTTCATGAGTTCGACAGGGTTGCTACCCACGACCTGTCCCTGGAAGTTGTAGTACTGAGAGGGATTCTCGGGGTCCATGATAGGGGTTGTCGGGTTTGCCTCGATGGCATTGCGGAACACGCCCCAGTCGGCATTGTCGCGGTAGATGACACGTGGTGCGACGTTGAGGCTGACGGTGAAGAGACCGCCCTTTGTGGTGTGCATCACCGATGCGCGGGCGCCGTATTCTTCACGTTCCGAACGGAGGTCGATACCGTTTGCCTTGCGGTAGTCGGCGCTGACACGATAGTTGCTCTTGTCGTTGCCGCCGCTGACAGTCAGCGTGTGCTGCTGTGTGAAACCCGTGCGGGTGACAGCGTCGAGCCAGTCGACATTGCCGCCCAGGTCGATGCCGCGGTCGCCCCAGCCGAGACGCACTTCGCGGTAATCCTGTGCTGTCATCATGTCGAGCTCGCGCTTAACCTTGTCCCATGCGAGAGTGGTGGAATAGCTTGTGTGCGTCGAGCCGTCCTTGCTGCCTTTCTTGGTGGTGACGAGGATGACACCGTTTGAACCGCGCGTACCGTAGATAGCGGATGCCGCACCGTCTTTAAGGATGTCGAACGATGCGATGTCGTTGGGATTGATATTCGTAAGGTTGCCGCCGGGCACACCGTCGATGACAATCAGAGGACCAAGACCTGCGGAACGCGACGACACACCGCGTATCTGGATACTTGCCTGATTGTTAGGGTCGCCGGCGCCGGTATTGGTGATGGACACGCCGGGCACTTTGCCCTGGATCATCATGGACGGGTCGAGCGAGCTCACCGACAGGAAGTCTTTCTCGCTCACATGCGATATGGCGGAGGTAAGTTCTTTCTTGTCCATTGTGCCGTAGCCGATGACTACGACTTCGTTGAGTACTTCCGAATTTTCATTCAGTTCCACATTAATAACAGAACGTCCGCCGACAGACACTTCTTTGGTCTCGTAGCCGACATAGCCGAAAACGAGCTGTCCTTTCGCATCGGCAGAGATGGAATACTTGCCGTCGATGTCTGTGACGGCTCCGTTTTTCGAACCTTTGACAGTGACGCTCACTCCGATGAGCGGTTCGCCACCCGGTTCTGTCACAGTGCCTGTGATGCTGATCTGCTGCGCCAATACCGGCAACGAGCCGAGAGCTGTCAGCAGCAGCAACAGCATGTACTTGAATTTGTTTCTAAATTCTGACATTGTTTTTGTGATATTAGTTTGGTTTGGTTTGTTTTTCACAAAATTATTTTGAATCGGCGAGCCATCCAAGAACACCAAGGGTTAATATAGTGCTTTCGCGACAGACAAGTATTGATATACATATAATTACACTGAAAGACGCGCCCGAAATAAGTAGTGCCTGTTTATTGATTAAGGAGCTGTTTCAGCGCCCGATTCCCATCATTTCCTCTTCAAGCAGGTTGCGGTCGCCCTTCGCTTTGTTGCGAACACGCGTCCGGTAGTTATAGATAGTGGTGAGCGAATACCGCAGGAACTTCGCTATGCTGACACTATCGGAAATACCAAGCCTGATGAGTGCGAAAATACGGAGCTCTGTGTTGAGGCTGCCATGCTTCTTGGGCCATATTTCCTCGCCTGGACGCAGCAGACTGTTGAAATCTTCGACAAAGGTAGGGAACAGACTGAGGAACGTCTGGTCGAACTGGTCGTAGAACGATTTGAACTCATTGTCGATAATCGTGCTGGATTTGAGTTTGTCGGCAAGTTCCTGAGTCTTGCCGGACAAAAGAAGCTTGCCGAGAGTCTTTCGGTAAGAATCGAGTTTGTCGATATAGGCGAGACACTGATCCATGTAGCGCCCTATGTAAACCTCCTTGAGCTCTGATATTTCGGCAATCTCATTGTTCGCCCGCGAAAGTTCCGCGTTGGAAGCGCTCAGGTGTGCCGCCGCCTCGGCAAGCCTGTCGTTGGCATCCTGCGTCTCCTTGCGTGCGTGGGCTATGCGCTGCATCTGCTTGCGCGTATAAAGCAGAAGTACTACCAGCACGACGGCAAGAACAGCGATGACGATAATAGCCACCGACAAGGTACGCTTCTGGTGCTTGACAGTCTCTACGTATATTCCGTTTATCGTCGGATACGAATCGCTGAGCTCGACAATGCGCTGGCGGGCATTGCATTTGGTGGCGTCTTCTACGGCTATGGTCATAAAGCGGTATGCCCTGTCGAGATCGCCCTCCTCGTAGAGCAGCAGAGCGAGCTGGCGCAGAGACACATATTCGCGCACCGACGATTTAAGGTCAGAAATTGAAGAAATGATAAGAAACTCCTTCTGCCGCTCCCTGTCGCCAAGTCTGCCGTACGACTCAGAGAGAGTCCATGCACAATAGGCCCGTTCGTGCTCGCTTATCTCATGCTCCGCTATGTATTTTTCCAGAAGATCGACAGCTTCTTTCGGACGCCCCTCGACGTTGAGCTGGTCCGCCTTCGCAACGGTGTGTATAAGCGACCCGGGCTCGTTCACGCTGATGATAGAGTCGCGGAAAGCATCGGTCTGAGCCTTATAAATGACTCTTTCAGGCTCAAAGGCAGCATAATCTGCCAGACTGCCGCTCACCGTGCGCATGATGTGAAAAAAGAAAGGTACGAGATATTGCGGAAGCTCCTGACGGTCAATGTTGTCCATAATCATCAGCGCCTCGTGGTACATGCCTATGGAAGTCAGGATATTGGCGCGGTTCAGCTGGGCATGGACCAGAAGCATCGGATCGCCAATGCACTCGGCAATCTCTTTCTGGCGCAGACTCATCATATATGCCGAATCCGTATTGAAGGGAGAATAGCAGTCGTAGAGCCTTACGAGTGCGTAGAAACGGGCACGGTCGTCGGGCGCGGTATCGCACCGGCAACGCAGGACATCGAGGACGGAGTCCTTCTGCGCAAGGTATACCTCCCGGTGAGCGATGACGCCATCGAGCTGCTCCATGAGCGAATCGTTTGTGTTTTTCGCAAAGGCTGTAAGACACAGACCCAGAATCGCAGACAGTATCAGATTTCTATAAGGCTTGAACATATACCGCAAAGTTAACAACAATCTGCTGTCTCGCAAAAATAAGACGGCAAAAAAGATTCCGGACACTATATTTTTAACATAATCCGCAATATGTCTCATTGCTGGTATTAAGAAGATTAAAGTATTGTCTGTCATGTCCGACAACTATATTTTTTTAATTCCTGTGCTAAAGTACCGAAAACATCGCTAACTTTGTATGATTAATCTTAAAGTACAGTACATGATGAACATCTTTACCAAAACCACTCTTTTCGCTGCCCTTGCAGCACTGTCATTCACCGCATCCGCTCAGGACCGCGCCGATCTGCTCTGGGTAGCCGGCGATGCTACCCCCTGGGGATGGAACCTCGACGAAGCATCCTGCCTCGTTGCAACGCCTGAGAATGCGTCGGTCTTCAAAGGCACATTATATCTTAAAGCCGACCAAAGCTTTAAATTTCTGACAAAATTCGACTGGGGCAACGAAGAATTACGCGCCACTGCCGCCGACGCACGTCCCGACAGCGACGGAAAAGTAGCCCTTGCTCGCGTATCAGGCGACGACAACGACTTCAAGATTCTCGTCGGAGAAAGCGCCAACTATCTTATCACCGTCGACACCGAAGCTATGACGGCGCTATTCGTCAAATCGGCATATCAGGACACGCCGATCAATTTCTCTGCCGTCTTCATGGTAGGCGACCCGACTCCTAACGGCTGGGATCTCGACAAAGGCATGACTCTCCGTCAGAACGCTGATGCGCCCTACGAATTCACCGCCGACCACGCCAATCTCAAGACCGGCGATTTCAAACTCTACTTCGCCATGAAGGCAGCGCGCAGCTGGAACAGCAAATATTTCTACTTCCGCGACCCCGCCGATGCCGGCAAGATGATCACCGGTTCTGCCGACGACACAAAGTGGAATATCGAAACCGAAGGTGTCTACAATGTCACCGCCAACACAAAGGACAACACCATCAGCATAGCGTCAGCCGGCAGCGACGGCATCAGCTCTGTCGTAGCTGACACCACCACAAAGGCTGTCTACTACAATATGCAGGGACTTCGCGTCGACACCCCGGCAAGCGGACAGCTCCTCATAAAAGTCCAGGGCGGCAAAGCTAAGAAAATAGTATTCTGAGAGCCGAATTCCGATTTCTGATATCACACTGCGCCGTAAATAAGTTACGGCGCAGTTTTTCTATTGCATAATCCGTCATACCCGTCGGTTCTGCTGACAGATGTGTTTAAAACTGTGATTTTAAATTTTAATAATGTTAAGAAAATTTGATGGGTAAACAGTTAATTTACGCTGAATTGGCATAAAAGACTATAACTTGAAAACTTTCCGCTATTTTTTTATTATAAATTTGCGCCATGAAAACAAGAGAATTGAGAAAGATTATTGTTTTGATGGTTTTTGCATTTATGATCGTGGCGACCGCGAGGGCCGCCACGATTCGCGGAGCCGTCAACGACAAATCGGGCGAAGCACTCATCCAGGCATCTGTCCGACTGCTTGCACAGAAAGACTCCTCACTGGTGAAAGGAGCAGTAACTAACGAAAACGGACGTTTCGTTCTCGACGGCATCAAAGACGGCAAGTACATAGTCGAAGCGTCCTATGTCGGCTACGCACCGCAGACACGCAGCATAACCGTTGCCGGAAAAAATCTGCGTCTCGATCCTTTCTCACTCGAAGAGAATGCCATAGCCCTCAATGAAGCAGTAGTCAAAGGCATCCGCACACCTATAAAGGTGATGGAGGACACCGTCGAATACAACGCCGACAGCTACAAGACGCAGCCCAACGCCGTGGTCGAAGACCTCCTCAAACGCCTTCCCGGCGTAGAAGTGGGCACCGACGGCAAGATCACCGCCAATGGAAAGGAAGTGAAGAAAATTCTTGTCGACGGCAAGGAATTCTTCGGTGAAGACCCCACGGTGGCATCGAAAAACCTGCCTGTCGACATGATCGACAAGCTTCAGGTTGTCGACCGCAAGAGCGATCTGGCTCGCCTGACAGGCGTCGACGACGGCGATGACGAAACCGTCATAAACCTCACGGTAAAAAAAGGCATGAATCAGGGATGGTTCGGCAACGCCGAGGCAGGCTACGGAACAGACGACAGGTATAAAGGCAACTTTACCGTCAACCGCTTCTGGAACGGCAATCAGCTCACAATTCTCGGAGGGATGAACAACATCAACGAGCCCGGCTTTGCCGACGGTGCAGCAGGACGCTTCCGCCGCTTCGGCGGCGACAACGGCATCACGACATCGCATGCTCTCGGTCTTAACTTCAACATAGGGAAGGAAGAGATCATCCGTGTAGGCGGCAATGTGATGTACAGCCACACCGACCGCGACACACGCACAAACTCGGAGCGCACCTACCTGTTCACCGACAGCACTTCGCTCGAGCGGCAGGACAAACGCAGCCGCGACAAAGGACACAACATCACCGCCGACTTCCGCGTGCTCTGGAATCCTGACAGCTTCAACACTCTCGAATTCCGCCCCAATATATCGCTGAACTACAACAAATCAACATCCGTCGACTCCTCGATGACATTCGCCAACGCCGACCTGCTCAGCCCTGTCAACAAAAGCTACAACACAGGCGACTCGCACGGCAATTCATTCAATATCGGCGGACGGCTCATCTACACCCATAAGTTCCGCCAGCGCAAGGGACGTTCCTTCTCCGTCATGGCAAACTACAGCCTCAGCAACACCCGCGAGAAGGACGACAGCTATTCGAGAAACATATTCTATCTCTTCAACGACTCGACAGACATCTACGATCAATATTCCGACAACCACACCTGGAGCAACTCCGTATCCACGCGTCTGAGCTGGACCGAGCCGCTCGGAGATGTCGCAAAAGGCAATTTCCTCACACTCGAATACCGTTTCTCCTACAGGTGGAACAATGCCAACAAACTAACATACGACATCCTCGACCCCACACGCCGCTACGACATGACGCTCAACGAAGATCTGTCCAACCGGTTCCGCAACGACTTTATGGAGAACTCCGTCCGCGTCGGCTACCGTCATGTGAGCAAGAACGGCAACCTCAACGTCGGCGTGTCGCTCGTGCCTCAGTCGTCGAAATCGGAGAATCTTATCAACTCAGCCAAAAACATTCCGAAACGCGACGTCGTCAACTACGCCCCCTTCCTGCGCTACCGTCTGAAGCTAAGCAAGACACGCAGTCTTCATGCATTCTATAACGGACGTTCCTCGCAGCCGTCGATGACTCAGCTGCAGCCCGTCGCCGACATGTCGAACCCGCTGAACATCGTCGTAGGTAATCCTGCGCTCAAGCCGTCGTTCAACCACGACCTTCACTTCCGTTTCCAGGATTTCAACCAGTCGGCACAGCGGTCAATCATGGCGATGGTAATGGCAAACATGACACAGAATGCCATCGTGTCGAAAACGATCACCGACCCGCAGACAGGCGGTCGCACCACAACCTACGACAACGTCAACGGCGTATGGAACGTACGGGCAATGAACATGGTGTCTTTTCCTCTGCGCAACAAAGCCTTCACCGTCAACAACCATATTTTCCTATCCTACTCCGCCAACGCCGGTTTCAGCCAGAACCAGCGCTACCGCTCCGGTAATTTCAGCGTCAACGAAAGCTTCGGATTCGCATGGCGTCCGGAGAATGTGGAACTTGAAATCCGCCCGCGCTACAGCTTCCAGACAACAAGCAATACAGTCCAGCGCAACCAGAACCGCAACGTTCATACCTACGGCGGCTCGTTCTACGGCACATACTACACTCCTGTAGGCATCGTGCTCGGTACCGATCTCAACTACTCCGCCACCTCGGGCTATTCCGACGGCTACGACACCCGCACATGGATGTGGAACGCCAGCATCTCATATCAGTTCCTGCGCGAAAAAGCAGCGACAATCACTGTACGCACCTACGACCTGCTGGGACAGCGTTCCAATATCCGCCGCAGCATCACCGACAACTACATCAGCGACATGCGCTACAATTCGCTCACACGCTACGTGATGGTATCGGCAAGCTACCGCTTCAACACCTTCAAGAAAGGTGAGCAACCCGACGTTTACGACGGCGGCATGGGCGGTCCCGACCGAGGACCCGGCGACAGACCCGGCGCAGGCAGACCCGGCGGAGGCAGACCATCCGGTCCTCCTCCCGGCGGTCCTCGCTTCTAATATTACATTATTGCTATGAGACTGACTTACTTTATTTCCGCAATCTTCGCTACGGCACTGTCGGTCGGCGCGACGAACCCTGAAACGTCATCGTCAAAATTTTCGTCCGTGACCGACATCGACGATCTCGCCCTTATCTACATCGGCGCACAGCACCGCCCCGACTGGGACAAGGAGCATCTGCGCCCTTACGTTACGCACACCTACGCCGACAGCACTCAGTCCTGGATGTTCGACGGTTTTCTGATGCTCGACTTCATGCGGTGGAACGACGAATGCAAGGCTGTCAACCTCGGAGAATACATCGGTGACGTATCAACACAGAAAGACTGGAGCGACATGCTCGACGAACAGCTCGGCACATACACCGGCAACGGCTGCCGCGCTCTCGACGAACTGATTGGCGAACTTATCCCTGTCCTCGGCAAACCCGGCCACAAACATAAAGTCGTCATGTGCATTCCGACAAACTGGACCAAGGGCGACTGGATATGGGGCACGGTCAACGGCAGGGAGATAAGCGGCGAAGACCGCCTGACTGCCGGGAAATGGTATATAGACGAACTTCAGCGACGCTGGACTGCCGCCGGCTTCAAAAACATCGAGCTGGACGGCATCTACTGGACCAAAGAATCGTTCCACGAAGATCTCGACGACCATGTCCGCGACATCAACGCATACAGCCACGACAAGGGTCTGTTAGTTTACTGGATCCCGTACGTTGCAGCCAAGGGTCGCGGCGAATGGCACGACTGGGGCGTCGACGTGGCATATCTTCAGCCCAACTACTATTTCAAGGAAGAGCGTCCGATCTCACAGCTCGACGGAGCCATCGATTTTGCTAAAAAACACAATATGGGCATGGAAGTCGAGTTCTCGGCATACGACCGGTCATGGAACTGCACAAACGGCGAACGCCGGAAATTCCCGCCCGCCAATTGCGGACTCTACGACATCCACCCCAACTATTACAGGCGTCTCGTCGAGTATATCGACCACTTTGAGACTCAAGGCGTATTCGACACCAAACCGGTGGCATATTATTCCGGCTTTGCAGGCTTCTATGACTTCTGCAAGTCCGGCAACGAGATGGACCGCAAGATCATGGACCGTATCGCACGCATCATAAACCGCCGGCACCAGGCTACAGGATGGGACAAAGACCCAGCCGCGGTCGGGAAATAGACCGGCTGCAAGCACCATACAAAAAGTTTTATTGCTAAAAATACTGAAGGCGAATCTCACGATCCGCCTTCAGCTGTCTAAACCTTAAAAATCTAATCCTATGAAAAAACTAATTCAATACTTTACTTCTTTCTGCTGTTGCTACATGATATACGCGCCGGATGGGGTGAATGTTGCACAAATCAGCCTCTAAGGCATTATTTTTATGCACTTTTTGCAGTACCGCCGCAGAATTTTGCTAATTTTGCAATATGTCTGTATTCAATGTTAAAATTCTTGGCTGCGGGTCTGCCTCGCCCACGCTGCGCCACAATCCCAGCGCCCAGCTCCTCACCTATCAGAAGCATCAGATGCTCATCGACTGCGGAGAAGGCACGCAGGTGCAAATACGGCGCTACGGCGGCAATTTCGCAAGGATCAACCATATTTTTCTCTCGCATCTCCACGGCGACCACTTCCTCGGCGTGCCCGGACTGCTCTCCACCATAGCCCTACACGACATCGGCGGCGACGTAACCATACACACCTTCATCGACGGTGCCGAAATCCTGCGCCGCATCATCGACTATGTGTGCCGCGAGCGTTCCTTCAAGCTCCATTTCGACATCATCGACCCCAAGGCGACGCAGATTCTCTTCGAGGACAACAACATCACCGTGACATCCTTCCCGCTCTATCACCGCGTGCCCTGCGTGGGATTCCGCTTCGAAGAGAAGCCCAAACGCCGCCACATCAACCGCGAGATGTGCGATTTCCATCAGGTTCCGCTCTACATGTTCAACGCCATCAAAGACGGCGACGACTTCGTCAGGTCCGACGGCACTGTTGTGCCTAACGCATGGCTCACAACCGACGCCACACCGCCGAAAAGCTATGCCTACTGCTCCGACACCGCCTTCGACCCGCGTGTAGCGGAAGCCGTAGCCGGTGTCGATGTCCTCTACCACGAAGCCACATACAGCGATGAGGCTGAATACAAGGCTGCACCACGCGGACACTCCACCGCCCGGCAGGCGGGAGCTGTCGCCCGGCTCGCCGGTGCCGGAAGGCTCGTCATAGGACACTACTCGCAGACAATCGAAGATGAAAGCGCCCTCGCCGCCGAGGCTGCCGAAGCATTCGAAGGCGAAGTGACGGCAGCGAAAGAAGGTCTCGAAATCATTCTCGACTGATGCAGACCTTTTCCGACGAATATTATATGCGTCTGGCGCTCGCAGAAGCGCGCCTGGCAGCCTCCGAAGGCGAGATACCTGTCGGCGCCGTCATTGTCGCCGCCGGACGCGTGCTCGGACGCGGACACAACCAGACAGAACTTCTCGGCGACGTCACGGCACATGCCGAAATGCTCGCCATAAGCGCCGCCGCACGTACGCTCGGCGGCAAATATCTCGCAGGATGCACCCTCTATGTCACCGTAGAGCCGTGCCCCATGTGCGCGGGAGCGATAGGATGGAGCCAGCTTGGGCGCATCGTCTACGGCACGCCCGACCCCAAGCGCGGATACACATCCATACTGCGCCCCGGCACCACCCCCTTCCACCCGCGCGCGCAAGTCACATGCGGCGTCCTCGAAGACGAATGCCGCACCCTCATGCAGGATTTCTTTTCAGCAAAACGACGTTAGACCATGCACTATTTCCTTATAGCAGGCGAAGCCTCAGGCGATCTGCACGGCTCGCACCTCATCAAGCAACTACGAAGCAACGACCCCGACGCCGTCATCACCTTCCTCGGCGGCGACATGATGGCTGCCGCCGCCGGCATCGACCCGGTGATACACTACAGCCGCATGGCGTTCATGGGCTTCACGGAAGTGATAAAGAACCTCGGCAAAGTAACCGAGAACCTCCGCCGGGCAAAAGACGCACTGCGCATCAGCCAGCCCGACGCACTGATTCTTATCGACTATCCGTCGTTCAACCTCAAAATGGCGGCGACGGCAAAAAAGCTCGGAATACCGGTCTACTACTACATTTCCCCGAAAATATGGGCATGGAAAAAATGGCGTATCGCCGACATCCGCAAAAACGTGCGCTTAGTGCTCTCCATTCTGCCCTTTGAGCCGGCTTTCTATAAAGAGAACGGCTTCGGCGCTGTCTACGTTGGCAATCCGTCGGTAGGCGAGGTAGACTCCGACCTTGCCACGGCTCTGACGCGCGAAGAGTTCCTGAAAAAATGGAGGCTGCGCGACCGCCCGCTTGTCGCTCTCATGCCAGGCAGCCGGCGTGCCGAAATACGCAGCAACCTGCCGGTGATGCGCCTTGCTGTCGACCGCTTTCCCCAGTACCGCGGCGTCATCATCGGAGCGCCCGGCGTCCCCGACTCAATATATGCCGCAATGGGCGGAATCAACATGCCCGTCATCCGCGAAAGATGCGCAGCACATGTTCTGACACACTGCCGCGCGGCGCTTGTCACATCGGGCACGGCGACGCTCGAAACGGCTCTCGCAGGAGTGCCGCAGGTGGCATGCTACCGTTCGAACGGCGCAAAAATAACGTATGACATAATGAGCAGGATTCTCAAGATCGAGCACGTCACCCTGCCAAACCTGATTGCCGGCAAAGGAATCATCCCCGAAATGCTCATCCACCGCTGCACACCCGACCTTGTCGCCGACGAGCTGGCGCCTGTCCTGCGCCTCAATTCACCCGAACGTGCCGCGCAGCTCGAAGGCTATGCCGACATGCGCCGCATCCTCGGCACGCGCGATGCCGCCGCCACTGCCGCGGGCATCATAATCCGCGACCTGCGGCGACAGCGCTGACAGCCGCTTATTTTACGCGTTCGTAGACGTAGAGTTCGTGTACTTCGCCGGTGTAACCTTCCTCAGTGATGGGTCCCTGACTCATACCGAGAACGATGGTGGTGCCGCGGTTGTTGAGCACGACGAGGTCGTCGTTGACAGGGTCGATTGCAAGACCTTCTATCTCCCCTGCCCTACGGAAATCGCTCATCTCGCGCAGATGCTCTATACGACCCTTCATGGCGCCCGCGGCTATCTTTCCACGACGCTTCACTGGCTTGCCGTCGGCGCCTATCTTCACGCTGAACGGTGTGTCCTTCACCACTTCCTCGCCGTCGACGAGACCCGTGAAAGGCACCTCCGACGCATCGGCGGTATAGAGGTTGTCGGCAATGCCGTAAGCCGCTTCGCCGTCGTCACACGAAAAAATCAGCTTGCCGTCGGCATAAAACACACCCTGACACCAATATGGCGTCGGGGCACACTGCATCTTGGTGTGATATTTTCCGGTAGCGAGGTCGTAGCAGTAGGCATAGCGGCTGTCGACCCAGTCGGACATCCAGACGAGGTTCTTGTCGCGGTCGACAGCGATGCCGGACACCTCCACCTGTCCCGATTCGGGGCTCCACGGTATGTCGCGTTTCCACTTGAGCGTCTCGGCATCGTAGACCGACACCGACATGTTGTAGCCCCTGCCGTATTCAAATTTCTCGATGCCGCAGTATAACTCGCCGTTCCACACGTCGATGTCGCCGAAGTGGTTGGCAATCTCCGGGTGGCGGAAAGGCTTCATGTTCCGGGCGACGACGTTCCCGTCCTTGTCAAGCTTATAAAGGGCACGCGTGTCGGACACATAATAGTACGACGAATCTATTGCGATTCCCTGACGCCCCTCGACGGGAATCACTTTTTTAAGGCGGTACTCAGTGCCGAGATGCTGCGCCTGCACTTGTGCGAAGGCGCACAGTGCTAAGATTAGTGTGAATAACGGTTTCATTTGCTTGTTTTGAATTTACGCGACAGCCAGCGGCGTACCGGTTCGTCGTAGAGCTTGAGGCAGGCGTAGGCGAGAAGGATGTTGAACAGGCATACACCGACGGCGACAACCCATGTCTCTGAAAGAGTGTAGAGTTTGTTGTCGATGAGCCATGAGTAGAACAGATACATCGCCGGATAGTGAATGATATACAGCGGGAACGAGATATCGCCTAAGAACTTGCACACGCCGGAAGAGAAGCGGTCGGTAGTGCGTCCGGAAGCGCCGAGCCATACCACCACAGGAAACAGCAGCACTATGCATGCAGCTTCGAAGACGCCGTTGAGACTCACAGCGCCGTCGCTGCCGAGGAAAGGAACCATGAACACCGCTACCAGAATCGCCGAGCACAGCCAGAAAGCACCGCGTATCTTTCCGGGACGGAACACACGCGACAGAAGAATACCGATGGTGAACGGACACAGCATACGCAGCGAGCCGCCGAGGAAGCCCACGCCCTGCATAGTCCAGCCCACGCTCAGACAGCCGTCGCCGGTGACATTATTGGTGGTAAACAGCGTCAGACCTACAGCAAGAAGCACGGCGAGTACGGCGAGCGCCTTCGTGCCGAGGCGGCGTATAAAGATGGCATAGAGAATGTTGCCTATATATTCGAAGAAAAGCGACCAGGCAGGACCGTTGAGCGGGAAAGCCTCGCCATTGCCCCTCACCTCAGGCGTGCCGCCGGGCATGGCAGGGATAAAAAGCAGCGCGCACAGCAGCGCCGCCATAACGCGCCATCCTGCAACCTGTGTGCCGTCCCACATCACTCCGCCCTGGATGAGGAAGAACACCGCGCCGACGACAGCGCCCATTATCACCATCGGATGCAGACGGATGAGACGCCGGCGGAAGAATGAGCCCGTGGTGAGCGACTTGTTCCAGCGGTCGTCGTAGGCATAGCCTATCACAAATCCCGAAAGCATGAAAAAGAAGTCGACGGCGAGATAGCCGTGGTTGAGCGGTTCGATCACAGGCGAGCCCGAGGCAAAGGCAAAGCCCTCGTAGACATGGTACCAGAGAACGAGCAGTGCGGCAACGCCACGGAGCCCGTCGAGAAGCTCATAGTGCGGTTTGGTGTCGGCGAACGATGCCGACGATAATGTGACGGTTGACATCTGATGGTATATTTCTTCTTTATTTCGCAAAGATACGAATTATTATTCTTCCACCATACGCACAAAGCAGGCGTCGTTCTCTCCCACATCGGCGTAGCCAAAGTCAAGAGTATGATAATTGATATCTATAGTAATTGTTTTGGGGTCTGTGATTGTCTTCTTCACCCAGTATAAAGCTCCATGGCTGCGGAAGATGTCGTCAAATAATGGCAGGTACTGGACTCTTCCCGCATCAGTAGTACTGTTCTTTTCATACCATTCGCTTCGGGATGCATACTGCAGCACGCCGTTGCTTTTATGATTATTTCCCCATCCACCGGTTGCTTTTCTTCTGCCGAAACCCGAACGACCGATAGGGAAAAATATATTGTTGCCGCCTAATGTCGCGGTAGATGTCGATGCATTGTAGACGAACATGCCTCGCATGCCATATCCGACGGTTTTGTTTTTGCTTGGGTCGGTAGGATCGACAAAATAGCCATAAGCCTTTTCTATAGTGTTCGCTGTCTCTGTCGACTCATCTCCATACAGCACCCCATATCCGCTTTCCATAACATTATTACCAGTAATAGTAGTTCCCAAGCGAGAAGTTTTTATACCCGGCATGATTGTGGCAATATCATCAATCGTTGCCACACGGCTGGTTTTACCACTCACTTTAGCGTCTCTGAATCCACTTGCATCGGTAGTCATGGAACTCCACTTCCCTTTTGTCCCGTCGCTAAGACGTGCAAACGACGGGTCAGTCGCTCCACCATCACCGTTATTGAAGTCTGTCGGCTGCAATTCAGCTCCGCCGTTGCTTTCCTTTGCATACGGAGGATTGCTCAACGACATTATTCCCTTGCTGAGATTGCCATACCGGAACATCGATCCTTCATCAAGAGGAGAACTGCCTTCCGTGGCTTCGGTACCGTCGTAGCTGACTACGTTTGCCAGATGCCACTTGATCGGCACAGTATAATTCATCTGTATCGGTGCTTCTCCCTGACGGACAAAGATAAGATGATGGCTTGAGTAATTGTTATATTCCACCCGGATCACAGCACAGCGGTTCTGGTCGGCATGTATCGTACCGTTAAATGATATTCTGAACTTCACTTCAGTTCCATCTCCGCCACGCACTTCGTTGCGTCCGTCCAGTTTTATAAAACCGGCATTACCGCGCGACACGTATGCCCTCCAGGAACCGATAGACTTGAGCGGCTCGAATGTAGCGCTCGTTTCATTAGGCTGAATCATCAGAGTCACGTCAAAGGGCGTCTGATTGTTATGCTTGCGCCATACACCCTTCGGATTGACAATACGGCGTACCTGATATACCTTGATAGTATCCTTACGGGCATTGGCTTCGCCTTTCAGCTTATACTCCAGCAGCACTTTCGCCTCGCGCCAATAGGATGTAAAGGGGTTGTTGCCGGTATACGCCGTAGTAGACTGCAGCTGTTTTTCGCGGGTATAGAAAGGCACATTGATAATTGTCGCATTATCATCCTTTGTCACTGTATAGGCGCCACCTTCACTTGCGCTGCTATGTGTGCCAGGAGTGGTCTTATATGTGCGTTTGCCACGTACCATTCCTTTGTAGCTATATCCGCCTACGTTTGTGTCTACTCCACGCCAATAATCATAGAGAAAGGTTTTGTTCGGGTCAGTATCGGCACCTGTTACCACACCCACACCATACGCCAAACTGACTTCCGGATTATCCATATCCTGAGCCAGCGAAAGAAAACCCGACCAGAGATGTGTTTTTTCATAAGCTGGAGCATTGCTTGGTTCTGGACCATACAGTTTCTTAAAATCCACGCCGACGGAGTCATTGACTACTTTGCCGTCGTCGGTAATGTGTCGCAGACCTGGTGTTTTGGCAAAATAGGTGATATCCTTCGCGTTGTTGGGCCACCACGCGTTCTGGATAATCGTCATTGTGACATCGCCTTCGATCTCGCCCGCAATCTTAATCGGGTAAGTGGTCATACGGTTGTAGCTGTAGGACACGAAATAAGGGTTGGGACCATAGAATCCCGGCTTCTCATCATATTCGATGTGCCAGTCCACCTCGTTGGCATTACCGAGGAAACGCAGTGTCAGCTTATAGTGGTGGTTGCGCTCGGCGTCGCAGTTGGTAGTCACGTTCTTGCCTATCATGAAGCGGTATTTGATGGCACCGCGACCGATATGCCCCAGAGTCTTGGCATCGTATTCCGCTTCCACCTCAATGTAAGTGCCATATCTGAGACCGTCCTTATAGTCCTCCGATTCAGGCTTGTATCCGTCAGGATGGTCGATTTCACCATCGCCGTCGCTATCCTGAAGCTTACCGTCCTGCAGCTTGCCGTTTTTGTCCTTGTCAGGAACCTCGCCCTGCATGTTCTCAAAGAAAAACAGTGCCGGCGCAGTCTCCGTGTGCGGATAGTCGGGATCGCCGGCTTTTCGCGGATAATCCGTCACGGCGTTTGTCAGCACAATGGGATCGTCGTAAACTATACTGTGGTTCTTATCATTGTTCAGAAGCGCGTCGGTGTTTATACGTCCCTCGGCATCCGCTGGTCCCATAGTGTTCGGACCTCCGAGGAAGCATGTCGACGGGATGTCGCGCACTGTCACCTTCTTGATAGTCACGGTAATGCCCTTGCGCAGCATGCTCGGGTCGTAGTCGATTGTTATTTTCGACGCCAGACGGCGCAGCCATGCGTGGACGGTCTGATTAGGATGGGTAATGGGCACATCGGGCGCCGCCTCACCGGTGCCGGGCGACGGCTGCTGTTTCCCGACGGTAAAATGTCCGAGCATCTGGGCATTGTTCGTCATCGCGTCTTCATCCCACAGTGCCTTGATGCCGAGCAGCTTGTCGGGCGTGGATATATCTGTGCCCTCAAGGACTGCCTTAGTGCCGCCGACAAGGTTGGCGACGGCATATATCTTGTATGCGGCGTAGGGCACTTTCTCGATTTTCGTCGTCACGTGTTGTGTCCTTGACTCGGCGGTGACACCGTTCGATGCATCATTGTCGGTACGGTCCTGCCATTCTACCGTGAGTCCGTTCCGGTTTTTGATATCCTCGGCAGTGAAATGGCGGGCTATTACAAGCTGATTTCCTTCGCTGCGGGGATCGTAGAAGAGAATCGACAGGTCTCTGAGTTCTTTTATCACATCGCCGGCCGGCGCTCCGCCGCGGCTGTGCAGCGCGTTCGACGCTATCGGCTCGAAATTGAGGTCTATGCACACGTCGGTCTCGCCTTCGGGGTAGTGCACGTTGAAGTCGTCGAAAGTGTCGTCGTGGCAGCTCTGCAACGCCACGCCTGCCGCTATCATTACAAAGAGCGACAGAATGATGCGAAATTTATATGTCGTGATATTGCTGTATTTCATAAAACAAGGAGATGCTGGTTAGTATCAGTCGTTGGGGATTCCGAGTCGTCCGTCAATCTTGAGATCTGCCGGTCTCGGAACGACCGTAGCGCCCTTCGACGTATCGGGAACCATAATTGTCACAGTTGTGGAGGAACCTGCCGGGCGAACCGTGATCTGTTTCAGCTGATCGTTGAAGGGCTTGTCGGATGCAAACTCATAGTACAGTCCGTCGTACCTGTTGTAGGTCAGCTTAGGCTCGTAGACATCAGTGCCGCCATGCGAGAGCAGCTGCACCTGGGTGTAGTCCTTCGACGCATAGAAGCGGAAACTCGTATTCTCGCCGCCTATCTGGTCGGGCTGCAGACAGTAGCCGTTACGGTCGTAGTATTTACCCGTATATACGTTGAAATAGAGATAGCATTCCGTTTTGTCGGTCCAGTACGGTCGTATTTCTATCCATCCGTCAGAAACGCGGAGTATTTCACGGCGGTTGTCGGCGGCGAGGCTGCCGTCGGGATTCGTACCGACGGTTTCCGGATTAATAGCTCCTCTATAACCCGGTTTGGCGAAACAATAGAATGAGGTTATGACACCGGACTCACCCAGCGACAAAGCCCAGTCGTTGAAAGTGAAGTCGCGCTGCACTTCGTCCACCAAGTCGAGCACGGTAGAGGCGTCGCCCGCGAACTTATAGTTCAGCGGCTCCATATTGTAATCATAGTACACGCCTGTTTTCGTATCGTAATAGAGCGATACCTGTCCGTCCGGCTTAGTAGCTTCCGCGTCGGGCCATGAGTGCGAGCCTGTGGCACGCTTTATCTCCCAGAGATCACTGTTGACGTATGTCCTGTCACCGGCAAATTTCGGACCCGGCGGCAGAACGTCGACAGGGCGTATCTGCGCGGTTTTGCTATTGTCGTCGGCGGAAGGCCAGTTTGTGAAAAGCGGATAGAGCCATTTATCGTAATAGACATCATTGAGGTCGTCGTAGTAGAACGTCGGATCGCCTTTTGTGTCCTTACGCAGCACGATATAGCCGTTGATAAGGTCGCGTTCCAGTCCGAATGTCGGGTCGAGCGACACGGATGCAAAAGGCTGGACATCGACTGTCAGATCGACATCCGTACCGGTGAGCCTGATGTTTACGAGAACATGCGTGTTTCTCGGCAGCAGAGGCAGATTGGTGAGTTCCTTAGGCTCGAAAGTCCATTCCGTGTCACCTTCCACACCGCCTATCGTCACCTCCACGCTGTATGGGTTGGGCTCGTCGCTGAGCCGGCTCTCGCAGAAGTAGAGCGCCGGCAGAAGGGTTGTCGTCACACCCTGATGCAGCTCTGCGTCGAAAGTGAAAGTATAGGGATGATGCTCGGCATCGTCAGGAATCTTGTATTCGGTGATGAAACGTCCGCTGACATCGGGATCGACAGGCGGATAATATCCCGGCGGATTTTTCAGCTCGTCAGCAAGCGTTTTCGGAGGCTCATAAGTGGTCTCGTGCGGCAGAAGATACTGGCGGTCGGCAAGACCAGTGACTTTGACTGCTTTGATTTTCAGTCCGTTGCCATTCTGCTGCGTTATGCTGAACGAAAATTTCACGGCAGCGCGTGTCACGAACATCTGCCCGGCATCGTAGGTCTCGTTATCCTTCTCAGCCTGAGGCACAAAGAGCTCGTAGACTTCGCTCATCGGTATGTCTGTCTTCACACCGCCCGAATTGTCGATCAGAAGCACATCGTCCGACAGCGTGCCGAAAGTCATCGTCTCCAGAGTGCCTGTATACGACGCTCCTTCGGCGTAATCGGTCTGAAAGTCTATGCCCGTACCCGCTTCGTTGGCTATCAGATAGATAGTCTTGCGTTCTCCGCTTTTCACCTTCAGGTCGGAGACACGTTTGTCGGGAAATGCATCGGCATAATAGAATCTGTTGCGCTCGATAACCTTCGCTCCCGAGCGCTCGTCGGTGCGTACAACGATGACACGCAGCGTAGTCAGCATCTCGGTGCCCCACATCGGATCTTCAAAATAATTGCCGCCGTCGGGCACCGTCACAACGCCGGCGCGCGACACCGCCGCCTGCTCGCCGGGGGCGTCCGCCGCCACTACCGAGAAAGAAAGATTGACAGTCCTGCCGGATGCATCAGGCGAGGGGACACCGTCGGGGTTGACGGCATCGGAGCACGAGACAACGGCAGCACAGGCTGCAGTAATAATGGCTATATATAATAGTTTCAATCTCATGATTGGTCTGATAGCAGATATCTGAATCGGGGGTCTGCAAATAAGTTATAACAAGAATATACCTACAAAGAATGGTTATGTCAAGTCGGACAATTACCTACGGGACTGCAAATATAATGAATCTTTGTGAAATTATAAAATCCAACGGCTTATACATCAAATAAATCCGCATTTTTAACACATTCAAACATTCGCAGCGCAATTCCGGCATACAAAAGTTTGACAATTCACGGGAAATCCTTAACTTTGTGGCATAAATAGCTATGACTCCCGGAAGGTCCATGAAACGCATTCACTTTTTCATCCTCGCAGTCCTGCTCCTCATCGCCGGTCTGCCGCAATATGCTGATGCTCAGAAGAATCGCAAGGTTCAGGTAGCCGGCATCGCTTTCTATAACTTCGAAAACCTCTTCGACACCATCCCCAACAATGCCGAGGGTCGCGATCTGGAGTTCACTCCGGGCGGACAGCGGCAGTGGAACGGCGCCAAATACCGCGAGAAGGTGCATAACCTCGCATACGCCATCAGCAATTTCGCTACGAAGACCACACCACTCGGTCCCGCCATCATAGGTATCAGCGAAATCGAGAACGCATCCGTCATCCAGGACGTCATCAGCCAGCCGGAGCTCGCCAAATGGAAGCTCAGGTATGTCCATCACGACTCTCCCGATGCCCGCGGCGTCGACGTGAGCCTTATCTACAACCCCGCATACTTCAAGGTTGAGAACGTCACCAACCACACCCTCACTGCCGTGCCCTTCCGCACACGCGACCAGATGTGCGTCGTAGGCAGCCTGCTCGGGCAGCGCGTCGCCGTAATCGTCAACCACTGGCCTTCGCGCCTGGGAGGTCAGGAGAAAAGCGAACCGAACCGCATACACGCCGCCGAGCTGAGCAAGGCTATTGCCGACAGCCTGTGGCGCGTCGACCCGGATATGGGCGTCATCATAATGGGCGACCTCAACGACGACCCCATGGACAAATCGTGCGCCAAGACCCTCGGAGCGAAGAAGAAAGCCGACGGCGTAGGAGCACATGGATTCTACAACCCCTGGTGGGAGATGCTCGACAAGGGCATAGGCACGCTGGCATATAAGAGCCAGTGGAATCTTTTCGACCAGATCATCATCTCGGGTAACCTCGTCAACACCGACGGCGGCAAGGCATGGACCTTCTTCGATGCCCGCGTGCTCAGCTTCGACTTCCTCAAGGACACCGAGGGCAACCGCGTGGGATACCCAAAACGCACCTTCTCCGCCGGCAGCTATCTCGGAGGCTACTCCGATCACTTCCCCACAGAAGTATTCTTCCGCCGCTATGTGGAATGACACTCAAGGAACATTATTTTAAAATCCTAATATAAACCTGTATGAAAAAACTTTTACTCACTCTCGCAGCCGCAGCCATCACCATGAGCGCAGCTGCAGCAACTGTGGAATTCAACCTTTCGGATCCCGCATCGTTCGGCGTGACACCCGCCGCTAACAACGACCGCGCCTACCCCGCCAGCTTCTCGAAGGATGGCGTGACTGTAACCATCAACAACGGCGCAGAAGTTCAGGACAATGCAAAGCTTTCGTTCTTCACAAGCTCCAGCGGTGTTGTTGACTTCCGCTGCGGCAAGTCGAACAAGAGCTCCAACATCGTCATCACAGCTCCCGCCAACATCACAAAAATCGCCTTCACCGGCACAGCCGCTTTCAATGAAGTAAGCAACGGTGCATGGGAAGGCGATGCAGCCAGCGTAACACTCACCACCAAAGGTCAGGTGAAACTCACCGCTATGGCTGTCACCTACGGTGAGGCCGCTCCCGCAACACCCGTAGAGCTCTACACCATGCTCGGCGAGACACTCACCGAAATGCCTGCCGACTGGACAATCAACAACATTTCCCTCGCAGAAGGACTCGAATACGTATGGTCGTGGAAAACCTACAATGGCAAAGGCTACCTCAACGCATCGGCTTATGCAAACGGCGGTGCCAACGCTTCCGAGGCATACGCCATTTCGCCCGTCATCGACCTCACCAAGGCTAAAGAGTGTACAGTAGCCTTCGATCACGCTGCCAAATTCCAGACCACTCTCCGCACACTCTGCGGTCTTGTAGTACGCGAAGAAGGCGCTACCGAATGGACAGCACTTGAAATTCCCACATGGCCCGAAGCTAACGCATGGACATTTGCTAACTCCGGCGAAATCAACCTCGCAGCCTACGACGGCAAGAAAATCCAGCTCGGCTTCAAATACGGCTCCACAGCCGACGGCGCCGACACATGGGAAATCAAGAATCTTGTCATCAAAGGTATCGGCAGCGGTTCTGTAACACCCGGTCCCGATCCGACACCCGAAGTTGTAACTGTAAACAACATCAAGGAAACCGTCGCTCTGGAAAGCGGTGCAAAAATCAAAGTGAACTACGCTCTTACTGTCGGCTACGTTGTCCGCAATCAGGTTTTCGTATGCGATGAGGCAGGCGAATTCATCCAGCTCTACGGCGCCAACACACTCGCCGTCGGCGACGTCATTCCCGCCGGATGGGAAGGCACATACAAACTCTTCAACGGCGTTACACCCGAAATCGAATTCAGCAGCCTCCCCGACGCCACAGCCGGTGTGTTCACACCAAAGACTGTAGCTGCTGCTGACATCACTACAGCACTCGTCAACCACGTTGTCAAAATCGAGAACGTTGTCTTCACCGAGGCCACACCCTCAGAAAAGACTGACTTCACCTGTAAGGTAGGCGACATCGAAATCACATTACGCAACAACTACGAACTCCCCAGCGTTGAGGCCGGTACATACAGCGTCACTATCGTTGTCACCATCTACAAAAACGCTCCCTCGCTCTACGTCATTGAATACAACGCCGGCTCGACAGCCGTCGACAACATCGCCGTCGACGCCGCCGCTCCCGTTGAGTACTTCAACCTCCAGGGCATCCGCGTTGCCAACCCCGAAAACGGTGTCTTCATCCGTCGCCAGGGCTCCAAAGTTTCTAAAATCTTCTTTAATTAGTAATTATCAATTAGTAATTAGTAATCTTCGTTAATTAGCAATCTTCGTTAATTAGTAATTAGCAATTAGTAATTTACTTTATCATACCACAAAAGGCAACTCAGAAATGGGTTGCCTTTTGTTTTGGTGTTATATAAACTCCTAATTACTAATTCCTAAAGCTAATTTAATTGCTAATTACTAATTCCTAATTGCTAATTAAAGAAGATTGCTAATTGACGCAGATTGCTAATTCCTAATTATTGAAGAAGATTACTAATTACTAATTGCTAATTACTAATTGACGACTGATGACGCCGGAGGGGGAGATGGTGTAGAGCCGCGGGATGCCGGAACGGGCGAAGAGATTGTAGACGGAGCGGTCGGGCACAGCGGCGTATGGCAGCGTGAGCCCTTCGGCTTCCCAGTAGGCGGCGACGTCGGCGGCACTCTCGGCACGCGAGATGCACAGCAGCTCCGTGCTGCCGTCCCATTCCTCCTGCAGACGGCGCAGATATACCTGACAGTCAGGGCAGGTGGTGCTGAAGAACACAAGGTCGGTTTCGCGTCCGAGGAAATCGCGCGGCGACACGAAAGGTGTTCCGTCGCTGAGCGTCACTTCGAAAGCCGGCACAGCATCGCCCACACGCGCAATGCCGACATACTCAGGGTCGTCGCCCTGCGTGACGCACGCCGCCGCAAGGAGACATATTGCCGGGATTACATGTGAGCGCTTCATTTCCAGAGATAGATACACAGAGATTAGTTTTCGCGGATAGGACGCACCGGTCGCGCCATAGAGCGCTTACCGTCGAAGAGTGCGCAGACACCCCAGATGGACTCGTTCCACGGATAGTTGGTTTTTGGACCATCGAAACCGAGCGCGAGACCCCAGGCACACTGGTATCTTGTTATACGCGATGTCGACGACCACAGATAGACAATCTGAGGATTGAAATTGCCTCCTGCACTAACGCCGCCAGGTTTAAAGTGGTCGGAATACCAGCGGTGACCCGTCGAGGCAAGGAAAATCCAGTTGCTATTATCGTCCTTATCTTTGCTTCTGTCCGCATAAACTATATATGAATAGTATCGCTCATTGGTTTTAGGAAAGAAACTGCCGTTTCCCTGATCGCCACGATACCTGCCGTAGAAGTATACAGGATCACTACCAAAATATGCATCATTAAAATTAGCATAGGAATAATTACGGTTTGCTGCACTTTTGCCGACTATCGTCCACACGGCAGCAGGAGGAACCATATATCCCGGCGGACACGGGTCGTAGATGGTCTTCACGCTGTTATAGCAATGGACGTCACTCAGCTGGACCTCTGCCGTCCAGGCTGCATTATAGTTGTTCCAGAGATTGATATACGGCTTATCGCACCACTCCGAAGCGTTGAGCTTTGTAGGTTTACCGTGTTGATCCTGATCATCCGCGTAACCTTTCGCCAGCAGCGCGCTGGGTTTTTTGATGGCATATTCGAGAGGTTGATTACCTTGCTCGATTTTGTACTGTATCGGACCGAAATTACGTTTGACGGTGTTTTCGTGGTCGATAAAGCCCACCATGGCATCCTTGCGCCCGAACTGATAGTAGGTGTTGTTGCCGTATTTATATTCTATTTCCCATCCGTTCTGTATGATAGGAAGCTGATCTGTCTTGCCGGATTTGTCCTGAACGAAATGCATGGTGCCTGTGCGGCGCAGATAGTAGCGTTTCTTCGGGTCGCACCAGCCAAGATTGTATGGGCTCACATAATAGCTGTAACGTCTATCCTCGGGTGCGGTAACTCTCAGGTCACCGCGGTCGCGACGCCCGTTCTGACTTGGTTCAAAGTTAAAATAGCTTTCGCTGTTTGTAAAAGCATGCGGCAGACCATCGTTGTCGAGCCAATGCTCTGTGATCCATATTGTCCAGCTCCATACAGCGGTACTCGACGAGTTTATCGTCTCACTGTCGGTCACTGCTATGACAACATTGCCCTGAAGCATGCTCATAGAGTTGACCTTGAACTTTACATATAATTGACCGTCGGTTTCGGTGTACAGCGACACATCGGAAACCGCATTATATACGTCCGCCCAGACTTTTGTGGCAGTCTTGCAGAACGATTTCGGAATCCATGGACCGGTGATTGCCTTACCGTCGTGCCCTACGAACTTATCCAGATAATAGTGCGGTATATTAACATCCTTGGTATCAACTTGTCCGGAGTAATCGAAGGTGTAGGCGGAAGAATTATCCTTTCCATCTTTTATGGCATTGCCGTACACGACAGGGAATTTATACCAGCCGCCGCGGTCGACGACATAGGTGTTGGCGGTAGTTCTCGACCTCTTGCCTCCGCATGTCGACAGATCCCACGGATTCGACTGGGAATTGCCGGCGTAGGGTTCGGTTGTCTGCATCTTGCGGTCACCGCCCCAGTCGGACACGGCGGAGTGCGGTGCGAACTCGAACATTTTCAATTCTCCGCTTTCTGCCGTCGAGCCATCGCCCTTGAGCACGCTCCTGTCGGCTATCCATTCTTTGTTCGGAAGATCCCATTTATCGACATACACGCCTGGGAAGGCGGAGCCCGCCACGTTCATATACTGCCTGATATCCTCCGTGCCATAGTCTGCCGTCCAGGGCACGGGCTCGCGTTTCTTCGCCTGGTCGTTGGCGTAGTAGCGGAAGCTTTTGACATGGAAATGCGCATGTTCGCCCCAACGCTCGAACTGAGTCACGTTCATCGGCGCGTAGACATATAGCATGGTCTCTCCGTCGTGCCACGTCGGATGCGTGTTGAAATCGTCGAAATGCTCCATGTCGGCAAAATTGGTCTCGTGGTACCGGTGATTGCCGCATACGTCGAAGACATACACCCAGTTGTCCTTCGTCGACGAGATGGTGTAGATATATTCGTGTCCGGGAAGCCAGGTGTCGACGCCGTTAGCCTTTATTTTGCCGCGCAGCGTCACCTGCTTCGGCTCTGCTAAGGTACGGTTGATGGTGACTTCTATCTCGGCGTCGTCGGGTATCGCCTGCGGAATGAGCATGAAAGTCTTTTCCGGCATGTCACCGCTGATATCGATGTCGTGCGAGTCGTCGTCGGGGTTTATGGGATAGACCTGGGTGAAGTCATAGCCGAAATCCTGCGAGTAGGCGCTCAGCTCTTTGTGATTCGTCCACGTGAACGTGCCCTGCTCGGGGTCGCCGGCAGGGTCGCCGTAGGGGTCGTCGGGCTTCTTCTTGAATTCATATACACAGTCGGCGCTGCCGTAGACACCCTTTATCCTGATGTTCTCTATGGTGCCGGAAGCGACGTCGCGGATGGCGAATTTGATTGCCGAGAGGGCATGATGGAACTGCAGCGGCGCGCGTCCGTCGACGCTCGACGGCTTGTCGCACACCGAAGCGGCGAGCATGAGGTCGGCCTGCGCCTCGGCGTCCTTGTCCTTGCCGCCGGATGTCTTCGCCGTGTAGCTGAACGACATTGTATTCACGTCGCAGGAGAGTCCCTTGAGGTTTTCCTGCTCGCCGGAGGGCGCTACGGCATGGAACGCCAGTTCGGCGTTTATGGGCCAGCGGCGAGCACCGGCAGGGTTCCATATCCTGTCGTCGGACGTCGCTAAAGCCTTCGTCCACTCTATATAGTCCTCGCCGGGGTTCGCGCTGTACTGCGCATGGACGGAAAAGTCGGTATGTATATTTTTGAGCGCGGCAACAGTCTCCACCTGCGCTCCGCGCGAACCGACACAGGCGCTGTCGTCCGGTGCCTCGGGCGAGAAGCCTACTTCGTCGATGGTGAAAGTGTGGAGATAGAGCACTTCCTCGCTGTCGCCGGAGCCGAGTTCGAGGGGCTCGTACGGCGGGCGTTCCTCGCTCCTAGATGCATCAGGCTCGCCGCGGCCTACGCCGACGGCAAAGCTCACCATGTCGGGATTGCCCGGCGCGACATCGGGAACGAAAGTATCGTCCTTGCAGCCTGCGGCGGCAAGAAGGGCGACGGAGAGTGATATGATATATATAGCTGAAGAGAGTCGCATTATTCTAAGTCGATATGAACTTTCCCGCCGAATCTCCATTTCTGTACAGACACTAAGAGTTCGAGCGGTGAAAGCCGGATAATGAACTGATAATCGTGATTTCGCACAAGAGTGCCGAAAGGCTCGCCGGTGGGCATGCCGTCTTTGTCGTAGTCGCGCAGCCAGATCTTGCCGGTGAAGGTCTGGTTGCCGCCGGTGCGGCGGAGTGTCACGGTGTAGCTCATAGGCGCGCCGTCGGGCTGAAGACATTCAAGCTCGGGGAGATAGCAGAGCATCTTGCTTGCCGACTCGCGGAGAAACACCGGTCTGAAGTCCGGAGTTGCCACGTCGGCATTGAAGCAGCCTTCTATCATCAGCTCCTTGGTCCTGGTG
>USMC01000029.1 GCA_900555715.1 uncultured Porphyromonadaceae bacterium | reverse complement strand
GACTAAATACTAATATTTTAATAACAGTGGTTAGATTTTTATCGCACCACTACTAAAATGCGTTTATAGATCAATTTTCAGGATACAGCAGATATGGCGCACGCTGACGGCGGAATTTCTCCACATCGTCCTTCCACGTCGCCTTGATTTCCTCCGCGCTCTTGCCGGCTTCTATCATCTTGCGTATGTCGCCGCGTCCGATGAGGTTTTCAAAATAGGAGCGGAAAAACTTGTCGCCGATGCCGAGCCGGCGGTAAGCGTCTATGATATAACTCAGATTTATGCCCTGCGCTATCGCCTCTTCCTCGCTCATGCCGCGCAGGTCGACGCCGCGGCACAGCTTGCCTAACAGAGGAGGATTCTTGGCGCCCGGCATGCTGCGGGGCGTGAAGGAGAAATCGTACGACTTCATCGCCGGATGTCCGTACACCTCGAACGGGAAGTCCGTGCCGCGCCCGAGGCTAACAGGAGTGGCCTCGAAATAGCACATCGACGGATAGAGATATATTGCGAGCATCGACCGCAGGTTGGGCGACGGCGGCACTGGCAGACGGTAGCGCGTCGAGTGGGTGTAGCCCTTCACCGGAACCACCTCAAGCGGAACCTTCCTGCTCTCGCGCAGCCAGCCTTCGCCGTTTGCCATACGCGCCAGTTCGCCGAGCGTCATGCCGTGGACGACCGGTATGGGCAGACGACCCACACCGGATTCATATTTTTTGTCAAGGATGGGACCGTCCACGTACATGCCGTTAGGATTCGGGCGATCGAGAACGACAAATTCCTTGCCATATGCTATGGCGGCGTTCATCAGGTCGACCATCGTGCAGTAGTAGGTATAGAACCTCAGTCCTACGTCCTGGATGTCGACAACGATGACATCGAAATTGTCCATCACCTCCTTCTTGGGCATCCTCGAGGACGTGCCGTCGTAGAGCGACGCTATAGGCAGCCCGCTCTGACCGTCGACACCGCTGCGCACATGTTCGCCGGCATCGGCAGTGCCGCGGAAACCGTGCTCAGGAGAGAAAAGTGTCGTAACGTTAACACCATTGTCAAGCATCACGTCGAGGGTATGCTTGTCGCCGACCATACCTGTGTGGTTCGACAGAAGAGCCACACGTTTGCCTTTCAGCAGCGGCAGATAGCACTCCGTACGTGCAGCACCGACTGTCACTTCCTCGCCGGCAGCGCCGAACGCGGCGCCGAAGACAAGCAAGAATAAGGATATGATAATTCTGAGTTTAGTTTTCATGATGAAATGTTTCTCCAAAAGTAGTGCAAAAAGACAGAACACGCAATTTAAAAACAGAACGCATATACTAATAAAAGTTAAATCACCATCATTCTCTTGTCCTTTGCCGGATAATCCCTAACTTTGCACCGCAATGGGGTACTAGCTCATCTGGCTAGAGCGCGACACTGGCAGTGTCGAGGTGAGCGGTTCGAGTCCGCTGTACTCCACCAAAGCGGATTCAGCGAAAACTGAGTCCGCTTCTTTGTTATATCATTGAAAAGAGATATATTTGCAATATCTAATAAACAAAATGATATGCCTACTCTATTTATTCTTTTTGGATTTCGTTTCTTCTTTTGGTCAAACGAGCATGAGCCAATCCATGTACATATCAGCAAAGGAGACTCAGAAGCCAAGTATAATATTGAATCATTGTCTTTAGCTGAAAATCATGGATTTAAAAACAATGAGTTACGAATGATTGAGTCTATTCTCGAAGAGAATCGCGAAGTTATAAAAGAGCGTTGGCATGAATATTTTAAGAAAGGAGGTAAATAATGAATCTCACAGATGTGTCAAAAGTTTGGCTTACAGATTCGGCTGTGTGGGTTGAGCTTAAAGACGGACGCAGAGCAAAAGAAAATTTTGTAGATTACATTCGTTTGTCTGCATCTTCAAAAAGCCAACGCGAAAATTACCGTTTGTCATATTTTGGAATCCACTGGCCCGATATTGATGAGGACTTATCGTTTGACGGATTTTTCAGCAAAGCAAGCGATGCCGTCAAGCAGCCTGACGAAGTTCGGTAATTTATCAGCATTCTACACTAAACAGCGGACTCAGCGATAAACTGAGTCCGCTTCTTTTTTCTGTCCGGATAGAAAGCACCGCTATCAGATGAGGACGCGGTGGTGCTTGTAGTATTCGCGGAATTCCTTCGGGGAGCAACCCTTTTTCTTTTTGAAGATGCGGTTGAAGTAGCTCACATTGTTGAAGCCGCAGGAATAGCATATCTCCGATATGGAGTTGGTGCTGTCGATAAGCGCCCTTGTGGCGAAGCCGAGGCGCACGTCGATGATATAGTCCGACACAAGCTTGCCCGTTCGTAGCTTGAAAAAACGGCTGAAAGCCGTCGGCGTCATATCGGCGAGGTCGGCGAGCTGACTGAGCGTGATTTCGTTCCGGTAATTGTCTATGATATAACTCTGAACTTTGCTTACGCGCCGCGAGTCGGTTCCTGTAGCCATCCGGGCAAAGGGAGCGGTGGCGAGGGTGGTGTATTTGTCGCATGTGGCAAGTTCATGAAGCACGGTGAGCAGCTCTATGAACCTGTAAAAGTCGCCCTGCATAGTCACAAGGCGCTCCAGCCGATGAAAGACGTGCATGATGCAATGCTGCGAGAAGGCGAGCCCCAGACGCGAGCGGTCGAGCATGTCGCGGATCGCCGACATCTGGTTCTTGCTCAGGAATGCCTCGCCGAAAATATTGCTGGAGAACTGTATTGTAATCTCGCGTATCTGTTCCGACTTGCAGTTGTGCTGTTCCCATGCGTGTTCTATACCGCCGCCGACAAGCACAAGGTCATAGTCGCCGATTTCCTTCACCGAATCGCCCACTATGCGGCAGGCGCCCGCACAGCCGGAAACAAAATTCAGCTCATATTCGTCATGGCGGTGGATAGGATAGTTGAAACGGTCCTTATAGCGGTCGACGATATAAAAGCAGTCTTTGTCGGACAGTGGAGTAATCTCGGTAATAATTTCAGAATTGGCTTTAGACATAGTATTAGAGCTTTCGGTGATCTTCCGGTCGTAAAGTTACGCATTTTTTCAAAATATCCGCTAAGTTTTTGACTTTTCTTGTTCACGGACAGAAAAAATCAAGACTTTAGCAAATTTGTTTAAGCTTATGCAATTTATTATCACTAATTTTGTACCGGACTAATACCATATCAAGATGCAGAAACACCTTAAATACATCTCCGCAGCTGTCCTGACAGCCCTCTCGCTGCCCGTGGCGGCAGAAAACGTGCATATTTCCACACCCGGCTCGTCACTCGTCCTCGATGCGACAGAAGGCAAACCGCTGAAATTTCTATATTATGGCAACGCTCTTGCACCCGTCGACATCGAGAACCTGTCGTCCGCAGGAGCCGCGAACCTCGACGCCTATCCCGTCTACGGCAACTCCGCCGGAAGAGAAGCTGCCCTGAGCGCCATACACGCCGACGGCGGCATGATTACGGAGCTGAATGTCACCGGCGTGAGCGAAACGACCGACACCGACGGCTCGAAAATCACCACTGTGAGCATGGCAGACACACTCTATCCTTTCACTGTCGATGTAAAATACCGCACATGGACAGGCGAGGACGTCATCGAAACATGGACAGAAATAACGAGCAACGAAAAAGGCACCGTCGAACTTGCGCGCTTCATGTCAGGCTATCTGCCTGTGCGCCGAGGCGACGTCTACGTGTCGCAGCTCTACGGCACCTGGGCTAACGAAGGACGCGTCGAGGAAGCTCCTCTGCCCCACGGCGTGAAGATGATAAAGAACACCGACGGCACACGCAACTCGCACACGAGCCACGCCGAGGTGATGATTTCCCTCGACGGCAAAGCACGCGAGAACGCCGGACGCGTCATCGGCGCCGCTCTGTGCTACAGCGGCAACTTCAAACTCATGTTCGATACAGACGACACCAACTTCCACCACTTTTTCGCCGGTATCAACGAGGATAACTCACACTATAAAATGAAGAAAGGCGAAAAGTTCGTCACTCCGGCACTCGCGCTGACGTATAGCGAAGAAGGACTCGGCGGCGCCAGCCGCAGTTTCCACCGCTGGGGACGCAGTCACCGCCTCGCGCACGGCGACACCACGCGCAAGATACTCCTCAACAGCTGGGAAGGCGTATACTTCGACATCAACGAAGAAGGCATGAAGCAGATGATGAGCGACATAGCGTCGATGGGCGGAGAACTGTTCGTGATGGACGACGGTTGGTTCGGCGGCAAATATCCGAGAAATACCGACAACAGCAGCCTCGGTGACTGGACGGTCGACACCCGCAAGCTTCCCAACGGCATCCGCGGACTGCTCGACGCCGCCAAAGAGCGCGGAATCCGTTTCGGCATCTGGTATGAGCCCGAGATGACAAACACCGCTTCCGAACTCTATGAGCAACATCCCGAATATATAATCAAACATCCCCGTCGCGACGCTATCCTGGGACGCGGCGGCACACAGCTTGTTCTCGACCTCGCCAACCCGAAGGTGCAGGACCTTATCTTCAACATGATAGACACCCTGCTCACTAACTACCCCGAAATCGACTATATCAAATGGGACGCAAACGCTCCCATAATGAATCACGGCTCACAGTATCTTTCCTCCGACCGCCAGAGTCATCTCTACATCGACTATCACCGCGGCTTCGAAAGCATCATGCAACGCATACGCGCCAAATACCCCGACGTCACCATCCAGGCATGTGCCAGCGGCGGCGGACGCGCCAACTGGGGTGTGCTGCCCTATTTCGACGAGTTCTGGGTGAGCGACAACACCGATGCCCTCCAGCGCATCTACATGCAGTGGGGTACAAGCTATTTCTTCCCCGCCATAGCTATGGCGTCGCACATCTCGGCATCGCCCAACCACCAGACGCGGCGTCTGGTGCCGCTGAAATTCCGCACCGACGTCGCAATGAGCGGACGACTCGGAATGGAAATACAGCCGAAAGACATGACCGACAAAGAAAAGGAGCAGACACGCCGCGCTATCGCCGACTACAAGCTCATACGTCCCGTCGTACAGCAGGGCGACCTCTATCGCCTCCTCTCGCCCTACGAAGGCAAAGGCGAGGCATCGCTGATGTATGTGTCACCCGACAAGGACAACGCCGCCTTCTACTGGTGGAAGACCGAAACTTTCGTCAACCAGCAGATGCCCCGCGTCGTCATGGATGGTCTTGACCCGGCGAAAACATACACCGTCCGCGAGCTCAACCGCGTCGACAACGAGCCGCTGCCATACGAAGGAAAATCGTTCAGCGGCGCATACCTCATGTCGAACGGTCTCGAAATGCCGCTCGAACACAATGTCGACTGGAACGACCGCAACGCCTACGCATCGCGCGTGCTGATGCTGCAGGCACAATAGATTTTCTGTCACAAAAGGCATATCCGACATCCGGAGACGGCTCATTTCCGCCTCCGGATGTTTATTTTTATCTACATAAAATCGAGCACCGTTCGCAGATAACATACACATAATTAATATATTATCGTTTCAGCAGCACTATATTTTAGCTCAGCGGCGTTGCCATTTACAGTTAAGGATAGTAATTTTGTGACATATAGATCGATGACATCTCCGCACACAAAGAAATTAATAAATAAACCTTATACATTTAATTAAACTCAACATGAAAACAACACTCAGACATGCTCTGCTGGCAGCAGTCACCCTCGCTTGCGCATCAGCAGCCCCTGCGCAGGACTACTCGAAAGTCTTCATTATCGGAGACGCCACTGTTAATGGTTGGACACGCGAAAAATCACAGCCCATGGAAGCTGTGTATGGAGCAGACGCCGTATTCATGTGGGAGGGCGAACTTAACAAAGGCGGATTCCGCCTCATCTCCCAGACTGACAACTGGTGGCCCGGATTCACAGCTGCCGTAGAGAACGGTCAGGACATCGAATACGGCAAAACATACGATATGCTGTATTCCAGCAACGGTGCTCACGATTGGAAGTTCAATGTCACAACCCCCGGAATGTATATCATAACCGCCGACCTCAAAAATCTTAAACTGACAGTCAGCAAGAGCTCCGCCGTGCTTCCGGAAGAGATATGGCTCACAGGCGACGCTCTCGGCGAAGAATCTGTTGCAATGTGGAAAGACCCCAAAGGACGTTTCCGCTACAATGGATCGCTCGCTGCCGGTTCTATAAAGGCAATGACTACGGCAGCTCCGGCAGAAGGAACCATCTTCTATGTCCCCAGTGAAAAATCTGCCGACATCCAGGACAATGTGAAAGCTAAAGGTACCGTCAGCGCCGAAGCCGCCGGTTATAGCGTCGCCGTTCCGTCCGACCGCTACCGCATCACCTTCGACGTAAGAACATGCGAATTCTATGGTGCGCCCTTCAAAGCACCCGAGAACCTGTATCTCATCGGCGGAGGCACAGAAGCCGGCTGGACAGTTGAAAATGCCATTCCTTTCACCGTCGACGCGCTGGATCCCTATGTGTTCACACTGACTACCGAACTGAAACGTGGCAGCGACAACCAATTCAAAATCCTCGGACAGAAAAACTGGGGTCCCTACAACCTGCATCCCTACTCCCCCGATGCTTCCATCCTCGATGGCGGTTACGTTCTCGAAAACGAGGGCGACGACAAATGGACCATCCCCGCAGACAAAGAAGGCATATACACAATCACTGTCGACACATTCAACGGCACAATCAAAGCAGAACCGGGCGCACCGACTGCCATAAATGAAGTGTCCGGCGACAATGACATCCGCGTTTCCGTCTCCGGCAGCGACATCGTCCTGACATCATCACTTCCCGTGAAAGAAGCCATCCTTACCGACCTCGCCGGTCGTGTAGTAAAAGCTTCCGCAGCCTCCGCCGGCACAATCGTGTTCCGTTGCCCCGCCTCTCCGGCAGTTTACATCCTCAAAGTTGTCGGAGCCGACGGCACTGTGAAGACACAGAAAGTGGCACTCTGAACAATCTCATCTGACTCCTGACGATATCCTCTTCCCGTATGCCGGAAACCGCGCATACGGGAAGAGTGCATTTTCAGAGCATCCGGAAGCTTACTATTCCGTAAAAAGCTATAACTTTGCAACATGAGTTATTTCCGTATAATATCAGTCATCTCTTTCCTGCTGGTCGCCGTCAGCCTGACGGCAGCGCCGGGAAATGCCACCGCCGACTCGCTTATGAAAGTGCTCGACAAGGTTATTTCCGACCGCGACAGATATCTTGCGGAAAAGAAGTCCGAACTTGCCTCGCTACATGCCGCATACGACTCAGCGACCGACGACTACGGACGCTTTCAGGCACTCAAAAACCTTTACGACAATTACTATTCCTTCAACACCGACTCGGCATACAGCCAGAGCGTGCGCCAGAAGGCAATTGCAGAGAAACTCGGAGACAAGAACCTCCTTACCCTCGCCAGAATGAACCATGCAAGCATACTCAACGCCACCGGCATGTACTATGAGACCGTGTGCCTTGCCGATTCAATACGCAGAGACGGAGTGCCCGACTATCTTCTGCCGTACTATTATCACATCCGCCGGACAGTCTACGGGCGCCTGGCCGACTCGGCGACCTATCCCTACGGAAAAGAGAAATACGACAGCCTTACACAGGTCTACCGCGACTCCATCACGGCTGTCAATCCCCCCGGCTCGCTGCCGCATGTAATCACCAGAGCCGACTGCATGAACGTCAGCGATAATCCGCACGAAGCTGTCGCACTTATGGAAGACTATATGTCGTCCAACGATCTTTCCGAGCACGACAAAGCCATCTGCGCATGGACACTCGCCGAATCCTATCTTATTATCGGCGAAAAAGAAAAAAGAAAAGAATGCCTCATCATATCGTCTATCGCCGACATGAAAGCTTCGGTGAGAGAATATATATCTCTGAGAGAACTCGCTCTGCTGCTCTACGAAGAAGGCGATTATGACAGAGCATACAAATTTATGACTATCGCCGTCAACGACGCCGCCGAGTGTAACGCAAGACAAAGAATTATAGAACTTCACAAGTATTATCCAACCATCAACGGCATCTACGTCGACACCGTGCAGCGGCAGAAACATAAGCTGTCGGCAATGGCGGTGCTTATTGCGGTGCTGTCGCTGTTTCTGATCGTGCTGCTACTGTTCACGCTCCGACAGATGAAACGCATTGCGATGTCGCGCAGGGAAATTGAACAGACATGTCAGAAACTTAATGTCCTGACAGGGCAGCTGCGCATTGCCAACAGCGAACTGAGCAAGATCAACCGCGAGAAAAAGGAAATATCCGAGCTGAAAGGAGTATATATCGGACTGTACATGGACGAGTGTGTCGAATATATCGATAAACTGGACACATTCAGAAAGTCGCTGGCGCGGCTCGTATCCTCAGGCAAGCTTGACAATGCCGAGGCGCTTGTCAAATCGCCTGCTGTTATCAACAAGGAACTCAAGACGTTCTACAGCCAGTTCGACGCCACCTTCCTCAGCCTGTTTCCTACCTTCGTCGAGGAATTCAACGCTCTGCTTGTCGACGCCGACGACATCATGCCTAAAAAATCAGGGTCGCTGACGCCCGAACTGCGTATTTTCGCCCTCATGCGTCTCGGAATTACCGACAGCGACAAGATAGCCAAATTTCTCCGCTATTCCATCACGACAATCTACAACTATCGTGCAAAGGTCAGGACCAGGGCACGCGGCGACCGCGCACTTCTCGAGCAGAAAGTGATGTCTATCGGTCGACGATAAGTGTTTTATAGTCGAGAAATGACGCACTATTCTCCAAAATATTGGTCGTAACAACCAAAATTCAAGAAATGCCAAATTTTTTTGCTCAAATATTTGGCAAACCCAAAAAGTCGCCGTAACTTTGCAGCGCAAAAGCGAAAGAGCTGATAGCTCTCCAACCAAACGCAAGTGAGGTGCGGTAGTTCAGCTGGTTAGAATGCCGGCCTGTCACGCCGGAGGTCGCGGGTTCGAGTCCCGTCCGCACCGCTGAGGAGAGAGGAGAATGAGAAATGTTAAACTTCGGTTTTCGTTTCTCATTCTTTTTTATTCCTTTTTCGCCGACAGCCTTGTAGTTCAACGGATAGAACGGAGGTTTCCTAAACCTTAGATCGGGGTTCGATTCCCCGCAGGGCTACAAAATCACGCCTCGCTCATCCCAGCGGGGTGTATATTTAAACAACGGGACGCCGTCGGATGTCGGGCGTCCCGTTTTTCTGTATTTATATGTCTTATTTGAGACGGAGGGTGACAGGAGCGGAGTGCTGCGTGGGGGTGAAGAGGACAGCGCGGGCAACGGTTGCATCGGGATATTCAGCAAGGTCTATCGCCTCACCAGGCTTCATCTCGCGCGATGTTTCGTCGGGAGTGGAACCGTCGAGGGTCACGCGCACGACAGCGCCGGCATAGGGGCTGTTTGCGACAAGCTTGTTGTCCTCGGTCACTTTAAGACCGGGCTGGCGGAGGTGATATGTCACGCCGGCTGCATCCCACTTGGGAAGCTCAGCGGCGACAGCAGCGTTGAAGTCGGGCTCGGAATAGGTAGCGGCAGGATTCCATCCACGCTCAGCCATGCCAAGCATCTTGGGGAACATCATACGCTGAACATCGCCGAGATTGCGGATCGTCTCAGCGAAAATCTGTCCCTGCACGCCGAGCACATTGGCGCCGGGCACTTTGCAGAGTTCGGCAGGATAGCCGGAGAGACCGCTGAACTCGTCGCTCCATCCAGCCCAGCGAAGACCTCGTTCGGCAGGATTGGGAGCATACTGCATATCAAGATAGAAATGCTCCACATTGCTCAGCACAACAGGGAAACCGGCTTCGGCAATGCGGTCGACAACGCTCTTCGCGTCGCCCGAAGGCATCGTGCTCCAGCAGTTGACGCTGTACATCTCCGGTGCCACAGACTTATTGTAGGCGTCGTTGTGGTCGAGAGCCACTTCCTGCCATCCGGAAGTGCGGATTCCCTTGGCGGCGAACCGGTCGGCAACCTTGCGGACGAAATAGGCATGAATGTCTTTCTCTGTTTCAAGACCTTCCTTCTCCTTGAGTGCAGCAATGGCAGGACTTGCGCTCCACGAGCCGTGAGGAACCTCGTCGCCGCCTATGTGGATTGCCGGGAGCTCAACTCCGGCTTCGTTGTACATCGCTACAATCTCGTCGGCGAAAGCATCCATGAGCTTGTACGGACCTTCGAGAGCCGGATTCATCACGTTGTCGTGGTATCCCTGTGCTGACGTATACTTAGCCGTGTCGACAGCAGCGCCTTCGTTGAGGAGCCACGAGTTGTCACCGGTGTTTTTGGCACGCACTGCCATTGCCTTTATCGCAGCGCGGGCATGACCGGGAGACTCTATTTCGGGGATGACGACAATGCCGAGGCTGTCGGCATAACGGAGCATACCGACAAAGTCGGCACGCGTATATTTGCCGTTCGACGGACCGCCGACAGTGGCAGGATTGCCGTCGCCGGAATAAATCTGCTCAAGGAAAGTGCCGTCCGTTCCGGGAGTATAGCCGCGTCGGGCGCCTACTTCCGTAAGCTCGGGCAGGGCTGCGATCTCCAGGCGCCATGCCTCATCGTCGATGGGATGGAAGTGGAGGACATTGAGCCCGTAAGTAGCCATCAGATCAAGCACGGTGCGCATTTCCTCCGGAGTGGTGAAGTTGCGTGCTACGTCAACCATCAGACCGCGGTAAGGCATAGTGGGCTCATCGGTAATGACAGCGTTGGGCAAAGTTACAGGGGCGTTGCCGAAGAGATTGCGCAGACGCAGACCTATGCGCGCCCACTGACGGCGCGGTGCCTCGACTTTGATTTTGCCGTCGGCAATTGTCACTGTATATGCTTCCGGATTGGCGCCGGGCTGCACCTCGGCGTATTCGATATCCGCAGGGTCCACTGCCGACTCTCCGCCGGTGAGGCTGACACTCTTGAACGACGGGATTGCATCGTAGACGCCGGCTTTTCCGGCGGCGAGTTCTTCGTTGCGCGAGTAGTTCACTTCGCCTGTCGCCTCATGATATGTGACGGTCGGATTACTGCTCAGATCGGCATATTTAACGGCAACGGGACGCGTAGTGCCGTCTTTCATCACAAGATGGAAAGCATCGGGCAGATCCGCTACAAGCATCACGGGCCACGCTGTATACGAAAATGTGAGACTGTCGTTTCCTGTCGCCCCGGCAAAGCCGGGTGAACCTATGGCATAGTAGCCTGGAACGATTTCGACAAGGGTATCGGAAGCACCTTCGATTTTCTGTCCGCGGGGAAACTGATTGAATGCCAGACGCTCCACGCCGCGGAGATCGCCTTTGAGAGTGATTGTCTGAACACTGCTTCCTTCGGAATTACTTACATCCCATTCGGCAATGACCTCGCCTGTCTTGTTGCTTGAGCAGGCTGTCAGAACACACAAAGAGCTGATAAATAACAGTTTTTTCATACGATTAGATATAAAAACCGCATATCATCCGGAAGGACGGTATGCGGCATAATGTGATTAAATATGTTTTCTTACAGCGGATTCGATATCATCCGGATTTTCAACACGTTCGGCAAGGTCGCCGTTGCGGTCGATGACATACGTCAGCGGAAGGACATTGATATTGTACATTGCCAGACCGGACACATCGTCCATAGGCGAATTCCACACCGTTATCCACGGAAGATTAGATGCCGCCTGCTTCCAGTTCACCTCGTTGGCATCAAGAGCCACCTGATAGATTTCAAGACCCTGATCCTTATATTTGGTGTAGACGTCGTTGAGCAGCACATTGTATGCCGGCGAATTGGCATCGCTGTAGTCGGTGAAGCTCAGCACCACGACACCTTTCTTCGACGCGAGGTCAGAAAGCGACTGGCGGACGCCCTTGTTGTCGTAGCGCTCGATTTCAAAAAGCCCTACCGTCGTGGCTTCAATCTCCGTAGTCACGGGCTGCACCTTGCCCAGAGCCTTGCGACCATAGAAAAAGGTCTGCTTGAGGATTTCGCCGCGGGCGTCGCCGGGGCGGTATGTCGCGAAAACATTTGCCGCCGCGCCGTAGATTCTGTTGCCCTTATCGTCGAGAGGGTCGAACACAGGCTGCGCGCCTTTTGCCTTGCTGACGGCATAATAGGCGACGGTGCCCGTGGTGTCGACAGTGATAAACTGTGTCAGTCTGGTCCTTATTTCATCAATATCGGCTGTCGAGGCTACAATGCTGTCGATGAGGCTGAAACGCTCGGCAGTGTACGAACCCGACAGACAGTGCGAGCTGCCGAAGGTGGCAGCCGATGCTGTCAGAGTCACTTTATCGACAGAATCGACCGGAAAGAACACGCTTCCCTTGCCCGGCAGAGTGAGACGCATTATTTCGCCATACGATGCCGGTCGGGTGCTCTCGTAGTCGAACCTTCCGTCTTTTCCTGTCTCGATGGAATCGACCACATACCAGGATTTGCCGTTGCTGGCTTCAAGAACGAGCTTCTGCCCCGCTTCAACGCCGTCGACAGTGCCTTCTATACCCCAGCCCGTACGATGCGAGCATGAAGCGCACAGCAAGACTGCGAACGACGCTGCGCTGATGATTCTTACAGTTTTCATACGAAGTTCTCAGCTATTTTTGCCGCTATCTCTGCCATCTGCGCAGGTTCAAGGCTTTTCTTATTGCGGAAATCCATATCTGCCTCGCTGTTGAGGGGTACAAGATGGATGTGTGCATGAGGCACCTCCATGCCGAGCACGGCAACGCCTATCCTCTTGCAGGGGAGGGCTTTCTTCTGAGCCGTGGCGACACGCTTGGCAAAGAGCTGCAGAGCGGCATATTCGTCATCCGAAAGATCGAAGATATAATCGACCTCGCGTTTAGGTATCACAAGCGTATGACCGGGAGCGAGCGGGCTGATATCGAGGAAGGCGTAGTGCCTGTCGTCCTCAGCTACCTTATATGAAGGTATCTCTCCGGCAACGATTTTAGAGAAAATGGAAGCCATGGTCAGAGTCCTATTTCGAGGATTTCGAAATTGATGACACCGGCGGGCACCTGTATTGCCACAACCTCACCTTTCTTATGTCCGAGCAGACCGCGTGCGATAGGTGTGCTGATGGCAATCTTCTTTGCTTTTGCATCCGCCTCGGAATCGGCGACGATGGTATATTCAGCTTCGCTGCCGGTGGCGGTGTTGCGTATGCGGACGCGGTTCATCATCTGCACCTCGTCGGTAGAGAGCTTGCTCTCGTCGATGATACGTGCGTTGGCAACGAGGTCTTTGAGCTGTGCTATTTTCATTTCAAGAAGCCCCTGGGCCTCTTTTGCAGCGTCGTACTCCGAATTCTCGGAAAGGTCGCCTTTGTCGCGTGCCTCGGCTATCGCGCGGGTCACTTCGGGACGTTTGACCGTCTCGAGGTATTTGATTTCCTCAAGCTTACGGTCGTATCCCTCTTTTGTCATATAAGTTACTGCCATAATGAGATAAGTTTTTCAGATAGTAAAAAAATAAAGAAACTCAACGCTTTGCAGCTGTCGAGCCCTTTTGGAGTTAAAAGGATGTCACTATTTTTATTCGACGCAAAGTTAGCCCAAAAAATTCATGCCGCCCAATTCAATCGCTTAATATAAGTTAAAAATAGAGGACCGCACATTCGTATTACCTTCCTGACGCTACAACAAAGTGCCACGCGCACAATGTCGATTTGCATTTTTCAATCCATAAACTTACTTTTGTGGAAATTTTACAAGTAGTATAGCCAATAATGAGCACAAAAACAGAATTTGCATCGAAAATCGGTCTTATCGCCGCTACAGTGGGCTCGGCGGTAGGTCTTGGAAACATCTGGCGCTTCCCGGCGGAGGCGCAGGCAGGCGGCGGCTCGGCATTCCTGCTGCTCTATGTGCTGTGCGTGCTCTTGCTCGGCGTGCCCGTGATGCTCGCCGAGTTTTCTCTCGGCAGAGGTACCAAAAGCGACTCTATCGGTGCTTTCCGCAAGCTCACACCCGGCTCGAAGTGGTGGACAGTAGGCTCAGCTGCCGTGCTGGCATCATATCTCATCCTGTGTTTCTACACTGTCGTCGAAGGATGGACGCTCGAATATCTCTACGAAAGCATCACCGGAGGACTGTTCGACGGGCTCGGCAGCAGCGACACAGAAGAAAGCCGCCTGTTTTTCGGCGCGAGAATGGAAGAATATGTCCAGTCCGATCTGCGCCCGCTCATCTTTGTTGCCGCTGCAATAGCCGTGAACATGGGAGTGCTTCTCGGAGGCGTACAGAAAGGCATAGAACGGCTTTCCAACATCCTTATGCCGGTGCTTTTCATCATTCTTGCCGTTCTTATGGGCGTCAGCCTCACCTTGCCGGACGCGTCGGAAGGCGTCGCCTATTTTCTCAAGCCTGATTTCAGCAAAATCACACCCGAAGTCGTGTTCAACGCCCTTGGGCAGGCATTTTTCAGCCTCAGCCTCGGCATGGGCATCCTCATCACCTACTCGTCATACTATCCCAAGGACACCCGGCTGGCACGCACATCGGTCATCGTGGCTCTGCTCAGCCTGCTTGTGGCAGTGATGGTCGGACTCGTCATCTTCCCTGCCGTCAAGAGCTTCGGACTCGACAACCAGTCTCTTCAGGGCGCCACGCTCGTGTTCGTGACACTCCCTGAAATATTCGCCCGTCTGCCCTTGCCTCAGCTGTGGTCGGCGCTGTTCTTCATTCTTCTCGCCGTAGCGGCAATCACCTCGTGCATCTCTATCGCGGAGGTATCGGTCGCCACCTTGCAGGACCGCTGCAAAATGTCGCGCGTAAAAGCCGTCATGTGCGTCATGCTGCCGCTGACAATGCTCAGCTCACTGCCGTCGCTCTCGTTCGGCAGCCTCGCATGGCTGAAGATTTTCGGCATGACAATCTTCGACTTTCTCGACAACTTCAGCACCAACATCCTTCTGCCGCTCGTCTCGCTCGGCGTATGTCTGTATGTTGGCTGGGCGCTCCCCTCTGGATTCCTCCGCGACGAACTCACCAACAAAGGCACATACCATTCTCCGCTGAACACCCTGTCGGCTGTCATCATACGCTATCTCGCACCCGTGCTCATCATCCTCGTTTTCGTCTACGACCTTCTATAATATGGAGAGAACCAGCAGAAAAACCACTATCGCGACCGCGGTTGCAATCGCGGTCATCGTGCTCGTCCTCGTGCTGCTTAGCGCCATGATGCGTCGCGACGAGCCTGTCTACGAGCCATACGCCATCGCGACGGAAGCGCTGACCGCGCAGCCCGACAGCAGCGCCGGCAAGGTGAAGGCCCGGAAAAAGAAAGAAAAGAAGGAAGAGCCCAGACGCCGCAAACCGCAGCAGCGCTCATTCCTCGACGAACCCGTAACCTCAGAAGCAGAATAATTATTTCTGAGGGAACTGACGCAGATACTCTTCGGCGGTGAAGGCAAGTTCGTCGTACCACGCATCGCCGAAGCGGCGGCGCAGCGGACCCTCGAGAAAACGGTAGGCGCGCACGCCTTTGGCGCGTCCGAGCACCTCGGCACATTTGCATATCTTCCACCGGTGCAGATTCACAGCCGTAAAACTGTCATATTCCTTGATGCGCACTGGATAGAGATGGCACGACACCGGCTTGAGAAAATCGCAGCATCCTTCGCGGCAGGCATTTTCGATGGCGCAGCGCCATGAGCCGTCGGGTGCTGTCGTAGCGAAAGCACACAGACCGCCGTCGATGAGCGTCGTCACCTCGTCGCCCTCGACATCGGTGTAGCTCACTCCGCCCTCCTCTATCGCCCTCCGTCCGGCGGGCAGAAGATCGTTCCATATCACAGGCAGCAGCTCACGTATTTTGTCTGCCTCGCCCGGAGCAAGCGGGGCTCCGGCATCGCCGTCGATGCAGCACTGTCCCTTGCACGCGTCGAGGTCGCACAGGAAATATCGCTCGATCAGGTCGAGACTCACAAGAGTATTCTGTATTTCAATCATATGGCAGTTCGGCAAGACGCCGTTCCGATGAGACGGTCGTAGCGCTCGCCCTTGCGGCGGTGATAGACACGCACATCGTAGCGGTTGATAGTCTGATATTTATCTCCTTCTATCTGCGCGGTATAGCCGCGCGACGCTCCCGGGGGAACAACGAGATACTGATAGTTGTAGGCGCCCTGTTTGAGAAGCATGGCACGCTCATAGCGCTCCGTGGTGTGGTTATAGAACATCCGGGCATTATCGTCGAAGCGCCTGAAGGTGAAATCACCGTCGAGAAAAACCATCGTTCCGGGCATTTCAGGGGCGTCGAGAGTAAAATGAACCACGCCATAATCCGCCTGAACATCGCTGTCGTCAGCATTATACTCGCGGATGAGGAACTTTCCGTGCTGTGTCTGGTCGTATATATATGTGTCGTCGCAGCGCGGCACATCAGTGGCAAGCGCGAAATGGTAGTAAGGTTCGAAATACTCGATAGCCTCTACACCCATGCCCGGATAAGTTGTGCTCACCGTCTCGAAACGGCGGTATTCGTTTCCGGCATCGAAAATCAAGGGCATCTGATGCTCGAAAAAAAGCATGGAGCCGTTCATCCGCAGCGGCTGGCGGACGGCGGTCTGGCTGTCGAGCCTACCGTTCTGACCCACCACGACAAAGAGATCGTTGAAAGGATCGTCGACATGCGCATTGCTGATGTCGACGCTCACCGACACCTGCTGATGGCTCTTGTTATAGTCGATATCGGTCTGGGCGGAAGCAAGGAGCACCGTCGGCGCCGTCTCCTCCGAAAGCATGAAACGCACCTGAGCAAGAGTCTTGTCAGGGTCGTCCTCGGAGTATATTTTCAGGAGATAGTTTCCGGATATTTTAGGACGGACCTGCTCATTGGGAATCGTAAGCCAATAGTGCACATAGTGCACCGTAGTCGCCTCGGAGAAAGCATAGTTGTCGATTGTTCCTTCATTGAATCCGTCGAGAAACTCGCTGTCGACCAGTCCTGAGGGCTGCCAGCCGGCATTACAGTGCACAAGCGAATAGCGCAGATACTCACGGTCTTCCGAAAGACGGTCGAAGGCGATGAAAATGCGGTCGTCCGTGTCCAGCACAGCCACGGCGTCTGCGCCACGGTCGCCTTCCAGCCCTACTTCGAACGTGCGCAGATTTTCATCGAAAACGCCGGTCATGGTGTCTGCAGCACGCACCGCTGACGAGACAAAAAACAGACAAAGCACAAGCGGCAGAATCTTCCTCATAGCCATCTTACAGGTGTCTTGCCTTTTGAAATCAGATATTCGTTCGCACGGCTGAACGGCCGGCTTCCGAAAAATCCCCTGTATGCCGACAGCGGCGACGGATGCGCCGAGGTAAGGACGAGATGCCGGCTGCGGTCGATAAAAGCGCCTTTGCGGATTGCATACGAGCCCCAGAGGATGAATACGAGACCGTCGCGGCGCTCATTGAGAGCTGCTATGGCGGCGTCGGTGAATGTCTCCCAGCCTCTGCCCTGATGGGAACCGGCGCGATGAGCTTCTACCGTGAGGGTAGAGTTGAGCAGCAGAACGCCCTGTTCGGCAAGATATGTAAGGTCGGTATTAGGAAGTGGCGGCAGCGGCACACCGAGATCTGACGACATCTCCTTGAAGATATTGAGCAGCGACGGCGGCGCCTCCACACCTGTCGGGACGGAAAAACACAGCCCGTGCGCCTGCCCTTCGCCGTGATAGGGGTCCTGACCGAGGATTACCACATTCGTACTGTCGAAAGGGCACGCATCGAAGGCTGCGAATATGCGCGACGGACGGGGAAAGACCGGACCGGAGGCATAGCTCGCTTTGACAAAGCGGATAAGTTCCTCGAAATAAGGCTTATCCCACTCCGCCGCAAGAGCTTTTTTCCAAGATTCTTCTATCTTAACGTTCATACGGGAATTATAATCACTTGCAAAACTACAAAAAAAATATTACTTTTGCAGCGTTTTGAACCACGCACCCGTAGTTCAATGGATAGAATGGAGGATTCCGGTTCCTCAGATTAGGGTTCGATTCCCTACGGGTGTACGATAAACCCCTACATGAGGGTGCTGAAAGGTGATTACTCTTTCAGCACCCTCACTATTTCACCGACCTGTCCGAACTTGTGGGTTTCCTCTTTTCGGTCAAAGAATTTCATATGCTTGCTTTAAATAACAACCGCCGTTTCCGCAACCGCGGTTTCTATTTGCAAAAGTACACAAAAAACATGATTTTTCTTCTCTCTCGATGAAAAAATCAAATCCGCAGAGTTTCAATGCCTGAAATTGTACGGGCGAAATAACAGTATTACCTTTGTATCAGAAAAAAGCGACGTCCGTCCATGCAGTCTTTTCAGTGTCTTCATATCTATATAGTATGACTGAAACACAGGACATAGATACGATTGTCAGAAAATGCCAATCGGGAGATAGAGATGCCTTAGGGATTCTCTATCAGACTTATCTTGACCCTATGCGTAAGGTCGTATCGTATTATATTAAGAATAAAGAAGTTGTATCTGACATACTTCATGACGGGTTCCTTATTGCTTTTGTTTCGATTTCATCATTGCGGAAAACATCAAAAGTGTCGGCTTGGCTGACTTCCATAATGAAGAATCTGGCTATCCAATATCTTAAAGAGGAACTAAACCACGATTGCGCCCATCTGTCAGAAGACGTCGGAGAATACAGCACCGACGATCCGGAAAGCGATGAGACCATGCTTTCCTGGACAGAACTCAGCGATATTTTAGATCAATTACCTGGAGGATATGGCAAAATATTCCGGCTTGCCGTTTTGGATGGGCTTTCGCATAAAGAAATTGGCGAACTGCTCGGAATAGCTCCACATTCTTCATCTTCGCAACTCACGCACGCAAAAGCAATGTTGAGACGGTTGATTAAGGAATACCGTATGCAAATGGGATTGCTCTCATTGCTTGCGCTTATTGTGATTATATGGCTCATCATGCCTGCACACGAGGATGCGAAACAGTCACGTTCCGTCATAAGCAATAATGACGACAGCAATCACAATATCTTGCCGGACTCAGCTACAGCCACTGATGACACTGACAGTGTCGGAGTCTCCCCGACAATATATGAGATTCTGCGGAGCCGGAAAACACAGGATTCAGAACTTGTTGCCAAAGCTCTAATTCAGAACGACACCATTCCTTCTGCTCCGAAAGACAGTATATCTGAAGATGACGTACACCCTGTTATTAGATTGAACGATTGGGATTCTCCGATAGCGGAGCAAAAAGCTACAGTTCAACAACATAGCTCAAACCCCGACTGGAGTCTGTCATTGGCATATTCCGGCATCTCAGGACAGGATAATGCCAACAGCTACAGAATTCCCGACCCCACGCATCCCGATTTACCATCAGGAGAGCCTGACGCTGAAATAGAAGTCAGCGAGAAATCGCATCACAAAATGCCGGTAATTATAGGTCTGTCGCTCAACAAGGCTCTGACATCGCGTTGGAGCATTGAGACCGGAGTGCGTTATTCATTCATGGAATCTGATTTTCTCTCTGAGAGTAAACTATGGGAACAGCGTGTGAATCAGCAGATACACTATATTGGTGTGCCGTTGAAATTCAATTACCACATTTTCTCAGCCGGAAGATTCTCTCTGTATGTACATGGCGGCGGTGCGCTGGATATTCCTGTGAGCGGGCGACAGTCTGTCTGGAAGTACTCATTTGATTTGCCGGTGCCACAAACCGATAAAATCCATATACAAGCTCCATTGCAATGGTCGGTTGAGGGTGGTCTTGGAATACAGTATCATTTTACACCGTCGTTCAGCATATTTGCGGAACCGTCGATTCATTACTATTTCAATCCCGGTGGTGAAATCAAGACTATCAGGCAGGAAAAGCCTTTTGAATTCACATTGCCGATTGGTCTGAGGTTTACTTGGTAAGTGCATTAATTAAATTGTATTGGATGCAGTCTTTACGTGCATTCGTCATCTATATAATAAAACCTATAAAATACTTGTACTGATGGACAAGATAAACTATATAATACGAAATATCATATTCGTATCGGCACTGCTCCTTATGTCATGCACTGAGGACAGTATGGCTAATGAACCCGAACCACAGAGTCCGAACACGGTTTCCGGCACTATACCGGCTTTATACATCGAAACCGAAAACCACGCTCCGATTGTATCAAAGACTGAATACCTTAATGCTACATATTGGCTTGACCCTATGGGAGCTGAAGGCATTGCGGCTCTCGGAAGTAAGGTCCAGCCACTATCAATGCAAATTCGCGGCCGCGGACATTCTTCGTGGAAAGGAGCGAAAAAACCATATAAGATAAAACTTGATAAGAAAACAGCAGTGATGGGAATGCCCAAGAACAAACATTGGGCACTTCTGAAGCCAACCGAAAATACAGTGGCAGGTTTACAGTTGGGTAAACTCATGAATATGGCATGGACTCCGGGGTTCCGTCCCGTTGAAGTCGTTTTGAACGGAGATTATATAGGGTTGTATTTCATTACGGAAACTATCCGGATTGACGAAAACCGTGTGAACATATACAAGCAACAAGACCAAGAAACAAATCCTGAACTTATAAAAGGAGGGTGGCTTGTCGAGGTCGACAATTATAATGATGAAGATCAGATTACTATTCCTGAATGTGACAAGTGGGATCTTACTCTGCGATACCACTCGCCCGAAGATTTGTCCAATGCTCAGTTGCAGTGGCTCACGAGTGAGTTCAAATCCATCAACGCTGCCATCTATTCTGCCGACAAGACTTCTACCGTCTGGGAAGAATACATTGACGCCGAAAGCATGGCCCGATTCTTCATATTACAGGAAGTCATGGATAATCCCGACGGATTCCACGGTAGTTTCTATCTTCACAAAGACCTGGCAGACAATGCCAAATGGGTAGCCGGTCCGATATGGGATTTAGTCTGCTATAATCGCGAGAAAACCGATTACACCTTCCGAATGAAAGTCCACTATGGATTTGCGCCTCACTGGATAGGCGAGATTATCCAATACGACAGTTTCTGCAAGTCTGTTGAACTGGTATGGAGTGAGGTTTATCCCAATAGGTTGTCGGAGATATACAATCAAATCGACGAAATTGTATTACCCCTTGGCAGTGCATGGGCTAATGATTGCGCACGATGGAATGAAGACCCGACTCAAACAGCGCAGCTTAGGGCAGACAGAATAAAGAACGCTCTCCGGCGCAACATCGAATGGTTTGACAAGCATCTTCCTGTAAGCCAATATGCATCCGCACAAATGCCGGTGAAAGACAATTCCGATACCTCTGTCATGGTCTACAACCTTCAAGGCATCTTTATCGGGAAATTCAAAAACGAAGCAGAGGCTATTTCAAGTCTTAAAAAAGGAATCTATATTATTAACCAGCGGAAACTCAGGATTGAATGATGAAACTATTTGTCCGATTGGGGCTTATAGCAATCTCGCTTGCTCCGGCATTTACATCATGCTCCAGCACAGAGGAAGCATTACAATTGTTTTTGACAGCTATTCGTATGACTTCTTTTGTAAGGAGTTGCGACATCACTATCAATGGCGGGGCGACTCAGAACAGAGTATCGGGCATTTATCGTTAAAAAATACGAAAGATGGTGGTTTTTTTGATGTTTTTTTTCGTAACTTTGCAATCGGCAAAACGAAAACGGCGCACTACGAGCCACGAAAGCCCACGACTTTTGTATTTTCAAGACTATGAAATTATTACAGACCAAGTTATCCAAATACACAGCTCCGCAGGAAGCAAAGGCAGCTGGCGTATATCCCTATTTCCGCGCTATTTCTTCCGAGCAGGAACCCGAAGTCATCATCAACGGCAAAAAAGTGCTCATGTTCGGCTCGAACTGCTACACCGGACTCGTCAACGACCCCCGCATCAAAGAAGCAGCAATAGAAGCCACCAAGAAATACGGCACCGGCTGCGCCGGCTCACCGTTCCTCAACGGCACTCTCGACCTCCACAAGAAGCTTGAGCAGCGCATCGCCGAATATATCGGCAAAGAGGATGTCATGATCTACTCCACCGGTTTCGGCGTGAACCTCGGCGTTGTCAGCACGCTCACCGGACGCGAAGACTATATCATCTGGGACGAGCAGGACCACGCCTCAATCATCGAAGGCCGCCGTCTTTCCTTCAGCAAATCGCTCAAATACCGCCACAACGACATGAAGTCGCTCGAAGAGCAGCTCCAGAAGTGCGAGCCCGACAAAGTGAAGCTCATCGTCACCGACGGTGTGTTCTCGATGGAAGGCGACGTTGCCGACCTCCCCGAAATCGTCCGTCTGGCAAAAAAATATGACGCATCCGTCATGGTGGACGAAGCTCACGCCATCGGCGTCTTCGGAGAAGGCGGACGCGGTGTCTGCAACCACTTCGGCGTCACCGACGATGTAGACCTCGTCATGGGCACATTCTCCAAGTCGTTCGCATCGCTCGGCGGCTTCATCGCCACCGACAAGGAAATAACGAATTTCCTCCGCCACCACTCGCGTTCCTACATCTTCACCGCCAGCATCACTCCGGCATCCACTGCCGCCGCACTCAAGGCAATCGACATTATGATTGAAGAGCCCGAACGCCAGGAAAACCTCTGGAAGCTCACCAACATGGCGCTCGAAGGCTTCCGCAGCCGCGGATTCGAGATAGGACACACCTCGACACCCATCATTCCGCTATTTATCCGCGACAACTTCAAGACATTCGCAATCACCACCGAGCTCCTCGATGAAGGAATCTTCGTCAACCCGGTAGTGTCGCCCGCCGTCGCTCCGCAGGACACGCTGATCCGTTTCAGCCTCATGGCAACACACACTCCCGAGCAGCTCGAATATGCGATCGACAAAATAACAAAAGTGTTCAAGAAACACGGAATTATCTGATATCCCCCTCAAAAACAATCACAAACGAACATGAAGAAGAAATTTATCTGCACTGTTTGCGGCTACGTCTACGAAGGCGACGAAGCGCCCGAAAAGTGCCCTATGTGCGGCGCTCCCCGCAGCAAATTCAAAGAAATGGACACTGAAGCCGCTCTTCAGTTTGTCACAGAACACGAAATCGGCGTAGCCAAAGGCTGCGACGAGGAAATGATCAAAGACCTCACCGCACACTTCAACGGTGAATGCACCGAAGTGGGCATGTACCTCGCCATGAGCCGCCAGGCCGACCGCGAAGGATATCCCGAAGTTGCCGAGGCTTTCAAGCGCTACGCTTGGGAAGAAGCCGAGCACGCAAGCAAATTCGCCGAACTCCTCGGCGAGCTCGTCTGGGACACCAAGACAAACCTTGAGAAGCGCATGGCAGCAGAAGCAGGCGCCAACGCCGACAAGATGCGCATCGCAAAACGCGCTAAAGAGCTCAACCTCGACGCCATCCACGACACCGTTCACGAAATGGCTAAGGACGAAGCACGTCACGGACAGGGCTTCCAGGGTCTCTACAAGCGTTACTTCGGCAAATAATTGCCGGTCGCAGAACGAAATCACCACGGGTTTTATTGAATCAGTTTTCAATAAAACCCGTTTTTTATAAGTGGACATTGAAAAAAATGGATACTTAAAACAACACCAATCATTACAACCATGAAAAAAATTTTTACCGCATTTCTCTCGCTTGCCATCTTTACGGGCGCATGGGCTCAGAGTGTATCTGTAAAACAGAACGGAAAAGAAGTTCTCAACGTAGCACCCGACAATGTCGAAATCCAGTTCAGCCAGTCGGCACCGGCAGCTGACGTAACAGCACGCCCCGTCGACGGCACATGGTGCTCCGTCGGAACGTCAATAACCTGGTACAACGACCACATCACAGCCACACAGAACGCCGTCGGACTGACACGCGGCTATCAGGACCGTGTAATGGACAGACTCGCGTTCACCAAGCTCATCAACGTCGGCGACAACGGCGGCTGCGCCTGGCGCTCGGTCGACAAAGTAGTAAAAGCCGACTATTACACCATCGAACACGGCATCAACGACTGGGGCAACAGCATAGCTCCCGGAACAATAGAAGACTATCTCAACAACGCCGACAACGGCACCTTCGCCGCCTCCTACCGCAAGCTCATCGACAAAATATTCTCCGTCAATCCCGAAGCGAAAATTGTGCTCTGCACCCCCAGAAAAGGATACGGTTTCAGCGGCTATCTGCCCGCGAAGTGGTACGAGCCCAAAAATGGCAATTATCTGCAGGACTACGCCGAGATAGTACGCCAGATAGCCCAGCACGAGTCATTCCCCGTAGCCGATTTCTTCTTCGAATGCGGCGGACAGCGCAATCTGCGCAAGCTCTCCATCGACGATGCTCTCCACCCCAACGACCCCGGCTTTCAGATGATGGCTAACGTCCTCATCCAGGCGCTCGAAAAAGTTATCACCGACTGATAACGGTATGAAAGCGACAAGAACACTAAGCTTTGCCGTCGCCGCACTCGCTGCCGCAGCGGTAATGGCTCAGGACTATTATATTCAGATCTGCCTTCGCTCCGGAGATAACATCGAATACGATTTCTCCGATGCTCCGGCGGTGAAATTCGGCACCGGCAACGAGGTGAACATAAGCCTCGGCGGCGTCACCGTCGCCCGGCATGCCTTTGCCGACGTTTCGCACATCAGCTGCAAGACCGGCAAAGCCGGCATTGACGACGCCCGGACAGAAGCCACCGTTGTAGAAAGCGTTTTCTACGACCTGAGCGGCGTCTGCCATGACACAGAACCCGCCGACGGCGTCTACATCCGTCTCGACAAGATGTCCGACGGAAAGACGAGGGTCACCAAATCTGCAAAGACAATCACAGAATAGGCTCGTCGGGAGCTCTATTCCATAAGCCAACGGAGAGGGAAGACCTTTTCCGCAGCTTTACGCCTGTCGTAGAATTCCTTGACAGCAGCAACATCAGCCGATTCAGGCGCCATCTGGCATACAAGCGATTCGAGCACAGCCCTGCGGTCAGATAGCTTGGCGGCATTGACCTTCTTGTTTTTCTCAAGCTTTGCCAGATACTTCAGTAAGTCGTCGCTCGGCTTGGTGGCACGGATGGAAGCCAGATATTCATCGAAACCGCTGTCGCCGTCGCGCATCCATATTGCAAATGCCTTTGCTCCGAAGAGATTCAGCGATTCGCCCTTCGAAAGGTAGCCGTTGCGCATTTCATCCTTGAGCTCGTCGATGAGGGCGGCAAGCTGATGGACCTGTGCATTGCCTATATCTTTCTTCTTTATCCAGCATGCAAGTGATTCGCTGAGTTCCGCTATGCTGTAGTTGCGCGTAACCTTGGTCCAGTTCGGCGTGTACTTGTCAAAACTTCCTCCGTACAGGAATTCTCGCGTCATGTCGCTCTGCATCCGTTCGATGCGCTGCTGGATATCTTCTTGTTCCCATCGCGACGGGATAGCCTTTATGTCGCCGTCGACAATACGTCCGTCGGCAAGCGAAACCGCATAACCATAAGCATTGTCGGCTTCCTCATTTCCGCTAAGGTCATATGCCATCGCGCGCAGGATAGCCATACCGAGTTCATTGCGGCCGTTAAATCCCATTCTCATAGGCTTGGCAATCTTACTGAGACGATCCTCTTCGGACAAGGGATTCAGACGCTGATACGCTGTCAGAGCGCTGTCCATTCGCGCCGCACATTCCTCGTACTTGCCGGCGGCGGCAAGCATACGACCGGATGCCATCGATATGACGCTGCGCTCAGGGAACAGCCTCCACGCCTCGTCCACAACCTCGTATTCTTCTTCAGCCTTCGTATCATAACGGGGATTATCCTTATTCCAGCGTTTCACGTACATCTCTCCGTCGCGTGCTACCTTTCCCAACCCATAAGGCAGCGGAGCACCCTCCAAAGCATTCCGGCCGGGCTCAACAAGAGGAATGGTCATATTATATTTCACATTCACTTTCTTACCATCTTTCGTTGCCGGAATCCATTGCATTTTTCCCAATACCCGGAGTATCTCCTCTCTCAATGTCGGATGAATATCTTTGTTAAGGAGCTTCACATCTGCCATGGTGCCGTCCTTGCAGATCACACACTCAACCGCAACGTCACGGAGCTTAGACGAATTCCATGCCTCTAAAGGATATTTTAAGTTGCGCTCCATAAAAGCAGGAATTCCTGTAACCACGCTTCCGGGAAATATCGGACCCTCGGTCGGATCTGTATATACCGCACCCGAAACCTCTCTCTCCTTCGCACCTGCGCACAACACCAGACAGCAAAAACAAACCGCTGCAATTAATCTTAATAGTCTCATGATAATAAAGGTTTTGCGTGTTAGTAATCCGAGAAATTGATATTCACCGACAAAAATAACACGAAAAGTCGGTTATTCCACGAAAGACAGTTTTTTTTAATTTTATTAACATTAATAAATTATACTCTATCTGGACTTTATCTCAATATCGGTTCGCCGGGAAAAAGCCGATTCTGGAGACGCGCCGAGGGCGTGACTACCTATACCGCCCGGCGTAGCGGTATCACCAATATGTACCTGTCCCACAAATTCACTATCATACAGATGATGCACGTCAGTGGTCATAAGACACAAAAGACCTTTATGGACTACATCAAGCTCTCTTCTGAGGAAATTGCCGATGAGATAGACGCTATTGTGGCAGCATCGAATGGGGATATATTCTGACAGCGGTATGAAATCCCGTCTGTTCATCATAATGCGTTTGTTCAACCTTAATGAACAAGCGCATTTTATTGAACAAAAATAGGCAATCAGGATGTAGTGACAAACGCAACTTAATGGCAGTGGGAAAGTTCTGAAAAATTCGGAGTAAAATTGCCGAAAAGTTCGGAGTAAAACTTCCAAAAAGTTCGGAGTGGCTTGCGTATATCGTTGAATAACGCTATTTTTGCACAAAAATTGAATAATGGAAAACGAGCACTATATTCCACGGATAGCAGACGATACTCTGCAAAGGAAATTAAGGACAAGCGGCGCGGTTCTGATAACCGGTCCCAAATGGTGTGGAAAGACATGGACGGCTTTGAATGCCGCCAACAGTGTTATTTATCTGCAAGACCCGGACAGACGTTCGGCATATTTGAAAATGGCACAGACCACTCCATCGTATCTTCTGCGCGGCGACAAACCCCGCTTGATAGATGAATGGCAGACCGCCACCGTGTTATGGGATGCCGTGCGATTTGCGGTGGATCAAGACCCGAAGAAAGGTCAGTTCATATTGACAGGAAGTGTGGTTGTTGATGAGGATAATGACTTACTGCCGGATGAAAAGATGGAGCATACCGGGACAGGTCGTATTTCACGCATGAGGATGAGACCGATGAGCCTATACGAGTCCGGTGAATCCAACGGAACTGTGTCTCTGAAGGATTTGTTTGATGGGAATCCTGATATAACGTCAATGAGTAATCTGACGATAGACGACCTCGCATTTGTGATTTGTCGTGGAGGATGGCCTGCGTCCCTGTCAATGGACAGGACCGACGCGCTCGATGTCGCCAAGGACTATATCGAGGCGATTTGTGAAAGAGATGCAGCAGCCGTTGACAGATCTCAGAAAGACCCTGACAGAGTGAGGGCCATACTCAAATCGTTGGCGAGAAATATATCGACCATGACAACTGCCCGGACAATCATGGGGGATGTCCGTGCCAATGACACATCTATCACCGATAAGACCCTTGAGGTGTATCTGAGGGCCTTGCGCAAACTTTTCATAATAGAGGATGTAAAGACCTGGCAGCCGTCATTGCGGTCAAAGACCGGAATAAGAACGTCCGACAAGCGGCAATTCGTTGACCCCTCTCTCGCTGTCGCGGCAATCGGTGCAAGTCCTCAGTCAATACTTGATGATTTCAACTATTTCGGATTCCTTTTTGAATCCCTGTGCGTCCGGGATCTAAGAGTATACTCGGAAAACATGAGAGGAACTATCCGTCATTACCATGACAACAACGATCTTGAAGCCGACATAATCATAACTCTTGCAGACGGAAGATGGGCTGCAGTGGAGGTGAAACTCGGCAGCCGGGAGATAGAGGAAGGTGCTGAGAATCTTAAGAAACTGGCAGCAAATATCGACACCGCAAAATGTCCGGTCCCATCATTCCTTATGGTGCTGACCGGCGGAGAATTTGCCTATCGTAGGGATGACGGAGTATATGTGATTCCAATAGGATGTCTCAGAGACTGAAAGCTTATGAAAAGTCGGTTATTCCACGAAAGACAGTTTTTTAATTTTATTAACATTAATAAATTATACTCTATCTGGACTTTATCTCAATATCGGTTCACCGGGAAAAAGCCGATTCTGGAGACGCGCCGAGGGCGTGAACTCAAGGGTGATTTCGGGAGGAAGGAGCATACGCTTGCCGGTGAAAAGGTCATCGACGATTTCTTCCTCATGTTTCACGGGAGTGAACGTCCCGAACGTAGGCACTGCGACAGTGTCCATGTCGGCGCAGCTCTCACGTATAACCGTCGATAGCCCCTCTACAAGAGCCTCGACATCTGCCGCCGGGCGTCCTGTACGCTCGGCGAGTATTTTTGTAAATTGCTTATTTTCCATTGTCGGTCTTTACATTAATTATGTCGGAAAAAGAAGTTGAATAATCAGGCGAACGCAGCTCGCACCTCACAATGCTCTCAAGCGGCATATACGATGCAATGTGTACGCGGTCGTGGCTCAGCGAGGAAGAATTGAGGGCGTCGACGACGCTCATCAGCCGCCGGCGCCGCTCGCGGTCGGCGCTGTCGCCGAAGAGCGATGGCTGGGAGGCGTGTTCGGGCAGCACCTCATGAACCATTATCCCAGCTCTCTTGAAGGCATACCCGGTGCGGTAGATGCCGTAGAGAGCACGGTGTGCCGCGCCGGCGATGACAGACGTGTCGTTGGTCGGCTCCGGCAGCTGCGAGAAGCCCGATGGGCAGTACTGAGGCAGGTCGGGGCGGCGGGGGTTTGTCTGAAGGAATATGCCGATATTCTCCGCAACGATATGTTTTTCGCGCATGCGCCGCGAGATGATGGTGGAGAACAAGGCGAAAGCATCGGACAGCTGGCGTATATCGGTGATACTCCGCCCGAAAGTCCGCGTGCAGCATATCTGTTTCTGCAGTGAGGCGTCGTGATCCTCCACCTGCGTGCACGGAACGCCGTTGAGCTCTCTCCATGTGCGCTGTCCGGCGATGTTGACAATTTTCTCCACATCGCCGAACGGCATGTCGGCAAAGTGTATCGCCTTGCTGATTCCGTATGCCGAGAAACGTTTCAGCAGGCGCCGTCCTATGCCCCACACATCTCCTATATCGGTCAGTTCGAGCGCCTTGCGGCGTTTATCCTCGCTATTGACAAGACACACGCCGCGGTAGGCGGGATATTTTTTTGCAAAATGCGACGCCACCTTGGCAAGCGTATTGGTAGGCGCTATGCCGAGCGATGCCGGCACTCCCACATCGCGCCTCACCTTGCGAACTATCGCACGTCCCGCTTCTTCCAGGTCCGCATCGCAGACAGCGCCGAGATCGATGAAAGCCTCGTCGACAGAATAGACGCACACGTCGCCTACGACCGACGCCACGGTGTTCATCACACGGCTCGATATATCGCCGTAGAGCCTGTGATTACCCGACACGACAGCACATCCTATGCGTTCGCAGACATCCTTTATCTTGAAATATGGATCGCCGCGTTTCAGTCCAGCCGCTTTTGCCTCGTTCGAAAGGGCCACGACGCAGCCGTCGTTATTGCTCAGCACAACGACCGGTATTCCGCGCAAGGCTGGGCGGAAGATACGCTCGCAGCTCACGAAGAAATTGTTGCAGTCGATCAGCCCTACCATCGCCGCAGTCAGTGCTTGCGCCGCATCCTCGGACGGCGGTTGTTCTTGATAGTGTGCGACACCACGCCCCACACCTCGAAACGGTTGTCGGGGGTAACGAGGATGGGATCGAACGATTCGTTCGACGGAATGAGCCATATTGCTCCCGGCACTAACTTTATGCGTTTGAGCGTGAATTCTCCGTCGAGGCAGCACACGGCGAGGTCGCCGTCGGCAGGCTCGAGCGAGCGGTCGATGACAAGCAGATCGCCCGGCTCTATACCCTCCTCTATCATCGAATCGCCGGTTACGCGCCCGTAGAACGTTGCCGCCGGATGCTGCACAAGCTCGCGGTTAAGATCTATATACTCGCTGATATAATCCTGTGCCGGCGACGGAAATCCCGCCTGTATGCCGCCTTCGGCATACGGCAGACTGACATGCGTGGCAGTGTCGGGAAGGAAAATTCTTAGAGATATTTCGTGTTTCTTTTCCATCAGGAGAGGATAGAATCTGCTCCGCCCGTCGTTTGTGGCGACGCCGCGGAGCAGAACTTATGGTTTGAAATCAATAATTACGTGCAATAATGACTCGGCGTGCCGAAGGTTTGCCTGTCACCATGCAGACACCCGGCGTGTCGTCGCCGTCAAGAGGTATGCAGCGTATAGTAGCTTTTGTCTCAGCTTTGATGCGCTCTTCCGTCTCAGTGGTGCCGTCCCAGTGGCAGAGGAAGAAGCCGCCGTCCTCGATGCGCGCCTTGAAGTCTTCGTAGCTGTCGCAGACGTAGGTCTTAGCCTCGCGCATGGCAAGCGCCTTGCGGTAGATATTTGCCTGAATATCCTCAAGAAGGGTGTTCACATAGTCGGCGATACCGGCAAGCGGAGCCTCGTGCTTCTCGAGCGTGTCGCGGCGCATGACCTCGACAGTGCCCTTCTCAATGTCTTTCGGACCGAGGACAAGACGGACGGGAACGCCCTTGAGCTCATAGTCGGCGAATTTGAAGCCGGGACGTTTGTTCTCGGCGTCATCGTACTTGACGGATATGCCGAGCTGTCCCAGACGCTCTACGATGGGCATCACCGTGCTTGTGATTTCCGCAAGCTGCTCGGCGCTCTTGTAGATAGGTATGATGACAACCTGAATAGGCGCCAGATGCGGAGGGAGGACAAGACCGTTGTCGTCGGAGTGCGTCATTATGAGCGCACCCATAAGACGTGTCGACACGCCCCAGGAGTTAGCCCACACGAGCTCAGGCTGGTTGTCTTTGTTGGCGAAAGTGACGTCGAACGCCTTGGCGAAGTTCTGTCCGAGGTTGTGGCTTGTGCCCGCCTGGAGAGCCTTGCCGTCCTGCATCATCGCCTCGATGGTGTAGGTGTTGAGAGCGCCGGCGAAACGTTCGTTGGCTGTCTTGACGCCTATCGTGACAGGCACAGCCATATATTTCTCTGCAAATTCGGCATATAGCTTTATCATCTGCACGGTACGTGCCTGCGACTCCTCGGCTGTGGCATGTGCGCAGTGACCTTCCTGCCAGAGGAATTCGCTTGTGCGGAGAAACATTCGCGTGCGCATCTCCCAGCGCATCACGTTTGCCCACTGGTTGACGAGGATGGGCAGGTCGCGCCAGCTGTGGATCCAGTTCTTGTATGTACCCCAGATGATAGTCTCGGACGTCGGTCGTACAATCAGCTCCTCTTCGAGCTTTGCCTCCGGATCGACGATGACGCCGGTGCCCTCAGGATCGTTTTTCAGACGGTAGTGGGTCACCACTGCGCATTCCTTGGCGAATCCTTCGACGTGCTCGGCCTCGCGGCAGAGGAACGATTTCGGAATAAGAAGAGGAAAATATGCGTTCTGGACACCCGTCGCCTTGAACATACGGTCGAGTGTCTGCTGCATTTTTTCCCAGATAGCATATCCGTAGGGCTTGATTACCATACACCCCCGGACTGCCGACTGCTCGGCAAGGTCTGCTTTGACCACAAGTTCGTTGTACCACTGCGAGTAGTTTTCTGCCCGCTTGGTAAGATGTTTGAGTTCTGTTGCCATATTACGGATATAAAGTCTTAGAACGGAAATTCGTCATCGGCGGCGGCGCCGTTGAAGCTCTGGGGAGCGGCTGCAGCAGGAGCAGCGGCGGCAGGAGCGGCTGCAGCAGGAGCGGCTGCCTCGGGAGTGTCGATGTCGGCACGCCATGCACGTACTTCGGTATACCAGCGTCCGTTATACTCACGCGACTCAAGGTCGAAGTGTACGGTCACATGCTGACCGGGCTGCAGCTGGATACGGTCGGCATTCTCGCCGAAGCAGGTGAAGCACACCTTGCGGGGGAACTGACCCTCGTTGTTCTCAATTACATATTCGCGCTTTTTCCATGCGTTGCCGGCTTTGGAGATGCCGGACTGTTCCGGAAGTGCCTGGATTATTGTGCCTTTGATTTCCATGTGTTGTGATAATTTTCGTTTTGTATTATTATGACAAAGTTACGATAATTTTCTCACCCCCGCAAAAATAGTTTCCATACGCCGTCCTTTTTCTGCCAAAATTATTCTACATAGCACTCATCTTCAGTCAATTTCCAAACACAAAGGGCTACCGTCCGCTCGCATCTGCGCAACTTATACAAGTATCACGACTTAAAACAATTAGAGTATTCTGTCCAGTATGGTTTTAAGGTGTCTTGAAGCCAACGCACCACCTCTGTAAATGGCAGAGCATTATTGATAGTAGCCTTCCTTAGGAAAGCTGTCCATCTAACCTGCATCTGAGGATGGTTGGGAAAATCTTCCCTGAAAAACATTGTGTCAGCATTATAGGGTGTATGACGATTCTCAAAGGTTCTGTTGATGGCATCCTGTAAAATGGTAGCGTCGTATTGGATTGAGGTGAGCATGTGGTAGATGTCATAATAGTCTTTCATACGGCTACTTTGGTCAGCCAGATCTATGATAGCGTGCATTTTCTCCGCAATCACGGTTTCTGTTGAATAGGCAAGGATACTTGCCTCGGGCAGTCCTTCCAGCAACAGAGGGTAGTCCAATGAAACTGGATGCGGTGTCACTACATCGCCAAATCCGACATCCATCGTGAGCACTTGCGCGATGGTGTCCATTGTCACCGGAATACTCAGACGGACACCATGGTAATCCTTGAACTCGGTGATGTTCTGGTTGACAATCTTATCGCAATCGAACTGCACACCATCCTCCTTGCAATCAACCGCGCATATCTCTCGGAACGCCTCGGCTATGTGCTCGCCATCGTTGCTGATGTGAGTGCCAAGAAAGTCTATGTCCAATGTGGGACGGGCGGCAAACC
>USMC01000028.1 GCA_900555715.1 uncultured Porphyromonadaceae bacterium | reverse complement strand
AGATCGGCATTGTCGGGCTCGGCTGCCGCCTCCTCCGCGGCATCGGCGAAGGCCTCTTCCGCATCGCCCTGCGCGTCCACCACGGGCGCTTCGCCATCCTCAATCTCCGCGAGGGCCTCCACGGTCGCGTCCTCGACCGTCTCCTCGGCAGACCCCTCGACCGCCTTCTCGGCCTCGGCCGCGCACGCCGGCGCGCCCTCCAGCACGTCCCGACGGCGCTCGCCGGCCGTGACGGCCGCCTCCTTGGCGTTCTCGCCGCGCAGGCCGTCCTCGTCCGCATCGAAGCGCTCGTCGAAAGTGCCGACGAGCGCCGAGGCGAACTCGCGGGCGTCGAAGTCGCGCAAGTCGTCGATGCCCTCGCCCACGCCGATCTTCACGATGGGCAGCCCCAGCTCGTGGCTCACGGCCAGCGCGATGCCGCCTTTGGCCGTGCCATCGAGCTTCGTGACGATAAGGGCGTCCAAATCCAGCGCGCGGTTGAACTCGCGGGCCTGCTGCAGGCCGTTCTGGCCCGTGGTGGCGTCGATGACGAGCACCGTGTACACCGGCAGCTTCGAGCGCTTGCGCACCACGTTCACTACTTTCTCCAGCTCGCGCATGAGGTCGGCGGAGGTGTGCAGGCGCCCGGCCGTGTCGATGAGCACGAGCTCGGCACCGGTCGCTTCGGCGCGCTCCAGCGTGTCGTAGCACACGCTCGCCGGATCGGCTCCGCGCTCTCGGGTGACTATCTCCACCCCGGCGCGGCGCGCCCACACCTCAAGCTGCTCGATGGCGGCGGCGCGGAATGTGTCGGCGGCGCCGAGCATCACCTTGTTGCCGGCGGCCTTGAATTGCGCCGCCAGTTTGCCGATGGTGGTGGTTTTTCCCACACCGTTCACACCGACAACCATAATCACGTATGGACGTGTGGTGCCTGCGGGCAGGGTAAAGTCGGGCTGGTCGTCATTGCCGTTACCGCTTTCGGTGAGCAGGGCGCAGATCTCCTCGCGGAGCAACCGGTTTAGTTCGGCCGTGCCCACATATTTGTCGCGGGCCACACGCTGCTGCAGCCTGTCGATGATTTTCAGAGTGGTGTCAACGCCGACGTCGCTGGTGACGAACACCTCCTCAAGATTGTCGAGCACATCGTCGTCGACCTTGCTTTTGCCGGCCACGGCATGCGCTATTTTCGACAGAATGCCCTCTTTGGTGCGTTCCAGTCCGTTGTCGAGCGTCTCTTTCTTCTCCTTGGAGAAAAGTTTGTTGAAAAATCCCATTGGAATTCAAGTCAAGTTATTAATATGCAAATTTAGCTATTTTTTTTGAAATAGACTAATGCACCCCTCCGGCCATCAATCACCACAGTAATCCTACGGAAGCTTACGCATTGCAGCAACGATTTGATGTGTTGGATATTCGTCGAATAAAAAACACTCCGGAGCATCGGGAGGACGCGCCGGAGTGGATGGGGTGAGTATAGGGGAGGGGAATCAGTCGACCTGGATTACCAGATAGTTGCTGACGCTCCAGAAGCGGGCGGGATTCTGAATTTTCAGCACCTTGTTGCCGTTGGGGGCGTCGGTGATGGTGTAGGAATCGGCCGGCTGGTTGGTCAGGACTTTGGCCTTGCGTGAGTGGAGGTCGATGGAGTTGAGTGTACGTTTGTCACCGGTGGTGAAGTAGTTCATCTCGAAATCCTCAGGCATGATCTTGGTCTTGCGGAGGAAACCGGTCTGAATCAGTTTGTGGTCCTTGAGCTCCTGTTTGCTGCCGATGGCGTAGTAGCAGGTGTTGAGCTCGTTGGTGAGGGTAGTGGCGGTCTGCTCGGCCTGATCCTTGGCGGCGGTCACGGATGCCACTTCGGTGTTGAGCGAATCCACATTGGCTGTGAGCTGCTCGATATGGATATGTGCCTTTTCGAGTTCGCCGCGGAGCTGTCCGATGGTGCTTTCCTGATCGGCAATCTGCTGTTTCAGGGTTGCGATAGACTTCTGCAGGGTGGCGTTGTTCGACGAGCTGTTCTGAATCTTCTTCTCAAGTTCGGCAAGACGGTCGCGGCGCATCTGCAGTGTCTGCTGAATCACCTGCATGTCGTTGCGGATCTGCTGGCGGCGGTCAGAGCTTTCAGCAGTAAGGTCGTTGGAGGAAGATAGGATGTTCTCCATCTGTTTGATCTGAGCCATCCCGTCGGCAACTTCGTTCATGAGCGACAGCAGGCTGTCCTGATCGGCGAGTGCCACGCGGAGCGAATCGGCGGTGGTCGGTGTCAGAACCTGCGACTCGGTGTTTTCCGATTTGTTGTGGCAGGCAGAAAGAATGCAAAGCGATGCCACTGCGATGGATGCTAACTTTTTCATAAATAAAAATAGTTGTGTTAGTTTCTAATGATGAATTCAGTCGTCGGATATGTCGCCTGAATCGGGTTTATATTTATTTTTATGCACTTTAGGCGCATCCGGGCTATCTTTATGACCCGATACCACAATAACAATCTCACCGCGCGGATTGTTTTGCGAAAAAAACTGATGAAGTTCACCCAGTGTGCCGTTGCATGTGGTGTTGTGAAGTTTGGAGATTTCGCGCGACACCGATGCCGGGCGGTCAGCTCCGAAGGCGGCGGCGAGTTCTGCGAGGGTCTTGACCAGACGCATGGGCGATTCGTAGATAATCATTGTGCGTGGTTCGCGCGACAGTTCCGCCAGACGTGTGGCCCTCCCTTTTTTCTGAGGAAGGAACCCTTCGAATGTGAAGCGTTCGCATGGCAGACCGGAGTTTACCAGGGCGGGGACGAATGCAGTGGGGCCCGGAATGGTTTCCACATCTATCCCTTTTTCCCGGCATGCACGTGTGAGCATGAATCCCGGGTCGGATATGGCCGGGGTCCCGGCATCGGAAATAAGGGCGATGGTCTCGCCTGCCAGCAGCCGCTCGATTATCGGTCCCACGGTCTGATGCTCGTTGAATTTGTGGTGTGACATCATGGGGGTGGTGATGCCGAAATGGCGCGTAACCACGCTACTTGTGCGCGTGTCCTCGGCCAGGATGAGATTGCATGTTTTTAGAATCTCCACACTGCGCGGGGCCATATCGGCAAGGTTGCCCACCGGGGTAGGAACCACATAAAGTTTTCCGGACATATTTCTGGGTGTTAGGATGGTTGTCAGAATTCGCTGAAAAACGGAGCCATGATATTGATGAAATCTTTGGCTTCCGAAGTTTTCATATTTATATGTAATGTGTCGCGCATGAAGTTCCGTACTTCCGAAATGTGGCTGAAAGTGGCAATTTCGGTCAGTGCGTCATTGAATGCCGCGGCCGACCCTCCGAAAAGCGTGCGTCGGTAGAGAAACAGGTCGTTGAGGCTCATGGCTTCACGGAGGGTGGCAGGGGAGAGCGATGTCACAGACGCAAGTCCGGCTTCTTCCGGTGTTTCCGCTGTTTCCGGAGCTTCCGCTGTTTCCGGGGGTTCCGGAACTTCAGGGGTTTCTTTTACCGCATCTTCTTCCTGTTCCGTTAGTTCTAAGGTGTCCTCCAGTTCCGGGGGTGCCTGTCGGGTGGTCTCGGCAACCGGCTCGCATTGGATTTCTTCCTTTGGAGAAAGCTCTGCAGGGAGTTCCGGCTCTTCAACATCAGCTACCGTTTCAACCGGCAGCTGAGCCAGAGTGTGCAGTTGTTCTATCTTGTCTATCAGCTCGGGGGTGATGCCGCTGTCGGTGTCCTTGATGGTCAGGAGAGCTTCAGCAATGTCGGCTGTGAGTGTGAGCATCTGGCCGATGGTTCCGTTCATGGGTGGGATTTTTATGTGGTTGTGTAATTTGTTATTCTGGTCTGGATGGACAGGATGTGTGCGCGTGGCGATTGCGTCATTCCGGAAATTGCCGGAGGAGGAAGGATGAGATGGCGCTGGTCACTGCGGCACGTTTGCAAGTGAAATCATTCACGATAATCACCACAACGTGTGTGGGGCGGTTGGAACTGTCGAGCCTGTAGCCGGCATAGGACTGCACCCCGTTCATCGATCCGCTTTTCAGAACGAGGCGACCTTCAAGTGGAGTGTTACACAGCAACCGGCGTACGGTCCCTTGCTGTCCAACGCAGGGGAACAGGCTTACAAAACGTTCGCTAAACTCACTTTTGGCCATTGTTTCGAGCAGGTCGGCCATGAAATCGGGCGTCACACGGTTGGCGCGTGTCAGGCCGCTGCCATCGAAAAGTTGCGCAGCCTCGGTGTCGATGCCAGTATTCTGCAAGAGCTGCAATTGGCGTGCGAGGGCTGCATCACGGTTTTCACCCGGAGCCAGTAGCCTGAGCATACTTTCGGCGTACAGATTCACGCTCTGTTCCATCATTTCGCGCATTATCTGCCATGCGTCGGGTGAAACGGCCGTGAGCAGAGGGCGTGGCAGCAATCCGGCAGTATCCACTTCGTTCCATTCCACGTTGATGCTGTCGGCATCCAGCCGTTCCTCGAGCGTGATGAGCAGTTCTTCGGCCGGGTCGGCCAGCGCCTTGTCGCCGTAGATGGTGTTGTCGTGATAGTTGACAGGATGCAGTCCCGCACCATAGGCATATTTCAGGTCGTCGAACTCCCAACGGTCCACCGGTCCCTGCTGAACGAAGCCTGCGGAATCTATCTCCAGACTGCCGCGGATGCCGCGGATGCCGAGACGGCGTATGCAGTCGGCAGTAGAATTTATCAGTCCGGGGAGATTAGAAAAACGGGAGCTTTCGGTTGTAGGGTCGCCCGAGGCCTTGATTACGATACTGCCGTTGAGCATGCCGTCGGCGTCTATATCGCCTAAGGCGTAGACCGGTGTGGAGAATGCCGTGTCGGCTTTCCCGGCAAGGAGGACCGATGCAGCGGTGATGCTTTTGACTATGCTTGCAGGGGTCAGGAACTTGTCGGGATTCTGTTCCACGATGTTCTCTCCTGTGGAAAGGTTGCGGACAATCACTCCGATATTGGCCCTGTGGGAGCGCGGGAACGTTATGCCGGATGCCGGAACGGCTGCCGTGGCTGACGTATAGCCGGTTGCCATGACAGCAATTGTGATAAGTCTCGTGATTATATGGTGGATGGAATGTCGGTGCATTTCTGGAAATCGGTGATGTGCGGTCTTTAGCCGCAAAGACAAGTTTAATTATATGCGAAGTTAGCCAATCCCCCCTAATCGTGCCAATAAAAAAACTTAAATTTCATCTCCCTACACATACGGTTTGGGGAGGTGCGATGTGAACGGGGGCAATAATTGGCGGGAGGATGGCTGATTTGCAGAAAATTTCGTAACTTCGCACGTTGAAACATTGTCAAGATGCAAGCAGCATGGTAAGCAAGACCCGTGAACGTCTCATAGAAGTGGCCCGTCAGCTCTTCGCCCGGAAAGGGGTGGAGAACACCACCATGCTCGACATCGCCAATGCATCCGACAAAGGGCGGCGCACCATCTACACCTATTTTAAAAATAAAAGGGAGATTCATCAGGCCGTCATTGAGCGTGAGAGCGACCAGGCGGTGGCGCGTGAACGGGAAATCCTGAACGGCGCCCACACTGCGCGCGAGAAACTGGAGATGGTTCGAGACATTGCTATGTCCTGCCTCGCAGAAACACACCGACTCGTTGCCGTTGCTGAATCTGCTCGAAGGGAGCCGCGTGGGAAAAATCAGACGGCTTACGGCACTGAAAGAGATTCAGATATTGACGGATATCGTCGAGGAGGGTGTCAGAAACGGAGAGTTTATCCCCGAGCGTGCCGCTCATGTTGTGCCACTTGTGGTAATGATGATGATGGGGGTGGACAACACTGCCGCCACAACCGAGATCGGTGTACTCGGCGTGTCGCGTGAAGAGACTTTCGAGCATGCGGTAAAGTTCATTCTCGATGGCCTGACAGGGCGGTGCGGGGACATGGACAACAAAACATGCAAATAGGATTACAACCAATAACTATATATTTTATAGAAAATGAAATTACTTGAAGGAAAAACAGCTATTGTGACCGGCGCCGCACGCGGCATCGGCAAAGAGATTGCTCTGCGTTTTGCCCGTGAAGGTGCGAACATCGCATTCACCGATCTCGTAATAGATGAAAACGGAAAGAAAACAGAAGAAGAGATAGCCGCCCTTGGCGTGAAGGTGAAAGGTTACGCCTCGAATGCAGCCGATTTTGCCCAGACCGAAGAGGTGGTGAAGCAGATCCATGCCGATTTCGGCTCGATTGATATTCTGGTAAACAATGCCGGTATCACCAAGGACGGTCTGATGATGCGTATGACAGAGGCACAGTGGGACGCTGTAATCGCTGTAAACCTCAAGAGCGCATTCAACTTCATCCATGCCGTTCTTCCCGTGATGCTGCGTCAGCGCAGCGGTTCGATCATCAACATGGCATCGGTGGTCGGTGTTCACGGAAATGCAGGTCAGTCGAACTATGCCGCCTCGAAGGCCGGTCTGATCGCACTGGCAAAGAGTGTGGCTCAGGAGGTGGGTTCACGCGGTATCCGCGCCAATGCCATCGCCCCCGGTTTCATCGAGACAGCCATGACAGCCGCTCTTCCCGAGGACGTGCGTGCCGAATGGTGCAAGAAAATTCCCCTGCGCCGCGGCGGCAAAGTGGAGGACATCGCCAATGTGGCCACCTTCCTCGCTTCCGATATGTCGGGCTATGTGACCGGTCAGGTCATCCAGGTAGACGGCGGTATGAACATGTAATACATTGCGTGCAACCTATTGCGGTTGCCGGTTGTATATAATAAAAGGCAGATGCATCCGGGAGGCGCAAGTGCCTCCCGGCACGTCTGTTTTTATGCCTTTAACACATTGCTTTATTCTCAGCTATACATAACACATCCATTACGATGTTGAACTATAACACACATCTGAGCCAGTTGATTCTTCCGGAGTACGGACGTAACATCCAGCGCATGGTTGACCATTGCCTGACCATTGTCGACCGTGATGAGCGCACGGCCTGTGCGCAGTCTATCGTGAAGACCATGGGCAATCTGTTCCCCGAATTGCGCCAGCCGGAGAACGAGCACAAACTGTGGGACCACCTGATGATCATGTCTGGTTTTCGGCTTGATGTAGATTTTCCGTGTGAGGTGATACGCGAGGCCGACCTTGCAACGGCTCCGCAACCGGTGGGCTATCCGCAGGAGCGCTTCAATTATCGTCATTATGGCAAAATCACCCAGCATATGGTGCAGAAAGCGGCCGGAATGGAACCCGGCGCAGAGCGCGATCAGGTGGTGCTTCTGCTTGCCAACCATATGAAGAAACAGATGCTGGCCGTAAACCCCGACGGTGTGGACGATGTGAAGATTTTCAAGGATCTGCTTGAAATGTCGCACGGAGCCATCCGTCTGGATGCCGCCACAACTCATCTTCACGAATTTCAGGAGATGCCCGTGGCCTCAGGCAAAAAGAAAAAGAAAAAATGACTATGAATTGTGTGTGCAGGTGGCAATCCGGTACACTCATTTCTGTTGTCCAACTAATAACAGTCTGATTCCGATATTTTCTTATGATCACCGAATCCCAGTTGCTCCCGGTGGGCCGGCTGCTTAAACCGCACGGCATAGACGGAGAGATAACAGTGTTGCTCACGGCCGATGTCGATTTAGCTTCGCTAAGCTGCATTGTGTTGAGAATCGACGGGATTTTTGTGCCTTTCTTTTTAAATTCCGTTCGGCCCAAGAGTTCGGAGACCGATCTTGTCACTATCGACGGGGTGGCTTCAGATGCGGATGCGGCTCGCCTGTGTCCGGCTGAGGTCTATGTGTTGAAAGTGGATTTGTCCGCTGCCGATGCAGATGCCGACGGCATGTATGCTTCCGACCTCCTGGGATATGATGTGGTGGAAAACGGGAAAATGTTAGGAAAAATCGAATCTGTCGACGACACAACCGCCAATTATTTGTTTATAATACGTACCCCCGACGGCAAGGAGGTGATGGTGCCTGTGGCCGATGAATTTATAGCCGGGATAGACACAGACACCCGGACCATCAGCCTTGATTTGCCGGAAGGGCTGCTTGATATATAACGAAACAAACACTACAACCATGGAATTTGACGAACAGAAAGCCATTGAATTCATTAACGGCCGCCTCGTTGAGGCCGGACGTGCGGCATATCCCGACGACGAAGTGTTCAATGTCATTGACATGATATGGGATTTCTATGAAGAGAACGGCATGCTTGAAGTGGAATCCGATCCCGACGAGGAGCTGGACGATGTGGAGCAGGATGTCGTGGATTATGTAACGCGGATGCTTAAAAAGGACAAGCATGCACGTGTGGCGCCGGAGGATGTCCCCGTCATGGTCAAGGCCGAGATGGATTATGAGGATTCGATTGAATGAATCCCCTTGCGGTTCGGCTACTTATAGTCGGTTTAGTTTAAGATATTATTTCAGATAGATTGAAATTGAAGATATTAGATTCGGTCAGGTCAAGGCTTTTCAAATGTATGCCTGCTGTGCTGGTGTTGATGGCCGGCACATTGGCCTGTGTGCCTGCGGCCGCTCAAAAGACCGATAATTCCACCCAACAGCTCTACGACCTGTCGGAACTTACGCTCGACGAGACACTGATGATTCCTGAAGTACCACAGAAACAGAAGGATTACATCAAGGCTTACATGAAGCGCGAGGCGCAGGCGTTGCAGAAAATGGGGTATAAGGTTGAAACAATGCGGAAAGGGGAGGTTGTCATCGCCTCTGTGCCTGCAGCAGAGCTTTTTGCCCCGAACGACACTGTCCTGCTGCCATCGGCTTACGATAAACTGAAACCGTTCCTGCCGTATTTCCGTACGCATGGAAAATTCAAGGTAATCCTGGCAATGCATTCCGACGACACCGGTTCGGACAAATATCTCTATGCACTTACGGAGAAACGAATCGTGGCCTTGTATAACTATTTTGATACATACGCCTCGCAGACCGACATGTTGCAGGGCTATCCTATGGCCGACAGCGAACCGCTGCCCGACACACCCAACAACACAATGGCCAACCGCAGCAAGAATCGCCGTCTTGAAATTTTCATAGTTCCCGGTCCGATTCTAATCTCGGAGGCCAAAACCAAGAAAATCTGACAGAACCACCCCCTTTACGGCTGAAAAAGATTCAGAAGCTGAAACGCCTTATAGCAATAACCTCATAACGGTGCGCCAACAACACGAAAATTTTCATGTGTGTTGGCGCTCCGCCTTTTATTGTTCTCCAGGAATTGCCTGGCATTTTGTGCCTGCTGACGATGATTTTTTGCGTTTAACAGTCAGGCTATCGTGTTATTTGTTATAATGTTACTATATTTGTGCGTAAAACAGAATCTGATATGGCAATGACAATAAACTCCTCACCTGTGCTTACCGGAGAATCTGCGCGCGCGTTCATAGAGGGAGCCTATTTCAGGTTGGCCACTGCAGCTATTCAGCCTCAACCCTTGGAAACGCGGTTTATGTTCTTCAATCTGAAATGCGAGTGATTTATGCGTTGTTTGTTATATGTTGTGCTTTTGGTTGTCATTACCGCGTGTAGTACAAGTGCACCTGTGCGTGCACTCGATGAGGCGGAAGAAATGATGCAAAGCAACCCTTCGGCAGCTCTTTCAAAACTCAATGAAGTTGACGTTTCGGAATTTCAGGATTCTGCCACGATGGCTCGTTGGGCGCTATTATATAGCGAGGCGTTGGCGGTTAACAGGCTTTCGGCTCCTACCGACACGATTGTGAACATAGCAATCGACTATTACGGGAGGCACAATCTTGCTGATGAGTTTAAAAAGGCATCACGCCTTAAAACACAGATTAAGGCTTCTTATGAAAGTGACGCGCTCGCAACAGCATTATATCTACAGAAAGAAAAAGAATTCCTACTTTATAAGGAACGTAGCCAACGTGGATTATATATGTTTGGCTCCATGGTTATTCTGCTTGTTGCTGCAGGGGTCATAATATGGATGCGTCAACGCATGAAAATTCAACGCTTGCAAAATGAAACGCTTATGGCGGAAGCTTCCGGCTTAGAAGGTCAGATTGAAGCAAGCCGGGGCGATGTCAGCCGACTGCAAACGAAATTACATGGCTTGCTTGATAAACGCTTTTCCCTAATAGATTCGCTTTGTCAGACTTATTACGAATTTCAGGGCACGAAATCTGAACGAAAAGCAATCATCGACAAAGTGAAAAACGAAATAGAATCGGTGGGAACCGACTCTTTTCCTGAAATGGAACAGGCCGTAAATGATTGCCGCGAGAACATTCTTGTAAAAATCAAAGAAATTAATCCCGACATCAAGAGGGAGGATTATATGCTGTTGGTATATCTTGCAAGCGGTCTTTCGACGAGAACCATCAGCCTTCTTCTCGGGGAATCTGTCGAGGTGATTTATAAACGGAAATCAAGGTTGAAATCCCGTCTTAGAGAATCTGTCGGGGGCGAAAATCCCGATGTAATGGCTATTTTCTGATTCATTTTTATTCAGGGTCAGACTTTTTTAGAATGTATTAGTGCATAATGTTGATTATTAATAGATTGTAAATCTGAGTGTCAGATTATTATTTTGGTGTTTGAGAGTGTCTGTGAGTAATTTTACATCAAAAAATTTACTCACATGAACGCTAAAGTATCATTATCACTGCTGGCTGCTTTTCTTATAATGGAAAGCGGTTATGCACGGAACCGGGAGGAGACAGACAGCCTCACGCGCGAACTCCAGGAGGTAATTGTTACCGCCAAACAGCCGGCTACTAAATTAGTCGGTTCTACTCTCGTTTCAATTATTCCAGGCACAAATCTTGCTGACCTCGGCACTGCTCTCGATGTTCTTGCGCAGTTGCCTATGATTAAGGTTGAGGACAACACCGTCAGTGTCATAGGTAAGAACAATATCGAAATATATATCGATGGGCGTCCAATGCGCGATGAAAATGAGTTGCAGCAACTCCTTTCGTCAAATCTCAAGAAAGTTGAATTACTCATGGCTCCGGGAGCTGCTTACGAAAGTACCACGGGTGCGGTGCTTAAAATCACGACACGGCGAAATTTCGTACAGGGGCTGTCGCTTACCGACCAGTTTATACTTGAACGCCGCCGCAAATGGTCGGTTTTGGATTATCTCGCCCTAAGCTATCAAGTGGGTAACTGGGAGTTCTTTGCCAACGGTACGATAAATCACAATAACTCATTAGCAAAGGGATTAACTACCAATACACTTGTTTACGAAGGGAAAGAAACGGTAGTAGGGAGTAGCCAACATAATACATACCCTACGACAACAGGCGTTGTCAAGGCAGGATTCCACTATGCCAATGGACCACAATCGTTTGGAGCATACTACCGTTACAATCCTGAACACGGTGATTTCAAAAACACAGGTAGCGAATGGCTTAACGACAATCCGGCAATCAGCAGTAATATAGACAAACATACAAGAGCGCACAGCCACCTCGCTTCTCTCTACTATGAAAACACTTTTGCCAAAAAATTTCTTCTTCACTTTGACGGCGATTTCCGTCGGTCAAATGAGAGCAATACTGTAGCAACTACTTATCCTGCTTCGTCTTTTCCTGCCGTAAACTCGACTGATGAACGGACATCAACCCTTTGGGCGGGAAAATTGTATCTGAATTTTCCTCTCTGGAATGGAGCATTTACAGTAGGAACACAGGACAGTTATACCCATACTTCACTTGATTACCGTATGCTTAATACCTCAGTCAGCGAGTATATACCGTCTTCACAGACTGATGCGCGGCAGACTTCCGCTGCTTTGTTCGCTTTATGGTCCCGTATGTTCGGCAAGTTCTCCCTTTCAGCGGGGGCAAGATATGAATATGTCGATTATGACTTTAAGGTTAACGGTATACGCGACAAGGATGTCAGTCGCTGCAACCATCTGTTGACGCCTGACGTGTCGTTCGGATACTCTTTTAACGAAGAAGCGCAGATAAGCCTCTCGTATAAAATGGCGACAGTCAAGCCTCCGTATTCAAAACTTACAGGTTCGCTCAGTTACACGGGCTTGCACCAAATCGAGGGTGGCAATTCTAGGCTGCGTGACGAGAGGATGCACGACATTCAGTTTTTCAGTATGTGGAAAGGTTTTATGTTTCAGGCCGATTACACCCGTGCTATCGATACACATGCTTTTGTCAAGCAGATATATCCCGCCGGTAATCTTCAGTTGCTGATGCATCCGGTCAATATTGATGTTTCGGCACTAAGTCTATATCTCGTCTGGAGGCAGCCTATCCGTTGCTGGACTCCTAATGTTACCGTCGGAATGTATCGTCAGTGGTTGCAACTTGACAATAATCGATATGACAAGCCGATATTCTCTTATTATTTCGATAATATTGTATCCTTGCCTCACGGGTGGACGATCACGGCCAATATCAGCGGCAGATCACAAGGCGATATGCACACCAACCGCTTTGGTGCATCATGGTTTACGATGGACGCATCAGTGGGAAAAACAATCCTGAAGAAATCCCTGACCGTTAAACTATCTGCCACCGATATATTCAACACCGCCAACAATGACTGGACTATGGATACATACGGTGTGTTCGTTGACAAACGCCAAAACTATGACCGCCGGGGCGCATCCCTCAATGTTATCTACAATTTTCAACCCCGCAAGAGCAAGTATAAAGGCTCATCGGCGGCTGAAGATGAGATTAAGCGGCTTAAATAACGGCAATCAGACCGCTGCGCTTTATCTTTCAAAAAAGGCTTTGTCATGTTTTATTTTGCTGTTGCATCAAGTATTCTCTTTTTCCGGAGTGATTGTCTGTGGCTTTTTGGGAATAATTGTGTAAATTTGCACGTTATAAATAAATCAGGCGCCTTTGGCTGTGCCTGATGTATTTTCTGAGAAATTATAAACACGACATAAATACGGTTACATCTTGCGATGGCAAAAGAACTAAAAGACCTTACCAAACGGAGCGAGAATTACTCCCAGTGGTACAATGACCTTGTTGTCAAGGCCGACCTGGCCGAGCAGTCGGCAGTGCGCGGCTGTATGGTGATCAAGCCCTATGGCTATGCCATTTGGGAAAAAATGCAGCAGACACTCGACCGCATGTTCAAGGAAACAGGTGTGCAGAACGCATATTTCCCTCTGCTTATCCCGAAATCGTTTCTTTGCAGGGAAGCTGAGCACGTGGAAGGCTTTGCAAAAGAGTGTGCGGTGGTTACACATTACCGCCTGAAAAACGATCCCAACGGCAACGGCGTGATTGTTGACCCGGAGGCCCGCCTGGAGGAGGAGCTTATTGTGCGCCCCACATCGGAGACCATCATCTGGGGTACATACAAGAACTGGATTCACAGCTACCGCGATCTTCCTCTGCTCTGCAACCAGTGGGCCAATGTGATGCGTTGGGAAATGCGTACCCGCATGTTCCTTCGCACCGCCGAATTCCTCTGGCAGGAGGGTCACTGCGCTCATGCCACAGCCGAGGAATCGGAGGCCCGCACAGTGCAGATGATCAATCTGTATGCCGATTTTGCCGAGAAGTACATGGCCATGCCCGTAATCAAGGGTGTGAAGAGTGCCAACGAGCGTTTTGCCGGTGCTCTCAACACCTACACCATCGAGGCCATGATGCAAGATGGCAAGGCGCTCCAGTCGGGCACCTCGCATAACCTCGGACAGAATTTCGCTAAGGCGTTCGATGTGACATTCGTCAACAAGGAGAACAAGCCTGAATATGTATGGGCCAACTCGTGGGGCGTGTCAACCCGCCTGCTCGGCGCTCTGATCATGAGCCATTCGGACGATAACGGTCTGGTGCTTCCCCCGCATCTTGCTCCCATCCAGTGCGTTATTGTTCCCATCTACAAGAACAGCGAGCAGCTTGCCGAAATCACAAAGGCAGTGGAGCCTATCGTAAAGGAACTGCGCGATTATGGCGTCAGCGTCAAATACGACGATGCCGAAAACAAGCGTCCAGGATTCAAGTTCGCCGATTATGAGCTCAAGGGTGTGCCTGTACGTCTGGCAATCGGAGCACGCGACATCGAGAACGGCACAGTTGAACTTATGCGTCGCGACACTCTGGAAAAACAGGTGGAACCGCTTGAAGGTATTGCAAAATATGTGAAGGATCTGCTTGAGGACATTCAGAACAACATATACAACAAGGCGCTAAAACGCCGTGAGGAGATGACCCGCGAAGTGAACTCTTACGAGGAATTCAAGGAAGAGATCGAGAAGGGCGGTTTTCTGCTTTGCCACTGGGACGGTACTCCCGAGACAGAGGAGAAAATCAAGAACGAGACCAAGGCCACTATCCGCTGCATCCCTCTGGACGGCGACAAGACTCCGGGCAAATGTATGGTCACCGGTAAGCCTTCGGCTCAGCGCGTGATCTTCGCCCGCAACTATTGATGTATCCCTTGTGATATATCCTTTGCAATCTTACCCACAAAGGCCGCGTGTCATTCTTTTGACTCCGGCCTTTGTTGCGTATCTCCCCATCGACAGAGAATCCCAAGCCATGGTCCCCACAAACCATAAGAACATATTCATGGCGATATATTGCCGCATGGCATAAATTTTAGGAATTTGTTTTGTCGCAAAAATATTGTAAATTTGCGACAGAATTACGCCGAAAATCAGATGCAGTCTCTTGAAGAAAGGATAATTACAAGTATATCCAAACGCGGCAGGGGTACGATAGTATCACCTCTTGATTATGCAGGATATGGTGATTCAAAGGCAGTTCAGAAAGCTTTTGAACGGCTGACTGTTTCTCAAAAACTGATAAGGGTGGCTCGTGGTATTTATTGTTATCCTAAAATAGACAAGGTTTTGGGATTGGGCGTGCTGTATCCTACTTTTGAGGAGATTGCCGCCGCCATCGCCCGGCGCGATAAGGCGAAGATTGTACCGACCGGGGTATATGCGCTAAATAAGCTTGGTCTGTCAACGCAGTTGCCGATGAATGTAGTTTACCTTACCGATGGCTCGCCTCGTATGGTAAGGCTGGACGGGGAAAGGGGCATCCAGTTCAAGCATACGGCGAAAAAAAATCTGGCATTTCAAAACGATTTTGCCATGCTTCTCACATTCGCCATGCGTGAAATCGGAGAGGAAAATCTGACACCAGAACAGTTGGCTCATGTGCGGGAGCTGATTAAGACCGTACCATTTGAAACAATAAAAAAGGATTTTGCCTTAATCCCGGCATGGATTCGTAAAATAATACTTGCATCCTATGAATAAGTTTCTGACACTTACCGAGTCTCAACGCCGTACTATATTTGAACAGACGGCGACAAGAATCAAACTCCCCGTCGCCTCTGTCGAGAAAGATTTTTGGGTGACGGAGATACTCAATATTCTTTTCTCTCTGCCATACGCTGACAGAATGGTGTTCAAAGGAGGCACATCTCTCAGTAAGATATGGGGTGTTATCCGCCGGTTTTCGGAGGATATAGACATCGCGATTGACCGCAGTATGTTCGGAATAGAGGGAGATGTTACTAAGAAACAATTAAAAAAGTTACGTAAGACCTCCTCAGTATTTGTAAGAGATACACTTGCCGAAGACCTCGTAACGGCTACAGAACTGGCTGGACTGAGCGATTTCGTTACCATAAAAGCGGACCCGGATGGTGAAGGAGATGCCACATACCCGGAACCACGACAGATTCATATAATCTATAAATCAGTATTGCCCTCCGGCACAAATCCATATCTCCGCGATGAGGTTATGCTGGAGGTGGGAGCGCGTTCGCTGTTTGAGCCTACCGTAAAAGCCAAGGTTGAATCGTTTGTAACCACAGCTTTTCCGCATCTGACATCAAACGACAATACTACTCAGGTAGTTGCTGCCGTTGCTGAAAAGACATTTCTTGAAAAGGTGTTTCTTTTGCATGAACTGTTCACGACTGACGGATGCCGGAATGCCAACCGCAAGTCGAGACATCTTTATGACATATGCAAGATGCTTGAAGCCGGTATCGCAGACAAAGCCATTCCAAATGAAGAACTATGGGAGACCATTCGCCACCATCGTGAAGTGTTTACTTCAATACGGGATGTTGACTATACACCGGATGTTCGCGAACGGATTGTCCTCACTCCTCCTGAATGCGTCATAGAGGAATGGAAGGACGACTACGATACAATGGTCGTGAACATGCTCTATGAAGAAAAAGTCCCGACATTCTCTGATATCCTCGCTGCCGCTTCAAAAATCGAAAGGATGTTCAAGGGGTGATAACAATTTTTGCTACGCCTACGGTTCTGCATTATCAAAGAATCTTAACACTTTATTTCCCTGCTTGCGGCAAATTGCGGAACAATTATTTGCATCGGGGTTTATATTTGCTGCGATGGCAGACAAGTATACCGCATATTTCGAGAAATATATCGGACGCGCCCTCTACAGATGGGAGCGCGACATTATCGCGCCGCTCGAGTATATCCGCCAGCACACTGCGAACCATCGCGTCGTCATCGTCGACCCGCCCGGATATGACTCGCGCCAGCTGCTCTGCCAATACTTCCGCTTCCTTCACGAATGCATAGCCCCAGAAGCCGATTTCCTCATCATGGCGCGCACACGCATCGAAGCACGCCGGCTATGCAACAACACGACCCCAGCACGCTCGCCATGGCTCAGCATGGCGTCCGTCAGGCAGCCCGACAGCATCCGCGGACTCACATTCCACTTCGCGCTCCTCCTCGACACAACCACTAACCATATCGAAGACGCACTGGCAGCCGTCGCGCCCATCATTCTCAACGAAGGGCGCGACAACTTCATCATCATACACACCCGAAGCGCCTCCCTTCTCGCTCCGCCGGCATATATCCGCGACCCTAAGGCACCACGCCCCCGCATCCCCGACCGTCCGCAGGCACCTTGCGTCATGCTTATCGAATCCGGTCCGCCACCCGACACGCCGACCCAAGAGAATCCCGATCCGGCAATCCCCGTTCTCAGACTCAAAGTCCGGACTATGCGGTAGTCGACTCCGCCGCCCAAAGCCAAATCGTCGACAAGCGACCTTTGACGTATTGAATTTCGCCGCCGCGCAAAAAGAAAGGACGCCGAAGCGTCCTTCCTGATATATTGTCGGGTATGCGATTACTTGCCGAGGGCGCGCTTGCGGCGGTCGACGATGTGACGTGCCAGACGGTCCATGATTGCCTGATTCTCAGGGCTCGGGTTGCGGTACATGTCGGTGAGCATGTGACCGCCGGTGTAGTAGGCAAGAGGAGCTTTCTCGAACACGCTGTCGCGTTCGTAAGCGTCGATATAGGCTTTCATGCGGTACTGGCGCGGCAGAACAGTGTCCTGCGACAGTGCGTGACTGTCGCATTCGAATTCCATGCCCATGCCGTATTTCTTGGCAATCTCAACAGCTTCGTCCAGACGTGAGTCAGGGATGTTATCGTTGAAGAAGTGGTTGGGCTGCTGGTAGGCGGCATCGAAGCCAAGCTCTTTCCAGCGCTCGGCGCCGGCTGCTTTGAAGTACGGAATCCAGATAAAGTCGAGACCTTTCTCATGTACATAGTCTGTCATCTGCTTGGGGAAGTCGTTGGTGTGAACCATGTCTTCGTCAATCCAGTAGATAGCGTAGAAGTCGAGGTTCTCGTAGTTAGCCTTATTGAAACGGTCTACAAGCTGGTCGATAAACCAGCGGATTGCCAGCTTCTGGTCTTCTACGTTGTTGAAATCAAGAGCTTTGCCGTCGAGTTCGCCCCAGTCGGTCTGACCGCGCAGAGGAACCACTGCCGTCAGGGCAACTTTATGCTTGAAGCCCGGGTCGCCGATTTCCTGTTTTTTCTTGCCGATGACCTTGTCGAGAGCATCGAGAGACTTGCCGGGCTCGAAAATGCGGTCGAGGTACCATTCCCAGACTTCCTTGTTGGCGTTGATGCTGTCGTAGCCGGGCGAGAGCTGTGCGCCGCGACCGTCCTTGAATTCAAGGAAAAGATAACCGTCGAAAAGCCAGTCTTCCGTGCCGTCGCCGAACTTGTGCGTCACGTAAGGCTCGAATTCTTCTTCGTTCCAGTCGATGCGATGGGCTCCGCCCTGGTAGATGAGGGCAAGATCGCGGACGGTGTCATACTCCAGGAAAGGCGCTTGCGTGATAGGCTGAGGATACTTGTTCCCGCCGCACGACGCCATGCTTGTCAGTGCAAGAGCAACTGTCAGGATTGCAGTGATTTTTTTCATTGGATTTAATTTGTGGTTAATCTGCTGTTCTTTCCTGCAAAGTTAGACATTTCTATCATGAATATGAAATATATAGACGATATTTTTAATTTATTGATAAACTATCGTCTATATCGGCTATTTCGCGTAGAGAATATACGTCGTTAATGGAGCGAGTTTGCCGCTGAGAGTCCCTTTGGCGACTTTGAATGTCTGACCGCTCACGGTGTCGGTATACGTTCCGTCGGGCAGAGCGCTCTCAAGCTTGATTTTCTGCTCCTTACCCGAGAAATTGATAAGCGCTGCGCCTTTGCTGCCGCGTTCCACCACCGCACAGCTTCCGTCCTTGGTGAAAACCAGCTTCTCAGGCTGTCCGCTCATTGCTTTGCGGAACTTGTTTACCGCCACCACTTCGGGGTGCATGAACTCAGCGTTGCCGCGGTTGCCGATGCGGTTCGTTCCCCAGTAGTTCTCGCGGGTGCTCCCTTCGGGGCGGCTGTAGAACAACGGGTGACCGGTGGCGCGGGAGGTGATGAATACCCACCCGGTGCGTATCTGGTCGTCGGTGAGGTCGGCGGAGGCGTGCTCGTTGCAGTACGTGTCGTGGCTCTCAACCCATGTGACAAGCTGCTCCGGTGCCGACGGATGGTGCCATTCGGTGATGTTGTCCGCGCGGGTGTCGCCTTTACGCAGCACATTGCGGAGAGCGCCGCCGTAGTTGCTCGCCACGAGGTCCATATAGTCGTCATATTCCGTTTCCTTGACATTCCTGTCCTGCAGCACTTCGCCGTAGATGAACAGGCTGTCGGGCATAAGCAGCGACAGACCCTTGACAGCCTCGCGACCGGTTGCTACATCCCAGAAGTTGTTGCGTTTTGCTTTCGCATCGAGAGGGTCCGACGGCAGACCGATATGCTTCGCTGTGTCGTAGCGGAAGCCGCGTGCGCCGAGGTTTATCAGGTCGTTCACATATTGCATATAATAGTACTGGAAATCGGGATTTTCGGTGTTGACGTCCGGAAGACCGCCCATTTTGCCGGTAGTGCACTGATAGCGGTCGTTGTAGTCCTTTATGTCCGTCAGACCGTTGGCGTGGAACAGATTCTCATGACCCCCGACAGCATTGTCGAGCGAAGGAAGAACTGCGGTATGGTCTACTGCCGTATGGTTAGGCAGAACATCCACTATTACCTTGACACCATATTTATATGCACTGTCGCACATCGCTTTGAAGTCGTCGCGCGTCCCAAGCATGTAGTTCCCTATCTGCCAGTCGGTAGGCTGATAGTAGTAATACCATTTGCCCATCACGCTGTCGCCCGGCTGGCTATGCAGCGCTCTGCCACCGCCGTCGCCTACATAGCAACGCTGCACCGGCGAGGTCTGGACATAGTCGTAGCCTGCATCGGCGATAAGTTTCATGTTGTTGGCAATGGTGTCGAGGCTCCACGACCATGCATGGAGAATGACTTCATCCTGAGCGCCCGGTAATTTAGACGCGAATGTGGGAGCTGAGACAGCTATCGCTGATACAGCGGCAAGGAGTGTTTTGAATCTTGACATTATATGAGTATGTTTTATGTATCACAAATCACGGCTGCTAAGTTAACGCTTTTTTCTGACAGAAAGATTAACCTGCAATGTGTTTTACAACATTTTCAGTATATATACAAAAAAATTGATTGTCTCCCGACAACCAATCCAGTTAACCTTAAATCTATACCATGAAAAACACGTTGCAAATTTATAGCATCTTGAATAATTATGCAACTAATTCAGGACAAAATGATGTAAGATTAACATTATTTTAGTCAGAAGGGTCGTGTGTTTCGTTTTGTAAGTGGATAATTGCCGCATGAAACATATTTTATCTTCCGTTTTGCTATATCTGAAATATAGTACACGCCTTGCTTGTATTTTCTGTTTTTACAGAAGTTAACAAATGTGCAGAACGATGCGTCCTATATATTGTAAGTCAATAAGATGAATGTTATAATCGGCGTTCTGGAATAGCTTTCATTCCTGCTTCTGTTCCGGAACGTCAGTCTTCACTGCCGTATTCTTTTTCTTCCGCTTGATGAATCCTTTGAACAGAAGCGGGAAAGTGTCGAAGTCGCGGCGTGTGAGGATTCCTACGCCCTGCGTCGTAAGGGCAGAGCGCACATAGTAGTTTCTGTCGTTGTAGCGGTTATATGCTTTCAGGCGCCATGTGCCCGCTTTGTTCAGAAGATATTCTATGTCGAAGTCGCCGATGAACTGGTCGTTGTTCAGCGCTTTGTCGCGGTAGCCGAAATTGCCGTTGAAGATGAGCCTGTTGTTGAGAAGGCGGCTGCTCAGAGCAACGTTCACCTCGACATCGGAGAAATCGCCGCGGTCGCTCCTGAGATTAGGAGCTATGCTCCAGTTGTCGCTCAGCTTGCCGAGCATGTTCCCGAGCTGGCTCGATATTGTCGAAGATGCTACCGACACGAGCTCGCTGCCCTTCGCCTTGTCTGCCGAGCTCATATATTCCGGTGTGTAGAAGCGGTTTATTGCCAGAAGGTAGATAATCTGTCGGTTCATCATGTCTGGGGTGCTCACTATGCTTTTCACCTTGCGGTAGGTGTCGGAAGTCAGGGTAGGAAACTCGAAGTCGAAGTCGAGTGAGGGCTGACGAATGTCGCCGCTGACGTTCATCACGGCGTGGACAGGCACATTCGTTCTTGCCACCTCGCGGTCCTGATGGAAAGATTCGTCGAGGTCGGCAAGATTGGCGTTGGTGGCAAAGTATGCCGACAGCTTGGTGCTTACGGCATAGGGATCGCCGTTGAACGTTATCTCGCTGCCTTGCTTGATGGTGAACTCCTTGATGATTATGTCCTGAAGTGTGAATTTGTACTTGCCGTCGGCGACTGTATATTTTCCCCAGATGTTGAGGTCGTTGTTGGCGGACAGATACGATATGTGGATGCCTCCCGAACCGTGTGCGTTGATTTCGTCCCCGCTCACAGGGTCGACGACAAGATTCATCAGAGCATCCGGAGTGGCGGCGATCTGGATGTCCATGTTGTAGTCGCTGGTCGATTCCTCCTCCATGTTTCTGAGTTTTTCCTTCATCTCTCTTATTATCAGGGGTGTCGGGTCCTTGTCGACTACCTTTTGCCTGAGAGAGTCGGGAGTGACGTCGCGGAAGGTGAGGAAAGAGAAGCTTTCGGCATCGAGACGGTCGGAGAGTACGAAGGAGAATTTCGAGCGCGGCGCCGTTGTCATGTCGACATTTATGTTTACAACTCCCGGACGCCCTGTCACGGAAGCCGTTCCATTGCCGTAGATGGTTCCGTACCAGTCGGGGTTATTGTGCTTGGTGGTGTTGTAGCACAGGAAATTGTTGGCATCTGTGATGTCGAATTTGAAAACCGGATCGCGGAAATAGGTGTGGTCGACGAAGCCGTTGAGGAGAGCAGTATTGCCTTCCGGATCGTGGATGGAGATGTTGTCGAGGTTGATGCGTCCAGGTTCTATCACGATGCTGTCCGTTGCGCTGTAGTAGACGTTTGTGAAGTCTAATTTCAGTCTCACGTCGTCTGCTTTTACTTTGCCCGTGAGGTCTATGTCGTGGAATGTGCCGTAAAGACGGCATTCGCCGGTGGCATGACCGGAAATGTCGCTCGTGAAAGCCGACATGAATGGTTTAAGGAATCCCACCGGGACGTGATCGGCTTTGAAGTTCAGGTCAAGTGACTCTGACAGAGGATAAATATCTCCGTAAACGCGGGAGTCCTTGCCGTTGAAGCCTTTGATGTCGCCGTCAAGATAGATGGAGCGCTTTTCGGTGTCCCACCGGGCTGTTACGTCGGCATCGCCCATATAGCACCTGTTATAGCCTATCGAGTCGACATGAAGCTTGGAACATTCTATAATGGGTTCGCCGTTGAACAGACTTTTTGCCGACAGATTCCCTGTCGCTCTGCCGTCGAGGAGCACTTTGTTGATTTCGAGTGTCTCAAAGATATGGATGAGGCGGATATCGCGGAGTTTGACGTTGAGGATGTCTTCCGGGTCGTTGCCCGCAGTGCCGTTTATTTCTATTCTCTGACGCCCTGTGTCGAGCGCAAAGCCGCGGACGGTGACCTGTTCAGGCTTGATTTCGATATTGGAACGTTCGATCGCCCATGTGTCGTCACCGAATGTCAGGGTTCCCGGGAGGAATTCTATGCTGGCGTCGACAGGGAAGATGCCATTTCCGTCCCTGACAAGGCGGTTGAGCTTCGCCGAAATTCCCATAGTGCCGTTGACAGGTATGCGGCGGTCAAGACCCCATTCAATCCGCGTGTCTACCTTGTCGTTGGCGGCTGTTATGGCGGCGGAGACATTCATGTCGCCTTTTTTTGTGGGCATCTGCGTCGTGGCGTATACAAGCGAACGGTCGCCGGTGATGTCGAGTTCGGCGAAGAGCTGAGTGCCTTCAATCACCTTTGTGCCCTGGCACAGGTAGGGAATGGAGGCATCTACGCATGCATATCCCTGGCTGCTGTTGATTCGTCCGGAAACGCTGCCGTCATAGATAATGCCGACGGGCAGATGCAGAAAGTCGGTCAGCTCTGTGCTGGGTTTTAGCTCTATGTCGAAAATAAAATTGTTGGAGCCGTCTCTGTTGTCTGACGCTTCCGCCGCTTCCCAGCCGAGAGCCGGCAGGAAATGAGCTGTCATCGCCTTTATCTCGGGGACGAGTGTCTTGAGGTTGTAATGTCCGCGGAGCTCACCCGAAAGAAAAGGTGCTTCGAGTGTGATGCGGTTTTCAAAGCTGTTTCCAGTAGCTCCGGCAGCTATCCTGTTCAATCTGATTCCTTTGCCGGAAGCGTCGGTCCATGCCAGATCGTTGATGCGCAGGGAAGCCCGCAGATTTGTGGGATCGAAATCGCGGACATCGGCGAGAACTGTTCCGCTGAGGAGCATTCCTTCATGGCTGTCGGTCAGCTTTATTCCAGCCAGATCGATGCGGTTGAATGTTGCGGTTGCTTCGAGCGAAGGAGCGTCGCCCGCGTTGTAGAATCCATACAGGTGCAGCTTCGCGCCGGGATCGTCGACGCTGACACTAATTTCCGTTTTACTCTCCTTGTCGATATCGGCGGCTATGCGTATGTCGCTGAAGCTATATCCGTTATAGTCGAAACGTCTTATATGGGAGTCTGCGTTGGCAGTCTCGAGCGATTTGCCGACTAATGTGACTCTTCCTTCGGCCGAGGCGTCGACCATGCCTAACCGGGCATCGCCGGTTATTAGCCCGAGTTCGAATTCAGAAAGCAAGACGGATGCTTTGGATGTCAGCCACGACCCTTTGCGGTTGTAATCGATTTTGGCGGTGAGCTTTCCTGCAGTACCTATCGACGTAAGGTCGAGCTTGCCGGCAGTGACCGTCCCGGAGCCGTTCATAAGCAGGTTCAGCGACTGAAATCTTCTGAGCCTGTCGGATGGAACTGAAGGAAACGCCGACTGCAGCATCGGCGCTGTCCGGGCGCCGTTGACGGTGACTCGGCTTTCCTTGATTTCGTACCGCATACTGTCTGCGTGCATGAAATCCGACACGTTGGCGCACAGAAAGGCGCTGAATGCTTCGTCGTCATTGTCGTTTATAGCAAGACGGCGCAGCGATATGCTGTCGGGCGACGCGTAAGCTTCGATTTCGAATCCGATGTGTCTGTCGATGCGTCCAGCCACGGGAGCGAAAGAAGCGATGTCAGGCGGGTAGATGACATTCCCTTCGCTGGTTTTTATGATGGTGCCTCGTTTACGCAGATCGCCGACGAAAGTTGCGGGTGACTCGAAGTCGACGGTGACAGGCTCAAAAGCTATGTGCGACTGCGGGAGATCGAGCGCTAAATTGCGGATGCTCAGAAGCGTGGGGTTGAACGTGAAATCGCCCGTAAGTTTTTTTACGGACAGACCGCTGCGTTCTTCCAGCGACAGGTGGTCGAGAATCACGTGATACGCTTCGTCGGTGATTTCCGGAATGAAAGCGTTGAGGGCGAGGTTTTCAACCTTGATGTGATCCGGACAGAAGAGCGCCGAGTCGCAGGGCTCCGACAGCACGTCGTAGCTTGCCGACGACCGGCGGACGATGGCGGTGTTTATCTCAAGGTTGAATTTTGTCTTTTCTTTCTTTTTATCGCTCCTGAGCCTGCGGATGACAGGGCCGATGTTGAGCGGTGCCCCTGGTTCGGAACGGGTCACTTTGAGATTGAGTCCGTCGATAAGGGCATAGTCGACAACGATCTGCCGGTCGGTTATCAGCGGCGCCAGTTCGATGCCGGCGCTGACAGTGGCGACAGTAGCGACGGTGTCAGCGCCGAGTATCATGCTTATTCCGCGTACACTGACTCGACGGAAAGGATGGATGGTGATTTTCCCGACCCTTACATCGGCGCCGAGAAGCGAGGAAAGTTCTGTTTCGGTAGTCCGGCAGATGGTGTTCTGAACCGGACCGAGCGACAGGAGCACATACAGTACCGCCGGCAGGGCGACCACCAGAATCAGCAGAGCCGATACTACCGCACGGAAAACTTTCCAGGCTGTTTCCATCTGTCAGTCGCTCTCCTATCGTCCGGAATGGCGGATCTTGGAGAGCAGATAGTGGTTGTAGTCGTTGCGGGCGGCAAGCTCCTCTATGGTGAGATGCATGCGGTAGCGCCAGTAGTGTCGCGAGTTGGCTGGAACGTTAATCTGTTCTTCGCGGGGGTTGTTGCGGAGCAGCGAGCCGTCGATCGACAACCAGTCCTGAAGAGGTATGATGCATAGCATCGACGGCGACTGCAGATGAAGATCTATGATGCGGTCGCATACCCATGGCTCGGCGAAGTAGGGGGCGCTGCCTTGCTCATGCAGGACTTCGTTGTAGTAGCGCTGTGTGGCTGCGCGGTTCTCTTCCCACCATTGGCGTATGCCGGGCATGTCGTGTGTCGATGTGGTGCATACAGAGAAGTAGGGATAGTTCCACGTGTTTCCGAAAGCCTCGCCGGGGTTCTTGGGCATACGCTGGATTTCGAGAGACAGTATTTCGAGTTTCTCAAGCACTGCCGGCACGCAGGCGGGAATCATGCCGAGATCTTCCGCACACACAAGCATGTCGGTGCTTCCGATTAGCGGGGGCAGTTTCCACATCGCTTTGCCGTACCAGAAATCGTTGTGGCGGCGATAGAAGAAGTCGTTGTACAGTCGGTCGAAGCACCAGCGTTCGTAGTCGTTGAGCGCGCGGTAGGCATAAGTGAACTGCGCCGAAATGCGCGGATGGTATTTGCCTTTCTGTTCGCGGTCTTCAATGAAAAGCACCTGTTCGGTAAGTCCCATCAGACCGTTGAACAGTCTTTCGGTTTTTTCGTCCTTTGGCTTGTCGGCGAAGTATTCCGCTATCTTGCGCTGGGTGTCGAAGTCGGATTTAAGCGCATAGCGCCCGTGACCCTGTTTCGAGAGGAATTTCTTGATGGCTTCCGAGGTGTAGGGACCGAAGAATGCTTCAAGGAAGCTGTCCATGATGTATGGCTTGACATGCCTGTCGCCGTCGAGCCAGAAATCGTAGCTGTCGCGCATTTCTTCGGGGGTGTAGGGCAGTGCGGGGTTGAAATAGCCCAGCAGACCGTGTATGGCATCCATCGGAATCTGCCAGATGCGGAAGAAACCGAGAATGTGGTCGATGCGGTAAGCGTCGAAGTATTCCGCCATCTTGCGGAAACGTGCTTTCCACCATGCGAAGCCGTCGCGGTTCATCTCTTCCCAGTTGTATGTCGGGAAACCCCAGTTCTGACCGAGGACAGAGAAGTCATCCGGCGGTGCGCCTGCCTGGCAGTCCATGTAGAAGAGCTCGGGATAGACCCAGGCGTCGACGCTTGTGCGCGATATGCCGATTGGAATGTCGCCTTTGAGGGCTATGCCTTTTGAGTTGGCATATTCGTGGACGCGGCGCATCTGACGGTCGAGGTGGAACTGAACGTATTCGACGAATTTCACTTCATCGGCGAACTCTTTCAGTACGCCGGCGAGTATTTTTTCGCTGTATTTGCTGTATTTCCCCCATTTATTGAAATCGGGAGTACCGAATTTATCGCGGAGAGCGCAGAAAGCGGCGTAAGGTTCGAGCCACTGCCTGTTTTTTTCGACAAAAGCCTTGAAGTCGGCGCCGGAGAGGGTTTTCTTTCCTTCCTGTGCGTATATCTCACGCACATAAGCTGTCTTGGCTTCGTTGACGCGCTCGTAGTCTACTTCTTTGAGTTCGTTGAGTTCTTTTGCAAGAGCTTCATAGTACGCCATGCGCTTCTTGTCCTTGATGATGCCGAGTTCCTGAACACGCAGGTACATGGGATGGAGCGCGAATGTGCTGTTGGCGTTATAGGGGTAGGAGTCGGTCCAGGTGCCTGTCATGGTGGTGTCGTTGATAGGCAGGATCTGTATGACGGTCTGTCCTGTAGCCGATGCCCAGTCGGCAAGCTTGATGATGTCGAAGAAGTCGCCGACGCCGAAGTCGTCGTCGCTGCGGAGCGAGAACACCGGAATCGCCGTGCCGGCGCCTTTCCACAGGTCGAGCGTGTTTATGAACCTCATGCCGGCGAGGATTGTGGCGCCGCAAGCGTCCGGCGTGATGCCGACGGTGCGGTTGCCGCCGCCTTCCCATACCACGACATTTCCTGTCGCTTTGTCGATGATGAGGAATTTATACTGTGTGCCTGCGGAAATGCCGCAGGACGGGACGTTGGCTTTCCAGAGAGGGAACTCGGCGTCGCTCATGCGTATTGCTTTTGCCGGATCCCAATTGCCGAGAGCTTCGCATTCGCCTGAAATAGCTATGTAGCGGTCGTCGCTGACCATTGGAGCTGCCACGGCGAAGGTGATCATACCATTCTGAGAAACAACTGCCGCCTGACGGTCGTTGTGTCCGCAGATACACCCGGTGAATGCCGACGAATAATACGGTTTGTCGAAAGGCTGATCCTGCCAGCGGTCGTAGATGGCGACTTGTGTGGCTGAACACCGCAGGAAACGGTTGGGATGTCCCCATTCGTTTTTTACGTTGCCCTCTTCGTCGCGTACGAAATAGTGGTAAGTAAAATCAGCGTCGTCTGGAACGTCGACTGTTATCGACCAGTCGGACGAGCCCTTCACAGTCAGCACAGGCGCTTTCAGGTAGTCGCCGTCGCCAAGCGTCGGAATGCTGCCGGTAATGTATATCGACTCACCCCAGTTGGTGCGGTAGTTGATATTGAATGTTAGCTTCATAAAGCGAATTTTAGTATGATATATATCGTTTTGCGCGCTCCTTCGGCGGGATGCCTTGGGATTTGGTTACAAAATTAAAGAAAAAACGCGAAAACGAAGAATTTACAGTCTATTAAAAAAATTAAAATATGGTTTGCAGCTCTTTTGCGTGCTGTGACGACGTTTCATCGCCCGGCTATGGCGGTGAGATAGCTGGAGGACAGGTACTTTTTTGCCATTTCGGATATGACGTCGGGAGTGAGGGCGTCGATGTGACGGAGCTGCTGGCGGAAGTAGTCGGCGGGTGTGCCGGTGAAGCGTATGTTCTGATAATACTGCATGCATCCCGACGGCGTGTCGAGAATTTTCGCAAGGCTTGTGGACGCGTAGATGCGCAGTCTCTCCAGTTCTTCGCCGGCAGGCGGGTCGGAGGCGAGTTTACGCAGTTCTTCAGATATCTCATGCAGCACGGTGTCGGTGAAACGCCTGTCGCATTTGGCGCTGATTCCTATGAAACTCCCCTGAAGTTCGCCGAGCAGCGCCGCGTTGATACCGTAGGTGAGCCCTTTTTCTTCGCGTATGTTCGTCATAAGGCGCGAGCCGAAATATCCGCCGAGTGCCATGACGGTGAGGCGCAGAGGAATATAGTCGGGGTGTGAACGGTGGATCGTCGGAATTGCTATGGATATGGCGCTCTGTAAGCTTTTGTCGAATGCTACTTCACGGACGGTGCCGGGAGGTGCCGGTGTCGCCGGGACAAGCATGACATCCGTGCCCGCCCCGAGAGCCGGGATTGCGGCGAGGGTGTGCCGGACAGTTTCGAGTGTACTGTCGGAGAACAGCCCGGAAAAGTAGGCGTGTGCGTGCGACGGCGCTACAATGCGGCGATGCACGTCAGCGAGGGCTGACGGGGAGAGAACGGCGTAGTCGTCTTCTGTCGTTATGCGTGCCAGCGGATTGTTTTCGCCCCATACGAGCTGTGCCGCCGCTTCATCGGCGAGAACGGAAGTATCCATGTGCGCCGTCTGCAGATTGCTGATGGCTTTCGCCTTTGCCACCTCAAGACGCGCGGCATCGAATGCCGGTTCGGCAATCATTTCCCCTATAAGCGGCAGCAAGTCGGGCAAGTTCTTGGTGAGTGTCACTGTTTTCAGTGCCGAGTGGTGCGACATTGCCTGTCCCGAGATGCGGGCGCCGTTGAAATCTATTATTTCCGATACGTCGTCGGCAGTGTGGTGCGCTGTCTGTTCGGTGAGCATGCTGAGCATGGTGCGGACGTCGGCTTCGCCAAGTTCAGAAATGCCGCCGTCGAATGCTATTGTGAGTGAACACACCGGCTGGTCGCCGCCGCGCAGGTGGTGGAAGGTAATGCCGTTGTCGAGGGTCTCGATGGTCTCCGGAGGCATAGTGAGCTCTCCGAAAGGTCTTACCGGCGGCGGAGTTGTGCGGTCGGTCGTCATATTTCCGTTTCTGCGAGCATACGGCGCGCTGCCTCGAGGTCGGCGGGCGTGTCGATTCCTATTGTGGGTTCGTCGGTGAGCGACATGCGGATTTTGTATCCTGCCTGCAGCCAGCGGAGCTGTTCGAGAGATTCGGCTATCTCAAGCGGGCTCTGCGGCAGCTGGCTGATGCGGTCGAGAATACTGCGTTTGTAGCCGTACAGACCTACGTGTGTGTAGAATCTTGCGTTGTCGAGCCATTCATTCCGTTCATGACCGCGTACGTAAGGAATGACGGAACGCGAGAAATAGAGGGCGTTCATCTTGTCGTCCATAACAACCTTGGGTGTGTTGGGATCGGACAATGCCTCGAAACCGCGCGAAGGATCGAAAGGACGCGCCAGAGAAGCAATCTCGACTTCTGGGTCGCTGAAACTTGCGACAAGTGAGCGCAGCTGCGACGGAGCTATGAAAGGTTCGTCGCCCTGGACGTTGACAATGACATCTGCATCGCCGCCGATGATATGCGCCGCTTCGCGGCAGCGGTCGGTGCCGCTGCGGTGGCTCGCGGAGGTCATGACGGCACGTCCGCCGAAAGCTTCTACTGCATTGAAGATTCTTTCGTCGTCGGTGGCGACGGCTACGTCGTCCATAACGGAGGCTACACGCGTATAGACGCGCTCAATCATTGTTTTGCCGCCGAGGTCGGCGAGCGGTTTCCCGGGGAAGCGCGACGATGCGTAACGCGCCGGAATTATGGCAAGGAATTTCATTTTTTTCTATCAGAAGTTTACAGAGTTTTTTTCTTTGAGTTTTCTCTGACGTAGAGCTGGGCGTTTTCGTACCGCTCCACCGTGAGGTCTCTGCCGGCAGGAATGAACGCGCCGGTGGAGACTGCGTCGAAGACGCGACCGTCGATTTCGATCTTGCCTGCCGGGCGCATGTCGGTGACGGCGCGGGCGTGTTGCCCGACAAACAGTGCCGGACCCATGTCGACGCCGATAAACCCTTTGTCGGTAGTCAGTTCGGTCATGAGTTCTGAGTGCTTGCGGAAACATTTAGGACCATGCTTGCCGGTGAGCCAGCCGACAGCGACTGATGCGAATACTACACCGGAGAAGAATGTGACGAGGGCGTTCCTTAGCGAACGGGCGTTGAAACCTGTCACGGCGTCACTGTTCATGAGCGAGCCTATCAGCGCCACGCCGAGGGCGGTGAAACCTAAAACGCCGCACACTCCGAAGCCGGGAATGACAAAAATCTCCAGTGCCACGAGCACGACGCCGGCGATGAAGCATATAATTACCCATCCGGGCATGGAACCCGCCACAAGCATGGGCACGAAGTAGAGCGCTGCAGCTACTGTCGCCACAGCTGCCGCGAAGCCCAGTCCGGGCGTGTGCATTTCCATGTATATGCCGCCTAATATGAGCATAATCAGTATGGAACGTACACCTGCAGTGGCGAGAAATCCGAGTATGTTGTCGGTCAGTGAGCTTTCGTACCAGCTTACTTCCGCACCTGCCATTTTCAGGTCGGCGAGCACAGCGGGAATGTCGGCGGCTATCCCTTCTGCATATCCGCATTCGACAGCCTGTTGCGCTGTCAGCGACACGGATTCCTGCGGGTTCACCATTGATGCCGCAATGGCAGGGTCGCGGCGCCATACGGTGCTGTCGCCATCGGCTATACGTCCGTGATGCTCGGCTGTAGCGCGCATGATAGTGCTCATGTACGACTGGTATTTCTGCGGCATGGGCTCGCCCGCGCCGTTTACTACCGTCGCGGAGCCCATGCTGGCGCCGGGCGCCATATAGACGCTGTCGCACGCAAGGGCGATGAGAGCTCCGGCAGAGGCGGCGTTGACGTCGACGAAAGCCGCTGTAGGGATAGTGCTGCGCATGAGGCTTGTGCGGATGGAGTCTGCTGCGTCGACGGCGCCCCCGAAAGTATTCAGCTTGACAAGGATGAGGTCGGCTGATATGTCACGCGCCTGCTCCATGGCTTTGTTGAAGTTGTGTGCCGCGCGCATGTCGATTTCCGTCTCTATGGGTACTACGAAGACGCGCTGAGCCATGGATGATATGGCTGCGAGGAAGATGAGTAATGTGAGGATGATGCGGTTCATTGTTTTGCTTTTTCTGCTCGCCGGCGTCCGCGTTCGCCGAAATAGGCGGGAAGCAGAGCCATGCCGATGATGAGGTATATATAGTAGCTGAACAGTCGCCAGATGAGTGCCATGACGGCAGCGATACCGACAGTGCCGATGAGGTCGCCGTAGTAGTTGGCGAAAAGCCACTCGCTGATGCCGCTGCCGCCCGGTGTGGGACTCACCATGAGTACTACCCATACGATGAACTGACGTCCGAAGACAAGAAGCTGCGACGAACCCGGGATGAATGCCCAGAACAAGGCGTTGACAACAAAATATCGTGAGAACCAGGAAATTATTGTGCCGCAGATGACTTTTGCCCACCATCGGCCGTCCTGCCCTTTCACCCACTCGGATGTCGCCGACATATTGTCTGCCGTGGAGATGAGTTTATTTCTGAAACGCCGGGCAATGCGCCATACGGCAATACGTTTAAGGGCATTCTCAACCATTTTCGGCTTGCCGATGATGGCGAGATATAGTATCGCTGTCCAGATGACGATACCGGCGTAGACGAGCCAGAACACCAGCTTGATGCCTCCGAGGAACATCGCTTTGCCGCCGCTGAAAGCCGCCTCGTTGCCGAAAAGATCGTCCACGGGCAATATGAGCATGATGACGGGGCAGAAGACGACAAAAAACAACTCGTCGAGAAAAAGAGTCGTCAGCGTGAGAGTGGTGGCACGTCCGAGTTTGATGCCTTCCTGGTTGAGATAGAAAATGGCGAGTGCACTGCCTCCTACTACCGACGGTGTGATCGCCGAAGTGAAAGCGCACATCAGGTCGGTCCGGAAGGCTCGTTTCCATGTCAGTGCCCCGTCTGCGATAGTGTGGAAGCGCCATGCCAGTCCGAAGTCGCGCCCGAAGGCGAACAGCAACGCCATGAGGAGACCTGCGATGACGTGCCAGTCGAAGCGTATCGAGCGTATTGTGCTCATATCGATGTCGCTTCTGACAAGCCACACGGCTACACCCGCACTTAGGACGACGGGCAGAATAGTGCGCGAGAGGGTTCCTGTGAGCTCTTTGGACATTGGCGGACGGTATGTGAGGCGTTATCCGTTTATCATTATACCGCTGAATCCGGCAGCGAGAAGCGGCTGGAGTTCCGCTGCCGTGGTTCCGATGGCGACGATTGGGGTCTGTATGCCGGCGGATCTGATTTCCCCGACAACATGCGACGCTGCGGGCGGCATGGCAAAATAGTCGATATCCGCCTTGGCGAGCTCTGTAGCTGTCGCTGCGGATGCTATCTCGGCACCGATGATTGCCTCCGCCCCGAGTTCGCGGCGCACAGCCGGAGGGTTGGCGCCGAGGCGAAGGAACACTCCGTGCAGACCATGCTTGCGGCACGCTTCAATGTTGTCCTCAATGGTGAGTATCACACCTGCTTCACGGCATATCCCTGCGACAGTGTCAATGTCGTCGTCGGTAGTGTCCGGCGGAAGGATAAGCCATTCAAAACCATCTTTCAGCGCCTGATGCGCGGTGTCCGCGAGGCTGCTTTTCCCGTTGTTTTCAAGAAGTATCTGTAACATGATGCAAAATTAACGAAAATACCTTGAAAAAGTTGGCGCGATGGAATTATTTGTCTAAATTTGCTAAAGAAAATGTAAGCGCTAACAATGAATGAGGAAGCACTCAGCCGAATGTTCCTGAAAGACACCTCTTTTCAGGCTCTGATGCAGCACCGTATCTTCAATGTTCTGCTCATCGCGTCGCCCTACGATGCCTTTATGATGGAGGAAGACGGGCGTGTCGAAGAGCAGCTGTACAACGAATATGTGTCGCTCAATCTGTCGTCGCCACCGCGCGTGACGCGTGTCTCGACGATGGCTGAGGCGCTTGAGATGATGAGGCTTAAACCTTTCGATCTCGTCATTGCCATGCCCGGAAGCGATATAACCGACACTTTCGACGGCTCAGGACTGATAAAAGCAGAGTTCCCGGCTACGCCGATAGTGGTACTGACACCGTTCAGCAAGGAAGTGTCGCGACGTCTGGCTATGGAAGACATGTCGAAAGTCGACTATGTGTTCAGCTGGCTCGGCAACATGGATCTTCTTCTTGCCATCATCAAGCTTCTTGAAGACAAGCTTAATGCCGACGATATCACGCAAGTGGGCGTACAGATGATAATGCTTGTCGAAGACTCCGTGCGCTTCTATTCGTCTGTCCTTCCGCATATATATAAGTTCCTTCTCAAGCAGTCACGTCATTTCTCTACCGAGGCGCTGAACCAGCACGAGCAGATGCTGCGAATGCGCGGACGCCCCAAAGTGATGCTCGCCCGGACGTACGAGGAAGCACAGGAACTCTATCGGCGCTATGGCAGCAATATGCTCGGCGTTATCAGCGACGTGTCGTTCGCGCACGACGGCGCAAAAGACCAGCAGGCGGGTCTCAAGCTCGCGCGCTGGCTGCGCGCGCAGGACAAATATCTGCCTATTATCATCGAATCGTCCGAAACCTCAAATGCCATGCATGTGGGAGAGTTTGGCGGCGTGTTCATCGACAAGAACAGCAAGAAACTGTCTGTCGACCTCGGCGAGGCTATAATGGATAACTTCGGCTTCGGCGACTTCATTATCCGCAATCCTAAGGACAAAAGCCCTATCATGCTCATCCGCAATCTGAAAGATTTGCAGGTGAACATATTTCACATCCCCGCCGACTCGCTGGGTGGGCGAGGAGGCCGTCACCAGCTCCGGGTGCGCCGCCTCTATCTCGCGCAGCTCCCGCATGAGCGAGTCGAAGGCCGCGTCCGAAATGGTGGGCGCGTCCAAGGCGTAGTACTGGTAGCTGTGGTGCTCGATCTCGCGCCTGAGCGCCTCGGCCCGCGCCGCCGGATCCTGTCCTTCGAACAGATTGCCCTGCTCCGCCATGATTCCTCGCTTTCCGCATGAAGAGGCCCGGAAGCGTTTCCGGGCCTCGAATCTCTTCGCGCCTATGGTATCACTGGCACGGCCGCAGTGCCGCCAATTCCTCGCCTAGCGGGCGTTGCTTCCTCAGAGCGCAACTCCTCCCGAGGGCGCGCACTTCCTAGTGGGTGTGGGCCACGATGGTCGCCTGGGGCAGCGACACGCCGTAGACGGCCATCTGCACGCCGCGAGCCATCAGGAAGAAGCCCAAGAACAGCGCGAAGGTGCCCGGCCACAGGAAGAACGCGATGCCGCAGAACAGCGACACGATGCCGGCGAACAGCACCCAGCCCCAGCCGGGAAGCGCGTCGCGGAAGCGAACCGCGGCGACGATCTCGAAGATGCCGTAGGCCACCACGAAGATGCCCATGACCCAGGGAATCACCACGGCCGACGCTATGGGGTGCACGATGAACAGCACGCCCAAGATAATGTCGCAGACGGCGTAGGCGAGCGCCCAGCCGGACAGCCCCTCGGCCTCGCGGTACTTGAAGTAAGCGTAGGCATCCACGATGCCCGCGGCCAGAAACATGCAGCCGGCAATGACAGCGATGCTCACCAGCGTGAGCCCCGGCACCATGAGCAGCACGAATCCGATGATGACCAGGGCGATGCCCGCGGCGAACAGGCCCCAGTTGCGTCCTACCTTGATGTCCATGATAATCACAACTCCTTAACCCTTTGGCTATCCGCCATCGCAGTGTGCTACGGTGACGATATTCATTCTAGAAGCGGGAACATGAGAATTACGCCGCGCGGCCGTCCCGTTTCCGATAGGATTGCGCTGCGTTGGCGCTGCGTTTCATGAGGGTTTTGCTCATTATTTGGAAGGTGTGAAAGAGATGGAAGACGCGGAGGATCTGAAAGTGGCCCCCGGCCGGGGCAATGCCGAGCTGGCCTGTCTGCTGCCGCACCCGGCCGCCGATGCCAACAAGTACACCCGCGGGCACTTGAGCCTTGTGGTCGGCTCGGCGGCCTACCCGGGGGCGGCCTGCCTGGCGGCCGCGGCCGGCGAACGCGGCGGGGCCGGCTACACCGAGGTGTTCTGCGCCGGGAAATCGATGATCACCGTGCGCGGCTGGCGGCCGTCTTTGGTGGTGCGCGACTGGAAAGCGTGGAAGCCGGCCAAGGCGCCGGCGCCCCGGCCGGGCCACCCGACGG
>USMC01000027.1 GCA_900555715.1 uncultured Porphyromonadaceae bacterium | reverse complement strand
CCCCTGTGGTTTTTTGCAGCTACGATAGCTAATTTAGCTATTATAGCTATCATAGCTAAGATAGCTGCTTTAGCTGAGTTCGTGGATAACCAGGCCGGAGCGCAGTTTCGGCTCGAACCAGGTGGTTTTGGGCGGCATGATGTTGCCGCTGTCGGCTATTGCCATGAGCTGATCCATGCTCACGGGGTAGAGGGCGAGAGCGAATGCCATCTCTCCCGAGTCGACACGGCGTTTCAGTTCGCCGAGCCCGCGGATGCCTCCGACAAAGTCGATGCGCTTGTCGCTGCGCAAATCGGTGATGCCGATGAGGTCGCGGAGGATGAGGCCGGACGAAATCGTTACGTCGAGCACGCCGATGGGATCGCTGTCGTCGTAAGTGCCGGGGCGGGCTGTCAGCGAATACCAGTGGTCTTCGAGGTAGAGGGCGAAATTGTGGAGTGCCGCGGGAGTGTAAACCTCCGTGCCTTTGTCCTCGACGATGAAGTTCTTCTCAAGTTTTTCAAGGAACTCGGCAGGCGACATTCCGTTGAGGTCTTTGACAACGCGGTTGTAGTCGATGATCTTGAGATGCGATGCGGGGAAGGCTACGGCGAGGAAGTAGTTGTATTCCTCGTCGCCGCGATGGTTCGGGTTGAGTTTAGCCTTCTCAGCTCCTACGAGGGCTGCGGCAGCGCTGCGGTGGTGTCCGTCGGCTATGTAGAGGTAAGGAATAGCTGCGAAAGCCTTGGTGACGCGGTCGATGAGAACGGGATCGTCGATCACCCAGAAGTGATGTCCGAAGCCGTCGGGAGCAGTAAAGTCGTACTCGGGTTTGCCGGCGGTGACGGTACTGATGATGTCGGCAAGCTCGGCGTTGTCGGGGAAAGCGAAGAAGACAGGTTCGATGTTGGCATTGTTGATGCGCACATGCTTCATACGGTCTTCTTCTTTGTCGCGTCGGGTGAGCTCATGCTTTTTGATGCGTCCTTCCATATAGTCGCTCACGCTGGCGGCAACGACGATTCCATACTGTGTGCGCCCGTTCATTGTCTGGGCGTAGATATAGTAGTGTTCCTTGCCGTCCTGTACGAGCCAGCCGTTATCCTTGAAGGCTTTGAAGTTTTCGACAGCCTTGTCGTAGACTTTCGGGTCGTGCTCGTCGGTGCCGCGCTCGAAATCTATCTCCGGCTTTATGATATGATAGAGCGATTTGGGATTGCCCTTGGCTTCTTCGCGGGCTTCTTCGCTGTTGAGGACGTCGTATGGACGCGAGGCTACTTCCGTCACCATTTCGCGTGGCGGACGGATGCCTCTGAAAGGCTTGACAATTGCCATGGTATAAAAGTGGTTATGTGTTTGTGTGTTTTTGTTATAGGTTTCTTACAATTGTCTCTGTGCGGTCCGGACCGACGGATACGAGGGCTACAGGTACGCCTGTCTCTTTCTCTATAAACGCCACGTAATCCTTGAATGCCTGCGGCAGCTCGTCGTAGGTGCGTATGTCCGACAGCTTTGTCTTCCAGCCGGGGAACGACTGATAGATAGGCTCGCACACGCCCGATCCTTCGGCATTTTCGCCGACAGAATAGGGGAAATCGGAAGTGACGGTGCCGTCGGGGAGCTGGTAGGCGGTGCAGACTTTTATTTCGTCGAAGTCGTCGAGTACGTCGCTCTTCATCATGATGAGATGTGTCGCTCCGTCGATCATCACGGCATAGCGCAGGGCAACGAGGTCGAGCCAGCCGCACCGGCGCTCACGACCTGTCACTGCTCCGTATTCGTGTCCGATGTTGCGGATAGTGGCGCCTGTCTCGTCGAAGAGTTCGGTGGGGAAAGGACCGCTGCCTACGCGGGTGCAGTATGCCTTGAAGATGCCATAGACTTTGCCTATGCGTCCTGGTGCCAGTCCGAGACCCGTGCAGGCGCCGGCGGTGATGGTGTTGCTCGATGTTACGAAAGGATATGATCCGAAATCGACGTCGAGCATGGTGCCCTGTGCGCCTTCGCAAAGGATGCTTTTGCCTTCGGACAAGGAACGGTTGGCGAAGAACTCGCTGTCTATGAGATCGAAACGACGAAGATAGTCGATTGCGTCGAACCATTTCTGTTCGGCGTCGACAAATTCCTTCGTCCCTGCCACGGGCATTCCGGCAGCTTCGAGCTGTTCGAGGTGCGCGTCGCGGACGCGGCTGTAGTGCGCTCCGAAATCGTCGGACAGTATGTCGCCCACGCGCAGACCGCGGCGCGATACCTTGTCGGTATATGTCGGACCGATGCCTTTTCCTGTCGTTCCGATTTTTGAAGCGCCTTTAGCACGTTCGCTGGCGGCGTCGAGGCGCCGGTGCGTCGGCATGATCAGATGAGCCTTCTTGGAAATTTTGAGAATGGACTGCAGGTCGATACCTTCCTCTTCGAGTGCCATGGCTTCCTCGCGGAACAGAACGGGATCGAGTACGACACCATTTCCGATGATGTTGACGGTGGCATTGTCGCCGCCGGCGAAAATACCGGAAGGAATGGAGCGCAGAACGTGTTTGCGTCCGTCGAATTCAAGAGTGTGTCCGGCGTTTGGACCTCCCTGGAAGCGTGCGACGATGTCGTAGTCGCGGGCAAGTACGTCAACTATTTTACCTTTACCTTCGTCGCCCCATTGCAGGCCTAAAAGAATGTCGGCTTTCATTTCTTTATATCTTTATTGGTTCGTTTTTGTGTTCTTGTTTTCTTGCTGTGCGATTTTTTTAAGTGCTCTGGCACACTGCGGACAGATGCCGGTGATGCTGAGTGTGAAGAAATCGGTAGCTATTCCGCGAAAATGATGACCGGCAAGGAATGTCTCAACCTTGGCATCGCGTATCGCTTTGCTTTTTCCGCATTGCCGGCAGGTGTAGCTCATTGTCGATTTGCCGCTCATTTCGTAGACCCGCTCTCCCGATTTGCCAAGCATCGGGCGTACTATCCCGCAGTCGCACAATAGATTGACAGTATTGTATACTGTTGCGGACGCAAGATGCGTGCCGCCCGCTTCCGCAGCCTCATGGAGTTTACGGACACTGAAAGCTCCCGCAAAAGAACATGCGAGATCGAGCAGAAGAGTCCGCTCGGCACTCGGGCGCATACCCTTGCGCATCAGGTATTCTGATAATATCCGATGGTTTAGCTCTCTGATGTCGTTACTGCCAGACGATGTTGCTTTGTTTAGCGGCTTCACACCGCAAATTTAGCAATAATTTTCATTGCGTTAATAAAAATAGCTAACTTTGTGCTCAAAGATTAATCCGAAATGAAAAACAGCACACCTGCAGAGGGACGAAAGCCCAACATGAACGATTACTATCGTGTCGACTTTGTTTTTGTTCCGGCATCCGACGATGCCGCCGACTATCTTGCCGCGCTCCTTGCCGACGCCGGCTTCGAAAGCTTTGTTCACGATGCCGACAAGCCTGGAGCTTCGATGGAAGCTTACGTTCCGGCTCCTCTCTACAGTGACGATGCTGTGGCGGACGCCGTCGGGCAGCTGCCGTTCAATGTCCGGGTGAGCTATTCTTCTGAATTTGTTCCGGGACAGGACTGGAACAGCGAGTGGGAGAAGCATTATTTCAAGCCTATTGTCATAGAAGGGAAGGTGGCTGTGCACAGCAGTTTCCACACAGACATTCCCGAAGCAAAATACGACATCCTCATAGATCCGCGCATGGCGTTCGGCACCGGTCATCATCCGACGACGACGCTGATGATGCGCCGGCTTCTCGATGCCGATGTTGAGGGGCGCAACGTGACCGATATGGGCACCGGCACCGCCATACTTGCCATTCTTGCCGCCATGCGCGGCGCGGCACAGGTGACAGGAATAGAGATAGACCCGGCTGCGGCGGAGAATGCCGTCGACAATGTCGCGCTCAATCTGCACGAGAATGCGGATAAGGTGAAAATAATCCTCGGCGACGCTTCCGCTCTTGCCGGCGTGCCGGCGGCGGATATTTTTCTTGCCAACATAAACCGCAACATCATCACTGCCGATATCGCAGCGTACGCCGCTGCTATGAAGCCGGGAGCTACGCTGACAGTAAGCGGTTTCTATGTCGCCGACCGCCCTGTGGTGGAGTCTGCTGCCAAGGGCGCAGGGCTCGCGCTTGAGGCTGTTGACGAGATGGACAACTGGTCGTCGATGACATTCCGTAAAAACTGAACAGATGAGAATCCGAACCCTTGCACTGATGTTGCTGCTTGCCGCATTCCAGCCGGTCTGCGGCGGTGAGCCGTTGCTCATTCCCCAGCAGATGCAGAGCGAGTGCGAGGATGAGGAGGTGATTATCATAAACATCAAGGCTGCCGCGCCGGCGGGAGTTACCGGCTCACCGCTGCGCCAGAATGCTCTCGATCCTTTCGGCGTCGCCGCTCCGGTACGTCTGACAGACGGGCAGCGGACGACAGAGTCGCCGCGGACGACGGAAAATGTGCGGCGGCAGGCGACATCTATAAAACCCAAGGTGAAATATACGACACACAAGCACCGGCGCAAGCAGATTCCGTGGGACACTAAGGTGCATTTCGCCTGGGGCGCCGACGCCGGAACGTCCATTGACATGGTGGGAAACAACTGCAGCTCGGTCGATTTCAACGCCGGATTCGGAATGCGCCGCGGATGGATCAATTTTCTCGGAGTCAGTGCGGGAGTGCAGATAAATGTAACAAACTCTGTCCGTACATATCCTCTGGCTCTTGAATTCCGGACAAATTTCCGCGACCGTCCTTCGCTGTTCTTCCTCGACCTCCGCGGCGGAATGGCATACAGCCATTCTCTTGACAGTAAGGAACAGTACTGCCGCTACGGTTTCGCCGGAGTGGGGCTCAACCTTGCACGAAGCATCAATTTCACGTCATGGCTGATGCTCGGATATACTTTCCGCGAGCGTAAGGAGACCGGACCTGACGACCTGGTTTTCAACACGCCGGACATTCATGCTGTCACATGTCGTCTGGGAGTGACATTCTGATGCGCAGGCTTCATCTATTTTTCCCTGAGAACGATCTGGCGCTTGCAATGAACATTGCAGGCTATACGCCTCCGCCGGCAGCCACGCGCCTTCGCCGCGCGGGGCAGACTCTCGGTCTGTGGTACGGCGATGCCGGCGACGAAGTGTTCGATCAGGGCATAGACGGACGGTGGTATGAGACAATACGGAGCCGCTACGGGCTGCGTACAGAGCTGTTTGCCGGTAGCACAGCCGGTCTGACGCCGTCGCCGTGGGGCTGGAGCAAGGCATCGCGACTCTTTCTTGAGCGCATCGGATTTTCCAAGGACATGCTGCCCGACGATGCGGCTCTCGACCGTATACGCGAACTGTCGCACCGGCGCACTGCGGCTATGGTAGGCGATGCTCTTGCCCGGATCTTGCCCTACAAGGTGGCGTCGCCGGCAGTGGAGCTGAGCAGTGCAGAAAACGTGCGGACGTTTGTTGAGAAAGTGGAACATGCCGTGCTGAAACTGCCATGGTCGTCGTCGGGGCGAGGGCTGCTCTTCGCAACACCTGCCGATGTTGAGCGCATGATACCTCAGATCGAAGGCGTCATCCGGCGTCAGGGGTCCATTATGGGCGAGAAACGCTACCGACGCAAGCTCGACTTTGCCATGCTTTTCACAATGGAAAACGGCAGATGTATCTTCGACGGACTATCGCTCTTCGGCACCGATGCCAACGGAGCATACACCGGAAATGTGCTCGCGCCACAGGAGGAGCTCGCTTCTGCCATAGAGCGCGAGACGCCACCGCTCGCTCCGGTTGCTGAAGCACTTGCCCCGATTCTTGAAGAGATTATCGGAAAGGACTATGACGGTTCATTGGGGATAGACATGATGGCTGTCGACGACGGCGATGTGCGTCTTGCCCCGGCGGTAGAACTGAATCTGCGCATGACGATGGGACACGTGGCAAGGCTTTTTTATGAAAGACATGTCGCCGAAGGGAGGCAAGGAATGTTCGAAGTTGTGACCGAAGGAGCCGGCGAAGATACGGCATCGCTCATCGGAACGAAAATATCTGCCGGAGTCCTGTCGCTGTCCGCGCCGCGCTCGCCTTTCTCCTTCCGCGTAAGGATTCAATAGGATGTCGCATGAAAAAAGCACGCCGGAGCGTGCTTTGGAGAGAGGAGAATAAAAATATATAGCTGTTGCAGATTTATTTTTTGCTTTCTTTCTTTTTCATGAGTTCCTTTGCGGACTTGTCGAGAACTTTGCGGTCGCTGCGCATTTTGTTGCGTTCTTTGTTGAAAGCCTGACGTCCTTTGCGGAAATCGCCTTTTACTTTGTTGTGAGCGTTGAGATACTGGTTCTCAAGGAATTTAATATACTGTTCGGGAGTCAGAATCTCCTTAATTTTTGCGAGCTTTTCGGCACGGCGCTGTTTGGCTGCCTCGCGTCTTGCGGCTTTGTCTTTATCTTTGTTTGCCTTGGTCTGTTCTACGCACTGTTTCTGCAGCTCTTTAAGCTGTGCGCGCTGAGCGTCGGTAAGGTCGAGACCGTCGAACGGACAGGGACGTTTGCAATCGTTCTGTGCAGTGCACTGGGTTTCTGCGCAGCATGTACCGGGAGCGGGCTGCTGTGCCGATACGGAAAGTCCTGCGGCGGCGAAAACGGCAATGGCTGCGACGATTAGTTTCTTTTTCATTATCTATAGTTTTTATATTGTTTACGTACAATATGACAGCCGTCAGACCCGCAGGTTTAACGGCTGTCTTTATTTTTGCTTAAATTAACACCAGACTATTTCAGCACCGATAGCGCTCCTTTGTAGTCGGGCTCATGGGTGATTTCTTCAACGAGGTCGGAAAAGATGACTTTTCCCTGTTCGTCGACGACGATGACCGCTCTTGCAAGCAGTCCGGCAAGAGGACCGTCCACCATCATCAGTCCGTAGTTCTTGGTGAACATCTGCGAGCGAAATGCCGATGCCACCACAAGGTTTTCTATCCCTTCGGCGGCACAGAAACGACTCAATGCGAAGGGCAGGTCTTCGGATATGCAGATGACGGCGGTGTTGGTCAGACCGGCGGCTTCCTTGTTGAAGCGGCGCACCGACATAGCGCATACCGGTGTGTCAAGGCTTGGAAAAATATTGAGTACGACGCGCTTGCCCTTGTAGTCGCTTAGGCGGACGTCAGTAAGGTCTTTGGATGTGAGGTCAAACCCCGGGGCTTCACTGCCTACAGCAGGAATTTCGCCGTATGTGTGGACGGCTTCGCCTTTGAAGAATATTGTTGCCATATTGTTATTTTGCATTTGTTATTTTCTGAATAACAAGCGAAGTCATGTCTTTGTTGTATCCCACGGCGATGTCCGACACCTTGCCGTCGGCAGAAGCAAAGATTAGCACCGGTGTGACTGCGCCTACTCCGCAGTCACGCGCGGCTCCGCGTGCTCCTACAAGCAGATGTTCGCCGGGGCGTACCGACGGTACAGCACCTTCGACATCGTCGGCGCGGTGATTGATGAACGCCCACACAACGTCGGTCTGCATGGGAAGCATGTCGACGGCTGCGCGGACGTCGGCAACCAGACCGGCGGTACTGTCTACGGTAGCATCGGCGAAGACTATTATTGTCGGGGCTGCAAAAGGCGCTCCTTTCTCGTGTTCGTAGCGTTCGCCCGTGCTTGTGCGCGACACTATGCGCGGCAGTTCACGCCCGGGAAGGCTCTGGAGAGAGAAAGTGCTCTCGCGGTATTTTCCGAAATCGTCAGGACGGCGCGCGACGACAGATTCCTCGTCGATGCGCATGTCTGCGCAAGGTTCGGGCGATCCGTAACGCACGGTGATGTTCTGTTCGCCGAGCTGTCCGGGATTGTTGTCGAACTCTATGCTAATCGGCAGCAGCGTCGCAGCATCGAGAATGTAGGTATACTCTGCAGCGTCGTAGCCCGACAGACGCCTGCGCCCGTCGATTTCGATGCAGTCCTTGCCGCCGGATGTCTTGCGACTCACTGTGAAGATATATGAGGAATCCGCCGCCATTTCAATGAAATGCCGTCCGAGAGCCTGCGGCAGAAGGTCGGCGAACTGTGCCTGGTTCTGTATGCCGCGCGACGCGTCGCCTCCGGGGGCAAACACTTCCGGATTCCATTCGCGGTGATATTCCTGAAGACGTTCGTCGCGCATACGGTAGTGCGTGCCATTGAAATATGCCATGAATCCCTCCGATATTCCCGAAGGCGCCGGAAGCTGCCAGCCTATGAAATAGCGGCACGGCGACAGGCTGTCGGACGGAGCAGACAGACTTTCGAGCTTGATCGAATACGCTACAGGTTCGGAGAGATTGGGCAGGAATACTTCGTATGTGGCGCTGTCGGCATAGCATCCGAGGCTTTCGAGCTGCCGCCCTATCTCTGTAAGGGTCTGCGCCGGCAAACATATGCTTGCCGACGCCAATATGATTGCTGCACTTATCCTTTTCATAATGTGATGATGTTAACATTATACTAACGCAGCAACCCTGAAAATAGTTCATTCGGCAGTTTGCCTGACTTTGTCGAGCTCTTCCTGAAGGAAGTCTGTGAGAACAATTGTGGCGGACGACTTGCTGCGTGCGGCGACGACACCGGCTCCAGTGCTGACATTGCTGTATCCCCAGGCTGGATCGCAGAACCCGACGTCGCCGACATTGCCTACGTAGCCGCTGTTCACCTGCCATAGGTAGCTGAGCCAGTTATAGTAGCTCTCGGAAACTGTGTAGACAATCAGTTCGATGCCGCAGGGCGGAACATCGTCGTAGCCATAGCCGGGTTCGGAGGTGTATGAGATGTCGGAGTAGCGAAGGTTGAGAGAGTAGTTCTTTCCGGAGAACTGCTTGTCGGTGAAGAAAGTGAAGCCGTCAGCGTCGAAGCCGAAAACCGACTCCGTCACGCCGATATGTTCCGAAAATATGGGCTCGGCATCTGCGTCGAGAGTGCCGCCGTAGAGTCTGGCACCCGAATACCAGTAATTGTCACCGGTATAGTCCATGTATGTGTTGCTGCCGAAGACGTAGTAGTTGTTCTCTCCGGCGCGGTCGGCGATACTCAGCCGTGCTCTGAGTCCGAAGCCTATATAATAGTCACTCTCTTCGCCGGCATAGGCGAAGACAGAGGTCGGAGTGACTCCCGAAACTGTGACGGGGCAGGCTACGGGGACGGTGACGTCCGCCTCGGCGCGCCCGTAGGTGTTGCTGGTAACTTCGATGTGTATGTTGTCGCCTTCGCGGGCGACATAGTCCTTGTCCTTGAGTTCGCCGTTGACATAGACAGACACTATGGCATCGTCGACGTAGCGGTCTCTTCTGTCACCGTCCGGACTGTCGACACGCCAGGTGTGCGTCACTTCTACGCTGATTGTCTCGCCGGCTGTTATGACACTGTTTATGCACAGAACAGGTTCTGATCCGGCTAAGGGCTCGAATGTCTCGAAGCAGCCGGTAAGGCACAGAGCCGAGAACGCGAATAATATATTTCTTAGAATTGCCATGTGTATGATATTGAGGGAATGATGGGGAGAAATTTGGCTTTTCTGAACACGTCGTGACCTTTCTCGACGTCGTAGTCATAGACAATAGCGGTGGTGTTCATGTGGCAGTAGGCGTTGTAGACACTGAAAGTGAAGTATCCGCGGCGGTTGTGGACAACGCACGACAGATCAAGACGGTGGTAGAAGGGCAGGCGGTAATTGTTGACCGGCTCTTTCAGGAGCGGATTTTCATACCAGGGAGCGTTGATTTCGGGTGCCTGCCACCGCTGGGTCATCAGGGTGTAGCGGTTGCCGGAGTGACCTGTCCATACGGCATTGAGTTCCACACGTTTGTTTGCTTTCCAATGGGCGGCGATTTTTATGGTGTGCCGGTTGTCGGTACGCGCAGGATAAGTGTGTCCGCCGTTCTTGTCTTTGAAAGTGCGGTCCGCCCATGCCAGCGAGTAGCTCACATGTCCTGTCAGTTTTCCGAAAGTCTTCTCGATGTTGAAATCGATGCCTTTGGCAGTGCCTTTGCCCGAGGTCAGACGCTCGTCCCACATTCCTAACGGCGGACGCAGATAGTATTCGTCGCGGTATTCTATAATGTTGCGCATCCATTTCCAGTATGCTTCCGCCGATGCCGTGAAATGTCCGTCGGGCGACTGCCAGTAGGCTCCGGCGGATATTTTGTCTGCCGTCTGGGGGCGGAAACGTCCTGTTACCGGAATCCACTGGTCGGACGGCATCGACACAAAAAGCTGTGTGAGCTGATGCACGTATTGCACAGTCCGGGAATAAGCCGTTTTGAAAGCTACATTGCCACGTGGGTGCCAGCTCAGTGACAGTCGCGGAGAAACTCCTCCGTGTGTCTTGCCGTCGATGTGGAACAGCGAACCGTGAATGCCTATGTTTGCCCTCAGCGATGGCGTTATCGTCAGGTCGTCCTCTATGTATGCGTTGAACTCGTCGGCACCATAGCGCCAGATGGAATCGGTGGCTATCATGGTTGTGCTCTCGACGGTATATTCTCTGCGTGTGCTTCCGGGTTCGAACGTATGCCGTGTATATCCTGCACCGAAGCGCACATGTGAGTTCTCGGAGGCGTGCCAGTCGAAGTCGCCGCGGAAAATCCAGTCGTTGATGCTGTTGTCCGACTGCGACAGCGAATTATAGATGCTTGTTGTCCCGTCGTATTCCTGGCTGTTGTACAGGCTGTGTTTCATTCCGGAGAAATAGCGGGTGAACGCCGCAGTGAATTCCGCCGTCATGTCGGGACGGAAACGATAGTTCAGACCCGCCTGAGCCAGCAGGTTGCCCCAGTGCAGGTTGTACTTATCTTTTTCGTACCACTGCTCGCTGACATCCTTTGATAGTGTCTTGAGATAGTCGTCGCCGAAGTATATGCTCACGAAGCCGTTCATTCTGTCGGAAAAGCGGTGCATCACTTTGGCGTTGAGATCCATGAAATAGTAGCGGAAGTCCGCTTTATCGCCGTTTTCGCTCTTTGAGTTTGCAATTGCCAGCAAGGGAATGGTGACAAAGTCCAGCCACGAGCGGCGTATGCCGAGCAGATAGCTCGTTTTCTTACCGATAGGGGCGAAGATATTGAATGAACCCGCGGTGAGCCCGAGTTTGACTGTGCCGTGGCGGCGTTCGGGAATACCTGTGCGGGTGCGCACGTCCATGAACGACGACAGTCTGCCGTCGTAGCGTGCCGGGAAAGACGATTTATAGAAGTCGATATAGCGGATAACCTCCGGATTGAACGCCGAGAAGATACCGCCGAAATGGTTTACCTGATAGAGCGGTACGTTGTCGAGCATACATAGATTCTCGTCGGCGTTGCCGCCGTGGACATACATGCCTGCGAGTCCCGCTGTGCCTTCCGAAACGCCCGGAAGAGTCTGGAGAGCCTTGATGACATCACTCTCTCCGAACATGGCGGGCACGTTGATAACATTATCTGCCGTGATTTTGCGGGCGCCTATCTCACTTGTATGCACGGCTGGCGCTTCAAGACGCGACACGACAACAACGTCTTTGAGCTGAATAGTGTCTTTGGTCCCCGCCTGAATATCTGTGGCGGGGCGTGAGTCTGCCTTTTTCTCCGCTTTGCGCGCCTTGCGCCGCAGCACGACATTTTTGCCCTTTATAGTGTATGTAATGTCAGTGGAACGGAAAATTTCGTCGAGCACCTTGCGCAAAGGGCGATTCTCCGCCTTGATGCTCACCCGTATGTCCTTTAGAAGATCGGAGGAATATACGAAGTTAAGGTCGGTCTGCTCCATGATTGAGCGGAATACCGTCGACGCCGGTGCGTCGGTGGCGCTGACGGTGACATTCTGAGCTTCTGCGCAGCAGACCGCGAGGATAATGGATAAGATGATGAGCCTGAGCCTTTTCATTCTTCGATTGTCATTTGTGTTGACAGTATTTCGTTGATGGTGTCCACAAGGTCGGCGGCGCTGCCTTCGTAGTGGAGTGAAAGCGTGATGTCGCCGGCGTCGTCCGGAAGGTTGCGGACAGAGACGCCGTATACTTCCCTGATTTTGTCGGCTACGACAGTGAGCGGAGTCGATTCGAAATCAATTACCTTGATATCGTCAGCTACTGCCGTCGGCGCGTCCTGGGGCACTGTCTCAGCCGCTCTGTCTGTCGACGATGAGTGAGTTATCAGGAGTGCCGCCGCTGTGCCGGCAGCGATGAGCAATGCCGCTGCCGCCGCTATACGTACCGTGCGGAGCCGGCTCATTCTGCCGGGCATTATACGCTCCAGAGCGCTTCTGCTGGCGAATGCGCCGCGGCGGTAGTGACGGGCGATAAAGTCGATTTCTTCGTCGTGTTTCATGTCGGATCAGAAGTCTATTCCTAAACGGAAGGAAAAATAATTCTCTATGTCGTGCCTGGTATACAGGTATTCCAGATTCCAGTAGCCGTCGGTGCCTTCCGAGATACCATAGTAGTCGTTGGCGCGTCCTTGCAGCGTGATGCCCAGACCCACGTTGATGCCTACTTTGCGTCCCCAGTTGAAACGGTAGCCGATGCTTGGGCAGAGATAGACACCACCGCCTTCGGCAATACTGTAGCCGGCGCGCATATCGGCGTAAGGGGTGAAAATACCGAATTTCCAGTCGGTGCGTGCCTGAACGAAAACAGGAGCGAAGTCGTTGAAAGCGGCGATGCCCGCGCCTATGAACAGGTGCGGATTGAACTGGTAGCCGTGCGATGTCGATATGCTGAGATAGCCTTTATAGGAATTAAAGAACAGGTTGTTTTCGTGGTGGCTTTCTGTTCCGAGTTCGAAGAAACCGCGGTAGCCTCGCGACGGCTGGCGTGCCGATGCGCATAGTGCGCACAGCAGGATGGCAAGAATTGCAGCAAGAAGTTTTTTCATTTCGTCTTTTTGTGATTATGTGATGATTTCACCCTAAAGACGCAGCATTCCCCGAAAAGTCCTACTCCACCGCAAAAAAAATTAGAAAAATCACAGGAAAGGCAGAAAGAATGGGCGGCGGTTTGGCTCAAGGGCTTCGCGGAGGCGGCTCAATGCTTTGGTAAGCTGATTTTTGACGGTCTTGATGGAAATACCCATTTCTTCGGCAATTTCTTCGTTGCTGAGTCCGTCGCGCTTGCTCATGAGGAACACACAGCGACATTTTTCGGGCAAAGCGTCGATGGCTTTCCATATCCGGGCATCGCGCTCGGAAGTGTCGATGGCATCATCGTCGACGTCGGGGATGGTGTCTATGTCGGCAGTGTCCTTGTGCCGGCGCAGCCATGAGATGCATTCGTTGCGGACAGCGAAATAGAGATAGCTGGCGGTACACCCTGTTTCTTTTCCGGAAACGGCAGCCTGCCAGATTTTTATGAAGACATTCTGCACCATATCCTCGGCGGTGTCGGCATCGCCGACGATGCGCAGGGCGTACATGCCCAGAGGCGTATACGTCTTTCTGAATATGGTCTCGAATTCTTTTGCTGTCATTGCGCTGGCGGAAATATGAAAAGAAAGGCGTCCGCGCCAGGGGCGTGAACGCCTTTTATAAGTGCCACATCAAAGGATGAGATGAAACTCCGAACAGACAGGTTTTGAGTGCTCGCCGCCCTTTGTAATCCTCCGGCTCAAAGGCTCGCGCAGCAGGGCTGCGCGCTGAGGCCCGCCATCGGTCGGCTAAGCTTGTCTCGGTATTTCATTATAATTTGAAGAGTTTCCCGATCTACTTTGATGTGGTGTTCCTTAAAATCGGTTCCGGCTCTCTCGCCTTCATCTTTACAACACAAAAGTAGGTGATTCTGTTTGTCCGTGCAAATTTTCCACATATAATTTTTCAAAAAAATGCTCCGGAAAACTCCGGAAAACATTCCGGCAGGCACATGCCACTGAGGTGGAGCGTGCCTGCCGGAGCTATTCAGAATGTTATATTACTTATTTTATCACGACTTTGGCAGTGGTGTTGCCGGCGTTGACAATGTATACGCCGTGTGCCAGAGGAAGGGTGACGACGGGAGCGGCTTCTGCTGTGGCGACGCAGCGTCCGTCGGGAGAGATCACTGTAACAGCGCCGGTGGTGAGACCGGTGACGACAACACTGTTGCCGGCTGTCCTGATGGTTACGTCGGAAGCGCTGCCGATATTTTCAGCGCCTGTAGTGAGGACGGAAACAGCGTTGGAAGCTGCTGACTCGCCTTTACCGTCGTAGACGACGGTGACAACGTAGATATAGTCGCGTCCGTTGATCACTTTCTCGTCGGTGAACGTCGGTTCGGCGATAGGTTCTGCGTTGAGCTTGACGCCGTTGCGGTATACGTTGTAGCCCACAGGAGAGAGCTGTTCGGGCTCGCCGCTGGCGGGTACGTAGGTGATGTCGTCGACGAAGAGGAGGAACTTGTTGATCGAGCGGCTGCGTACGGCTGCATAGTGTGTTCCTGCAGGGAGTTTGAAGCGGTACTGGCGCCAGCTGTTAGGAACTTCCTTGGCGGTTCCTACGCTGACGAAGTCGTCGGTCGATGTGGTGCCGGCAGATGCGAGTACTTCGAAGCTTTCGAGGTACTTCGGGTCGAAGCTCTTTGCATAGAAGGAGATGACCTGTGCGAAGTTGCCGTTGAGCTGAGGCGTGATAGCCCAGTCGTCGCTCTGTACGTTCTGCTGACCGCGCATCACATAGGCGGAGACGATGTATTTATTGCCCGAATGAGCATCCCAGCGTGCAGGCTCATCGCCGGTCTGGATGCCGCTCCAGGTGTTGTCCGCTACGTACCACGACTGCATGCCGTTGCATGGGTAGTTGAGTGTGTTGATGCCGCCGAAGGGTGCCTTGTCGACGTCGATGAATTTCCAGCCGTCGATATTGTTTGTCCAGCTTTCGGCAGCGTCGAAGTTCTCCGTGAAGGGTGCGGGAGCTGCTTCGGAGAGGTCGGGGGCGCTCCAGCTGAGCTCAACGCTGTTGTCCGTGGGCACTGCGGAGAGGTCTCTGACGAAGGGAACTGCGGGAGCCATGTTGGCGACGGTGATTTCGGCAGATGTGTTGTCGGACTCTATGCCGTCGTTGTCGCATACTACTACTGCATGGAATGTCACGTCCTCGCCGTCAAGAGCCGTAAGAGTCTGCTCGAAGACAACGCTCTTGCTCTCGTTAGGCTCGATGCGCGTGCATTCTTTGTAGTCTGCCATGTCGCCGTTCTTCCACAGCTCTACGGTGTAGCTGTTGATGGGATTCTCGCCGTTGTTGCTTACGGTAAAGTTGATCTCGAAGCTCTTGCCGTTTTCTGCAACACCGGGAGCCTCGATAGTGCCGGCGGAAAGGTTGTTCTCTACATAGCTTGTCACGCGCAGGTTGTCGAGAGTGTAGAATGCCAGACTGAGGTCTCCGGGGACGATGCGGAAGATGACCGACTGTCCGTCGTAGTTGTCGAGCGGAACGACAACCTTGTTCCATGTGCTGAAAGGACCAGTTTCGGCGACAACGTTCTTCTGAACGGCTACGAAGCCGCGTCCGTCGCCGTTGTCAACTTCTACGGTGAGGCTGTTGGAATATACGGAGCTGCCCTCGTAGTTGAAGGTATAGTATGTGAATGCCGGGCTGTTGAGACCTTCGAGGTCTATCTTGCCAGTGACAAGTGCCGTCAGGTCACCGTAGGATTCAAGGTAGGCGAAACCGCGGTCTTCGTCCTGAGGAACAATGCCCCAGTCGGAGTTGCTGATGAACTGCCAGGGTTCGTTGCCCTTGATGAAGTTGTAGCCGAAAATCGACGATATCGAACCGTCGGCGAAAGATTCGTTCCAGGGAGATGTGTATGGCTTGCCGACAGGCTTGTATGCCGTGCCGGTCATCTTGTCGCTTTCGCCACCTGCCGTGACGGCATAGACGCCGAACTGGCAGAATGCCTGCTCACCTTCCTCAACGGCGGTGATGGTGACGGATGTGCCGCTGACATTGTCGGCAACGGTGTTGTACTGGCGGTCGATGACGCGGTAGGTCACTGCATCGGCACTGAAGGTGTTGCCTTCGACGTCGGTGGTGACAGGCGTCCAGCTGATTGTCACACGTCCTGTGTTGCCGTCTTCTATCATCTTAGCCTCAGCTGGTGCGATGGGTTTGCGTGCGCCGACGAGTACTTCCGTCTCGGCAGCAGGGCTCTCGCCGTAGCTGTTAGCGGCGACAACACTGTAAAGATGCTTGCCGAGGGTAAGAGTCTCGCTGTTGTCGACATAGCTGATTTCCTTACCGGTCGTCAGGTCTTCGGTAAAGGTGGCTATGACTTCTCCGTCGCGCGAGATGACAGCGGAGGTGAGAGTCTTGTCGCCTTCGAGAGCTTCGCCGCCTACAGTCTGTGCCGGCAGAGTGAACGATATGTTGGCTTCGCGGGTGCCGTCGACAGGCGTGCTCACCTTGAAATCGGCGGGAGCGGCGGGAGCGTCTGACGACTGACCGCCTTCAATCTTGACAGAAAGCACATTGATTTTCGACGACGGACTTGCCGTGCAGCCGTGGATGCCGATATAGACCTTTCCGTCCTCGGCAGGAACGAGCTCGCCGCGGTATTCGACAGCTGTAGTGCTCTTGAAGGTCGTGGATTCAATGAGAGTGTTGGTCATTGCTTCGGCAGTGGGCTCTGCGCCCCACTTCACTTCAAAAGTCTCATCGCGATAGCCCGAGGTCTGGAGAGTGATGGTGACGGGATAGCTGATGCCTTTGCGGACCTTGACGGCGGGAGAGATTGCCCAGTCGTCGAAGCCGCGGCTGCCGGAAAGCTGGAGAGCCTTGTCGGAGTTGTAGTAGGTCCATTTGTAGTCGTCGGCGGCTACGTCGATAAGTGTCCAGCCTGCGATGGAGGTGTATGAGTCGAACAGTCCTTCGAAAGGCGGGGTGATAGGACCGAGGGCGAGTGTGGTGGTGCTGAGGGTGTTTGTCTCAAGCTCTCCCACTTTGGCAGTGAGGGTGTACCAGTATTCAGTGCGTGCTTCGGGAGCCGGCAGCTCGTCGGTGACGCTGGTGGTGGAGATTGCATCGGCGACAACTTTCATGTCCGGATGACGCACAACGGTGTAGACGGCGCTGTAGTTGTCTACCGAACCGCCGTTGAGACCTGTCGACGATACGCGCGACCACGACAGTGTGGCGTTGCTGCCGCTGAGGCGGATATTGAGCGCACCTGTCATCTGGGGCTGGTCTATGCCTACATATTTGTGTGTGCCGCAGGCTTCCGATTCGCCGGCGGCATTGGTCGTGGTGACTGTGAAATAGTAGTTGTCCGATTCTTCGAGTGTAACGGCGGCGTTGACGCGCTTGTTGGGCAGACTGCTGCCCGTGGCTATTACCTTGCCGTTAGCTCTGACGGTGTAGGACAGTTCTTCGTCGGTGGGCAGAGCTACGTTGCCGCGGCTCAGACGGGGTGTGTAGAATGAAACTGTGCCTGAGAACTGTGCTGTGCTGAACGACGTCGATACAGAGGAGATGCGGGCGGGGGTGTCGTCGGCATAGCTGCGGATGCCGCTGTCGATATACATGCCGCAGAGCTGTTCTTCATTGCTGAGGTCGTAGAGTTTCGTGGCGGCGCCGGTCTTGATGTTCACCTCGTAAAGGGCATGGACGTCGTCGGAAGCGACGCACCAGTACATCTTGTCTGTGTCGGTATCGATGATGGCGTCGCTCACATAGTTCGATACCAGACCCGTCGAGCCTACAAGAGTCATCTCGCCTGTCTTGATGTCGACAGTGTACAGGTCGCCTTTGCGGTCGATGGCATAGAGGGTGTCGTCCGAAGAAAACGCGCATCCGCTCCATGCTTCGGGAAGGTCGCAGATGGCGCGTCCGGGCAGATAGCTGTCGTATTTCCAGCGTACAAGCTTATATCCGTCGCGATTTTCGTTGATGAAGCAGCCGTATACCTCGTCGCGGTTGGAGCAGTATGCCATTGTAGTGGCGACATAGTTGATTTTGCCGGTATAGCTGTCGTACTGGCTCCAGTCGGGAATCTTATAGCTGAATGTCTTGATTTCCTCTAAGCCCAGCATGCTCATGTAGCGGTTGAAATAGTACATGCCGTTTGCGGCGATACCGCCGCCGGTTGCCTGTAGTTCACGGTCGAGCGACAGACGCGTCGGATTATAGTCGCTGACGCTGAAGCTCCACATGCCTGTCGACTGCTCGGGGTAGACAACGCTGGCACAGATGTTCACTTCGCCGGTCTCGGCGTTCTTTACTTCGGGCGCGCGAAGGGGCGTCCGTGGTGCGGTAGCGACTACTCCCGAAGTAGAAAAGCCGGAATTACCGGCTTTCAGACCCAGAAGTTCGCCGACAGGGCGCACAGCGGTAGTGCCGGCGGCGAATGCTGAAATGCTCAGCACAGCGGCGGCGCCTACAGTGAGTAACACTTTTTTCATATAATTGTATGATAGGTTTGAAGATAAATTATGATTGGTTTGAAGATAAATCAGGAATATGTTTTCGGCGGTTGCCGATATACGACAGCACCCGATGCGCTATCGGGTGCAAAATTACTAAAATTCTTGAAAATGCAACTATTTTTATCCTTTTTAATGCAAAAAGAGGGTGAGGAACGGCAAAATGCGACTTTCGGGCGGCTTTTTAACGTCAGTTATAGCTGACGTTGCGAGGCATGAGGGTCCAGGAGCGATACGTCTCTCCGAGACGACGCACGGCACGGTGCCAGTACGTGTCGCCGCTGAGACACAGAACGTCGCGATGGTCGGACGGAGAGGCGCCAAGAGCCCATTCCTCACGTTCAAGCTCGCGTTCGAGTTGACCTTCGCACCAGCTGCTGTAGCCGATGAAAAAACGGATATAGCCTTCGGTGTCGTAGTTTTCGTTGATATATTGTGTGGCAGCGTCGAAGTCACCGCCGACATACAGTCCGGGCGCGTACTGACGGGCACCGGGAATGATGTCGGGACCTAAGGTGTGGATGAAGTATAGTCTGTCCTGTCCTACCGGACCACCGCAGTAGACAGGGATGTCAAGGCTGCTGTCGACGCCGTCGAGCAGCTCGTAGAGGGAATATTGCGTCCGGTTGTTCAGCACCACACCGGTGGCGCCCTCTTCCGGGATATAATCGATGATGGATACTACTCCGTGGTTGAAGTATGTATCTTTGGCAAAAGGTTCGGCGATGAGCAATCCTCCGCACGACGGGCGGGACCGGTAACCTTTGACTTTGAACAGGTTGGTGGTAATGTCTTTCATATCGTCCGAAGAGTTAAAACGTTGGAAATATAATCTTACAACGCCGGACGGTATGCTATGGTTCAGTGCTTTCCCGCAATCAGACAGGCATCGAGAAGCACAAGCGCCGCCATTGCCTCCACGACAGGGACCGCACGCGGAACGACGCAGATGTCGTGCCGTCCGCCGACCTCTACCGTCGTCTCTTCTCCGGTGTCGGTGACGGTGGCGAGCGGGCGGGGCAGAGTGGCTACCGGCTTGAAGGCAACACGGAAAATGATGTCTTCGCCGTTGCTTATTCCGCCCTGTATTCCGCCGGAATGATTTGTTGCAGTACGGACAGTGCCGTCGACGATGCGGAACTCGTCGGTCTGACAGCTGCCGGTGGAAGAGGCGGCGGCGAATCCGTCGCCGTACTCGAATCCCTTGGCGGCATTGATACTCATCATGGCGGCAGCGAGCATTGCCTGCAGCTTGCCGAAGACCGGTTCTCCCAGCCCGGCAGGCACGCCTGAGACGATGCATTCCACAATTCCGCCGAGGGTGTCCCTGTCGCTGCGCGCGGCGGCGATAGCTTTTTCTGCGCGTTGATAGTCGTCGGCAGTAACAATCGCGATGCTGCCGATGTTGACAGCTCGGGCACTTATGACGATGCCTCTCGATTTCAGATATTGCCGGGCTATGGCTCCGGCAGCGACACGGGCGGCTGTTTCGCGCGCGGAGGCGCGTCCGCCGCCGCGGTGATCGCGCACGCCGTATTTCGCATAATAGGTGTAGTCGGCGTGATTGGGGCGGAAGGTGTGTTCGAGAACGTCGTAGTCGGCGGAGCGTGTGTTTGTGTTGGCTATGTAGAATGCTATCGGAGTGCCGAGTGTTATGCCGTCGAGCACACCGGAGAGAAATACGACTTCGTCGGGCTCGTTGCGCGATGTTGTGAGCGGACTGCTCCCGGGACGGCGGCGTGCCATCTCGTTGCGGAGTTCGTCGAAGTCGATTTTGAATCCTGAGGGCATTCCGTCGATGACGCCGCCTACGGCGGTGCCGTGGCTCTCGCCGAAGTCGGTGAAGCGGAACAGGGTGCCGATGGTGTTCATCTGACAATGTCGGCGACCTTAGCGCCGACGAAAGCTATGAGGTCGGCGGGCGCTATCTCAAGCTGAAGACCGCGCACGCCGGCGCTTACATATATTTTATCGAAATCGTTGGCAGTGAGATGGAAGAATGTCGGAAGGGCTTTCTTCATGCCCACGGGAGAGCAGCCGCCACGGATATATCCCGTAGTCGGCAGAAGCTCCTTCATGGCAATCATCTCAACCTTTTTGTCACCCGCAGCGTGCGCGGCTTTCTTGAGGTTGACCTCGCAGTTGCCCGGAACGACGCAGACGAAGAGTCCGGTGCGCTCGCCACGGAGGACGAGGGTCTTGAACACGCGGTTTATATCCTCGCCAAGAGAGTCGGCGACGTGCTGCGCGTCGAGATGCTCTTCGTCCACAGGGTACGCCCTCGTGCCGAATGGCACTTTGGCAGCTTCAAGAAGCCTGATGGCGTTTGTTTTCTGCGCTTTAGGCATCTTTGTGCAGGGTTATGAAACGTTCGGCGTCGAGAGCGGCGCGGCAGCCCGTTCCGGCGGCGGACACTGCCTGTTTGTAGACGGGATCGGCGACGTCGCCGGCGGCGAAGACACCTTCGACGTTTGTTGCAGTGCTTCCAGGAACGAGGGTTATATATCCTGCTTCGTCGAGCTGGAGCTGACCGCGCAGGAAGGCGGTGTTGGGCTGGTGACCGATGCCGAGGAAGAAACCGTCGATGGCGATGTCGTAGGTGTCCTGAGCGCCTGTCGAAGGTGTCGTGGTGACGACTGTGGCTTTGGCGAGAACTTCGTCGCCGCCGAGGGCTTTCGTGACGGTGTTGAAGAGTACTTCTATCTTGGGATTATCCATCACGCGCTGCTGCATCACTTTCGATGCACGCAGATAGTCTTTGCGGACTATCATATATACTTTCGACGCGAGCTGGGAGAGGTACATAGCTTCTTCACATGCCGTGTCTCCGCCGCCTACAACGGCGACGACCTTGCCGCGATAGAAGAAACCGTCGCAGGTGGCGCATGCCGATACGCCCATGCCCATGTACTTCTTTTCGTCGTCCATTCCGAGATATTTTGCCGAAGCGCCTGTGCAGACGATGACGGTCTCTGCCTCGACGATACTTTCACTACCGTCGATTTTTGCGGTGAACGGACGCTTGGAAAGATCGATTTCGGTCACTTCTCCGCCGATGATTTCAGCACCGTAGCGGGCTGCCTGTGCGCGAAGGTCTTCCATCAGCTGCGGACCGGAGACTCCTTCGACATAGCCGGGGAAATTCTCGACTTCCGTAGTTGTCGTGAGCTGTCCGCCGGGCTGGTAGCCCTCCACGAGAATAGGGGAGAGGTTGGCGCGCGATGCGTAGATGGCGGCTGTGTAGCCGGCGGGACCGGAGCCTATGATGAGGCATTTTGTCGTGAGCTTGCTCATTGTATTATCTTAGATCTATTATTTCTGTTGCTGGAAATTTCTTACCGTCATAGACGAATACCGATGCTGGCTGTGCGCCGATGGCTTTGATGGAGTCGACAGTCAGACATACCGAACGTCTGTCGCTGAATACTACGGTGACAGAGGATACCCATCCTGTCGAAGCAGTTGATATGGCGACACTGGCAATGCCGGTGTTGGCGGCTTTGGGAGTCAGCTCTACGCGCCGCAGACCGGCTTCGTCGGGCAGACGACGGATATTGTACATGCTGGCATAGTTGTTCAGCACTGTGAAGGGATTGGAGGCGGTGAGCTCTTCGGGAGTAGGCTCGGAAATGTTCACTTCGCCGGTGGAGCGGAGCATTGTCCATTGTGTACGTCCGTCGTACCATACATTCATCCGGGGCGTCGTGAAGAAGAACCGTGCACCGCTCACTATGGCGCTGCCCTGTTCTGACTCTCCGTCGGAACGCAGTGTGAAAAGCACTTCGACATTCTTCGCTGTGGAGAATTTAGCCCTCATGGCGTCCATGATGGACGCCGCCGTGACGGCGCCGTCGGCACACAGGGCGACAAGAAGCGCCACTGCAAGGATGGAAGTGCGGAAAATGTTCTTATGTCTCATGTGTGATAAACGGCAATTATGTCTCAAGTGTTCACTGGAGCAGTCGCTCCACCTGGTCGGGGCTCATCAGCACCTGGCGTGTTTTGGAGCCGTTTGCCTGTCCGACAATGCCGAGGCGCTGCATCTGGTCCATGTATCGTCCGGCTTTGTTGAAGCCTATGGAGAAGTTGCGCTGGAGGCTCGTGATTGATGCGGAGTCCTGAGCGGCGATGAACATGGCGCACTTGCGGAATTCGTCGTTGATTGGCACCTCGGCGCCCGACAGTTCGCCTCCGCCGTCTTCTGCGGGCGGTTCGGGGAGAAGATAGCACCCTGTGAAACCGGGCTGCGAGCCGATATGGTTGCAGATGGCATCGACCTCCGGAGTGTCGACAAGGGCACACTGAACGCGCTCGACGATACCGTTGATGAGGATGAGCATGTCGCCGCGACCTATCAGGCGTTGCGCGCCCGTGCGGTCGAGGATGGTTTTGCTGTCGATGCCTTGTGTAACCTTGAAGGCTATACGGGCGGGGAAGTTGGCTTTGATCATACCGGTGATTACATCGGTTGACGGGCGTTGCGTGGCGATGATCATGTGCATGCCCACGGCACGCGCCTTCTGCGCTATGCGGCAGATGGGCTGCTGGATTTCCTTGCCCGCTACCATGACAAGATCGGCATATTCGTCGACTATCATCACTATATACGGCAGGAAGCGGTGTCCTTCCTCGGGGTTGAGGCGGCGCTCGACGAAGCGCTGGTTGTAATCTTCTATGCCGCGCACGCGGGCGGACTGCAGGAGCTCATAGCGCTGATCCATCTCGACACACAGAGAGTTGAGCGTCGCGATGACCTTGTTGGGATCGGTGATGACGGCATTCTCTTCATCAGGTATCTTGGCGAGGTACTGCCTGTCGATGGTGCGGTAGAGAGAGAACTCAACCATCTTCGGGTCGATGAGGACAAATTTCAGCTCGTCGGGATGCTTGCTGTAGAGAAGCGATGTGATGATGCAGTTCAGACCGACTGACTTGCCCTGACCCGTCGCGCCGGCCACGAGCAGGTGCGGCATCTTGGTGAGGTCCGCCATATAGATCTCGTTGGAAATGGTCTGTCCGAGAGCCATGGGCAGTTTCATCTTGGAGTCGCGGAACTTGCGCGATTCAAGGATGGTGCGCATCGACACTATCTGCGGCTTGCTGTTCGGCACCTCGATGCCTATGGTACCCTTGCCGGGGATAGGAGCTATGATGCGTATTCCTAAAGCCGACAGGCTCATGGCGATATCGTCTTCGAGGCTCTTTATCTTCGCTATTCGCGTACCCTGCGACGGCACTATCTCGTAGAGCGTGACCGTCGGACCGATTGTAGCTTCGATACGTATGATGTCGATGTTGTAGCTCTTCAGAGCCTGCACGATGAGCTGTTTGTTGGCGGCCTGCTCGGCGTCGTCGATTTCGAATGTCTTCGGACGGTCGACCAGAAGGTCGAGCGGGGGAAAGACATAACGCGAATGCTCGGCATGTATGTCGAAGGGCTTGTCGAGTCCTATGTGGTCGCCGTTGCGGATGGAATTCTTGTCCTCGTCGGAGGCGGTGTCCTCCACGCGGTTGTTTACGATTATCAGCTCCGGGTCGGCGGGTATTTCTTCTTCGGCGTTTTCCTTTTCCTGCGCGTCGTCTTTCTGGTCATTGAAGATGTCGACGCCGATATGCTCTGGCACTTCTTCCACGTCGTCTTCCGGCAGGTCGTCGCTGTCGTCGCCGTCGGTAAGATGCGAGTCGGCGAAATCTTCTTCCTTGTTCTCGAACGCGCTCATGGGGCTGTCGTCCGTGTCGGCGGAGCCGTCATTATCTTCCGGCGCCGTCTGCTTGCTGCGTGACGGACCGAACAGACTGGACACAGCCTTGCCGATGAAGCTGCATGTAGCCTTGACAGGATTGAAGAACACGGCGACAAGAAGCCCGGCGAGAAGGACGGTAAGCCCGTACGCTCCGAGCGTATCGGTGTAGAGCAGGACAATGTGGTTGATATAATATCCGTGGCTTCCTCCGAGGCGGAAGAGCGTGGAGCTGTCGTAGGTGAAGAATCCGAAGATGACCGACAGGGCGGCTGTCGCGAAGAGGCTGCGGAAGGTGAGGGCGAAGAAATGGGTGCGGCGCACTCTCATGCACGCAAGACCTAAAAGGAATAGGTAGAACACCAGAATGAAGGAGGCTATGCCGAAAGTGTTCACCAGCAGGAATTCCGCCACCTTGGCGCCGAGAATTCCGCCGGCGGTGTCGACTTTTTCGCCGGAATCGACAATGTCCTGAACACCGCGCCCGTGGATGATGCTCTGGTCGTGTGCCGCATTGAAAATGAAGGAAATCGTCGTCACTGCCATGATAAGTGCTACCGTGCACAGAATCAGACCGACGGCGAGCTGCGTGCGGTAGTCGCGGAAAAAAGCGAGGAAGCCTGAATTACCGGTGCTGCGACGCTTTTTCCCTGCGCGCGACGGCGGTGTCGGACCGGAGCTGTCGGGCACTGGCTTGGTGCGTGGTGCCCGGCGGGGAGTTGTCTTCTCCGAGGGTTTTCCAGCGCCCAGAGCGGGGTCGGTGAGTGTTCCTTTATCTTTTCGTTCTTTGTTCTGCATATTGAGGTCGAGGAGATTGATGGTTTATAACGGCTTCTTAGAGAGCGGCGAGTGCGGCGATGTATTCCACAGGATTCTCTGCCTTGAATACTGAGTTGCCCGACACAAGCACGTCGGCACCTGCTGCCGCGCATTCTGCGCCCGTGGCGAGGTTGATGCCGCCGTCTATTTCAATGAGGGCTTTGCTGCCGGTGCTGTCGATAAGTGCCCGCAGCTCCGCTATTTTTTTGAGCGTGTGACGGATGAACGACTGTCCGCCGAAGCCGGGATTGACGCTCATCAGCAGAACCATGTCGAGGTCTTCTATAATATCGGAGAGAAGTGCTACCGGGGTGGCGGGATTGAGCGTGACAGCAGCTTTCATGCCGGCGTCCTTGATGCTCTGGACAACGCGGTGAAGGTGTGTGCACGCTTCGTAGTGAACATTCATTATGGCGGCGCCGGTGTCGCGCACCTCACCGACGTAACGTCCCGGGTCGACGATCATCAGGTGTACGTCGAGCGGAACATCGCTGATAGCTCCCACAGCCTTGATGACCGGAAAGCCGAAGGAGATGTTAGGAACGAAGACGCCGTCCATAACGTCGCAGTGTATATATCCGGCGCGGCTGCGGCCTATCATGTCGACGTCGCGACCGAGCTTGCTGAAATCGGCTGAGAGCAGAGAAGGAGAGACTATCATTGTTTCTTTTCTTTTTTAGCTTTTAAGGCATTGTAAACCATATACGCCACGCATCCGGCGAGAATGCACAGACCGCCGATGGTAAGGTAGGTGTTGTATTTCTCAACGGCAGCGTGCAGTGCCTCAAGCGACACATGCAGCGACAGCCACCAGCCCATAGCGGCGAGGATGATGTTCCACAGGAGTGCGCCTAAAGACGTGAAGATGCAGAACTGCCATATATTCATCCGAGAGATGCCCGCGGGGATGGATATGAGCTGTCGGACGGCGGGGATGAGACGTCCGAAGAATGTACTTGCGGCGCCGTGGTCGTCGAAATATTTCTCGGCTTTCTCTACTTTGGCTCTGTTGATGAGGCAGGCATGTCCTATGCGTGAGTCGGCGAAGGCATAGACTATGGGACGCCCTATGAGCAGCGAAAGAACATAGTTGACAAGTGCGCCCACGAGAGCTCCGGCGGTGGCGACGGCAACGACCATGAAAATGTTCATGTCGCCTTTCTGCATGGCGAGATATGCGGCCGGAGGCACGACGAGCTCCGACGGGAAGGGGATGAATGAGCTCTCGATGACCATGAAGATGAACACGAACATATAGTTGGCGTTTTCGACGAACCAACTGTAGAAATACTCGGCGTTGAGATAGTCGAGAATATTAAGGCTGATAAGAAGTTCTGTCATAAGTGGTGTATTATATTGCAAAATTAGCAATTATTTCTGACAAGTTCCCATTAAAAAACAGAAATCCCGTCGTTGCCGGCGGGATTTCTGATGAAAGGTGAGATTTTACTTCTTTACTACTTCGAGGTATGGCGGGAACACGTCGAAGTGGAGCGTGAGGGTATACGTTCCGGCTTCTGTCATTTTGTAGTTGCCGCCATTCTGCTTGACGGTGTTGAATGTGCCGTCGGAGGAGCCGTAGCTGAGTTTCCAGTCGTTGTCGACGCAGAACTTGAACTCACCGGCTTCTGCGAAGGTTTCGGTGATGGTCCATACGCTGCATGTGGTGTTCGGAGTCAGTGCGGGAGATGTTTCCAGGTTCCAGCCGTTGAAATCACCGATGAGGTTGAGGGTATGGATCTGTGTGGCTTTCCACGTCATCTCGTTGATGTTAGCAGTGACGTAGTAGAGTGCAAGGTCGTCCCCTACCTTCATGGTTTTGGTCGTGGTTGTTGACATCATACCGCTGTAGGTGCCCTTTCCATCTTTATTGCTCTCGCCTTCGAGATGGAAGAATACGCCATTTTTGGATGCCTGACCGGCGAGATAGAAATTGTAGCGCATGGGTGATGTGCCTTCGTAGTGGGTGTAGTCGCCGTTGTTGGTGAGGCGCTGCATCAGGTCGAATTTAGTTGTTGAGGTGCCGGGGGTGACTACCCAGAGATAATCCAGTGCGCGGTCGATATTGTAGCGCAGAGTCTCCATATTGATGTGGATGATATATGGACCCTCTTCAAGGATGAGACCTGCTTCTGTCTCTGTTTCCGGAGCCGGAGTGAGCGAGCCGGAGAGATTGCTGTCGCCGGCGATCGAACCGTATGCGCCTGCCCATGTGCCGGCGTCGTATGCCGACTTCGGAACTACTTTCCAGAAGAGACCGCCTGCTGCGGCCTGCTCGGCGGTGACGTCGATCTTGACCTGGAAGTTGGGGTGATCGTAGACATTACCTTCTTCGTTCTTAATGAAAGGTATGCCTTTCTTCACATCCCAGTTGCAGAACGAACCGACGAGGTAGTAGGCGTCTTCGATTACGTGGTCGAGTGCGATGGGTTTGATCGTGACTTCACCGGAGTAGTAGTATTTGTCGGGACCGCCGATGCGGACGCTGCTGGAACCGTTGACGGCGAAAGCAGCCACACGAACGTAGATAGTGCGTGTGTCGGGACTTTTGCTCACGAGAGTGGTGAACATGGTCTGGAGCTCAGCGGCGGAAGCGGCGGCGATGTCGTCGGCACCGACGGTCATGTCTACGTTCTGGGTAGCGGCGAAGGTGTCGTCTTTGGAGAACTGCCCCTGGAGGACCAGATTATAGTCCTTGGGGAAGTTCTTTAACTGTACGGAGAAGAGCTCTGCCGGGAGCTGTGCCTCGCTGAGGGCGCCGAGGTCGAGCGTCTCGCCGTTGACAACGGAGGCAACCGTAAGGTCTGCGTCGTTGAAGATTGCTTCGGGGGTGTTGCTCTGTGCCGGCGGGTTGGGCAGGTCGTATGACTCGCAGGATGTGAAGAGCAGGCCTGCAAGCGCCGTCAGGGCTATGAAATGAAATTTTTTCATATCTTGATGTAGCTGAAGTCGTTAATTATTCTTTCGGGGCTGTAATCTGCACCTTGGGGTTGTCGCTGTCCGAGAGGTCGACAAAGAATTCGAGTTTTCCGCGGTAGTTGGGGAAGCTGAAAGAGTCCTTTGTTTTTGCAAGACCGTGGTCGAGGACCGAGCCGGCTACGAAGTCGGGGAATTCAACAGGCTTGTCGTTGTCGGGACCGCCGGAGCATCCGAGAGTGTTTTCATCCCAGCTCCCAAGTTCGGTATAGAAGCGGAACACGCTGCCGGTGGTGCCTTCGTAGGGAAGGAAGTCGATCGTCCCGTAGTACTTCTTGCTCTCGATTTCATCATCTTTCTCAGAGAGAACGTAGCTCTGGAGCTGCTCGGCGTTCTTGGGCAAAGGTTCAATCCACTTGTTGTCAGCAAGTACCACGTAGTTGCCGATGACGTAGATTGTGCCGGGCACAGGCGGATTGAAATAGCTCTGGACGCGGTTGAGCACCGTGATGTTGGAGGTCACGATATTGCTGCTTTCAACACCTTTGATGAAGGCCTGACCGCGGAGATAGATTTTCTGCTCGCCGAGGTCGGTCCACTCGCTTTCTTCGTAGATGTTGCGGAGTTTGCAGATCGCCATGGCGAGACGCGACTCCTTGAGTGTCATCTTCGAGAGTGTGCCGGTGCCGACAGGGGTCATTGTGTCGAACTCCTTGAAGTCTTCGGTGAGAGACACCTGAAGACGGTACTGGGTGACGGTAGACACGCCGTAGTCGGGTTGTCCGTTGAGGGTGATTTCGAAAGTACCGTCGGGGGTGAGCTCATAGTACTGGTTCATGAACGGTGAGTCGTAGATTTTGAACGACTCGGCGGACGGTTCGTGATAGACAGGCTCGGTGTTCTCGCTGCACGACGAAAATCCGGCGACGGCGACAGCTGCGGCAAGAACAGTATATAATTTAGATAATTTCATAACTGTATGTCTGATTTAGGTTGAAATCAATAGCCGGGGTTCTGTCCGACAGTGTTGGTGTACTGGTAGGGCACGGGGTAGAGTGCACGGTAGCTTTCGATGGCGCCGCCTTCGAGAACGCCGCTCTTCCACGACCAGTTGTATGTGCCGCCGGTGTATTTGCCGAAGCGTATGAGGTCGCTGCGGCGGTGTCCTTCCATATAGAGCTCTTTCTGGCGCTCGGCAAGGACGTTGTCGGCTGTCAGCATCGAAAGGGGCGACATTCCTGCGCGCTCACGCACCTTGTTGAGGTATTCCAGACCGTCGCACTGAACGCCGTGAAGCTGGCATTCGGCGAGCATGAGGTAGGTGTCGGCGAGACGGAAGAGAGGATAGTCGACGTTGGAAAGCTGCGTGTCGTTGTTGGTGGCGCCGGCAGTGTTGAGATAGTCGGTCTCGGGAGAGTTGGAGTATTTGATGCACATGTAGCCGCACGAATTCTTGTCGTAGGAAGAGAGGTTAGGAATTTCTTCCTGAAATGTACCCTCATATATCATGCGCCTGTTGTCGCCGCGGAGAGCTTTGGAGAGTTCCGGACGCAGACGGAGCCCCGACCAGGGCACTCCCTGACTGTTGAGCTGCGTGAGTATCTCCTTCGGTGCCGTTTCGACGTAGCAGCCTACGGTGAGGTAGGTGCAACCGCCCCATGTTTCCATACGGCCCTGCTCCTGAGGTACGGCCCAGAGTATTTCACCGTTGCCTACATATTTGTCGTTGGTGGCGCAGAAAAGATATTTGTATTCCGGAGCAAGCTGTATGCCTGTCGAAACTACTTTCTGGCATGCTGATGCGCATTCTTCCCACATCGGGGTGCCGGTGTAGACCTCGGCGTTCAGGTAGAGCTTGGCGAGGAGCATGTAGCCGGCTTCGCGGCTCACGCGTCCGTATGTCTGTTCGGCGGCGGGCTTGAGGTCGGGAACGAATTCCTCAAGCTCTTTCGTGATGGCGTCGAAGAGCTGCTTGCGGTCGTAGGTGACGGGAGTTTCGCCGGTGACGGAGTTCTCGTCGATCCACGGTCCGCGGCCGAAGAGGTCTATCATGTAGTAGTAGGCAAGACCGCGGATAGCATGTGCCTCAGCGATGCGGGCTTTCACTTCGGCTTCGTCGAAGAAAGCAGCACCCTGCGATTTCATCTGGCTGATGAATTCAGCACCCATCTTGGCGTTGAAGAACTCGCGTGCGAAAGCTGCATAGATCCATTCGTTGTCCGAGCTCCAGGTGCACATGTTGAGCGGCTGGTAGCCGGGGTCGTTCCATTTCTCGGAGATAAAGCACTCGTCGGCTACTACTTCCTGAAGATTGAAGTGAGTGCGGGTGAAGGTGCCTGCACCGCCGTCGGAGGTCGAGATGACGTCGTCGCGATAGAGGTTGCCGTACAGACGGCCGAGGAAACCATCCCACTCTGCGACTGTGGTGAGCTCAAGTCTCGAATTGGGGTCGTTGGGCTTGAGGTCGAGGTCGGAGACGCACGAGGTGCCCGCGATACCCATAAGAGCAACCACTCCTGATATGATATATTTATTGAATGTCATTTTTGTAGATGTGTTATGAGTTAGACCTTTGTCAGAAATTAGCCACTACACCCACGGTGAACGATACCGGGCGCGGATAGACGCTGTTGTCGATGCCGTTGTTGTAGACCACTTCGGGGTCGAGACCCTTATACTTTGTGATGACGAAGGGATTCTGAACGGCGCCGAACAGACGCAGACGAAGGCGGTCTTTGAGAAGCTTGTCCCAGGTGTAGCCCACGGTGATGTTGTCGCAGCGGACAAACGATGCGTTCTGCACCCAGTGGTTAGAGAGCATGAGCTCTGTGTTGCGTGTGCTCTGGAAGATGTAGGTGTTGTCGAGGATGTTGCTCAGAGGTGCTGTAGCTGTCGCGGAGACGAAGCTGTTGCCCATCTGGTTCTGGTTGTATGCGTAGTTGCCGAAAGCTGCGCGGAGGACGATACCGAAGTCCCAGTTGCGCCAGTTGACGGTGTTGCTCCAGCTCATTGTCACGTCCGGGTGAATGTGGTGGTAGAGTATCTTGTCGTCTTCGTTGATGACGCCGTCGGCATTCTGGTCTACATAGACGCCTTCGAGAGGATTGCCGTCCTTGTCATAAACCTGTTCGTAGACGAAGAAGGTGTTCGCAGCTTTGCCGACAACATGTTTCTGCACGTTGACACCGTTGCCGATGCCGCCGGTCGATGTGTCGGCGCCTTCGGCGAGGCGTGTGATCTTGTTGCGGTTCCAGGCTATGTTGAGGTTGGAGTTCCAGGTGAGTTCGTTGGTTACTACGGGACGGGTGTTGATGTTGAACTCGATACCGGTGTTGGTGAGGTCACCGAGGTTGATGTTACCTGTGTTGGAAAGGTTTGAGCCTGCGGGGTAGTTTGCCCATACGAGAAGGTCGGTCGATTTGCGGCGGTACCAGTCGAGGCTGCCGTTGATGCGGTTGTTGAGGAAACCGAAGTCGAGACCGACGTTCCATGTGTGCGTCTCTTCCCATTTGAGGTCGCTGTTGTACTTCTCCGGATATGCTATCTGGACGTAGTTGCCGTTGATGGGATATGAGTTCGATTCACCCGTGAGAACGGAGTAGATAGGCAGATAGGGGAAGTAGTCGCTGCCGAGGTTCTGCTGACCTGTCACACCGTATTCGGCGCGGATCTTAAGGTCGTTCATCCAGCTGCGGGCGCCTTCCATGAAGTCTTCTTCGATGATTTTCCATCCCAAGGCTACTGCGGGGAATGTACCCCAGCGGTGGTCCTTGCTGAAACGCGACGTACCGTCGAAACGGACAGTGGCGGTGAGCAGGTAGCGGTCCTTGAAGGTGTAGTTGACACGTCCGAAGAACGACAGGAGCTGATAGCGGCTCTTGCTGTAATATGTGGGCGAATACTGGTAGTTGGCGAACTGGCGTATGCTTTCGTCCTTGGCGTATTCTATAGCCGGGTCTACCTGGCTGGAGTTGTGGCTCGAGAAATTGAAGCGCTGCCACGAGTAACCGGCGGTTACGTCGAGGTCGGAGCTGATTTCCTTGAAGCTTTTGTTGTAGTTGAGGTAGAAATCGAGAAGAAGGGTATAGTTTTCGGCAGCTTCCTTGTTGAGGGTGGTGTAGCCGTTCTTGACGTTGATGCTCTCTTTGTTTTCAGGATTAGGCCAGTCGGGGAAGTCGGCAGATTTGAATCCGAAGCCGTTCTTCCATGCCAGAGGGCTGCCGGCGTTGTTGAGGTTCTTCACGTCGCCGTGGCTGTAGTCATAGCCGAGGTTGAGGTTGGCGCGCAGCTCGCGGAGGAAAGGCATCTTCAGGTCTACCTGGAGGTTGCCGACGCTCTGGTAGACGTTCGACTTGCTGTTATAGTCGTAGATCATCGACACCGGGTTGATAGCCATGAGGGTGTTGATTTCCGAGCCGGGGGTGTCCGGACCTGCGACAGCACCGTTGGAGATGTATGTCGTCCAGTTGTTGAACACGTTGTCGGAATGTACGGGCAGTGTCGGGTTGAAGCTTATGGCACCGCCGAGAGAGCCCTGGTCGTAGTGGTTCTGGATGTATGAGCCTTTGAGGTTGACGTTGACGCTCAGGAGGTCGTCGAAGAACTTCGGCGTGAGGTTGATGGCTGCGCCGAGGCGGTCGTTGCTCGTGCGGCGGATGATACCTTCCTGGCTGGAGTAGTCTACAGATACGCGATAGGGAAGAACGCCGGCAGTACCGCCTACAGACACGCTGTAGTCGTGGCTGAATGTTGTGCGGAGCACTTCTTTCTGCCAGTTTGTATTGGCGTTGCCTAAAGCAGCGTATTGTGACGATTCATTGCCGTAGCGGTCGGTGATGAACTGGCGGAAACGACCTGCGGACATCATGTCGAGGTAGTTGCGCGGGGTCTCTACCTTGAAGTTGGCGGCAAAGTTTACCTGCGGTTTGCCGGCTTTGCCGGTCTTTGTTGTGATGATGATGACACCGTTTGATGCACGGCTACCGTAGATAGCTGTCGCGGAAGCCGATTTGAGGATTGTCATGTTCTCGATGTTCTCGGGGTTGATGAGCGAGAGAGGGTTGGACGAGCCTTTCACGGTTGAGCCTTCCATAGGAACGCCGTCTACAACGATGAGCGGGGCATTGGACGCCGAGAGTGACGCACCGCCGCGGATCTGGATGTTGGCACCGCCGGCAGGGTCACCGCCGTTGGTAGATACCACTACGCCCGGGCTGGCGCCGACGAGGAGGTCCTGCGCTGTCGAAGCCAGACCGGCTTCTATTTCGCCGGGCTTTACGACGCCTACAGAACCGGTGGCATCAGATTTCTTAACGACGCCATAGCCGATTACTACGAGTTCCGACATAGCTACGGTGTTCTGTTTAAGGTGGACGTCGATGGTGCGCCGACCGTCAACCGCCGTCTGCTGCTCGTCGCAGCCTACGTAGGAGAATACAAGCGTACCGTTTGCATCGACTTCGATTTTGTACTTGCCGTCTACATCGGTGGCTACGCCGAAACCGGTGCCTCCGAGTACTTTGACGCTTGCTCCGATGGCTGGCTCGCCTTCGGGCTCGTACACAGTACCTGTCACTGTGATTTTTTGCGCAAATGACGCTATAGACATTGTAAGTGCAAACGCAAGCACCGTCAACGCCTTAGCAGTCGTTTGTAAACAAACGTTCTTCATGCAAATAGGTGTTTTAGTTAATTTTTAGTATGTATATAATCTCTGTTTCTAATGTCGTGGCGGCTATCTGCCGGTTTAAAATCATAAGGGCGGAAAAGCCTCCCGGCTGACGGCGCCGGAAGGATTCTCCCTGCAAAGGAAATTAATTTTTAGTTACAAAGTTCATGTTTTCCCGTTCTTTTTGAATCGGGGAATGAACTTTAACCAAATTAACTTAAAATCAGAAGTGTTTTAACTTTTTATTTCAGTTCGGCAAGCGCTTTGGCAATACGGCGGAATGCTTCGGTGAGGTTTTCATCGGAGGTGGCGTAGCTCAGACGGATGTAGCCCGGGGCAGCGAAAGCGGCACCTGCTACGGTTGCCACGTGCGCTACTTCGAGAAGATACATGGCGAGGTCGGAGTCGGTGGCGATGACTCTGCCGTCGGCGGCTGTGGTGCCGAGGTAGGCGCTCACTTCAGGGAAGAGGTAGAACGCGCCCTGCGGGACATTGACACCGAGTCCCGGTATTTCGCGGGCGAGGCGCACAACAAGGTCGCGGCGGCGCTCGAAAGCACGGCGCATTTCCTCGACGCATTCCTGAGAACCGTTATATGCGGCTTCTGCTGCCTTCTGGGCAATGGACGAGGCGCCGGACGTCATCTGTCCCTGAAGTTTCGACACAGCTTTCGCAAGAGCGGGAGGGCATGCGCAGTAGCCTATGCGCCAGCCTGTCATGGCATAAGCTTTCGAAACTCCGTTGATGATGACAACGTTGTCCTTTATTTCGGGGAACGACGCTAATGAGACAAAATCGCCTCCTGTGTAGAGGATGTGTTCATAAATCTCATCTGCGATGACGAGAATGCCGGGGTGCGCCGACAGGACGTCGACGAGCGACTGCAGTTCTTCGCGCGAGTAAACGCTTCCGGTAGGGTTGGACGGAGAGCATAGGATTACAGCGCGTGTGCGGCTGCTGATTGCCATTTCGAGCTGTGCGGCGGTCACTTTGAAATCTTCGGCTATGCCGGTAGGCACCGTCACGGGCTTGCCGCCGGCGAGCTTGACGAGTTCCATATAGCTCACCCACGCCGGGGTAGGGATGATGACTTCGTCGCCGGGGTTGACGGTGGCGAGAATGATGTTTGCAAGTGCGTGCTTGGCGCCGTTGCCAACCACTATCTGCTCCGGAGCATATTCTGTTCCGTTTTCGCGGCTGAGCTTGGCGGATATGGCTTTGCGAAGGCTCATGTAGCCCGGTACAGGAGTATAGAAACTGTAATTGTCCTCTATGGCGGCGATCGCTGCTGCCTTTATGTGCTCGGGAGTGTTGAAGTCGGGCTCGCCGACAGAGAGGTTTATGACATCGACGCCCTGAGCCTTCAGCTCGGCGCTTTTCTGTGACATTGCCAATGTCTGCGACACAGAAAGGGACTGTACTCGCTCTGAAATGTTCTGCATGGTGATGAAATTTCTTTATCCTCGGCAAAATTAGCAAAAATCGCCGATATTTCACAATCGTGAGGAATGTTTAAGCAGCCTTTGAAAATTAATTCATATCCTACTATCTCTGACATACCTCTGACTTCAACTGATTTATTTGAGCACAGACTCTGTTGATGTGGTCTAAACCATAAAGAAGAGAGTTGCTGTCAATACCCATCCATGAAAACAGAGTCTTTATCTTGGAATATATGTTTAAGTATGTTTTATTAAACAGTTAATGCAATGAAATCCATTTTCAAACGTTGTTGTCTTACACACACCTATCTCTCCAGATATGTCAAGACAAGCAACGAAGATAAATATCACAGAGGCGCAAAGAGCTGCCTTGGAAAATGGATACCGGAATGGAGCCACCCACTCGTTCCGGATGCGATGCCTTATGGTATTGGGAAAGGCGGATGGCCTGAGCAATGCGGCAGCCGGAGCGAGAGCCGGACAGACATACCAGCGAGTCATGCACTGGGTCAAAAGATTCCAGTCAGACGGAATGATCGGATTGAAGAACAAATCCGGGAATGGACGCAAGCGCATCATCAGCACCAAAGAGGACAAGGAAGCGGTAAGGGGGGCCATAAGACAGCATCGCCAGAGCGTTTCCAAAGCCAGAGCCGCATGGGAGGAAGCGACCGGAAAAAAGATCAAGGACGGAGCCGAGGGCACTGAAAAAGTATTGACTTTTCAAATTGTCCTCTCCACAGGCTAAAAAT
>USMC01000026.1 GCA_900555715.1 uncultured Porphyromonadaceae bacterium | reverse complement strand
TACAAGCTTAATCCTTATTAAATCCCTCAATTACGTCATATTGAGGGATTTTTTCATTTCTTACCCCAACGCGATTCGTGGCGCTGGCGCATGACGTCTTCTGCCGGATTGGAGCACGGATTCCAGAACGTCTTGTCGGCGATAGCGTCGGGACGGAACTGCTGCCGGACAAAATTACCCGGATAATCATGGGAATAAAGATAATTCTGTCCGTATCCGAGCTTCTTCATCAATCCTGTCGGCGCATTGCGGAGGTGCAGGGGCACGGGCAGATTCCCGGAAAGTTCCACCTCTGCAAGAGCGGCGTCAATCGCCAGATAGGCTGAGTTGCTCTTGGGCGACTGGGCAAGGTAGATGGCGCATTCCGACAGCGGTATGCGTCCTTCGGGCATCCCTATCTTTTGAATGACATTGAAAGTAGTGTCGGCAACGAGCAATGCATTAGGATTCGCAAGCCCGATGTCTTCCGACGCAGAAATAACCATACGGCGCGCTATGAACTCAGGGTCTTCTCCCCCGGCAATCATCCTTGCAAGCCAGTAGACAGCCGCGTCGGGGTCGCTGCCGCGGATGCTCTTGATGAAAGCGGAAATAATGTCGTAGTGCATCTCGCCGTCCTTGTCATACGCCATAGGATTCTCCTGAAGACGTTCGGTGACAACCTTGTCGTTAATTACGATATCGCTTCCGAGGGGAGTAGATTGCTCGAGAAGATCGAGAATATTGAGCAGCTTGCGCGCATCACCGCCGCTATAGCGGAAGAGCGCCGCTGTCTGCTCCACTGTCACTTTCATCTTTGAAAGAACCTCATCTTTTTCGACAGCGCGGCGAAGGAGAATTCCGAGATCGCCTTCGTCGAGCGGACGCAGAGTATAGACCTGCGCACGGGAAAGCAGCGGACGGATAACCTCGAACGACGGATTTTCAGTCGTTGCACCGATGAGCGTTACTGTTCCGTTCTCGACAGCCCCGAGCAAGCTGTCCTGCTGCGATTTGCTGAAACGGTGTATTTCGTCGATAAAAAGGATAGGGCGTCCCTTCGAGAACATTCCTGAAGCATCGTGGCGCGCGCGTTCGATGACTTCGCGGACGTCCTTCACTCCGGAAGTAACGGCAGACAAGGTGTAGAACGGGCTACATGTCGTGTTCGCTATGATTCTGGCGAGCGTAGTCTTGCCGACGCCGGGAGGACCCCAGAGTATGAAAGAGGATATGTTGCCGGAGTCTATCATCCGGCGTATGATGCCGTCCGGTCCTACAAGATGTTTCTGTCCTATATAATCATCGAGCGTGCGTGGACGCAAACGTTCGGCAAGCGGTTGCAGAGCCATAATCTGTTTTGAAAATATCCCCTGCGGGGTATTAGACAACTTTTTATAAAAAGGGCTCCGACGAGCGGAGCCCTGTATGTTCAGTAGTGCTTCGTAACGTCAGTTAGCAGCACCGTTGAGAAGATTGTTTACTTCAGTATATTTCTCACCCCACTTTGTCACGCCGTCCTTGTCGCCGACAGAGCTGGCGTATGCCTGCTCGAAAGCGTATGCCTCTTTGTAGAGAGCAAGAGCGTTGTTGGCATTGGCGGGATTCATGTTCTCGGGGTCTTTGTCGAGCATTTCGAGCATCTTGTCGTATGCTGCGATAGCTTCGGCGTTAGGACGGGGAACACCATTGACGCGGTGACCGGCGACATAGAGTCGTGCAAGACGCTGGTACATAAGGGGAGACACCTCTGAAGTGCGGTCGATTACCTGATTAAGGTAGCTTATGCCGCGCTCGGAAAGTTCTTTTGCCTCATTTTCATCAGTAGCGTATGCGGCGGCGTTCAGATAGCGACCCGACATGCCGAAGAGGTCGTTGAGCGACGGATTCTCCTGAAGAGCGAGATAAGCGCCATAGGCATCGGCACTCTTTGCATACTGCTTGATCTGCGAATAGGCGGTGCTGAGAGTTTTGAGAAGGTCCTCGTTTTCGGGGAACTGCTTTACGGCGGCTTCATACTGCTCGATAGCGAGAGAATCCTGACCTAAGTTCGACAGCGACTCTGCATAGGTGATGTAGTCGAGGCTGGTGAATCGTGCGTCGGGGTTATTCTTATTATTCTCGAAGAAATTTTTTGCATTCTCAGCAGCGGCGGCATAGTCTTTGAGGGCAGCCTGGTCGAGGAAGCGGACGCGCTGGCTCTGGAGATCGTTGGGATTCTGTGCCAGAATCTCGTTTGCTATGGCAAGCGATTCAGGATATTTCTCACCCCAGTAGAGAAGCACGGCGTAGCGCGACTTGTCTTCGGGGAAGTGGTTGGGATTCTGGATGTATTTGCCATAGAGGTCGGAAGCCTTCTTCCAGTGGTCGGCCTTGAAGTATTTCTCGGCGAGTTCCCGCTGAGCCATTGCCGAATTGGGCTGTTTCTGGAGAAGCTCTTCGAGTTTCTGCATACCGAGTTCTTTGTTTACATAGAAATATGCGTTGGCAAATTTGACATAGCCTTCGGAGTTCGACGGGTCGAAAGTAATCGCCTGCTCGTATTTGGCAGCAGCCTGTCCGTATTCGCCTTTGTCGTTGAGAATGTCGCCTTCGAGGATGTAGATGGAAGGAGCTTTGTTCTTCGACATCTTGTGTGCTTTTTCAATAAATTTCGTCACCTCATTGCCATATTTGACAGGGTCGGCGTTGTAGTATGCGCGTGCGATGGAAACAACGACATCAGCATCCTTCTTGGCAAGTTTCTGAGCCGACTTGAAATTATCTTCAGCAGCTTTAACGTCGCCGTTGAGGAGGTCGAGAGCGCCAAAACCTACATAGTTATATCCGTTCTCAGGGTTAGCGGCAAGACCGGTGTCAAAGTATTTCTTAGCGGCAGCTTTGTCGCCCTGCGCAAGAGCTACCTGACCGAGATAGTAGTTGGCAAGAGCCTTGTCGGTGTTGGAATCGTTGATTGTGCGTTCGAGGATTGTGCGGGCATTGTCGTACTGACCTGCCTTGTAATACTCGATACCATCCTTGTAGCCTTGCGTCTGAGCGGAAGCCATCAGGCTGCCGGCAAGAAGCAAGGATAAGAGAAATTTGATTTTCATTTTCAGTATAAATTGGTTTAATTATTAAAATTCAAAGTTGTTATCTCTCCGGCAGTTCGACATTTATAGTCCTTACACGCGCCGGGAGTATACCTGTCTTCATTATTATCTTCTGCCCTATCGGACCGGTGACGAAGGAGTAGAAACCGCCGGCGACATTCGATGTCGGGGCTGTCGTAATCATATAAACGGAACGGAACAGAGGATATGAACCGTCGAAGATATACTGCTGGTAAGGCTTGTAAGCCCGTGCTTCGCCGGGTCGGTAAAGCTTGAGAACCTTGACACGCTGCGTAAGTGTAGCGCCTTCGACAGGTCCGTCTCCGAGGACACTTTTCGCAAGATCGTCACGACTGATGTCTGCACCGTCCATGTCAGATGTTATCCAGCTCACGCCGAGAACACCCATAGCGTCAGGATTATCTTCTACTGCCTTGAAGACATCGGCGACAGAACCGGCAGCAAACACTGTCGGACCGAGGCGCTGTCCCTGAAGAAGCGAGTCGCTCAGATAGTCGGCAAGGCTTGAACCGCTCTTGTCGAGAATCACCTTGATTTTGCCGAGTTTCGACGGCTGAACCTCATTCCACTCGTCGGTGGCACCCGAAAGGATGTCACTGAGTTCGTCGATGGTTAGTTTCTCGACGTCGTTCTCCGAATTGACAATAAAAGCCACTGCATCGACAGCTATCTTGGCAGTGCGTACTGTCACATTGGCGTTCCTTTCCTGCTTGTATTTAGCTTTCAGGGCTTTTTTCTCATGTGCGGTAAGGTCGCGGGAAGCGACTATAGTGCGTGTGTTCAGACTGAACAATGAGTCGAACGCTTCTGCCTGAGTGGCATAGCGCACGAGAATATGTGCATCCGGGTACTGATACTCGAACACATCAACTTCCTGTTTGAAAATGTTCTCGAAAGAGTTGTCGCACACCATGGTGGCTGTTCCGCTGGTGGAAGTGTTCGGGTCTTTCTCATACTTGAGGCACGACGTGAACGCCGCCCCCATCAGAAGAGCAGCGCCTGCACATGCTATGTGGAACTTGCGTATATTCATGCGTCTGATAGTTTTAATCAATGCCTTTCACCTGTCTGTAGGCTCGCCAGATTCCGTAGAGAATGAGGACAATGCCGACAACGTAGCGTGTCCATGCCCAGTCGCCGCCCCAGCCGAAGAAGTTGATAAGCAGCAGCACGCCCATGCCTACATAAACAATTATCATAATGAGACCAAAAATGCCTCGCATTATGGTGTTAGCCTTGCTGACCCCATTATTTTCACGGTTTTTGTCACCGCCGGAATATTGTTCAGAGCTCATAATGTTTTCTTTAAAAGTATAAATGTCTTTTCTTTAGATGTGTTCGACAACGTCTAAAAAATTAACATTTCACATTGAAGATTGTTCACCTAAACTCGGCGAGATGTCGGGCTTGATTATTTTAGGCGTAAAGTTACGAATTTTCGTGTTAATTGTCGCGCGGACATGCCAAATTATTCTCAAAAGAGTGTTAAATCATTATTCAAACCGCGGTTTTCCGCCCTTTTCACCCGGTCGGAGCCCTCGGAAGAAGTCTGCCGCCGACATAGGACGCTTGCCCGATGGCTGTACCTGCAGCAGTTCGAGCATCTCTCCTCCTCCGCAGCCTACATAAGCTTTCTTGCCGGTCAAAACGAACTCGCCGGGCGACAGAAGGTCATGTTCCGGCACACGTCTGGTGGCAAGAATCTTCACACTTGTTCCCTCAGGACTGTCACCGAGCACAAGCGTGGTCCATGCTGCGGGATATGGCGACAATCCGCGGACATGATTATGTATTCTGGCAGCGGAAAGCGTCCAGTCTATATGGCAGTCTTCCTTAAAAATCTTGGGCGCGGGCGTTGCCTGTTCACCTGCAAGAATTTCGTCCTGTGGAAGCGGCTTCAGCGTTCCGGCAATGATGGATTCGACAGTCCGGACAGTGAGTTTCGCTCCTATCGCCATGAGCCTGTCGTGCACAGACCCTACATTCTCATCCTCTCCTATTTCGATGGCTTCCCTATAGAGAATATCGCCGGTGTCGATTTCTTTTTTGAGCAGGAATGTTGTCACGCCCGTCGTTTTCTCTCCGTTCATCACGGCGCGGTTGATAGGCGCGGCGCCGCGATAGTGCGGCAGGAGCGACCCGTGGAGATTGAAGGTTCCCAGCGGCGGCATGCTCCACACCACTTCGGGAAGCATACGGAAGGCAATGACAATGAACAGGTCGGCGGCTATGGCGCGCAGCTGCGCCACGAATTCGTCGCTCTTGAGGCGTTCGGGCTGCAGTACCGGAAGACCATGCTCAATGGCATACTTTTTGACGGCAGAGAAGTTTACATGCTGTCCGCGTCCCGATGCCTTGTCGGGCATAGTGACGACAGCCGCGATGTTGAAGCCGCCCTCGACAAGGGCATCGAGGCTTGCTACGGCAAATTCGGGCGTTCCGAAGAATACTATCCTTAAATCTTTTTTTGTCATTGTTGCATCTTTTGGTTTACAGAATCTTCGAGCGCGTGCCATAGATTATCGTCCGGGACTGGCGCCGTAACGTCGATTTCCTTTCCGGAAACGGGATGGACAAAGCATATCCGGCGGGCATGAAGAGAAATACTGCCGTCGGGATTGCTTCTTTTGTCGCCATATTTCAGATCGCCGCGCACAGGACAGCCGATGCTCGACAGCTGAACACGTATCTGATGTTTCCGACCGGTCATAAGGCGCACCTCAAGGAGACAATACCGGTCGGTCGACGCAATCAGGCGATAGGCAAGCCGGGCTTCTTTGGCGCCCTCCGACGGGGTGAGGGAGGCATACGATTTATTATTGCGTTCGGTCGATTTAATCCAGTGCGTAAGAGTCGCCTCCTGTTCTTTCGGGCGATTTCGCGTCACTGCCCAATATGTCTTATGGACTTCTCCGGTGGCGAACATGGCATTCAGCCTGGCAAGGGCTTTCGATGTCTTGGCAAACACCACTACCCCGCTGACAGGACGGTCGAGCCGGTGGACAACGCCCATAAATACATTTCCGGGCTTGTTGTCGCGCTCCTTAATATACCTTTTCAGCGTTTCCGACAGAGGCTCGTCGCCGGTCTTGTCACCCTGGACGATTTCGCCGGAGGCTTTGTTTACTATAATAATATGATTATCCTCGTAGAGTATTTCCATTGATGATATTTTCTGCAAAGTTACGAAATCGCCTTCGAAAAGAAAAGCGCCGGCAACGATTCCGGCGCTTTTCATAAATGTTCAGATCTGATCTTCTATGTTCCATACGAATGCCCGCAGCCCAAGCTTCGGTCGGTCATCGTTGAAAGCCCTGAGCTTTTCAAGGACTGTCGCGACGCGTCTGTCCTCGACCATGGTGATGATAGCGCTTGCCATCGAAGGCCAGGCATGCGAGCCGTAGTGAGGTTCTCCGTCGACACTGCCACGCCCCTGCACATCTGTCCATGACGTGAATCCGCGGCAGTTGCAGCGTTCAAGCATATCGACGATTCTTTCGTAGTGTGCCTGATCAAAGGCTATGAATATTGCTTTCATTATTGTCTGTGTTAGATAATTAAGCGCTCAGTGCCTTCCGTATCTTGCGACGCGTGTTCTTTATGCCGCGTTTGGCAAATATACAGTACAGTACCGGAACGAAGAGAAGTGTCAGGATTGTCGAGAAGGTGAGACCGCCGATAACGGCAGTACCCATCGGGCGCCACATTTCAGCACCCTGACCTGTGCCGACAGCCATAGGAACCATACCGAGGATTGTTGTAAGAGTTGTCATCACAACAGGACGCAGACGCGACTCGCCGCCGTTGATAACAGCCCTGCGGATACTCATGCCTCTCTCGCGGTTGAGCGATATATAGTCGATGAGCACAATACCGTTCTTGACGACGATACCGATAAGCATGATAGCACCGATCATACTCATCACATTGAGCGTATGCCCTGTGAGGAACAGTATGATGAACACGCCGGAGAAGGCGAACAGAAGCGATGTCATGATGATGCCGGGATAGGTATAGCTCTCGAACTGAGCCGCCATGACGATGTAGACAAGCACGATAATCAGCACGGCAAGAGTGAGAAGATCGCGGAAAGAATCCTGCTGGTCCTCGTAGCTGCCCGCAAGCTGAATGTTGACACCCTGCGGGAAGTCCATTTCCTTCATCTTAGCCTGCGACTGCTCTACAATCTGGCTCATAGGAACATCCTGAACGAATGTGCTCACGGTTACTATTCGCTCGCGGTCCTTTCGTTCGATGGTTGGCGGCGAGAAGCGTTCCACAACCTTACCGATGTCGCGGACACGGACGGCGTTTCCTGCCGAATTATAGATGAGAATATTCTCAATGTCCTCGATGGATGTTCTGTGCTCCGGAGCGTACATCACTTTGATGTCATACTCCTCGCCGTCATCGCGGAACTGCGAAGCAAGCTGACCGTTGATGCGGTTGCGCAGATATGTTGCCGCAGTCGACAGGTTGAGACCGTACAGAGCAAGCTTCTCACGGTCGAAATCGACCTGATACTCGGGCTGATAGTCGGAGCGGGAGATGAGAACGTCGGCAGTGCCCGGAATCTCGCGCAGCATCGCCTGGAGCATCTTTGCAACGGAGTCGGTCTCGTTGAAATCATAGCCGTAGATTTCATAGTCGATAGTCGCCTGACCGCCCATGCCGCCGCCCATGCCGCCTACCGACACCTGAGCCTTCTTGAACTCGGGGAAAGACTTGAGGTCCTCACGCATCAGCGCTGCAATTTCTGTGACTGTGCGGTCGCGGTCGCCGGGATCGGTGAGACGTATGTTCATAGATACAATATGCGGACCGTTATCGCTCAGCGAAGCGAAAGTATTGTCGCTGGACGCGGTGCCGTTAGTATAGTTAAGCACCAAAATTTCAGGATACTTGCTGCGCCACAGCTCTGTAAGCTTCCTGGTGCTTTCACGCGCAATCTCTGTTCTGGTGCCTATCGGCAGTTCAAGGCTGACGCGCATACGACCGTCGTCGGCGGTGGGGAAGAATTCCGTACCGACGTTTTTCATCAGCAGAAGTGAGCCGACAAAGGTTCCCAGACAGACGACGATCGTCACCGTTTTATGACTGACAACCCAAGCAAGCAGACGTCCGTATCCGCGGTCGAAAGCATCGAGACCTTTATTGATAGGAGTAAACAGGAGCGTATATAGTTTGCCATGACGCGCGTTGCGGCGAAGCAGAAGACTGCAGAGCATAGGAGTAAGCGAAAGAGCGCAGATGGTGGAGATTATCATCATAATGGTCACCATCCAGCCGAGCTGCTGGAAAAGGACGCCTGTCATGCCGGTGACAAGAGTCAGCGGGAAGAACACCGCTATAAGTGTAAGCGTCGAGGCTATGACAGACACAGCCACTTCGTTTGTGCCGTGTACTGCCGCCTGTTTGGGGTCGGAACCGCGCTCGATGTGCGTAGTAACGTTTTCAAGCACCACAATGGCATCGTCCACAACCATACCGATTGAAATCGACAGTGCCGAGAGCGACACAATGTTGAGAGTATTGCCTGTCGCATACAGATAGATGAACGACGCGATGAGCGAGATAGGTATAGTGATTGTAATGATGAGCGTCGCACGCCAGCGCCCGAGGAAGAAGAACACCACTATGACGACGAACAGAAGAGCGTAGAGAACCGTCTCGACAAGAGAAGCGATGGTGTTTCGGATATTGTCGGACGTATCCACAATAATGCCGAGCTTGACATCGGACGGAAGGCGGTCCTGCAGCGACGGAAGCATCTTGAGGACTTTATTGGATATATCCACAGAGTTTGCACCGCTCTGCTTCTGGATAACCACCATAGCACCTTGCTGACCGTTGTTGAAAGTCTGCTGTGTGCGTTCCTCGACAGAGTCGTCGATGCGCGCGACATCGCTAAGATAGATCGACTTGCCATTGTAGTTGCCTACCACAATATTTTTCATATCCTCGGAAGCTCCGAACTCACCCTGGACACGCAGGGAATATGTATCGGACCCCACATCGAAAGAACCGCCGGGGATGTTGCGGTTTTCGGCGCCGATGATATTTCCTATCTGCTCTACGGTAAGGTTGTATGCTTCGAGACGCACCGGATCGACATAAACATGAATCTCTCGCTTCGGAGCGCCGGAAATCGACACAGAACCTACACCGCTGATACGTGCCAGCGGGTTCGCCACATTGTCGTCGAGGATTTTGTAAAGACCCGGCATACTTTCCGTGGCATTCACAGAAAGCATCACGATAGGAATCATATCGGTGGAGAACTTGAAGATGATGGGGTTCTCGGCATCGTCGGGAAGCATCGACGCCACCATATCGAGCTTGTCTCGGACATCATTGGTGAGGACATCGATGTCTTTGCCGTATTCAAATTCGAGAGTGATAACGGATATGTTCTCGCGCGACTTGGACGTGATATGTTTGAGGTCGCTGACAGAGTTGAGAACATTTTCGAGCGGGCGGGTGACGTTCTGCTCTATATCCTGGGCGCTCGCACCGGCATAGGTCGTCATCACCATGATAGTATTGGTCTCTATATCGGGATAGAGGTCGATAGGGAGCTTGCTCAGAGAAAACATACCGAGAATAACCACCGCCACAAAGCACAGGGTGGTCATAATCGGACGTTTTACAGCACTGCCATATAAACTCATGTTTCCTTATTATTATATGGTTGGCAATTTATTTCTGTACCTCCACCTGAGCGCCGTCGATAAGGCGCGACTGACCGGTGATGACAACCGTATCTCCGTCCTCAATACCCGAAAGGAGTTCGTAGAACGTATCGAGACGCTGTCCGAGTTCCACACGTTTGAAGCTGACGGTGTTTCCTTTAAGTACATAGACATATTTGTTTCCTGAGCCTGTCTGCTTGACAACGGCACGGTCCGGAACGACCACATTATCCTGATCGCCGAGGTTTATGTCGACACGTGCAAACATTCCGGGCTTAATCTTCTCCTTAGGATTAGCAACCTGTACCTCCACCTGGAATGTTCGTGTAGCCGGGTCTACTGTCGGGAAAAGACGGTTCAGCTTTCCGTTGAAAACCTCATCGGGAAAAGCGTCGAACGTGACCTGCACCGGCATTCCTGTCGCGATTTTGGAAATGTCGTTCTCAGTAACATTTATCATCACCTTGACAACCGGCGACAGCTGTCCCACAGTGAGAACAGGAAGATTTCCCGTCATGTCGCCCGGGTCATAATTGCGGGCTGTGACAACTCCGCTGATAGGAGAACGAAGAATCGTATTCTCCATCATATTCTCATATTGCGATCTGGCAGCATCGAGCTGGGCTTTGAGCTGGTCGACCTGCTGCTGCGTTCCCGAACCTATTTCAAGCAAGCGGACAGCACGGTCGTATTCACGCTGGAGATTGTCGAGACTGATGCGGAGCTGATCGGAGGTGGATGAATCGAGAACGACGAGTTCCTGACCTGCATGTACTCTGTCGCCGACGTCCACTTTTATGCTTTTGATTCGGTTCGGCGCTGCAGGCGAGATATTGTTGATGTTCTCTGCTTCTACAGTTGCCGTGTACTCCTTCTGCTGTGGCACAGAAAGACGGTGTGCGACATCGACTGTTACACGCGGCAGCTCCACCACTTGTTCAGTGGCAACAGTTTCCTTCTTGCCGCACGACGACAAAGCGAGAGCGCAGAGACAGCCTGTCGCTAATGTGCTTCCTTTGATTTTCATATTCTATGACTGTTCTTTAATTATTTCCTGACGTATATTTCTCAATAGGCGCTGTTCCTTTGAGCAGTTCGAGCTCACTGGCAGCTATAAGGTAGTTATATATCGACTGCACATAGGAAAGCCGGGCCTGAGTAAGCTGCAGTTCCGAATCGCGGAGGTTGAGATAGCTTGCGGCTCCGATTCCGAAACTCTCGTCCATAATCTTATATGCCGTTTCTGCCTGCCTGACACTCTCTGCCGACGACGACACCTGTTCGACGTTCATGCGGATGTTGTCGGCTGCGAGAGCGACCTGAGAAGCAATGCTGCGCTCAAGGTTCTCGCGCTGACAGCGGAGTTCTTCGAGCTGAATTTTTGTCTGGCGCACACGGCTGTAACGCTGACCGCCGCTGAAAATAGGCACCGACAGCGACACTCCGAGCATCGAATACGGATTCCAGCGGAGTTCTTTGAAGGGAGCGCCGTTGTTCATGGATGTCCAGGTGTAATTTGCGGTGAGAGCCAGAGTAGGAGCATAGGCAAGTTTCTGAATTTTAAGATTCTTAGCCGTGAGGTCGGTGTCGATGGCAAGCAGGCGCAGATCGGCATTGCCGCTGTAGTCGCCTTCGTTTGCCTGAAGGGCGACAGAATACATTTCGTCCTTATAGTCGGAAAGACTTCCGACCGGCTTTATATCGTAGTTGGCGTCGATACCCATGAGTATCAGCAGATTGAGCTTAGCTCTCCTGATAGCTATATTAGCCTGCGTTAGCTGAGGCTCGATATTTTTCATTGCAACGGAAGTACGGAGCACATCGTAGTCGGACGCAGCTCCGAGAGCCTGCTGTTTGACGTAAGTGTCATGCGTCAGCGCCGCCATATCGTAGCTTTCCTGTATGACACGCTTCGAATCTTCGGCAAGCAGGAAAGCGTAATATGCGTTTTTAATCTGACTCACGAGCTGCTGCCGGCTCTGACGCGCTGCTTCCGCATTGCGTTCTATCTGTGTGTCGGATATCTGCAGCGTCGTCCACAGTTGCGGCGCTATAAGCGGCAGAGTGGCCTGAAATCCGGCAGAATACGAGTTGTCGAGACCCACCTTGATGCCGTTGTTCCCCGAACCGGCTCTTCCGGCACGGCTGTTTTCGGCAGGAGCATCCTCATCGCCGGAACCGGAACCGCCACCGAGACCGCCGAAGCCGTCCATACTCATGTACATTGTCTGCTTGGCAAGGGTACGGCTGTAGTTCGCCGAGAAATCTATGTTCGGCAAAAACTGACCTATTACTTCCTTCTTGGAATAGTCCATCCGCTCAACTTCCATGTCGGCGACTTTTATTGTCGGACTGTTGGTCATTGCAATGCGGAGACAGTCGTCAAGCGACAGAGAATCGGAGGCGAACTGAAGAGTTCCTTCCGCCGACTGCGCGCACAACGCAAAAGGAATTGCCGCCGCCATTGCGGCGATAATGACTGGTTTGATATCCATTGTTAATTGAATTTCTTTATGTTGATGAAACGGCAAAGATTGCAGAGTATTTTTGCAATACAAAAGTAGGCATTTTCTGGCAAATGCTCCAGTACAATTTGCCGTTTATATCCAAAAAATTACATTATCTCCAATTTTGAGTCAGATTTAGTATATATAAGTAACAAGTATTTGCACATTTGACAATTATTAAGTAATTTCGTGATATGGAACAGGAATTTTCATCGACGCTTCTGGAAAATGCCGTGGCGTCGCTATCACGTCTTCCCGGAGTAGGGCGCAAGACAGCGCTCCGCTATGCTCTGCACCTTCTCAGGCGCGAGCCGGAAGAAGCACTCGCCATCGGAAACGCCATCATCAATCTGCGGCAGAGCGTGCGTTATTGCCGGTTATGCCACAATATCAGTCAGGAAGAGCTTTGTCCTATCTGCGCATCGCCGCGGCGCGACAAAACGACCGTCTGTGTCGTCGAAAGCGTCAAAGATGTGATGAGTGTCGAAAACACACGACAGTACTTCGGTGTTTATCATGTGCTTGGCGGTCTTATCTCACCTATCGACGGCATCAGTCCCGACATGCTCAGCATTACCTCGCTCGCAGAAAGAGCCAGAAGCGGAGAAATCAGAGAAGTCATTCTCGCCACCGGAGCCACAGTAGAAGCCGACACGACAAACTTCTATATCTACCGTCTCCTGTCGCGCGAAGCACCGGCGGTCAGGGTTTCTCAGATTGCCCGAGGCGTTTCTGTTGGCAATGAACTTGAGTATACCGACGAAGCCACCCTCGCCAGGTCGATTATTTCAAGGACACCGTTTGAACTCTGACAATATGCCCTACTCTCTTTCATCCGATAAAATACGCCTGCGGGCGGTAGAACAATCCGATCTGGACACCATCTACCTTCTCGAAAACGAAATCGCCGAATCGGGAAGTTCCGTCATCAACCAGCCCCTGAGCAGGAAAATGCTCTGGGATTATATAGAAAGCTACAGCGCCGACATCGCCGCCGACCGTCAGCTGAGGCTTATGATAGAAGATACCGACGGCAACACCGTCGGTGCGATAGACGTCAGCGACTACGATCCCGTGAACCGGCGCGGATTCGTCGGCATCTCCATCCTTTCTGCGCATCGCGGCAAAAAATACGGCACCGCGGCACTCGATGTGCTCTGCCGCTATTGCGCCGACGCTTTGGGCATGCACCAGCTCGCCGCACTTGTGGCTGCCGACAACAGCATTTCACGACATCTCTTTGCCGAAGCAGGCTTCAAAAGTGCAGGGAGGCTGCGCTCATGGCTGCGCCGGGGAAAAACATATGAAGATGTCCTGATCTTCCAAAAACTATTCTGAAAAGCAGTTTTAAATATCTGACCCGACAGCCGATTTGCTCTTACGCGCTATTTTTAGTAATTTTGCGGTTCGAAAAGCGCAAGCAGACAGATGAAGAGGTCCACGTATATCTCATTGCTTTCCATCGTTTTCTTTGCAATATCATCATTGCAAAGCGCAAGTGCGTTGTCGCTAAACCTCGACTCGATAGCCACGTGGGGTAAATTCCCGAGGTTCTGCGTAAGGACATACCGCTGGGGCGACAAGTTTTTCAACGGCTACGACACAACGTTCGTCAAGTCGACAGGATATAAATTCAATGTCAAAGTAACAACCGACAGCTGGTCGGACGGCTACCGGTTCATGCTTCCCAACAAGACGCGCATCCAGATGATATCCGACCCGTCGACATCCGCAGGTCTGCATCTTACATATCTTGCCGTTTCTGCCGGCTACGACGTCAACATCAGCCAGTTGATGTCAGGCGCTCCCAGCTCGCGCAAACGATGGCGATTCGGCTTCAACTGCATGCTTTTCGCTGCCGAGGCTTATTATATGAAAAACGATGTCGGCACCACTATCAGGCGTTTCGGACCGGCTGGCGAGCATAAGAATCTCGACATACCGTTCAACGGTATCAACAACACTACCCTCGGAGTCGACGCATACTATTTTTTCAACCATAAACGCTACTCAGAAGCCGCCACGTTCGGATTCAGCCGTATTCAGAAAAAGAACCAGGGAGCCTTCTATACCGGCTTCTCATTCTACCGGCAGAAACTCGACTTCGACTTTTCGCTCGTGCCGGAAAACCTACAGCAGTTCATCCCGGAAACATGGCAGAACAAGCACTACCGCGTCAATACATTCAATTATGCCATCCGCGTAGGCTACGGCTACAACTGGGTCTTCGCTCCTAAATGGGTGTTGGGAATCAGCGAATCGCCTATCATCGGCATCCGGAAGGGATTTGTCAACAGCGACATCGACAAGTATTCTCTATCGCTTTACAACCGTATGAAACTCGCGGTAGTGTGGAACAGCGGCAGATTCTTCTTCGGAGCGACGGGCAAGTTCGAACTTGCCATAGTGAACGACCAGAAGACGACTTATGCCGGAGGAACACTCACAGCAGAAGCCGTCTTCGGAATACGTTTCAATATCTGGTAGACCGGAAATCTACTTCATCGTTTTTTCGAAAAATTTCCACACGATTTCAGAAGTCGGAAGATCTTTCGCATGCCATGAATGCGGAGCGCCCTGAACTTCGTAAACCTCAACATCTTTTCCCGACGGTGAATTGCCATAGACCGTATGGATGACAAGACGCGTGCTGTCGGAAAGAGTCGGGAAAGAGTCGGTCGAGACAGTGGTGCAGCGGTTGTTGGCAGCAATGGCGCTGGCAGCAAGAGGAACGGGAATATATGCGCCCCATCCGCCCTTATTCTCATGGTCGCCCTGCCACATGGACACCTTGTCGGCATTGCCGTGGATTTCGAGGAAGTGAACCGGCTCCGTAAGCTTGCGTTCGTTATACATCCACTCGAACGTAAGTCCGGCGACGGAAGCATAAGCCTTGAAAAGACCCGGACGGGTATATGCGAGCTGATAACACAGGTCACCGCCGTTCGACATGCCTGCCATGAAAACGTTCTCACGGCTCAGAGCGTACTTGGCACATACTTCGTCGAGCAGCGCCGCAAAGAAATCTTCCTCATTTTTATCCATGTGCCACTGAGTAGGATAACCGACAAACCAGCCGTCTTTCCCGCGGTCGTCCGGAGCGCCGTCGGGATAGCATACAGCGAACTTGTGCTTTTCGGCAGCTGCATTGAGGTCTTTGATCCAGCGCTTTTTAGAGCCATATCCGTGGGTGTATACAACAAGCGGTGCCCCTTTTGCCATATTCTCAGGCAGGTACATAGTATAGGTGCGGACAGCGTCGCCATAGGCGATCGTTTCTTTTTCCTGCGGTTGCGCATTCATAGCTAACGCCGTCACCACAAGCAATGAAAAAGATGCAATGATTCGTTTCATGTGATTCAAGATGCTGATTACACCGGCAAAGATACGCATTTTTTCAGATAAGTGTGCTGAGTTCCTTTTTAATTGAGTCGGCAAGACGGCTCAATTTCCTGTTTTTTACAGCTCCTATCACCACAGCGAGAACAAATCCTGTCGCCATCCCCAGAAAAACAGAATCCTCGGTGTCGTAGAATGCCTGAGCCACCATAGTCAGACAAAGCATAAAGGCAAATGCCATTGACAATATGCTTGTCAGTTTCTGACGACGTACGATGTTCACGGCACGGAACAATGCCGGCACAACAGGCAATGAAGCAAGATCGGTGCTGACAATGTATCTGTAGAATGAAAAATTGGCAAAAACCATAACAACTCCATAGAAGGCATAGAGAAGTGCGACGAAGACAGAGAATCCCAACTTGAGGAGCATCGGAGAAAGAACAGGCATCAGCAGCGACGCTATCAGCGACACCTTATAATGACGTGCAAGCTTCTGCTGTGCCGTGACAGCACGGCTACGCGCGAGCAGAGCCGCCGCACGCCTGTTGTCGCTGTCGAGCTTTTCTGTTTTGACACGTGCCTTCTTCCACGTGCTGCGGAGTTCTTCAATATCTTTCATCTTGTTTCCCTTTCAGATTCCTTTTCAGCAATGTCGCTGAGTTTTTCTTTGATGCGGTGCAGTCTTACTGCAACATTCGACGGGCTGATTCCCATTATCTGTGAAATCTCGGCATACGGCTTCTCATCCAGCCAGAGAGTGATAAGAGCCTTATCGACAGGTCCGAGATATGAAATGAGACGATTGAGTTCGGCAAGCTGTTCCGCCATTTCCTGCGCATCGGCTGTGTCGGAAGGTTCCGCCAGCAAACTCTCTATGCTCTGCGATGCCGCAGGGCTGTGGCGGTTCGATGTCCTGTAAGATGTGATGCATGTATTGATGGCAGTCCTGTATATCCACGTGCTCATCTTGGCTTCGCCACGGAAACTGTCGAGCCCTATCCATAGATTTGCCAGCACATCCTGATAGAGATCTTCGAATGTCGCCGCAGACGACGAATACAGCATACACACTTTGGCAATCACCTCCTTATATTGGTCGGTGACTGACAGAAACCGTTCTTCTTTGTCGTTTGTCCGCTTCATTCTATAAATAAGACGTTGTCAAAATAAAATTATTACACCGATATGCTGAAAAGTTATTAAACTGATATTTATTTGGTGAAATTAACTTAATGAAAAATTTGCAGTCGGATTTTTGGACTTATATTTGCATATCATCACTTAAAAACATATATACTAATCGACATTTTGAAAATGAAACAAGTTCTTACAATTGCATTAGCGCTGAGCCTTATCGCATCAGCATGCAACACTGCCAACGGCACATCTGTCAGCACATCTGACAGCACCGCGCCATCAGGAAGCACACCGCGCAGCTACATATCGCAGGACGATTTCATAAAAGCCGCCGAAAGCACAGTCAATGGCGTAGTGAGCGTCAAAAGCTTCGCCACGCCTCAGGCACAAAGAGGCGGTTACGGAGGCTACGACCCGCTGCTCGACTTCTTTTTCGGCAATCCCTACGGCAACCGCCAGCAACAGCAACAGGAAGCACCGCGCCAGCAGCAGCTCGGTCTCGGTTCAGGCGTAATCATATCTGACGACGGTTATATCGTCACCAACAATCACGTCATCGAACAGGCAGAGCGCCTGGAAGTGACTCTGAACGACAACAGAAACTTTCCGGCCACCGTCATAGGCTCCGATCCTGTGACAGACCTCGCACTCATAAAGATTGAAGCGCCGCAACTTCATGTCATCCCTATGGGCGACAGCGAGAACCTGCATGTCGGCGAATGGGTGCTTGCAGTAGGCAATCCCTTCGGATTCACATCCACTGTCACATCGGGCATCATAAGCGCTAAAGCACGCAACATCTCCTCTATGACAGGCGGACGTTCGCGCGGAATAGAATCGTACATCCAGACCGACGCCGCTGTCAACCAGGGCAACTCCGGCGGTGCCCTCGTAAACCTCAACGGCGAGCTCGTCGGCATCAACACCGCCATCTATTCACAGACAGGTGCATACGCCGGATGTTCGTTCGCCATTCCTACGTCGATAGTCCGCAAGGTTGTGGACGACCTTAAAGAATACGGCACCGTACAGCGCGCATTCCTCGGAATCGCATTCACCGAACTCACGCCCGAACTGATAGCCGAAAAAGGACTCAAAGGTCCGTCGGCGGGAATATATGTGGCATCTGTCGAAGACCGCTCGGCAGCCCGCGAGGCTGATCTGCAGGAAGGCGACATCATCGTTAATATCAACGGCGCACCGACACGCTCTACTGCCGAACTTCAGGAAGCGATAACACGGTTCAGCCCCGGCGACACTGTGACGATAGAATTCTATCGCGACGGCACCGCCAGAACCACTCAGGCGACACTGCGCAACAACCGCGGCGACGTTGCCCTGACCCGCCCTGAATCCAACGACATCATCGGCGCCACACTCGAAAGCATCGACAAGGAAACAGCCCGGCGTCTTGAGATACGTTCCGGCGTAAGCGTCGCCGATGTAGAGCGTTCCGGTCGTTTCGCCGCAGCCGGCATAAGCAAAGGATTCATCATCCTGAGTGTCAACGGAACACGTATAAACACTCCCGAAGAATTTAAAAAGCTCTACCGCCAGGTACTGACATCGCCTGCCGGTCAGGACAAGGTGCTCTTCATCACGGGCATATATCCGTCGGGAAAAACAGCGTACTACGCCGTCGCGCTCGACTGAGCACGTTGCGTCATACCAAACACAGGAAGCCGTTCCGCGAACAGGAACGGCTTTTTTCTTTGACAGGACAAAAAACTTTTTGTAACTTTGTGATGTTATAGGAATAAACATAATATTAACGTTAATCCTACACAGATATGAAAGGACTCCCTATCGTAATTGCCGCACTCGGCGGCGCGGTCGCAGGTGCCGCTCTTGCCCTTCTTTTCGCACCTCAGAAAGGCAGCGAGACCCGCGAAGACATCAAGAAATTCATCCGCTCACACATTCCCGGCATCAAAGACAAAGACCTTGAAAGCCTTGCCGATCAGATTGCCGAAGAAATCAAAGAAATAAAATAACACAGATTCCCTCCTGAAATGAAAGGATTATTCACATTTGTCCTCGGTGCCGCCATCGGCGCTGCCGCAACGGCATTATTCACCCCTGTGACCGGCGAAGAACTCCGCGCCCGCATACGCGTCATCCTGCAGAAAAAAGGCATAATCGCTGCCGACGACATCGACGAGTTCGTAGAGATGATTGCCACTCAGGTGGAAGACAAACACGAATAGGGCGGTGCCCGATTAATCTTCCTTCCGGGTGCGCACGCATCCGGAAGGTACAAATATCACACTATGCAGCAAACAGAACAACCTTCCGCCATCAAGACGCTTTTGTCGGCTGTCAGCGAATATCTGAAACTCCTTATAGAGGATACGAAACTCAACTGTGTCGAGAAACTCACACGGCTTCTGTCTGTAGCGACACTGTTCATTCTGCTGACAATCGTCACTACTGTCGTCATGGTGTTTGTCTCGATAGGCGTCAGCATTGCTCTTACAAGAGTGATGGAACCTGTATGGGCATTCTTTTCGGTAGCCTTTTTCTACATAGTTCTGATAGCAGTGCTCTACTTCGGACGCACTTCGCTGATTGTAAATCCAATAGCCCGTTTCCTCAGCTCCATCATCCTCAATCCGCCGACCGATAACAACACAGAAGAAAATGCTTAACCTGCCACCATATCCCCAACCAACCGGCCCGGAATGGGGCGGAATGACACTCAACGAACTGCGGATGCGCCGCACGCTCGTACAGGCGCGTATGCAGATACAGAAATTCAAAATCGCATCGCATGTGGAGGCAATGAAAAGTCGCGCACCACTTTTCGGCGGTTCCAACTCGATTTTCTCACGTCTGACCGGCGCTTTATCGTTCGCCGAATATGCTTTTTTCGGTCTGAAACTCTTCAAACTGGTAGCTCCGCTCATCAGAAGAAGGAAATGAGCATCAAAAAATTTGCAGAGTTGACAAAAAATGCCTAAATTTGCACTCCGAAACGCACGATAATAATCTGAAAATCACATAAGGCAATGAAAAGAACATTCCAACCTTCTAACCGCAAGAGAGTTAACAAACACGGCTTCCGTGAAAGAATGGCAACCCCCAATGGACGCAAAGTGCTTGCACGCCGTCGTGCCAAAGGACGCCTTTCGCTCACCGTTTCCGACCACCTCGGAGGCAAATAAAGCCAGCTCTGAAAGCATAGCCGTCCGTCCGGGCGGCTTTTTTTATCTCAACAAACCATCTTATCATAACCATCTGTTATATGAAGACACCTCTCATTCTCAGCGTCTGCTGCCTGACGGCATTCGCGGCATTTGCCGAAAGCAATCCGGAAGAAATCCGTTTTTTCGCTTCCGTATACAGCACAAACTCATGGAAGGAACACAATTTCGACGAACCGGGAATGTACAGTTTCTCAACCAGCCGATACGACAGGCAACTTGTCAGGCAAGACCCCGACATCGACGCTTCGGGCGGAGGCGTCCTCACAGATGATTTCTACTTCTGCACACAGGAGATGAATTTCGGCGGATGGTCGGACATAACCCACTGCATAATCTCACCGGAGACGTGGACTACGGTCAGCACCCTGCGCGACGGCGACACGGAATCCGTCGCCACCGATCTGACATACGACCCTCTGACGGCGAAAATCTACGGATGTTTCAACAGCGGCAGCGGCGGATATGTCTTCGGAACACTGAATGAAGCGACAGGAAAACGTTTCAAAATAGCCGATCTGGACATGCCCTGGATCGCCTGCGCCACCGACAGGAACGGCAACATATATGCTGTCGACATGAACGGGCTTCTCATCGCTGTCGACAAAATCCGCGGCAGCATCACCGAACTCGGCAATCTCGGTTTCAGTGCCACAAGGCGTTCGACGGGAGCCATCGACCCCAAAACAGGTATCTTCTATGTCGTTGTCACCAACAGTGTCGAGAACCCTGACCCTCTCGCCGGGTATGACCTGACGGTCAGCTCCTTGTATGCTGTCGACATCGCAACAGCGACAGCCACATTCGTCTACACCTTCGACGACGGAGAAGCTCTCGGCGGTATGTTCATCCCCGGACCCGCCGCCGTCGACGGAGCGCCGGCAGAAGTAAGCGATCTCACAGTAGATTTTGCCGACGGATCGCTGAACGGAAACATCGGTTTCACTGTCCCGACCACAACTTTCGACGGACAGCCGGCAACCGGCGAGGTGAGCTACATCGTACGCGCCAACGGCGCACTGCTCGCAGAAGGCAAAGCCACCTGCGGCGAGAAAGTTGTCATACCGGCGAAAGTCGCCATTGCCGGCATGTACGACATTACCCTTGAACTCACGAATGTTGCCGGACGTGGTCCGAAGTCGAAAATATCGCTGTGGCTTGGCGAAGACACTCCGGAGAACGTGAGCGATGTACGCCTGTCGTGGTCGGACGGCGTTTTCAGTCTCATCTGGAACGCGCCGGAAAAAAGCTGCAACGGCGGATACTATGATCCGGCAAAAATAGCATACTCCGTTATCCGCTATCCCGGCGGCGTAACTGTCGGAGAAGGACTGACAGAAAACTCGTTTACCGAGAAAGTTGAAGCTACAGACGGAATAGAAACTTACCGATACGATGTCGTGATGTCATACGGCGCCACATCAATGCCAGCTGTAAGCTCGAACACATGGCGTGTCGGCTCGATGCCGCTGCCCTACTCCGCAACTTTTGAAGACGAGAACTCCATGGAACTCTTCACGCGCATCGACTGCAATGCAGATCATATCGAATGGTACCGTGAATGGGAATTCTATATCGAGACCACCGACGAGCTTATCCCTGCGGCAGTATATCCCTATACCTCCTCCACATCTGCCGACGACTGGCTCATAACACCTCCTTTCCGACTCTCCGCCGGCAAGAAATATACCGTTTCATACACGTCGCTCACCGACTATGCCGGCGCGGCTCCTTCGCTTGCCATATACCTCGGCACAGCGCCCGAGGCAGCTGCCATGACACAGACAATCGAACCGAAAACAGATGTGACAAGCCTGCTCCCTACGAAAAAGACCGTTGATTTCGAGACTGACAAGGACGGCATATACTACATCGGCTTCCATGCGTGCAGCGAACCCGACCGCAGCGGCATAGCACTGACCGAAATATCGCTCGCTCCAGAAACGAACAGTATTGCCCAGACCGCTCCCGGCAGCGTCGCTATCGCAGCGGGCGCCGGCGCCGTCATCATTTCGGGCGATGCCTCATATATGGTGTTCACGCCCGACGGCAAGACTGTAGCCTCCGGCGTCGTACGCGGCTATGCAAAAATCAACCTTGCCGCCGGCATGTACATCGTCAAGGTCGGCAACAAGGTTGCAAAGATAGTAGTACTCTGACAATCAGTCAAGCTGTGCGAGAGCACGTTCGGCAAGATCCGTTTTTCTGGCGATGTGGTTCTTTACCATCTTCACGAACGGGTCTGCGTCGAACTCTCCTCGCACGCTGACAAAGTCGCTGTCGGCATCGTCGCCGGGATTGTCTATGCCGAAGCCGGTGCGCGATTTAAGCGAGTATTCCTTACGCGCGTCTTCGAGAAGCATCTCATCCAGCTCCACGACACTTCTGAGCCAGCGGTCTATGATCTGCCGCACATCCTCCTTGGTTAGTTCTGCGGCAGTTTTGCCGTACCACTGCGGAAGGTGATCGGCAACCCATGTCCATTCCATATCGTAATAATCGGCATGAAGCTGCTTCCATCGGGCTTCGAGGTCGGTGAGCTCGGTGAGTCTGCCCTCTGCAATATCTTCCGCGATGGCATCCACTTCTGTCTTGGGCGTGAACAGACCGCATACGTCCACCCACTTGCCCTTGCCGGACACATGACCGGGTGTAAGGATGGCTGACAGCTCTTCCTCACTGTCGATATGCTCTTTTCCAAGCCGCGAAATGACAGAATTGCCCATAAACTTGTCGATAGCCATTGCATAGAGCTTACGTCCGCGGCGCAACGCACGGGCATCAATAGTCATAGCCTGGAAAGAGAAGCGTTCGGCAGTGACACCGGCAGTGCGTTCGAGATCGTTGAGAAGATTGATGGCACTCATCATCTTACCCGCCGTGTATGGACTGAGCAGATTGAAATTGATGGAATCAAGACGTTCACCTTTGCGTTTGTCGCGGTTGGGCCATTTCTGGGCATCACGTATTGTTCCTACGCTGCGCAGATTGATACCCGGAACGAGATAAGACTCCTTGTTTCCTTCGATAAGATAGGAAAACGGAAGACGCGAAGTATCCGGATGGTTGACATGTCGTCCCATAACAAGCGAGAATGCGCCTATACGCGCAGGCCACAGAATATAGGAATCGCTGGTGCTCTTCGAGCCGCGTTCGACAACGCCCTGGTGTATAGGACCAAGCTTATACATGTGATTGCTCTGGTTCGATCCCGAACCGGCATTGAGAAATGAGAAGAAACCGGCAATAAGAAGGCTCGACTTGTGCATAGTAACGGTGTACGGACCTCCGAAAATGGCTGCTGCCTCGCCGTTCTCGCACTGACAGTTGGCAAAGAAAAGCGAGTCGTGGGCAGAGAACAGATGCGACAGCACGGAAGCCTGCCCGACAAAACAATGATGTACGACAGCTCCGTCGTCGACACGGCTGCCCGGCGCGAAAATGAAGCCTTCGGCAATGACATCGCGTCCTACGGTGACCGGAGCCTCCTCCGACCCGGCGATTGTGCCGTCCTTCAGGCGGGTGGCGCCTTTCAGGTGAGCATATTCGCCGACGCGCACGTCTGTGATGGTACCGCAGTTCGTTATTTCGGCATAATCGCCTACCGTTCCACGCTGCCCGATCAGGCTGTCGGCATGAGCCTTGATAATATCGACAAGATTCTGCACCATCTGATGATTGTGGCGGTACATGGCGATGAGATAGGCTGTCTGAGCCGACATCTTTTCATAAATAGGAACTTCACGTCCGCCGGTCTCATTCAGGACCGACACTTCCGTTCCCACACCGAAAGAAGATTCAAGCGTTCCGACGAGAGAATCTATATTGTCGATATACACTCCGTCGCCAATATTGTAGTTGGCGATATAATTCGCCACACCGTGAATATATACATCATTTCCGACGTTCACATTGTGGAGAGTCACTCCGCTGATCGACGACTTGCGCACAAGACCGCCCTGCCGCGTGAACGAACCTTCAAGACGTCCTATCCTGACATCGCCGGAAAACTCGACATCCTTCAGACGTCCGCAGTCAAACCCGTCGGCGACGAGAACCTTGCTCCAGTCCGAGCTTGAGCATCCTCTGCTTTCAAGGACTTCGATTTCTTTCTCACTAAGCACTCTATAATTTGATATTCCCATAATAATATAAAAGAATTTTGGTTAAAAGTCCGGAATATATCATTCTCTGCAGAGCCTGCTGTACTCTGCGACTGCAAAGTTAAGCAATAATATGATATTCTCGCAAAAAATCGCTAACTTTGCGCTATATAGTCAAAGACATGTCAGACAAAAAGAATACAAACGTACAATTCTCTGAAGCTCTTGCAGAGTGCCGTGCCATTTTTGCGGCTAAGCTGCATGATTACGGTCCGTCCTGGCGCATAATGCGTCCGGAAGCCATCACCGACCAGCTGTTCATCAAGGCAAAACGCATACGTTCACTCCAGACCAAGGGGCACTCCGCTGTAGACGAAGGAATCCTGCCTGAGTTCATTGCGATTGTCAACTACGGAATCGTAGGAATTATCCAGCTGCGCTTGGGATACGCCGACACCAAGGATATATCCGTCGACAAAGCGCTTGAGCTTTACGACCAGGTGGCGGACGAAGCCATGAAACTGATGATTGCCAAGAACCACGACTACGACGAGGCGTGGCGTTCGATGCGCGTGCTGTCATACGTCGATCTTATCCTGACAAAAATTGAACGCACAAAAGAAATCGAGGACCATCAGGGAAAGACCGAAGTGAGCGAAGGCATAGATTCCAACTATTTCGATATGGTAAACTATGCCGTGTTCGGAGTCGTCCGCCTTACAGAAAATGACTGACAGCACAAAAGAAAAGCTCCGCCGGGCTGTCGTCGTGGCATTAAGGCTGATTGTCGGCTTTACATTCGTCATATCCGGATGGGCAAAATCCATCGATCCCTTCGGGTTTGTCCTGAAAGTGGGCGAATATCTGAACGCCTGGGGACTCAACATGCCACATGAGGCAATAGTCGCCGGAAGCGTCACTCTCGCATGTGTCGAATTCTGCACCGGAGTATGCATTGCCACCGGTTGCCTGCGGCGCCTGTCTGTGTGGATCGCCGCGGCGATGATGCTTGCGATGCTTCCGCTGACGCTCTACATAGCGGTAGCGAATCCTGTCGCCGACTGCGGATGCTTCGGAGATTTATGGCATATCTCCAACTGGGCATCATTTTCCAAGAACGTTGCCCTGACGGCGATGATAGCATGGCTTATGTTCAACAACCGGCGTTCGGGCAGCCTTTATCCCGCACCGATGCAATGGATTGCAATAACGCTGTCGACAGCTTTCCCGCTCTTCCTCGCTCTCGCCGGCTATCAGATTCAGCCACTTGTCGATTTCCGACCTTACAAAACAGGCACACGCATCTTCTCTTCTGCCGGCACCGACGGCACAGCTGCATATATCTATGAAAAAGACGGGCAACGACAGACTTTCACACTCGACATGCTGCCCGACTCGACATGGACATTCATCGGAGAAGAAAAGCCCGCGGACTCGGACAGCTTCGATGCCGGAATATCGGTGTACGACGATGAAGGAAACGACGTCACCGACAATATTGTTTCCGACACCTCCCGACAGCTGTATCTGATAATCCCCGAGCCGGGAATGCACTATCTTTCTTTCGCCCACTACGTGAGCCGGCTCTACCGCTATTGCCAGAACAACGACATAGAGATGATAGCCGTCGTCGACGGCGACCCTGAGCGTTTCAGCCGCTGGACCGACTGGAGCCGTCCTGATTTCAAAGTATACACTGCCGACCCCGTGGCGCTGAAACAGCTCGTGCGCGGTCCGGAAGCCCTCGTGTTCACCGACGGCGGAATTATCAGATGGAAACGCACACTCTCGTCCATGTCCTACGGCTACAAACCGGGCAGCGAGAAGCGTCTTCTCTCCGAACTGCCCTCTCCCGACGACGGGTTCATACACTGGACTGCAGCGGCATCATACCTCGGAGCCATGCTCGTTCTATATATGCTGACACTGTCGCCAAGATTATTAAGACTCTTTATGAGGCGCGGTAAATGAAAAATTCGTAACTTTGCGTTCAGATTCAAAACCAACATAACAACAATAACAGATTTCATAACAATGAGAAAGAACATCGTTGCCGGCAACTGGAAAATGAACACCACCGTTCCCGAAGGTGTTGCCCTTGCCAAGGAAATGAACGAAGCCCTCAAAGGTTTCAAAGCCAACTGCGACGTCGTCATCTGCACGCCGTTCACCCACCTCTGCTCTGTGGCACAGGTTATCGACCAGAACATCCTCGGTCTGGGTGCTGAAAACTGCGCAAACCACGACAAAGGTGCATACACTGGCGAAGTATCCGCTGCAATGGTCGCTTCCACCGGCGCTAAATATGTCATCCTCGGTCACTCCGAGCGCCGTCAGTACTACGGCGAGACCAACGAAAGCCTCCGCGAGAAAGTAGCTCTCGCTCTCGCCAACAACCTCACCCCTATTTTCTGCATCGGCGAAGTTCTGGAAGAGCGCGAAAACGGCACTTTCAACGAAGTTGTAGCCAAGCAGGTAGAAGAAGGTCTTTTCAACCTCTCCGCTGAAGATTTCGGCAAAATCATCCTCGCTTACGAACCCGTTTGGGCTATCGGCACAGGCAAAACCGCCACAGCCGAGCAGGCAGAAGACATGCACGCTCACATCCGTGCTACCATCGCCGGCAAATACGGCAAGGAAGTAGCAGAAAACTGCTCGATCCTCTACGGCGGCAGCTGCAAGCCCTCCAACGCTAAAGAGCTTTTCGCTAAACCCGACGTCGACGGCGGTCTCATCGGCGGTGCTTCACTCAAGTGCGCCGACTTCATGGGCATCGTACAGGCTTTCTGATAATAACATATCCGCATATCCCGGCTGCATCTGTTGCAGCCGGGTTTTATGATTGTTATTTCTATGAAAATTACACTCCTAAAAGCAATCGTTCCGGCAATCGTTCCGGTCGTATGTATTCTGGCAGGCGCTCCGCGCACCGGCGCGACAATTGTGAATCAGATAGAATCCGACAGCACAATAGTCATCAACCAGCCGGCGAAACTCGACAGCCTTCTTGCCCGGAAAGCCATCGTAGCGCCGGTACCCGACGATAATGCAGCCGAAAACGGCGGCGAAGAAACTTCCGTCAGAAAAACAAGAGCGGTATTCCGTGTGCTCCTCTACGAGGACAACAACCCGCTATCGGCACGACGCTCCGCCGAATCTTATGTCAGACGCTTTCAGGAGGATTTCCCCGACATTCCTTCTTATATTTCCTTCAATTCACCGTATTGGAAGGTATCGGTCGGCAACTACCGCTCACGCGGAGAAGCGCAGGCTATGCTTGCCGAATTCAAGAACGCTTATCCCGGCGCAGCCCCTTATATGAGAGTTGTACGCGACAAGATTATCGAAAATGAATGATTCACTCAACGAAACAGAATCTCAAAGCATCCTTGCCATTGCCGGACACATCCGGAGCATCATTGAACTGATAGGAGAGAATCCGGAAAGGGAAGGGCTTGCCAAGACTCCCATCCGTGCGGCGAAAGCCCTGTGGTTTCTGACATCCGGCTACCGCACCGACCCCGACTCTATCATCCGGCAGGCGCTCTTCGAGCACGAAGGGTCGCAGATGGTGACTGTCACCGACATCGAATTCTATTCCATGTGCGAGCATCATATTCTGCCGTTTTTCGGGAAAGTGTCCATAGGATATGTGCCGGACGGCAAAATCGTCGGACTCAGCAAACTCGCACGCATCGTGAACCTCTATGCCCGGCGACTGCAGATACAGGAACGTTTCACTGCGCAGATCTGCGACGAAATACTGCGTGAGACAGGCGCCAAGGGCGTCATTGTCGTCTGCAAAGGCGAACATCTGTGCATGAAAATGCGCGGAGTCGAAAAACAGGGCGCGTCGACGACCACCGTCCATTATAACGGAGTTTTCGAAGACAGCTCGCTGCGTGCGGAATTTTTCAACGCCACACGCTAAAAATCAATTATTTTAATTTCGGAAGAAGGACTCGCTCTGCTGCGGCGGCGAAGCTATCGGCGGCCTCAGGAAAGCCTGCCTGCCTTATCTCGGTTTCTTTTGCGCGCAGACCGATGATTGCTCCTTCACGCTCCGCTGACCCCTCGGGATAGGCAATGACTTTTTCGGCAGCCTTTCTGCCGGCATCGGCAGCTGCTTCGGCGTTGACGTCGTGACGATTGTCTCTGCTGCCGCACGACATCGCAAGAAGGAGAAGAATCAGGAACGATATTTTTTTCATAGAAGAATCATTGCAATTTTAGCACATGCCTCGGCATCGTCGAGAGCATTATGATGATGTTCAAGCGGAATTCCGAAAAACTCACACAGCATATCGAGCGATTTCGACGGCAGCATTCCTTTTGGGATGCTTTTCTTAGCTGCCGCGAGAGTGCAATAAAAAGCCTCAGGAGGTTCCAGACCATATATTCTGCACGCCGCACTGATACAGCCGTAATCGAAAGGTGCATTGTGAGCCACGACAGGCATACCGCCTATCCATTTTTCCCAATCGCGCCACACCATTCCGAACGAAGGTGCATTCCATGTGTCTTCGTCGGTAAGACCGTGTACTGCCGTGCAGTATCGTGAATACCAGTTCGGTTCAGGACAGACAAGGGTGTAGCGGCTGTCGACAATGACACCCCCGGAGACCTTAACAGCTCCGACGGCGCAGATGCTCGAACGCTCGCGGTTTGCCGTCTCGACGTCAATGGCGACAAAATCATCCATTGTTTATCAGCTCTCTCGCTTTTGCCGCCACTTCTTCCATGAGCCAGCTCGGTGTCGATGTGGCTCCGCAGATGCCTATCGATTTCGCGTCTGTGAGCCATTCCGGATCGAGGTCATCAGGATTTCCGACAAGATGCGATCGTTTGTTCTCGGCAAGACACTGGTTGAAAAGTACTTTCCCATTGCTGCTCTTGGCACCGGCAACGAAAAGAACCACATCTTTACCACGGACAAAGGACCTCAGATGCCCTACCCGGTTTGCCACCTGACGGCAGATTGTGTCGTATGAGGCGAACATGACTCCAGACTGTTTGCGACGCTCTATTTCTTCAATGATGTCACGGAAGCCTTCGAGCGATTTTGTAGTCTGGGAATACAGACCGATATTGCGGTTGAAATCTATCTTACACAGGTCGTCAGCGTTTTCAATCACGATAGCCGTGCCGTTCGTCTGCCCTACGAGACCATTCACTTCAGCGTGCCCGTTCTTTCCGTATATCACAATCTGAACATCGTCCTTTTTGGAATCGTATGCGGCCTTGATGCGCTGCTGCAGTTTCAGCACGACAGGACACGTGGCATCAATAATCTCTATATTGTTTTTTCTGGCGAGCTCGTATGTTTCGGGGGGCTCGCCGTGTGCGCGCAAAAGAACTTTTACCCCATGCAGACCGGCGAATTCCTCGTGTGTGATCGTGATGAGACCTTTGCTTCTGAGACGTTCCACCTCAGCAGAGTTGTGCACGATGTCGCCAAGACAATAGAGCGAGCCGCTTTTGTCGAGTTCTTCTTCCGCCTTGCGGATTGCAGTGACGACACCAAAGCAGAAACCTGACTCCTTGTCTATTTCTATATCAGCCACGGGACAAGGCTTTTTTGAATTGTTCGAGCAGCCACTCATCCTGCTCCTGAAGAGACATGGAAGAATTATCGATAGATATCGCATCGTCGGCACGCCGCAGAGGACTTTCCTGCCGTGTGGTGTCGATATGGTCGCGCTGAACCACATTTGCGAGAACATCCTCATAGTTCACCGGAGAGCCTTTCTCGACAAGTTCCTTGAAACGGCGCTGCGCACGCGTCTCTGCCGAAGCATCGACAAATATCTTCAGTTCGGCATCAGGGAAGACAACGGTGCCAATGTCGCGACCGTCCATGACGATACCGCGTCTGACACCCATTTCTTTCTGCATAGCCACAAGTGCCTTACGCACTTCGGCGATCGCCGCCACCGACGACACTGCATTGGAAACGCGGAGGCGCCTGATTTCCGACTCCACATCCTTGCCGTTGAGCATGGTATGCTGCGTGCCGTCGGGCTGAGGGCTGAAATCTATATGAATATCACCGAGTGCGGCGACAATGCCGTCATGGTCTGGATTGCCCATCTGATCGAAAAGACCGTTGTCGAGGGCATACAATGCCACTGCGCGGTACATCGCGCCGGAGTCTATATATCGGTAGCCGACCGCCGAAGCAAGACGGCGCGCCATGGTGCTTTTTCCGGACGAGGAAAAGCCGTCGATGGCAACTATGATTGGGGTATCTGATTGTTTCACGTCAGTTTATTAAATCATTAAAATTCAACGAAAGGTTGAGCATGAAAGTCGTGGCACCGGTATGAGGCTGTGCCAAAGCGAGCGAAACAGCAAAGCTCCGTACTTTCAGACCACCGCCGAGCGAGAATCCTGAAAAGAAATTCCGCGAATAGGTGCTCATATCGGTTCTCGACTTATAGTTATAACCTAACGATATGTAATAGTTCGGATTAGAAATCAGGTCCACGCCGAAAACGAGATGCCTGAAAAGATTGGAGCTGAATTTATCGACGACTTTCGGTTCGTCATTCGACGTTCCGTCGCCCGTCTCCACATAAGGAAGTTTCCATTTCGTAAGATTCCACGCCGTAACGGAAAAGCGCAGCGGAAAAGTGCCGAACGACTGCGACCAGCCCAGACGGACATCGAACGGAAGGCGGTCGTATGCTTCGTTGAACCGTTTCAGCTGACCGCCCATATTGGCAAGAACAAGCGACAGTGAGAGATCCCGTTCGGCATCGTAGTAGTTGATGCCGAGATCGGTAGAGATTGCAAACGCAGTATAGTCGGCATAAGAACTGTACACTCCCTTGAGAGCGATACCTCCACGTAGCATATCGGTGATATCGTGAGAGTAAGTACCGCCGAAAGCTACATCCTTGGGAGAGAAACTGCCGATGACGGCACCGTCGGGTGTGGTCTCTTTCATCGAACCATAGCCGAAATATTTGATATCCGCCGCCCAGGCTCCGCGTTCGCCGGCAGAATGACCGTAGCGCAGACCTGCGAAATTGGAACCGCCGAGATAGTGCATGTAATTCAGCGACACCATACCGCCCATCTCGCTGCCGAGAAGAGCTGGATTTTGGTCGATGGTAGATATATCGTCGTCGACAAGGCTAACGTTCACACCTCCGAGACCATAGATTTTGGCAGAAGATGTGACGTTCAAAAAGTTATACGCCGACCCTACCTCTTGCGCTGCGCTTTTGAAAGGCATAGCGACAAGAGTTGTCAATGCGACGAAGCATGTTATTATTGATATTTTCATCGTGCCGGATGGCGGTATTTTGATAGTGCAAAATTAATCAGATAAAGTTATAACGCCAAATTTCGTCTACTATTGTATTGCCAAGTTTGAGTTTATTTGCGTATCTTTGCACAGACAAAGCGGCTGTCTGCCGCCAGAATATAATATGTATAGAAAAGGCAAACTATATTTCCGCTACGGCACAATGGGTTCTGCAAAAACGGCCCTGCTGCTGACGACTGCATATAACTTTGAGGAACGCAACATGGATTATGTGTGCCTCAAGCCCGTCATCGACACGAGGGAGTCGAAAAACGTCATACGCTCCCGCATAGGCATCGAACGCGACTGCGGATGGATATACAACAACACCAACCTCTACGATTACGCCAGAACACTCTACCGCGAAGGACGCTTCGTGGAGTGGTTTCTCATCGACGAGGCTCAGTTTCTCACAGAGGCACAAGTCGACCAGCTTGCGCGTGTCGTCGACGAGATGGGCAGCAATGTCATTTGCTATGGATTGCGCACCGACTTTCAGACACATCTCTTCGAAGGTTCGCGAAGGCTTTTTGAAATCGCGGACACCATCGACGAAATAAAATCGACATGCAACTGCGGGCGCAAGACCATCGTCAACGCGCGCATCGACGCCAACGGCAATTTCGTCCAGGAAGGAGAACAGGTCGAGATAGGCGGTAACGACAGATATGTCGCCGTCTGCCGCAATTGCTGGAGAAACAAACGCATCGAACAGAGCAAGCGCGGAGCATTACCGCTCGATTTAGACACCGAAGAGGAAATTACTACAACCATTGCACAATGATACTCAGTCTCATAACCAACAGCGACCGCTACCGGAGCATATCACCTGCCCTTGCACAGGCTCTGGACTGGCTGAAACAATTCTCTCCAGCCGATTTTGTCAAAGGGCGCTTTGTCATAGGCAATTTCAATGGCGCCGACATCTATGTCAACGCCGAAGAACCCGCGTTGATACCGCGCGAGAAAGCCTCACTTGAAGCGCATCGTCAGTTCATCGACATCCATGTGCCGCTGAAAGGCACAGAAATAATCGGATGGGCGCCGGTCGACAGTGTCAAACACCCGAGAGGACAGTACGATGCCGAAAAAGATATTGTCTTCTTCGGAGATGCAGCCCACAGCCTGCTGCACGTGAAAGTAGGACAGATGGCGATATTCTTCCCCGAGGACGCGCACGCGCCAAACATAGGTCTGGGCAACCACCGCAAACTGTGCATTAAAATTCCTGTCTGAAACTCATAGAACCATGCGCCGCAATTTTATTCTCACTCTGATAGCCATGCTGGCACTCTCCGTACTGCCTTTTTTCGGGCAGGGACAGACTGCGCAGCAACAGCACACACAGCTCGGTAAAGAGACTGTCCGATATAAGGTCATGTTCAAGTGGGGGCTTATAAACAAACGTGCCGGCACAGCTATTCTCACACTCACACCGGAAGATGGCTACTACTCATCGTTGCTCACCGCCAGCTCCGAGCCGTGGGCTGATAATTTCTATCGCGTACGCGACACTCTCATCGGACGCATGGAACTCGAAAACTACAAGCCTCTCTACTATGAGAAAAAGGCTCACGAATCGAACGAATTCAAACACGACATCGTAGATTACGACTACTCCACAGAAGGCATAACAGCCGCCAACTGCCTCCGCAAAGCTTTCAAGAAAGGCAAACTCGTACGCAATGAGACTCGGCGTCTCGAAAGCGAGAACAAAACTGTGGACATGCTTACGTCGTTCTACTATATGCGCTCCTTGCCGTTCCAGAACTGGAAAGCCGGATATGTCGACACTGCCGATATTTTTTCCGGAAAACAGAAAGAACGGCTGTCAATTGTCTATCACGGCATTCAGAACCTTGAAATTGACGGAAAGAAATACCACACATACTACATCACATTCAAATTCACAAGCAAGAACGGTGCAAAAACATCCGACGACATGAGCGCATGGATAACTACCGACAGCCTGCGCATACCTGTGAAGATGGAAGGCAAGCTCCCCGTTGGCAAGGTACAGTGCTTTATCACGAATAAATAATGGCAGACAACTATCTGGAGAACAAAATGGAAGAGCACCGGAACAATCCGGCAAGACGTATGCGCGGCATCACTCCAGCCGGACGCAAGCCCGGATATGCTCTGCTTCCTTTCGACGTAAAGACAGCCATTGTCAAAGCGCCTGCCGTCAGCCTCGCGGCACGTGAAATCATTTCTGAACTCAGGGCTACAGGGTGCCGGGTCGCGCTCATATCTTCCGATCCAGAAGCTGCGAAAGCTGCACAGCAGCTTTCCTGCATCCATATTCCATCGTCGGATTCCGCTACCGCCAAGGCGGATGAGCTCTTAGGGAACTCCGAGCTCAGGATAGTGGTGGAAAACCGGAATATCAGCGTGGAACTTGATCGTGGCTCAAGCACAATCCGTAAAGCGGACGTCACGGATGAAAAAACATTCGCACACCGCTCGGCGCTCCTCTGCGTATATCTTGCACTGCCGGACTCAGCAGGGCGTGTTTACGGTGATTTCGTCATTTAAAATAGCTACCTAACCAAAAAGAATGCGGAAGGCATCGGCGACTTTCGCCGCCTGATGAAGGCGGATAGTGAGTTTCGATGTATCTATTCCCTTGAGATTTCCTTCGGGAATAATCATATCTGACATTCCGAGTTTCTGAGCCTCGCCTATGCGCTGCTCCAGACGGGTGACGGGACGTATCTCGCCGGTCAGCCCCACTTCTCCCGCCATGCACCATCCCGACGGAATAGCCATATCAACGTTGCTCGACAGGATAGCGGCAATAACCGCCAGATCAAGTGCGGGATCGTTCACTTTAAGACCGCCGGCAATGTTCAGGAACACATCCTTGGCACCCAATTTGAAGCCGACACGCTTTTCGAGCACAGCGAGAAGCATATTGGTGCGTTTGGCGTCGAAACCGGTAACAGAGCGCTGGGGAGTGCCATAAGCCGCCGAACTGACAAGCGCCTGGACTTCTATCAGAAATGAACGCATTCCTTCCATCGTCACACCGACGGACACCCCCGACAGCTCGCCGGCGTTGTGGCTCATCAGCATCTCAGAAGGATTGGTGACCTCGCGAAGACCTTTCTGCCCCATTTCATATATGCCCATCTCGGACGTGTTTCCAAAGCGGTTCTTGATGGCTCGGAGAAGACGGTAGAGATACTGTCTGTCACCCTCGAACTGCAACACGGCATCTACTATATGCTCCAGCACCTTCGGACCGGCGAGTGTCCCTTCTTTATTTATGTGACCGATAAGGAGTACAGGCACATTGCTTTCCTTAGCGAACCGGAGCAGCGAAGCCGCACACTCCCGTACCTGCCCGACACTGCCGGCGGAAGAATCGAGCGTCTCTGTGGCAATTGTCTGTATGGAATCGACCACCACTATTTCGGGCTCCACATCGTCGATATGCTTGAAAATGTTCTCCAGCGAAGTCTCGCATACTATGAACAGATTGTCGCTACCGCGCCCTATGCGGTCGGCACGCAGTTTGAGCTGCGACGCGCTCTCTTCGCCGGACACATAAAGTATTCGTCGGTTGCGGATTGCAAGCAAATTCTGAAGTATCAGTGTAGATTTGCCGATTCCGGGTTCTCCGCCCAGAAGCACTATAGAACCTTTGACAAGACCGCCGCCGAGAACTCGGTTCAGCTCTTTGCTCGGCATTGAAATCCTCGGCTCATCGACAGCCTGGATGTCGTTGACAGTCCGCGGAACTTCCCGGACCCGCGACGACAGCGGAACAGCCGCTGTCGACGGTCCTACTTTTTCCTCAACCATGGTATTCCATTCACCGCAGGAAGGACAGCGCCCCACCCATTTAGGTGAATCGGCTCCGCACGAACTGCAGAACCACATGGATTTAATCTTTGTCTTTGCCATAGTTGTAAGGATTTACTGTCTGCTGCGGAACTGCGAGAGAGCTATCGCCGTCGCGACACCCACATTGAGGCTCTCGACAGCATCGGCGCCGACAGGCCATGTCGGAATGAGCAGACGTCTGTTCACATGTGCGGCGACTTCTGCGGAGATTCCGTTTCCTTCGTTGCCCATAATCAGCAGACCGCCCTGCGACAGTTCTGATTTGTAAATATTGTCCCCGTCGAGAAAAGTACCATAGACAGGCACATCGCCCGGAAGCGACTCTACATAATCGCACAGATTGCAATATGTCACTTTCACCCGCGCTGTCGCCCCCATAGCCGCCTGCACCGCTTTCGGAGAAAAAGCGTCAGCAGTTTCCGCCGATGCCACTACATGATGCACTCCCATCCAGTCGCAACAGCGGAGAATTGTCCCGAGGTTACCGGGATCCTGAACACGGTCGAGCGCGAGGGTAAGATTATTTCTGACATACTCCGCACTTACGGGTTCTTCAGCAGCCGGAAGCTCAAAGAACGCGACAACCGGAGGTGTGGTAACAAGCCGTGTAAGCTGTTGAAGAACAGCCTTCGAAGCCTCGATAATTTGAGTGTCGCTTGAAATATCGCCTCTATGTTCATCAAGCCATTCAGGCAGAGCATAGAGTGTCCGGCATCTGAACACACGCAGCAATTCTCCGACGCATTTCGTTCCTTCGGCAACGAAAAGACCCGTGCGCCGCCTTCCCTTGGGAAGATC
>USMC01000025.1 GCA_900555715.1 uncultured Porphyromonadaceae bacterium | reverse complement strand
GGGATCGTGCTCGTGACAAGCCTCTTCGAACGACGCGCACCAGGACTGTACCACAACACCGCCGTTGTCTTCGAACGCGACGGCAGCATTGCCGGACGATACCGCAAAATGCACATCCCCGACGACCCGGCATACTATGAGAAATTCTACTTCACCCCCGGAGATCTCGGTTTCGAACCTGTCGACACATCCGTCGGACGCCTCGGCGTACTCGTGTGCTGGGATCAGTGGTATCCCGAGGCAGCACGTCTGATGGCACTCGCCGGTGCCGAAATACTAATATACCCCACCGCTATCGGTTGGGAAAGCACCGACAGCGCCGACGAGAAAGAGCGCCAGCGCGAGGCATGGATAACCGTCCAGCGCGGTCATGCCATAGCCAACGGTCTGCCACTTGTGGCAGTCAACCGCGTAGGGCATGAGCCCGATCCTTCCGGAGCCACAAACGGCATACAGTTCTGGGGCTCAAGCTTTGTGGCAGGTCCGCAAGGCGAATTTCTCTTCCGCGCGCCCGACGACAGCGAAAAAATTGCCGTTGTCGACATTGACATGGAACGCAGCGAGCACGTCCGCCGCTGGTGGCCCTTCCTGCGCGACCGCCGCATCGACTTCTACGCTCCCCTCACCCGCCGCTTCCGCGACTGACACGGCTTCTCTCAGATCTGCCGCCAATTTTCGGAATGAAAACTTTCGGATGTGGGGAGGTTTAGTTAATTTTGTAGTCTGAATGGAAAAGACTATAAACATACAAGGTGTTGATGTCCGCTACGATGTCGCCGGCGATGGTCCGAGGGCTGTAGTGGTGATGCACGGCTGGGGCTGTAAGGCTTCAACGGTGAAAATTCTTACCGACGCCTGCACCGACGACTCGACAACGGTCTACACCCTCGATCTTCCCGGCTTCGGAGGCTCGTCAGAGCCCGCCGAGGTATGGGGAATGGAGGAATATACCGCTTTTCTTGAAGAATTTGTCCGCAAGACAGGCATAGAGCGTCCTGTCCTCGTAGGTCACTCCTTCGGCGGAAGGATGGCAATCGTATATGCGTCGCGCAATGAAACCGACCGCATCATCCTTGTCGACGCCGCCGGCGTCAAGCCCAGACGAACGCTTAAGTATTACACGAAAGTATACACATTTAAAGCCGCAAAGCGTATAGCGCCACTGCTGATTGGCAAACGGCGTGCCGACGCTCTCATAGAGCGTATGCGCGGACGTTCTGGCTCGTCGGATTACGCACAGGCATCGCCTAAGATGCGTGCAATAATGAGTCGCGTAGTAAATCAGGACCTGCGGCACCTCATGCCCGCAATCAAAGCCCCGACACTGTTGATTTGGGGCGAGAATGACACTGCTACACCCATAGCAGACGCCAAAATCATGGAACGTCTCATTCCCGACGCAGGGCTTGTGGCATATTCAGGCGCCGGACACTACTCTTTCCTCGACCGACCGGCGCAGACGGCGGTCGTAATAGCAAGTTTTCTCAATTTCAAAAGATGATAACAGCACTCTACATAATTGTCGCGCTGCTCGCCCTTGCAAACCTGCGGGCTGAGCTATGCCGCGCACTGATGATGTTTCAGCAGAATTCCTACCGCCCGTCGCGTTTCCGCAAGTGGATAAGCACGAGCGGCGACAGCACTAACCCCTGGCGCCTGTGCGGCATCATTGTCTTTCTCGCAATGCTCGTTCCGCACGTTCCGGTGAACGCAGCAATGATTCTTGCCGCCATATTCCTGATTTTCAGCTATACCAATCTCCGGCGCAAGAAATATAAAAAGCCGCTCGTGATGACATCACGCGCCACGCGGATTCTCGCGACGGCATTTTTTGTCAGCGCCATTCTTATAGGTGTTGCAATAACGCTTTCGAGCCACGACACCATCCTCCTCAGGCTCTATATCGCCACCGTCATGCTGATGGGCTGCTACTATTGTTCGCTCGTCCTCATAGTCGTTTCAAACTGGATTCTGAAACCTGTCGAGAATCATATCACCAGGCGATACATCAAGGATGCCGAGCGCAGGCTCGCCGCTATGCCTGATCTGAAAATCATCGGTGTGACGGGCAGTTACGGCAAGACGACAACCAAGCACTATCTCGCCCGCATACTCTCCGAAAAATACGAAACCCTGATGACTCCGGGCAGCTTCAACACTACTATGGGTGTCGTCAGGACGGTGCGCGAATATCTCAAGCCTTTCCATGAGGTATTCGTTGTCGAGATGGGTGCCAAAGAGGTTCACGACATAGCCGAAATCTGCGACATCGTTCATCCGCAGGCAGGCATCGTCACTGCCGTAGGACCGCAGCACCTCGAGTCGTTCAAGACAATCGAGAATGTGCAGAAGACAAAATTCGAACTCATCGACAGCCTTCCCGCCGACGGCGTTGCCCTGCTCAACAACGATTTCGAGATGATAGCGTCGCGACCGGTAAACAATGTGCGCACACTGCGCTATGCCATCAAGAACACCGCCGGCGCCGACTATATCGGCGAGAACATAGTATACTCGCCCGCCGGAACAAGCTTCACCATGCGCCGCACATCCGACGGACATAAGCTCGATCTGGAAACGCGCCTCGTAGGAGAATGCAACATCTCCAACATCATCGCCGCCGCAGCCATGGCTCAGCAGATGGGCGTGAGCGACGACAAGATACGCTACGCCGTCAGCCAGCTCGAGCAGGTGGAGCACCGTCTGAGCATCAAACGCGTTCCAGGCGGCATGACAATCATCGACGACGCTTTCAACAGCAATCCTGTCGGCTCGGCAATGGCACTCGACGTGCTTGCCTCCATGACTCCCGGCAAGCGCATCCTCGTCACCCCCGGAATGATAGAACTCGGAGAGCGTCAGGAAGAGCTGAACACAGAGTTCGGACGCAAAGCCGCGACAAGATGCGACATCGCCATTGTCGTCGGACTTTACAACCGCGACGCCATTGTCGCCGGTCTGCAGGAGGGCGGAATGAGCGACAGTAACATCTATACGCCCGAAACCTTCACTGAGGCACAGCTGCTGCTGCGCACGCTCGCGGGCGCCGGCGACACGGTGCTGTATGAAAACGATTTACCAGATACTTTTAAATAAGAAACTGTTTTGAAATAATGAAAACAACCATAGGCGTGTTCTTCGGAGGTCGCTCCACTGAACACGAAATATCCGTTCTATCGGCATGTCAGGCAATGGCGGCAATCAACGCTGAAGCATACGACGTTGTGCCTGTATACATAACCAAACAAGGAAAATGGTACACCGGCAGTGTGCTCCGCGATACCGCCAGCTACCGCGACCCTGCAAAGATGCTCAGCCAGTGCGAGGAAGTGTATATGCGCCCTATCTTCGGCGACTATAAGCTATATCCGGCGAAGAAAAAAGGTATCTTCGGCAGCGATAAGCCTGTTGCCGAACTCGACGTCGCCATTCCCGTCCTCCACGGCTCCAACGGCGAAGACGGCATCTTTGAAGGCGTTCTTGAGACCATCGGCATCCCTTATGCCGGCTGCAACACTCACGCCTCCGCCAACGGTATGGACAAAATCACCATGAAGATGATTCTGGCATCCGACGGCATACCAGTGGTGGATTATGTATGGTTCACGGACAAACGCTGGTTCGACCGCCACGACGAGCTGGTGGACAGCATAGAAAGCAAGCTTGGCTATCCTGTCATTGTCAAACCCTCGAATCTTGGATCGAGCGTAGGCATCGGACGTGCCGACAACCGTCAGGAACTCGACGAACGTGTTGCCGACGCTGCGCGCTATTCAAGCCGTATCATCGTTGAGAAAATGGTTAAGAATCTTCAGGAAATCAACTGCTCCGTTCTCGGCGATGCCGACGAATACGAGACGTCTGTCCTCGAGGAACCGATAAAGAGCGGCGACATTCTGAGCTACGACGACAAATATAAAGGAGGGTCTAAGGACAGCATGGGAATGCATGCCGCACAGAAACGCATCCCTGCCGACCTGCCTCAGGACGAGACCGACCGTATACGCTCTTTAGCCGGCGAGACATTCCGCGTGCTCGGCTGCCATGGCGTGAGCCGCGTGGATGTTATGATCGACGCCGACACACGCGACATCTACGTCAACGAAATAAACACTATTCCCGGCTCGCTCTCCTTCTATCTCTGGGAAGCCGCCGGTCTGCCGTTCGACAAGCTCATGGACAGGCTCATCCGTCTTGCCCTCAAGCGCAAACGCGACCAGCAGAACAAAACCGTCAGCTACGACGCCAACATCTTTGCAATGGGCGGCGTCAAAGGTGCAAAAGGCTCCAAACTGAAATAGAAGATTTACAAGCTTAATCCTTATTAAATCCCTCAATTACGTCATATTGAGGGATTTTTTCCTGACTTTGACATTTTTCGAACAAGTTTCCCGGACGGATATTGATAATCAGCGACAAAGCGATTTTGTGTAATAACTTTTGGGTGACCCGTTCTTAAATTTTGTAAATTTGCGGTATGTTTATCCGCCGCAAGCCAAATAAAAGTGGTTCGTATAGCGTCCAGATTCTTGACAAAAGGAACGGACGCAACAGATTGATACGCTCACTGGGGTCTTCAAAAGTTGAAGAAGAACTGAAGGATTTGGAACGACAGGCAAAGGATTACATCGCACGGTATGGTGGTCAGGGAGTTTTGGATTTTGAATGCGCGGCGCCGGTTTCGCATCAGGAAGAGGCGGACATGTTCTTCGACCGCATCGTAGATGTGCGCCATGACGCGCCCCGCGTTATCCTCAGCCGGATTTATGACGGTGTGGGATTCGGTGCGATTGGTGACGAGGTGCTTCGTTCATTAACCATCGCCCGGGTCTGCGAACCAAAAAGCAAAGTTGCGACTGTCGAGTATCTGAAGCGCTGTTTCAGGGAGGACTACCGTCTTCATCAGATATACCGTTACATGGACACGCTCTACGATACCCGGCGTGAGCAGATACAGCAGATCAGCGTTGAGCATACCCGCAAGCTTCTCGGAGGCCGGATAGGCATTGTGTTCTATGACGTGACGACGCTGTATTTTGAGACGGCACGTGAGGACGCGCTCCGTTCACCGGGGTTCTCGAAAGACGGCAAGACCGCCGAGTCGCAGATAGTTCTGGGACTGCTGGTAAGCCGCGACGGATATCCGCTATCATACAACATCTTCAACGGAGGACAATACGAGGGAAGGACAATGATACCGATAATCGATGACTTCGTGCAGCGGTTCTCGCTGACCGACTTCATTGTCGTTGCCGATGCCGGATTGTTGTCGAGAAAGAACATCGCGCTGCTCAAACAGGCAGGATACAAGTTCATTCTCGGAGGTCGCATAAAGAAAGAGTCCAAATCGGTTCAGGACTGGGTTCTGTCGTTGGAAAAAGCCCCGTATAAGCTCAATGAGACCGTCATCAACGGCGACGAGCGCATCATTGTCAGTTATTCGGAACAACGTGCCGCCAAAGATCGCCACAACCGCGACAAAGGCATACAGCGGCTGCGCAAAGCCTATTCTTCTGGCAAAATCAACAAGAGAAACGTCAACCAGAGGGGATATAATAAATTCCTCGTCATCGAAAACGACGTCATGGTCAGCATCGACGAGGACAAAATAGCCGCCGACGCCAGATGGGACGGACTAAAAAGCTACATCACTAACACCGACCTGACCGCCGGTGAGGTAATCGACCAATACCATGGGCTGTGGGTTGTCGAGCGAGCCTTCCGTATCACCAAAGGCACCCTCGAGGCACGGCCGATATTTCACTTCACCGAACGACGCATCGAAGCGCACATATGCATCTGCTTTGTCGCCTATAAACTCTACAAGGAGCTTGAACGCCTGTTGCGACTGCTCGGTATCGACTTAAGCGTCGACAAGGTACTGGACATAGCCAAAACAATCTCGACGGTAAGCATCCGGCTTCAAGACGGGACAATCAGCACGCGTACTCTGCTCAAAACAGAAGAGGAACGCCGAATTGCACCATTACTCCCGGACTAAATCAATTTTGGGTGACCCATTGTCAAAGTCAGGAAATAACACGACGAAGCGTATTTTAGAGATTGTTTACATTCTGTACCGACGCCTCGCAAGCGAGGCTTGTTTTTACGTAGCTAATGCGGAAGTGACGGCATTTGCCGCGCGGGATGTGACGGGCTGCTACGTATAGTAGCAGCCACGCCGTTTGCTATTTGCCCATCTTATCGGCTAATCCGTGTGCTTTGTCGGCAAGATTGTCGAGAATGTCGCCGCTTTTGTCGACTAATCCTGCTGTTTTTTCTTTGAGATTTTCCGATACTTTTCCTGCAGCATCTTTCACTTTGTTCATAGTTGAGGTCGGGTCGGATTTCTGCTGGTCGTATTTGTCTTTGAGGCTGTCGATTGTGTCGAGAACCTTATTTTTCACAGTTTCGACAGTTGCCTGCGCTTTTTCCTGAGCTGCTACTTTTGCTGCTGCTCCGGATACCTGTGCTGCTTCTTCCGAAATCTGAGCTGCTGCGGCTGCAGCGGCTTCTTTTGCTTTTACGTCGTAATCCATAATTGTAATGTCAGTTATTAGTAACATTGCGCGACTTCTGTCACGCATTATGATTAACGCCGACGGTGTTGCAAAGGTTCAGTTCGCCCGATGGAATAAACAGGCGTCTCCGTAGCTCAGGAAGCGATATCCGCTGTCGAGGGCATGACGATATACTTCACGCCACTGTTCGCCGATAAAAGCCGATACGAGCAGCAGCAGGGTCGACTGTGGCTGGTGGAAGTTCGTTATCATAGCATCGACTATCCGATACTTATATCCCGGTGCTATGATTATGCGTGTATGGGCGACGAGGGTATCGTCGCCTCGGCTGTCGAGATAGCGGCAGACGGCAAGGAGCGCCTCGGCGGCTGTCGGTTCGGATGACTGCTGATATGGAGTCCACTGCGGCACTTCGCCGTCCCATTTTTCTTCTATGATGAGCCGCCCGATGTGCCACAAGCTTTCGAGCGTGCGGACGCTTGTTGTCCCTACGGCTGTTATCTGCTTTTTTCCTGCAACGCGGGCAAGTTCTGCGATGACGCTGCGGGGCACGGCGATGAGTTCGCTGTGCATGTCATGTTCGCCGATACGGTCGCTTTTGACTGGGCGGAATGTTCCGGCGCCGACGTGCAGGGTCACTTCCTGAATGTCTATTTCTCTGTCTGCGATGTGCTTCATCAGCTCGGGCGTGAAGTGCAGACCGGCTGTAGGAGCGGCTACGGAGCCGTCGATGTGGCTGTAGACGGTCTGATAGTCATCCTTGTCGGCTTCTTCCGAACTGCGGTTCAGATATGGAGGAATGGGGATTTCACCGATGGCGGCGATGATGTCGGAAAATGAGACGGCATCGTTATCCCAGCAGAACAAGATAGTTCGCGAATTGTCGGGTGCGATAATGTTGTCGGCGCGCTCGGCTGTAAGGACTGTCGTTCCGGAGGCTGTCTGAACCGTTGTCTGGAGTTTTCCGTCTTTCCATTTTTTTGCATTGCCTACCAGACAGTGCCAGCTGCACTGCCCGTGTGCGGCGAACGACTGAGCATAGTCGGCGGGGTGTGCCGGTTCGAGACAAAAAATTTCGATAAGCGCACCGGTGGTCTTGTTGAACCTCAGCCGGGCGTTTATCACACGCGTGTTGTTGCAGACAAGCACGGAACCGGGAGGCAGAAGTGCGGGCAGCTCGTTGAATACATGGTCGGTGATGGACGTGCCATCATATTCGAGCAGCTTGCAGGAATCACGAACAGCGAGCGGATGCTGTGCGATCCGCTCGCTGGACAAGGGGTAGTTATAATCTTCTATTTTAATGTCGCGAGGATCCATTTCTGAGAATTTTCCGCAAAATTAGCGAAAAAATTCCGAATCAGAACCTGATACCTGTCGATATGACGATGTTGTTGTGCGTGGTAGTCACTTTGGCAGACGGCGCGATATTGTCGCCGTATGTTGTGAATGCGTGGAATGATCCGGTCTGGCGGGTATACTGATATGCTGCGTCGATATACCATCCTCCGTAGCGGTAGCCTATGCCGAGGCTGAAATTATTTGTATCGTTGTTGAGGTTGAAGCTCGGGTCGGTTCCTGCGGTCGGAATCTCGAACTGACCGTCCTTCGCGCGGTTAGTCACTGACGAAGCCTGGTAGTTGTATCCGGCGCGTGCGCTTACGTTGCGCGAAATACGGTATTCGAGACCAACACGGAAGATATTCGCCGCGCGGCACATAGATTTGATATCGCCGTTCGCTACCGGGTCGGATTCGAAGCTGTCGCCGAAGAAATCGGACCTATAGGTCTTTATGCGCATATCATTATATGCCACCCGCTCGTAGTCGGCGCTGACAATTGCCTGGCCGCCGAGAATCATCGACGCACCCACCATGAACCGCCACGGCGTATGCAGACGCGAGCGGTAAGTGTAGTCGGGAGTCGAGTAATCGCCCGATTCGGTTACAGCGTCCGGGCTGTCGGGGTCGGGAGTGTAGTTGAAGTCGGTGTCGGCATATCCGCTGTGGTCGACATGAAGCCATGTTGGCGTGTGTATCGCCATGCCGATACGCAGCGACTCGATGGGGCGGAAGATGAGACCGAATTTGAGATTTACGCCCGATCCGTTGATATACTTGGTGTTATAAAGATTGTAGCCGGCATTTCCGTTTACGAGCGCATCGGAGTTTTTATCATATACCGTGGCATTCTCCATGCTTTCGGAGTATGTGGCAAAACGGCTATAATTCATGTCGACGATGCCCAGTCCGAGACCCCAGAAAACCACATCCGAGACGTTTCCGGCAAAATCTATATTATATTCATCGACGTAGCCTGATTCGACAGTCGAATAGAGAGCGTCGCCTTTGGTGAGATTGTTTCTCAGACCGGTATACTGGTCGTCGGCGCCATTGTCTGAAATCATCATCGAGTTATAGGCGAGAATCGACAGCCAGTCGTCGCTGCCGTCGAGATAGGGGTCGTAATCTTCTGTCTCCAGAAGCGCACCGGAAGGCACTCCGTTGGTGATGCTTGCGATATAATTTGTAAGAGACCCCTGCGCAGGATTGTTATAGCCGTTTATCTTGCGGTTGAACGTAGCAAGACGGTTATAGCCTAATCCCCATTGAAAAGCCTTGAGAGCAGAATTTTCGTTGAGCGAAACGCCTACATATCCGAAATTGTCGAAATATCCCTTCGTCTGATCGGTCTTATATGATCCGACGTTTGTCAGGGCAGTGTTTCTCCTGATACTGATGTCGAAAGTGAGACCGATGTCGCTCGTGCGGTACAGTCCGAGACCGGCGGGATTCTGAGTCATACACGTAAGATCTCCGCCGAGCGATGTGAAGGCACCGCCCATGGATATAAAGCGCGCCGAGCCGCGCAATTGGGTCGGCGAAACGGTGTATGCATCTATGGCAGTCTGCGCGAAGACGCTACCAGTAGCAATAGCTACCGCACCGAGCGCAAATAATATTCTTCTTTTCATAATAAACAGTTGAAGTTAATTATAGGAGAGATACTTTAAAAACAATTGCCTCGGCACTTGGGTTTTCGGGAGGCGACGGTTTGTTAGGTAAAAGCAAAGCGACCATGCCACGGCAGGCAAATGGTCGCCTTGTGATGTCAGCGACGACGTCCGTGCGAAGCACCACCTCCGCCGCCCCGGCTTCCGCTACCGTAGCTGCTGCCGCGACCGCTGCCGTAGCTTCCGCCGCTGTTGTAGCTGCCCCGGTTGCTTCCGCTGTTGTAATTGCTGCCTCGGTTGTAGTTGCTACCGCTGTTATTGTTTGAGTTGCGGCGTGTGTCGTTGTTGTAGCTGCCGCTGTTGTTGCGCGGAGAAGAAGACGAGTTGCCGTAGCGGCTGTTTCCGCTGCCCCTCCGGCTGTTGTTCGACGGCATATAGTTGTGATTGCCGTTGCTGCCTGGAGCGGAGTGATAGCCGTCGTTGCTGCCGTTGCCGGGACGTCGGTTGCCCTGCCCCATCGCACCGGGACGGTTCTGGTCGAACGAATTATGCCTGTTGGCACCCTGATATGCGTTCGGGCGGCGGGGTCTCGATGTGCCGGGGTTGTTGACAGCCCAGCTCGGACGTCCGGGACGATAGCCGGGACCATGTCCGGGCGGTGGCGGAGGAACATGTCCCCATCCGGGACCCCATCCCCACGAGGGATGCCACGGAGAGTTCCAGCCCCAGCTCCAGCCCCACGAAGGACCGTACCACGGAGAGTTCCACCCCCAGCTCATACCGAACCAAGGGTTGTAGCCGAACGAGAAGCTGAAGGTCGGTCCGAAGAACGGATCATACCATGAGTTCCAGAAGTACGGATTGTTCCATGAGTATGTGGGCCAGAATGTATTCCAGGCATAATATGGGTCTATGCTGTTTATCACATATATGTTTATGTCCGACTCAGAGGGAGTATTGTAGTAGTACTCCTTGAGTTCTTCGTCTTTCGACGACGACACTACATCGGGATTGTGATATCGCTCGATACGCCTTGTATAAGAGAAGTCGCTTCCTTCGGCAGCGCGTGCAGCGGCAGGCGCCTGCGTTTCATCGACGGTGCGCCGGTTATATGCGTCGACATCCATCGAAAGAGGCCTGTCGGGCGTGGTATCATACGTGTCTGCCGCAGAGTATTCGCGGGCAGCACGCTCTGCCGCCAGTGCGCGGGCACGCGCCTCTTCTTTTGCCTTGCGTTCCTTTTTAGCTTTCGAAGGCGAATAATAGAGGTCATCGTAGTCTTGCGCCGACATGCTCAGAGGAGCGACGAGGACTGCTGCAAAAGCCAGGAATGCTAATTTGATGGTGACCTTTTTCATTGTCGTATTCCTTTAAAATATTATTTAATACTTAGACGCTTCCGAATCAATACAGTTTAACGTCCGCATTACAAAAATACTCGTTTTTTGTCAGGAGAACAACGATAGTTCTCATTTTTAAGCATTTTTATGCCAAATGAGCCATTTTATCAGAAGGGATAGCCAATGGCGAGATGAAACGCGAGCGAATTGCCAAACGATTTCATGTTGTAGTATCCTCTTTTCCCTGTATCGTACGGGGCATGGATACCGATGCCGAGGTCACCGCGGATGACGAGCATACTGATGTCGAACCGGAGTCCGAAACCTGTTCCCAAAGCGAGGTCTCGCAGGAACGTGCTCCCCCGCAGTGTGCCGCCGGGACGCATAGGATCGTCTTTAAGCAGCCACACATTGCCGGCGTCGACAAAGAGCGCGCCGTGAAGCGGTCCGACGATAGGGAAACGGTACTCGACGTTTGCCTCGAACTTAAACGTTCCCGTGCGGTCGAAATAATCGTCGGGCTGCCCTGCCGGAGGAGCATAGCTTCCCGGACCTATCGACCTGACAGTGAAAGCGCGGACAGAATTCGCGCCGCCGACATAGAACTGCTCGGCATAGGGCACTTCCGTCGAATTGCCGTAGGCGTATGCCGCCCCTGCCGCTACCCTGCCGACGAGCCAGTGCTCGCCTGTGAGCCGCCTGTTATAGACCAGCTGGGTCTGTCCTTTGACAAATTGCGAGAAAGGTGTGCCGAACAGGCGTTTCTCGCCGTCGATTCCGCACGCTCTGTATATAGCCCAGAAAACGTTTCCGGCTTCCTGCGCGGTGAACTGCCAGTTGATGCCGTTGTCGGCGTCGAACATGCGGTCGTAGACATAAGTATACATCATCTGCGGTATGAACTGGCTTCTGAAGCTCTGCGCCACAGCCGGATTGGCGTCCATAATGGAATCGAAATCGGCGGTAGTATGCATAAGGTTAGTATATGTAAGCTTGAAGAGCGTCAGAGTGTTGCTCACATAGCGCCGGAGACGCCAGTCGTAGTTGACTGAAGCGTTGAACTGCGCCATCTTGAAATAGTGCGGCCGGTTGAGCAGATCGGCATTCAGCTGGAAACGTGTCCAGTTGAGCTGATAGCGGCTGCGCGGTACAAACTTCGGCGCCAGCAGCCTCGGAAAAGCCAGTGAGCCCGTAAGTCCTACTTCGTATGAGTTGAACAGCGAGCGGTCCTTGCCTTTTCCGGTCTGCCATTCGTAGGTGCCGTTCACCTTCACCGACAGTTGTTCTCCGCCGCCGAAGATGTTCTTGTTCGTCACGCCGAAAGAAGCACCGGGACCGATATAGCTGTTCGATTTCGACGATACGTTAACCTCCAGCGATGTTTCGAGAGGCATGTCGAAAGTGCAGTATATATCTACGTTGAGCAGTTTTTCATCTCTGGCAGCAGTGTCGGGCACAGCGTCGATACTGATAGTTCTGAATATGCCCAGCCGTGACAGATTGCTCTGTGTGCGGTTCATGTTGCGCACCGAGAATATTCTGTTCTTTCGGAACGTGATACATTCGTCCATTGTCTTTGCCCGAAGCTTCGACGGCATCATCTGTATGAGTGTGGCACGGCTGAGACTTATCGTATCGGGCACTCCTCCACCCTGTTCCCGGCCGACATGCAGGGTGATGTTCCCTGTGCGGTACTGCTCCATAGCGAATTTAGGCAGACTTGAGTCAAGGGTCAGGCGCAGCTCTATCTCTCCCGGACTTACTATGCTGTCGGCGAGATACTCGATATATTCCGGACGGAAGTAATAGTAGCCGCGGTTTCGCAACTCGTTTGTAATCCTGACTCGTGCGGCACTCAGCGAGTCGGTGCAGTATCTGGGACGGTCGGCAGAGAGATAATCATCCTCCAGTGCCAGAGAATCTATCATTCTGTACAGCTTTATGCTGTCGGGCAGAAGCTGAAGACCGCAGACAGGGTATTCGGGACCCGGCTGCACATCGTAGAGTATTTTCGCTTTCTTCTTGTTCCTTCCCTGCACAAGACTGTATGTCGCCTTGCCGCGGAAGTAGCCGTTGTTGTCGAGAATCTGTTCTATCATGTGCGTACGCACTTCCGGGCGGACGTCTGAAACGAGCACCGGCTCTTCCACGAGCTTGTCGTACAGCCATTTTCCTATACCTTTTTTCGGCTCATTCCAGTGATTGTATACCCACAGCCCGTAAGGAAAGGGATAGCGCCAGCGGAACATCTTGAAATAGTTGTTCGGAGCGACGTCGACAGCATCGCGTACCGACGAGGCGACGTCGGCAGGTATCTTCGCACTGTCGGAAGGCGCTATGACAACCTTCTTCACGCCGGTGTAGAGCATATCGTCGGAAGGAATACGCGATGTGGTCGAACAGGCGGCAAGAGCGGCGGCACATACTGCCGCTGCCACCGTCAGTTTCAGTATTTCAGCAGCCCTTCTCATTTTTCCTTGTCGTTAAGTCCTTGCAATCTATTGTTTTCTTTCTCGATTCGCCGACGAACATATTTCACAGGCAGAAACATGTCGCCGAGCCGACGCAGCTTGCGCCGGTAGACAAAGCCCACGCCTGTCTGTGTGATTTCTCCTTCGAGAATGCTCTCGAAACCGGTGTGTCTGAACAGACGCACATACATTGTATGGGCATCATTGATGTAGTACTCGAACGATATGTCGTTGATGAGGTTCTGCGAGAAGTTCTCGTCGGCATTGGCATCGGTGCTGTAGTTTCCGCCGACGGCAATCTTGAAACGGTCGTTGAACAAAGCCTTCGACACCTGATATGAATAGCTTGTTGTCTGCGAAGTACTGCCGTTGACTGTCCTGTCATACTGGTCTATGCCGAAAGAGAGATCCACGCCACGGATGTTGTTAGCCGCCCACGTGTTGATTTTCGATTCGAGGAACGAATATAGCGGATTTCCCGCCAATGCCGAGTTTGCCTTTGTTCCCGGACCGGTATATACGTTGTAGAGCAACATGTTCATCGCCTGATTGGCGCGCTGCTCTGCGCTCATCGTTTCAAGTTCGTTGGCGACGGTCATATCATCGTTGGTCGCCAGATCGAATTTCACATCCATCTGGCTGAGCGTGCCGGTAACACCGAGAAGAACATCGAAATTGACCAGACGCGAATTCTGTCCCTCGCCGGTGACGTTCGCCTTCTTAACATCCACAGCATGAATATTCAGGTTCGGATTCATCATATCGCCGTTGAACGACACATAGCTGTTGTCCTGAAAATTAAAATACAACTCGGAAAGCACAGGCGGAGTATAGCGTATGAATCCCTTGTTTATGTTCAGCCGTCCGACAAGGCGTCCGGCAGCATCGAGCGGCGTGAGGGAATATGTGAGTGTACCGTCGGTCTGGAGCTGTATACGGTTTGCACCGTCGGGGGAAAGATAGACATTGACAACCGATCCTTCCTGCACCGTGAGCACAGCGTCGAGTGCCAGGGCAAGACCGACATCTGCGATGGAGTCGGCTCTGGCAACAGCCGCCGTATCGCTGAAATTGACAAATTTCACCATATCCTCGGCAGATCTGTTCGTCAGCGAATTCGTAGCATCGGACATCACATAGGTAATGTTCGTTCCCGGATTGACCGACAGATTGGCATTCATCTGCAGGAAACTCATCGAGCCGTGTGCGCTGCCTTTGAGCGAGATGTAGCCTTTGCCGAAAATATCGGCGCCTTTAGCCGCCCGCTTGCTGTCGACAATCATCATATTGTTCGCATCGAACGACAGGTTCATCTTCATATCCGCCATATCGCCGATATCTACCGTACCGTTTATCCTGAGCGGATTATCATTACACCCGCGGATGCTGAAATCCTTGAAATCGACCATATTGTCTACTACATTGACAGGATTGGAGCTGAACGCATAGCTTGTGCCGGTCATTGCGAGGCGCACCGCCGTGGAATCGAAATCTATCGTTCCGTTCATTATCGGTCTGTCCTGAGTTCCAGAAACGCGGAAAGTGCCGTTGAGCATTCCCGATATGCGCCCTACCGTAGAAGGAAGGAAGGGATTGACAGTCGCAAGCGGGAAATGGATAACAGAGAAATCGAGGTCGAGCGGCGAAACGGCAGTGCTGTCGTTAAGAGCGCCGGAAAGTGTCATGGTCTTCATGCCGTCCACAAAGAGATCGGCGCGGGCATTAATCGTCCCGTCATGCGACGCCGCTATGTTGAAGTCGGCTTTGACGTCAGCGACTTTTTCTTTTCCATACAGCAGACCGCTGACGCCGGCAGTGCCGTTGCCGATGATGCGTCCGTCGTGCCGGTTAAGGCGAATGTCGGCATTCACGTCGCCTTTGACAGGCGGGGCGAAGGGGTTGACAGCTATCCAGTCCTGGAGATGCACGTTTCCGAGCCTTATGACGACGTCTTCCTGACCGGCGGCATGACTGTCGTGCCCCTCGGTTTCCTCAGTGAAGATTTCGAGCGAGCTGTTGCCGCCGGTCATGTGGAGATTGGCGTCGAGATGTTTTGTCGGAATGGTATAGCTGATGAAATTATCGTCGTTCACAGTCCAGTTCTGATAGCCTATGACAGGAGCATAAGGTCTTACATGCAGCGTGAGCATACTGTCGGCAGCAGAGGCGTCGGCGACCATGCCTATATCGAAACCCGTTTTACCGCTTATGTTTTCCTGATGCACACGCATTGACATAGAGCTGTCCTGCAGCGCCGCTCTGACAGTCACCTGATGCCATTCGTCGAGGTTGCCCGGACGGTTCTTCACACCGGCGTTGAAATGGAAATGCCTGTCGTGCTCGTGACCGTTGACAAACAGGGAATCGATAACCATACTTCCGATTTCGAAACGTAAGGCATTGGCATCGAGCGAGAAGATGCTGTCATTACCTGCGTGCAACGTGAACGAGCGCACCGACATTCCTTTTGCCTTAAGGATGTTGTTGACAAAATTCGACCGTCCGCCCATTACATCGAGGTCGAACCGCGGCATTGCCTTGCCGAGCGTGTCGGCACGGAATGATAAGTCTTTAAGTTCGTCGGCGATAAGCGAGCCCAGACCGGCGAAGTGGCTGAACAGCGAATCGGGACATTCAGGCGATATAAAGTTCACGGTCATGTCGCCGTTGTGCACAGCTGCGCTTGTCGTTGAGTCGTTAGCGGCAAGATGTGCGGTAAGGTCGGTCACGCTGACAGTTCCGCTTTCCTGCCTGAAGAAAAGATCGCCGAGGTGCAAATCGCCCGACAGGTCCTGTCTGCCCGGACCGACGGTGGCGTCTGCCGTCATCGTAAGCTCAAGCGACGAAGGTGTTTCGGAAAATCCGAGAGCATAGAGGTCGATATAGCGTCCGTCGACCATAGCGTGCCATTTATATGTGTCGCCGTCGAGATTGCCTTCGGCATTCAGGGCGAAATCGGCGGCATCATTGCCGGAGTCTATCCTGACATCCGCCATACCGTCTTTCAGCTTCGCTTCTGCGACAATATCGGTGAACTCCGTGCCCTTGTAGACAGCCCTGTGGACGACAGCGCGCGCGTCAATGGCAGTACGCCGGCTGAACGGCGAATAGCCATGTCCGTCCACCGTGACGTCCGCCGAGACGTCTCTGACATCCAGCAAAGGCATGAATGCCTGTACCGGGAAGGTCGACGCCTTCACAGTGGCGTTGTACGACTCGCGGCGGCTGTTCCATCGCGCGTCGAGACCTATGCGTCCGCCCTTCGTGATTGCCAAAAGATTACCTTTGATCGTTCCCTGATTCATAATCACCCGTCCGTTCAGCGACATCGGAGGAATATTCAGGGTCTTTGCCGTCGCAGGGTCGAGAATCACATTTTTGAATGAGCTGACATTTATTATCCTGCCGCTGAGAGAGAGATTGCCGCCCAGACAATCGGGATTCATAAAGTTCTCGATAAACCCTTTCGCATTAAGGGAAACGCAGCGGTTCAGGTTCAGAGAAAGTGCGGATATGTCGAGGTGTCCTGCCGTGCCTTCGGCACTGGCTGAAAGCTGCACATCATCGGCTTTCGGAATCGCGGCGAAATACGGCATGAAAGCCGGGAACATACGGCTCAGGTCGGACGGAGCTAACTTGCCGTCGAGCGACAGGAGCAGAGGCAGATTAGGGTCGGCGGCGAGGTCGCCGGAGCCCAGCTTGCCGTCGAAAGCGACAGACGTGCCTTCTGGAGTCGACAATTCAAACTTCCTGAACGACATCGCGACAGAATCAATGTCGATTTCTCCTTTCGCCTGCAGAGACACGCCGCAGCGCTCACGTCCCGATACTTCGATGGGCAGCCGGACAGTTGTCTGCCTGTTATAGAAATCGAAAAGACGCAGATCGAGACTGTCTACCGAGATATATCCGAAATCGAGTCCGGACATAGGTCTGTAGCCGGCAGTGGTGTACAGCGCTTCTGAGTGCGAAAAGGCAATTGTGTCGATGGCTATGGTCCACGGCGGTGCGACAAGGCTGTCCGGAAGAGCCGCCGGTTCGGGTATAGCGGGCAACGCCGCCAGTGCCGCGCTGTCCGGCGCTATATAGCGGGCTGTCAGTCCGTCGCCGTCAAGACATTTCAGAGTGATATTCTGCGAATACAGATCCACAAGACCGCCGCGCATTTCAGAATGAGCAAAACGTGCGTCTAATGTATCTATTGTCGGCATCATCCGCATAGTGTATGCGAAGTCGTCGAGACGCAGCCGGTCTATGGCGAAGCTCATCTTCTGCGGAGGCGCGGGCGGTGTCTGCGCCGCCGAGTCCTGATTCATCGTCATGCCAAGGCGTCCGCCGCGTATTGTGCCGTCGCTGATAGCTATAGCCATGTCGGACAGATGTACCGACACCGGCGCAAGACCGATGCTGTCGGCGTGGATGCGCATATACATTGCCGAATCCGGAGAGCCCATCACATATCCGGCGCCTACGGCTTCCAGACAGTCCACCCTGACATTGCCGGTCAGAAGGGGCAAAAGACCGATATCTGCCTTCAGCGATTCAGCCGTCGCCATGGTGTCGCCTTCAGAAATAAGCATCAGACCGCCCGCACTGATATCGAGCGGGAAACGAAGCCGGAAACTATCGAGCTGCAGAGTAAGTTCCGGAGTGCTCAGCTTTTTCACAAGAGCCTGCCGCAGTTGCTCCTGAACCCAGGGAGAATACAGCATGACTGCTGTTCCGCACAGAAAGAAAACCAGAGCTGTCAGAATCCATGCAAAGGTTCTGACAACTCCTTTCAATATGGTTTTTGCTTTCACTGTTTCCGTGGGTTTGCGATGAATAATACTATCTGAACACAGCAGCAGCGACTTTGTTCACTCTTTGATCCGGGTCACCCTGACACGGGTATTCTTGATCTTGTGCGGAGCCACAGCGATAACGGTATCTCTTGCTTTCGCCGCCGGAACGGCAACATAAGCGCAGTGGTCCCTGACATCTATCTTTCCTATATCCGACGCCTCCAGACCACCTTTCTGAATGAGAAAACCCACTATGTCACCTCGTGAAATCTTATCTTTCTTTCCGGCATTGAAATATAGCGTCTCCATATCCGGAGCGGACACTTCCGCCGACGGAACTACATCTGCCGGCAAAGGCGGCAGGTCGGAAAGATATTCCGCTGGCTTGTCGTGCGCGGAAATAATGGCAAATGCCCTGCCCTGCTTTCCCATACGTGCAGTACGTCCGTTGCGGTGTGTCCATGCTTCTTCGTCGACGGGCAGATGATAGTGGACGACAGCTCCGACGCCTTCGATATCGAGACCGCGCGCGGCAAGGTCGGTACATACCATGACCGACAAGGTTCCGTTTTCAAAAAGAATCAGAGCACGCTCCCTGTACTGCTGCTCGAGCCCGCCATGATAGAGAACCACCGGGAAATGGTGCTTGCCGAGATAGTCGGCGACACGCTCGGCGGCATCGCGGTGGTTGACAAACACCATCGTCTTCACACCGCCGAGGCTGCGGAGAAGCTCTGCGAGAGTCTCCAGCTTGTCAGGAGCGGGACTGTCCACTCTATAGACCTCAACCTTGGGCTTGGGAGTCTCGGCAGCGGCATGGCTGTAGTCGAGTTCATGTTCGACAGCCGATATGAACGGCGGAATCTCACCCTTGGTGGCAGAAGTAAGAAAAAGGGAGGTGACTCGTTTCATCTTGCCTGTTATCCGGCGCATTTCTTCTGAAAAACCGAGTTCAAGCGCCTTATCGTATTCGTCGATGACAAGAGTAGGCGTTGCAAACAGATCGAGACGCCCGCGGTTAATGTGGTCGAGAATGCGCCCAGGTGTGCCGACGACAATATCCGGCGAACCTTCCAGACTCTTTGCCTCAGCGGCGAAAGAATGACCGCCGTATACAGCCGTCGTCTTGAATTCGGGCGCGGCGAGCACGCGTACGGTGTCGAAAATCTGAAGCACCAGTTCGCGCGTCGGAGCCACCACAAGAGCCTTCACTCCCGGCTGCGGTTTCTGAGAGAGAGAACGGAGCAAAGCTATCGTGAAAGCGAGTGTCTTTCCGCTACCCGTCGGCGCACACAGAAGCGTACGCGACGGCAGCGGCAGAGACGCCATCTCTTCCTGCATCGGCAGAAGAGTGTCTATGCTGAGGCGGGTGCTTATCCGTTTCCTGATTTCCTTTACTGTCATTTGAGATTATCCTCTATAAGCTTTTCAAACTTCGCGGCAGGAATGAGCTCGCCGGTGCCGACATAGTGACTCGATGTTCCGTCCGGTTTGAGGAAAAGAACCACAGGGATAGCCTGTCCGAGTTTCCAGGCATCCATGAGAATGCCGTATTTGTCGACGTCCACCGAAATAAAATCGGCTTTACCGGCATATTTCTCAGCCATTTCCTCAACAACAGGTCCGAGCTGGCGGCACGGACCGCACCACGAAGCGTTGAAATCCACAACGGTGAGACGTTCTACCTTCACACCCGGCGCAAGCATCTTGGGGTCGGTGAGTTCTATCACTTTGCCGGCTTCGGCATCAGTAGCGACCGACTGCTCCACCGGAGCGGGCACATCGGCTTTCTGGTTGTCAACTTTGGCGTCTGCCGTCTTCCCTGAACAGGAAGCCAGCGCCACTACACTCACTACGGAGATAAAAAATGCTTTATGTTTCATAATCTTAGAAAAATAAGGCCGCAGGGCAAAAGTCCTTGCGACCTGTCGGTTTTATAACAAACTGCGGCATATTGTGGTTTCAGCAAGTATGTTTCATGCCAGTAAAACTCATTGTTTAGCCGCAAAATTAACGATTTTTCCGCGCATATCGAAATTTGGCGCAAGATATATATTTTGTTATTCTGTAGCCTGTCATCGACGCCAGAGCTGCCAGACGGTTCTTGCGCCGTGCCCGACGGTCGAAAAGAAGCTCCGGTCTCATTTGTCTGATCTCTCGCCAGCACCGTTCGGCAATTCCGGTGCAACCGTTGGCAACGGCAAGATTGAAAATATTGAAATATGCGCTGAAGCGGCGGCTGCGCGCCGCTCCTGAATGATCCTTTCCGAATTTTTCCGCTATGGTGTCTACAGCCCACAAAGCGTCGGTGCGCGATTCATCCCATGTGTTAGTGAAGCTGCCCGGACGCTGGATGTAATTGTATACTCTTTCTCCCGTAAACACCACGGAGCGTGCCCGGGAATATATCCGCGGACAGAATTCAAGATCCTCATACCGTCTGCCGGAAACGAAAAGCTCATGGTCGAAAAGGCTGCGGCGATACAGTTTGGCGCACGCCGACGGATGGTAACCCGGACGCTGATAGAGTGTGTACTCTATCGCGTCTGACGGCGAAAGCACATTTCCGCCGGGAATATATATTCCTTTTTCGAACTGCCCTACAGCAATGTCGGCCTGCGGATTATCGGTCAGAAGGCGGTATAAGAGGGTCAGTGCTCCGGACGCATACTCATCGTCATCGTCGAGAAAGGCTATAAAATCGCCTGTCGACTGCGATATACCGGTATTCCTCGCATCGCTGACACCTCTGCCATCGCTGCTCAGGCATACTATTTTAATGTTTTTGTGTTTGGCGTCGAAACTCTGCATCTGCCGGCGGCTGTCGTCCGAAGAAGCGTCATCGACGAGGATAAGCTCTATATCGGCAAAATCCTGAGCGGCGACAGACGCAACACATCTGCCGAGGGTCTTTCCGGCATTATGTACGGGGACTATTACCGATATTTTAGCCATAGTCACTTGACAATCACCGGATTCGACAGTTCAGATTCGTTATTTACACGGCTGAGCGCCGCCACAGCATAAACGCCGGGACGCTCTGCCTTGAAACTGGGGGCATACACGACATCCACAAGCTCGGCGGCACTGTCGTCCTCCGCGGATTCAATATTTTCAAAGCGGTAGACGGCATAGCGCACCACATCGTCTGCCGACTGCTTGGCGACCGCCGCGCTCCAGCTTATTGTCCGCCCTTTTACTTTAAGTTTTTCCACCGGATCAGGCACGCTGTCGCTTATCCACGGATATGACGGCACGAGAGCGGGACGGCTCTGGAACGACGACGCAAGAGAATCGGCGACACCGCCGCTGTTCGCTGTCACTTCATATCCCGGCCACCAGCAATTGCCCGCGACGTTATTCCGGCTACGGGCAAGCTCGATCTTCCGGCGCAGCTGCGTCTTGTCCTGTGCCTTCATTGTACGCCCCACGTCCTGCCCGACGTAGAGATGGCGCTTGGTGCCGGCATTGCTGTTCCACCAGTCGACGAGTTCCTCGTAGGCTGCCGACGGATTGCCGAAATTCCAGTAGATCTGAGGCAGAAGGTAGTCTACCCAGCCCTTGTCCTCCCACAGCAGCACGTCGGCATAGAGGTCGTCGTAGTTCTGCAGTCCATTGGTCCTGCTGCCGCGCTTATCGTTTTTTATGTTGCGCCATATACCGAACGGGCTCACTCCGAAACGCACCCACGGCTTGACAGAAGCGATACAGCCGTGCACTTCCTCGATAAGCAGGTTCACATTCTGCCGGCGCCAGTCGGCGAGAGGCATACCCTTGCCATATTTCCTGAACGATTCTTCATCGGGGAATTTCTTACCACGCACGGGATAAGGATAGAAATAATCGTCGAAATGTATGCCGTCGACATCATAGCGCCTCACTATATCATCGACTACACGGCAGATGAACTTGCGGTTCTCCGGCTGCCCGGGGTCGAAATAGAGCTTGCCGTCGTAGCGCACGAAACGCTCGGGATGCTTATGATAGATGTGGTTCTTAGGGAGAGTCTGTTTTGCAGTCGATGTGACGCGGTATGGGTTCATCCATGCGTGAAGTTCCATTCCGCGGGCATGGCATTCCTCTATCATAAACTCTAACGGGTCCCAGAAGGGAACGGGCGCTTTACCTCCGGCGGTAAGAAAGCGGCTCCACGGTTCGATATCGCTCTTATAGAAAGCGTCGCTCTGGGGGCGCACCTGAAAAATGACAACGTTCATTCCCGCCGATTTCAGCCGGTCGAGCTGAGTGCGCAGATAAGCTTTGTTCTGCTCAGTGCTGCGGCTGCCGTAACCCTCCTGAAAGACGGTGTGAAGCCATGCTCCACGGAACTCGCGCACACCGGCACTGATGTCGGCGGCAAGCACATGCAGCAGGGCAAGGGCAAATAATATGAACTGGCGCTGTTTCATAACAGATGCGAAGGTAATCATATAATCCGGATTATGCTACAATCTGAAACTTATGTTTAGAATCTTTCACTAATAGATTGTTAAAACTCAAGCTCTTTTGTGGGAATACATCCGGCAATGACGTTATACCGACAAGAAAGAAGAACGGACGGCATAACGTTCTTCTGCCGGAGTTGTCGAGTAGTGATACTGGGCTCACCGGTTCTCATAAATAAATAGTTGAAACGTGGGAAGACCCCGGGGCAGATGCTCCGGGGTCTTCTTTTCAGTTATGTCTGTGCCTAATCATACGAGCGCTTCGAGGGAAGCGCGCAGCGTGGCAAGCTTGGCGTCGCTGTCGGCGAGTTTCTTGCGCTCGGCAGCAACGACAGCCTCGGGAGCATTGGCTACGAAACGTTCGTTGGCGAGCTTCTTCTCGACCGACGCCTTGAAGCCTGTGAGATAGGCTATTTCTTTATTGATGCGCTCCTTCTCGGCTTCGGTGTCGACATTCGAGCTCAGGGGAACATTGAACTCGACAGCGCCGACCATAAAGGACGATGCAGCGGCATCCTTGGCGGCGTTCTGCTCCGTCTTCTCGATTCCTGCGAGTTTGGCGACAACAGTCTCCACCTCGGGCGCTATCTCCCCGATGACGCGGAGGGTGAGCTGTTCGCGGGGCGGAATATTTTTGCGCGCGCGGACGCTGCGGACACCGTTGACAATATCCTGAGCCTGCGCCATGCGGGCAATAACTGTCTCTTCCACCTCGCCGCCTGCGGGCATGGAGGCATACATGATGCTCTCGCCTGCCGAACGCTGTTTCAGAGCCTGCCACAGCTCCTCGGTGATGAACGGCATGAAAGGATGGAGCATACGCAGAAGGTCGTCGAAGAATTCTTCTACCTCACCGAAGGTGCGTCCGTCGATAGGAGAACCGTATGCCGGCTTCACCATCTCAAGATACCACGACGAGAAATCGTCGCGGAACAGACGGTAGACTGCCATCAGCGCCTCACTGATACGGAACTTGCCGAAGAGGTCCTCGACCTCGGCGAGAGTGGCGTTCAGACGGCTGCGGAACCAGCGCGTAGCATAAGCATTCACCTCGGGCTGCGCGGCGGAAGAGTCCACCGTCCAGCCTTTATAGAGGCGGAAAGCGTTCCATATCTTGTTACAGAAATTGCGACCCTGCTCAACGAGCTTGTCATCGTACATGATGTCGTTGCCTGCCGGAGCTGCCAGCATGAGACCCATGCGGACACCGTCGGCGCCGTAGTTGGCGATGAGCTCCAGCGGGTCGGGAGAGTTGCCGAGGCTCTTCGACATCTTGCGGCCGAGAGAATCGCGGACTATGCCGGTGAAATATACGTTGTTGAACGGCTGCTTGCCAACATACTCATATCCCGCCATAATCATTCGGGCTACCCAGAAGAAGATGATGTCGGGACCGGTGACAAGCGTGGCGGTAGGATAGTAATAGTTGATTTCCTCGTTTCCGGGATTGTTGATGCCGTCGAAATTGGTGATGGGCCACAGCCACGACGAGAACCAAGTGTCAAGAGCGTCGGGATCCTGACGCAGGTCTGATGCCTGGAGGTCGGCATTGCCGCTCTGCTTGCGTGCTTTTTCAAGAGCCTCTTCGGGCGACAGAGCCACGACGTACTTCTCGGGCTCGCCCTCCTTATTATAGAAATAGGCAGGTATGCGGTGACCCCACCAGAGCTGGCGGCTGATACACCAGTCCTTGATGTTCTCCAGCCATACGCGGTAGGTGTTCTTATATTTTTCGGGAACGAAGCGGATGATGTCGTCCATTACCGGAGCGAGGCTCTGCTTAGCGAAATGTTCCATACGGACAAACCACTGGAGCGACAGACGCGGCTCGATAGGCACCTTAGTACGCTCGGAAAGACCGACGTTGTTCACATAGTCTTCGACCTTCTCCATCAGTCCGGCGGCTTCAAGATCCTTGGCTATCTGGCGGCGGACGTCGAAACGGTCCATCCCGACATACATGCCGGCGACTTCTGCGACAGTGCCGTCTTCATTGAAGATGTCGATGATTTCAAGATTGTGTGTCTGACCGAGCATATAGTCGTTCTTATCGTGCGCAGGTGTCACTTTCAGACAGCCGGTGCCGAATTCTATCTCGACATAACGGTCTTCTATCACAGGAATAACACGGTTGACAAGCGGCACGCATACCTTATGACCTTTGAGCCATGTGTTCTTGATGTCCTTGGGGTTGATGCACATCGCCGTGTCGCCCATGATGGTTTCGGGGCGTGTGGTGGCGACAACGGCATAATAGCGTCCGTCGGAGTCGCGGTGTACCACATTGCCCTCCTCTGTGCAGATTTCCTTATCGTCGGCGACATAGTAGCGCAGATAGTAGAGCTTCGACTGCTCTTCCTCGAAGAACACTTCGTCGTCGCTCAGGGCGGTACGGTTCTGCGGATCCCAGTTCACCATGCGCAAGTCGCGGTAGATGAGACCTTTTTCGTAGAGGTCGACGAACACTTTCAGCACGCTTTCGCTGCGAGGCTCATCCATTGTGAAAGCCGTGCGGCTCCAGTCGCACGATGCGCCGAGCTTGCGGAGCTGCTTAAGGATTATGCCTCCGTGCTCCCGGGTCCAGTCCCAGGCGTGTTCAAGGAACTGTTCGCGCGTGAGGTCGGTCTTCTTGATGCCTTGTGAGGCAAGTTTGGCAATAACCTTTGTCTCCGTCGAAATCGAAGCATGGTCGGTGCCGGGGACCCAGAGAGCGTTCTTGCCCTGCATGCGCGCACGGCGCACAAGAATATCCTGGATAGTATTGTTGAGCATGTGACCCATGTGGAGCACACCAGTCACATTTGGCGGCGGAATAACTATCGTATAAGGTTCGCGGGCATCCGGATGTGACTCAAACAGCTTGTTGTCAAGCCAATAATTATACCATTTATCCTCCACTTCGGCAGGATTGTATTTCTGAGGCAGTTCGTTCATCGCATTGTGTTTTTTTCAAAGTGCAAAATTAAGACAAATTCGGCACAATCCGAAAAGCCGGCACATGAAAATCCAGATAACATATTAAATTTGAATTATCAAAAACTGTTTCAATAACTGTAAACTATAAGTTTTGCGTCAATCTGTTTTGCCGGATTCTGAGGGTCCGGAATTTTTTCTTCTGTAATTTTTACTCCGTTATCATTACAGAAATTCTCGAACGCTTCAACATTGTCAAAACTATTATACTTTTTCACTGGAATTAAAGCGACTAATTTGAATGTATAATTTTTTATGTCTTTGGTCAGATAGGCGAACTGCAGAAAAGGTGACTTTATCAGCCACATGCCCCTCACTCGAAGATCTGAGATTTCAAGATGATCTACTTTATTCACTCTTCCCAGCTCTTCTGTTTCTGCGAGCTCTACTCCATCCAACGATTCAAGCCCATCCTTTATGACTTTTTCCACATTTTCGTAAACCTCACGTGCGTCGCAATACAAATCCCCATAAATGAAGAATAAATTCTGCAATTCTGTCCCCGCGACTTGTCCTACCACATAAAGCATATCCTTTTCTGACCATTTTTCACAGTCTCTACAGGCTTTACACAGCTTTGGATTGTCGGAAAACAGTTTATTTTTGGGAAAACTGCTGTTCAGCTGCAATTGTGAAGCGCCGAGTGTAGTCAATTTCTTTATTTCAATAGCATCTCCTGCACAAAGCATTGCATCCGGCGGATTCTTACTATTTCCAAGATAAGAAAAAGTATTGCTTCTCTTCTGATTAATTATCCTGCTGTCAGTATCTCCGAGGCAATCTGCAAACGCATTTTTAACGCAGTCTTCCAAAGCGTCTCCCATATTGTTCGCTCTATTCTGAACTACGCCTGCGTTTTCAACAATAGCAAGATTCTGTATGTTTTCTACTATCGCTTTTATAGCTGTGAGTACATTCGGCATAATATATGAATTAAAAATCAGTCATTATAGTTGATGCCATGCCTGTCCAGTGCACGGCGGATGCTCATGGCTACATGATATGCAAGATTAACCGGAACAGCATTGCCGATCATTTTATACCCCATATTCACATCCGAATAGAGGAATACGAAATCATCCGGGAAAGTCTGCACGCGTGCGACTTCACGGACCGTCATCCTTCTATACAGATGCTCCTGACCGGGGACAAAAATCTGCTCATTTTTCTCAATCTTAATCATTTTCGGAGCCTGAGGATGCAGCTGGCACTGTCGGCCGCTTGCCTGAACCGTGAAGCCAGGTTCGTCCCAGCTCCTCACACGGTTACGGGACATAAAAATCGGAGAAAAAGCTCCGACAAAATACTCATGATTCAGAACCCTGCATACATCACCGTTCGTATGATTCTTTTCTTTTGCAGGCAATGCCGTATCCTGCAGATCCCAGATGGATTCACGTAGCGTCGGTTTATGTTTCAGCGGTTTAGGGTATTCATAGTCATAAATATTCAGATCTTTTCTGAAACCTATATAAAATACGCGGTCACGGTCTTGCGGAACACCGTAGTCATTGGCATTAAGCATCTTCAGATTTACATCATATCCGACTTCATCAAAAAGACGCATAAACCCGCCGACCGCCGAAGAATGACGTTTTGCCAACATCCCGGACACATTTTCAGCTACAAAAAATAATGGCTGACAGTCCCGCAAGATTCTGATATACTCATAAAACAATTGACCGCGGGCATCTTCAATACCCTTCAACGAACCGGCCTCGCTCCATGATTGGCAAGGCGGACCGCCAATGATTCCCGTTACATGCTGAGGGAACCTATCTGACGGAATATTCCTGATATCACCTTCTATCAGGTTTACATCAGGAAAGTTTGCCCTGAACGTAGGACAAATTTTAGGGTCGAACTCATTGGCTACAACGGTCCGGAATCCTGCATTGTGGAAACCTTTATCAAGACCGCCCGCGCCTGAAAACAAGCTTATAAGACGCATTCTTCAATCGTTTACTTGCATATTATGCCTATAAAAACATTGTAAAGTTACTAATATGATTTGAAAAACCCCAAATCCTCGCAGATTATTTTTTAACATTGTTATAATATTTCAATTTGAGTGCACCTGAAAACTCAAAGTCTAACAACGGCTAAAGATAGTCGCAATTTTCCGGATTCAATCATTTAATATCCTAATTTTTAACATAATATATTATTGACATGTCAAATATTATGCGTAACTTAGTAGTGCGAAAGGGGAAGAAACACACCCGCACCGCAATAGACTCAACGTCGCCATTAAATGTATAACGATCTAATTACCAACTGACATGTCAATCAAAGTTTACGTCCTCACAGACCCCATTCTTATCGACTTCGCTCAGGACGGCGACATCGAAGGTTTCAAAGAATACCTTGACTCCGATGGTACTATTTACTTCAACGAACCGGAAACATTCGACACAGAGGCTGAAGTCCTCGCATATTGTGCAGGCATCGGCTACGGCAAAGATGAGCGCGCCCCGGTTGAGCGTTATCCTCTCCGCAGTTCGCAAGAAGATAACCTCCCGTTCATCGAAGCCATCGAAAACTATTGAAAAGTCTCCGTAAATAATATCCGAGTCTATATTAATAACAACAGTTTAAGAAGGCTATCAGCAAACCTAATAGCACACCTCTGAAAACAACAATCCCTTCTAACTCGTTGAGTTAGAAGGGATTTGGAGAGCCGCGAGTGGGTTCTTAACCATATTTTCAAGAGTACCTATTGGAATCTAAAAGAAAGTAAATAGCTTATAATTCAGAGTATTATAAAAGTGTAGCATTTCTTTAATTCCTGAAAATTCCGTTATTTTGTCTAAAGTTTATACCTGTACGCTATCCCCATCGGGTACTATGGTCTCGGCTGACTTCTCACGGCAAGCTTTACTCCGTTGGCTTTGAAAAAAACATCTCCGCCGCGTCCGTGAGACCTCCCCAGTTAAGTATTCTATAGTCTTTCCGCCTTATACCTGCTTGATTTACAGCCGCGGTTCCGTATAGCTATCGGGCTTCGGTTTCTTTGAGTTCCTGTTCGTCAGACCAGACGTTCGCCGCCGACTTCCTTCATATTCGACCTCGCGACCAACACCCTTGGCTTTGGCTGCGCGCTTCCCGCTATCGGGCGTGCCGAGGACTTGCACCTGTTAGACTGAATACATGCTGGGCGAACCAAAATCGCCCCTGCGGCGGAGGCGATTATTGGGTTAAATGTAGATTCTACTTTCTGTTCTGCTGGTTAGAGGCTGTCAGAAATGAATCTTATAAAGTATTACTCGAAGATTGTTACGATCGGGCGGCAGCGGAGGGCGGTCGGGGTGTCGCCGTCGAGGAGTGTTTCTTCGGTCGTCACATTGCCTGACTGCACACTAATTGTCTTGATATATCCGTTTTTCGGCACTGTGCTGGTGGCGTAGGTGGTGGGGTCGACGAGCGAGGAAGAGAAGAGGCTGCGGAAGTCGGGGGTGCCGGTCGCGGCGACGCCGTTGTTCTCGTAAATCATGCTCAGCCAGGTGATAAGCTGCTCTACGTCGGGAATATACCAGCCGGAGACTTTGTCTCCGCTTATGGGGTTGGCTGCTATCCAGGTGTTGTAGGCTGTGGCGAAGGTACCGGCGCCGGTTATGTCAATAAGGAAGTCTTCAGATTTCTGCCATCCGTTTTGACCGAGGTGATCGCCGACGGAGGTATACTCGTCGATTGTCTGTTCTGTCGGCGATACGTCTGTAAGTGCTATGGCGTAGCCTTTTATTGCTGTCTGGTTAAGTCCTGTGTATGCCTCGGCATTGTCCGAGCCGATTGCTCCGGTGTGGTATACGACGGCGAGGGCTTTGCTGCGGTCGGTCGTTACGGTGCCGTCGGCGGCGATGAGGGCTCCGACTTCGAATTTACCGGTTGTCGGTGTCTCGGGCTTTGACGGCGTGTCGGGACCGTCTTCAATAGTCTTGTCGGCGCCTGAACCGAAATTGGGGTTCACGGTCACGCTGATGGTGATGTCGGGGGTCTCAAGATTGGCGGTGAGGCTTATCTGATAGTTGGCATTCAGCGGTATGCTGCCGGCGGGTAGGCTTATAGTCTTGTCAAGACCGCCGGAGACGGTCAGCGTGATGTCGCTGCCGAGATTCTGCATGTTGACGGGCGCGAAGATAAGGGCGTCGATCCACGGCGTTTCCGAAGCCTTGAATGCAGTATTTTTGAGCGTTACCTCGGCTGACTCTGACGAGGTCTGCGTCAGCACGTTGTAGACCGACGGCGCTGTGTAGCGGGCGGTGAGCGACGTTGCCGTAGAGAATACTTCAGGGTTCTTGGGAATGAAGCGGACGTCGGTCAGCGGGCGTGTCAGCGTGACGCTGATGTTGCGGTCGAGGGCGTCGACCTTGCCGCAGAACGCGTCGAACGACATGGGCTCGATCTTCGACATGTCGTATGTCAGGCTCGCTTCGGAATATGTCACGGCGAGAAGGTCGTCGGTATTGTAGTGCGACTCGCCGTTGTCATTGGTGTAATCCGCCCACAGGAGAGCTTTCTTCGCCGTGGCACGCTCTTCGGCGCTGATGACAAACGACGCTTCGCCGAGAATTTCGCTCACTACCTTCTGCTCACCAACCTTGGCGGAATTTTCGTCGACGAGCTGCAGGATGCAACGCATGCTGTAACCGTCGGGAATGCTGAGATTGTCGGCACGGCTCATCCCGGAAGTGTGGACAGTCACCGTCACAGGCTCCAGACATACGTCAGCTTCATCCGTTGTGCAAGAACATATAAATCCAGCCAAAGCCAGCGCCGCTCCGCCAACCTTCCACATGTGTAATTTCATAGTTTTGAGTGTTTTAGTTAATTATATTTTTTAACATTCAAAATTACCACAAATCACGTACCCCACAAAACTTTGATCAAAGAAATAACATAGTTTAACAATTACACTCCGAGCGTATTCCGTATTGCATGAATAATCAATCCATTACGTCTTCCGGAGCGTTAGGAGCGTAGGCGCCATCTTTGAACTCTATGATTGCAGACGGCTCGATCACTTCGACTGAATGCCATTGCCCTTTCGGAATCTGGACGCCGTAGTTGCCGATGGTCAAGTCAAGAAGGTATCGCTCAGTCTGTCCTCCAAGGTCGTCATAAAATACCATGAACAGCTTTCCGCGCACTATCATCGTTGTCTCGGAAGTTTCGCGATGCCGGTGGATTGGCACGACTGTTCCCGGCAGCATGACATTTAGCATCCGCTGCGATTTGTCTTCGCCGGAATTTCGCAAATCCATATTCATCCGCAACCGCGGACTTTCTTTCGCCTTATCTAATATTTCGTCAAGCAGTTCGTCGTTGATAATCATAGACTATTCTCTTTAATAGATTGTTCTGCGTCGGTAATGAATTCACGGAGCATCCAGTCCGGATTCTTACCGAAAACGCGATATATAATACATATAACGGTATAAACTACCATCTTCGTATCATAGCCTAAACTTTGTTTATCAACATAGGTTACTTCGAGTTCACGGCGCGTGGGAAATACTTTTTCCATATACTCGTTTTCGTCAGTTATATAATCGCCGTATATGAAGTCATAGAGTGCTGCGGGTCCGCTGAGACCTACCGGAACTTGTGCTGATTTATTCCAACGGTCTACGCGGAATAATTCCTTCTGATCATTAGCCACCGGACGCGGACCGATTACCGACATAGAACCGTTGAGGATATTCAATAGCTGAGGAAGTTCGTCAATCTTCAGGTCTCTCAATAATTTGCCGAATGCAAATATACGGTTGCTGTCTGCGCGCAGACTTGATTCGTCTGCACCTTTCGCAGTCCTCATTGATCGGAACTTATACATCCTGAACGGCTTATTGTCTTTCCCAATGCGCGTGGATGTATAGAAAATATTTCCGGGATCGGATACCAGTATGCCTATAATAGCAAACAGCCATAGTGGAGATGTGCCGGCAATGCCTATTGTCGCACAAATAATATCAATGAAACGCTTGGTATGCTTATACATAATTTCTAAGAACTGTCTGGAAAGCTTCTGCGTAATTCAATCCCCATTCACTACCGCGTATAGCCGCAAGTCCTTTGATATATTCGCCGCTGCGTGGATGTGGATACGGACGCATCACGCCGCGATACATTGATAAAGCCTTAATCTTGGCATCGACACATTCCTCACCGACCTCAACATAGCAGTTCGGTGTAAATTTCTGGAAAGCACTGTTGATAGCCCATTCCGAGCAGGAAGGCACCTCCATATACCACACCTCATTGATATGCTTTGCTTCAGGTCTACGCTGATGTAGCCGGATTGCCTCCTGACAGGCAAGAGATGTCTGGAGATGATCGTTGTTAGTGTCCGCAGGATGATGAGTAATGACAATATCAGGTTTACTTTCCATTATGGCTTTTTCCACAGCCTGTACAAGTTGAAGATGCGGAACAGAATTCATCTCAATATTCGGGAAAGTATATTCAAACTTCTGTCCTATTCCAAGATAATCTGACGATGAATTCAAATCGTCGTTCAGTTCATTATCCCCCGGACGAAAAGCGCGAGCCTTGGCATCTGTCGACATTATGCAAACATCGACAGAATCACCGTTATGAGTCCATTTATATATCGATGCGCCCGCTCCCAACACTTCATCATCGGGATGAGCTACTACTATGAGGTATTTCATATTTTTACTGAATTATATTCCTGATTTTGCTTTTCTGAATTCCGGATTGAGTATTTTATTGATATTGCCTATCGTTCCGAAGAAGAAAGAGGCGAAATTACCTTTTACCCAGTCCTGATAATAAGTATCCTTCCCTAATAATTTGAACCATGATGGACTTGCCTTAAAACGATCTGAGCTTTTAAGAAACCAAAGGATGTCAAAACCCAGATGCCTTAACCGCTTGCCAGGTTTATAAGTATATTGTCTGACAGGCAGCGCAAGGCTCGCATCGGCAATCATAGTGGCAAAATCAAGACCCGATTTGTAAACCGAGCGTACGCAGGCTGGAGTTCGTGGATTAATCTCCATGATAAGCAGCTCGCCGGTTGCAGGATTTTCTATCAAGTCGAAATCGGCAAAACCGGTCCACCCGATATCCTTGAGCACCGAGGAGCAAATTTTACAATATTCAGGTTCTGATATTGTGATATTACAGCAACTGCTACCTCCTTTGACCGGATAATAACGTTGTTTCCATATCGCAGAACTATAAATCGCATTGCAGTCCTTATCAGTAAATATCTGTATCTTGACTTGTCGTCCTCCGGGCTGGATATACTGCTGCAAATGACACTCTCCGAAATTCTGATGAATGAGTGGATACTCATTCATAAAATCCTCATAACTATTTACCAGAGTCATACCTCTTGCTCCTGAGGTGAGATTCGGTTTAATTAATGCAGGATACGGAAATTTTTTAAGTTCCTCGAAGTTGCCATTTAATGAATTCAGATCAATTGTCAGAGGATGGGGATACCCTTTCTCACGACATAAATTCATGAGCTTATTCTTATCGTAAGCTTTCATGAAAACATCTAAATCCGGCATCAGAATAGCTGAGAATTGCTGAAGCTTATCTTTATACTTGCTCAGAATCTCAGCCGTCACATCGGAAGTTGGAATCAGAACATCAAACTTCTGTTTAGATAGAAGTTCTGTCAAATATGAAAGATACGCATCTGTTTCATGAGAGTCTGGTCCGAGATACCTGGACACTGCCATTCTTGAATGATAACCATAGCTGTTCTTCTCATGGCATAGCACCGACGGCTCATATCCCGAAGCTGTCAGGCATTCCATCATGGCAACTGCATGAGCAGCATCACCGTCTAAAATCAGAACTTTAGGCATATCTTAATTCTCTATCATGACGGTTTCACCATGAGATGTCAGTCCCATAGTGGTAAATACCATTCTTTTACATTGGTCTGTTCCAAGCGGGAACCTCATCACACCATATTGAACTATCAGAGGCCACAGGTCTTTCGGGAGTTCCAATATATTTGCTGTTTTATCTCCGTCAAATATCTTCATTCTGGATTTATTATCTTTTTCATTCTCGCCGCCTTCGACACCTGTAGAGAAGAATACTCGTCCATCGGCAAACGAAGCGCATCCATGACACGGACCTTCGAAATCTTCAAGTATCTCCAGCTGATGAGTTTCGCGTGACATGCGGACAAGATGAACCGTGTCCGGACAACTTCCGGCATCGGTACCCCATACAAGATGTGTCGGAGTGAAACATACGCCGATCGCACGCCAGTCCTGAGAGCCCGAACCGATAAGTTCCCAGCTGTCACCGTTGTCGGCACTTCGGTAAAGGCGGTTTTCGTGATTGTTTTCGCCATAGTCACCGGTTCCTAACCAAAGGCACTTTTCGTATGGGTCCCATTTGATGAAATGTATATGGCGGACATCGCCGGCAGGAAAAGTCTTGATTATCTGAAAACTATTTCCATTATCTGTGCTGCGGTAGAGATTCACCGGTTTGGATCGGTCGGTATTGAGGAGATATTCGCCAAAGAATATCGAACCGTTCGGCGCGAGACATACGCCCTGATGTCCCGGCTTGTTCCCTTGATAACCCTGGAAAATATTTACGACTTTTCCATCCTTGTCAAGAATATACGTTCTGCGCTTAGCCGTCACCAGAAGATTTCCATTGGAGAGAGGTAGAAGATGATGGATTCCAACCCGCAGAGCCTGCCGTGACAAGCGGAATGTGCCTATCAGCCGCTCTATTGTACTTCCGACTTTATATTTAGGCGTGCAACGCTTCCCGTCATATGTAATGCCATAAAATGTCATCCCCTTAGCAATCCAGATGACATCTGGGGTAACATACAAAGCCCTGCCCTTAGCAAGTTTTTTGAACTTCATCTTTTGCACAAATTGTATAATTCGGTATCTAAAGCCGACATAAATTTCTCAAGAGTGAAATTGTCTTTGAAGTATCGGCGTGCATTTGTCCCGCAATGTGAATATGTCTCTTTATGAGATATAAAGTCGGTCATTATCCGTGCCAATCCTTCAGCATCACCAGCTCGCACACATCTACCGCATTCAGATTCGGTGATTATTTCGTTTGCGGCTCCGTTAATGGCACCGAAAATTGGCTTACCAGTTGTCATGTACATCTGCAACTTTCCCGGCATGGTATTGCCGACTTCGTTATTGCCTCTCAGAGTTATCAGTAATGCATCCGCCATTTGGTAGTAACGAGGCATTTCAGCACGGCTTTTGTTACCATGGAAGACAATCTTCTCGGTCAGTCCCATTTCGGCGGTCATCTTTTCTAATTTCGAGCGTTGAGAACCGTCTCCGACAAAGTGAATCAAATAATCCGGTTCCGTTCCAAGGATTGATGCTGCCTCGATAATAACGTCCAGTGTCGCACCGGCGCCGAGATTCCCGGCAAACATGAAGTTTGCCGTCTTAGAACCATTACTGCTTAAATCCATATCAAGCATCGAGGCGTCAGCATGTTGCGGGAGATATCCCATTTTCTCCACTTGTACGTCATTCGTTTTATGGAGATAATCTATAAACGGTCGTGAAGTTACCAATATACGATTTGCCGAATTATAGATTTTACGCGACAGATTCTTAAGCCAACTGTATATTAATCCGTTCTTAATCGGCAGGTGTGATTGTCCCGAGACGGGCCATATATCAAGGACATACAGTAACAGGGGAATGTTATTAGCTCGTGCGAACTTTACCGCCGGTAACATTGATGTAACCGGTGAAAGCTGATAGCCGAGAACGATATCGTAGTCTTTATCAAGTTTGTTCAGATATCTATTGGCTGCCTTCACATAACTAATGTAATTCCGAATTAATGAAAATGGATTATGTCCACGTGGTTTCTGACGTACTCGAATGACCTTAACTCCCGATATTGTTTCTTCTGACTTAGATACATTCTCGTATCCGGGGAAAATCTCTCCTTTAGGATAGTTGGGCGTTCCGCACAACACTGTTACCTCATGTCCACGACGTACGAGCTCCGGAGCAATCTCATTAATCTGGAATTGCTCCGGGTAATAATATTGCGATACAATAAGAATCTTCATTGATCCTTTCTCCAGACCATTTTGTTGACGACTGTGACGTAGGACTGGATGATTTTGACGACGATGTTGCTGACGTTTTCGCCGACGTAGACGTCGACGGGCGTGCCGTCATCGTGATTGCGGTTCATGGCGATGGCTGTGTCGACTGCTTGGAGGAGACTCTTTTCGTCGATGCCGGCAAGGATGAATCCGGCGTTGTCGAGCGACTCGGGGCGCTCTGTCGAGGTGCGGATGCAGATGGCGGGGAAGGGATGTCCGACCGAGGTGAAGAACGATGATTCTTCGGGAAGTGTGCCGGAGTCAGAAATGACGGCGGCAGCGTTCATCTGCAGGCAATTGTAGTCGTGGAAGCCGAGCGGCTCATGCTGTATCACGCGGCGGTCGAGCTTGAAGCCGGACTGCTCGAGACGCTTGCGGCTACGAGGATGGCAACTGTAGAGAATCGGCATGTCGTATTTCTCTGCAATGGCATTGATGGCGTTGAAGAGCGAAAGAAAGTTCTTCTCGGTGTCGATGTTCTCCTCGCGGTGGGCGCTGAGCAGGATGTATTTGCCTTTTTCCAGTCCGAGACGGGCGTGGATGTCGCTGGCTTCGATGTCCTTCAAATTGGCATGGAGCACTTCTGCCATAGGGGAACCGGTTACATAAGTGCGTTCCTTTGGCAGTCCGCAGTCTGCGAGGTAGCGGCGTGCATGCTCTGAGTAGCAAAGGTTTACGTCGGAAATGATATCAACGATGCGACGGTTGGTCTCTTCGGGGAGACATTCGTCCTTGCAGCGGTTGCCTGCCTCCATGTGGAAGATGGGGATGTGGAGACGTTTGGCGGCGATAGCGCTCAGGCATGAGTTGGTATCGCCGAGGATAAGCAATGCATCGGGCTTGATGTCGACCATCAGCTTGTAGGAACAGTTGATGATATTGCCCACGGTTGCGCCAAGGTCGTCGCCCACGGCATCCATGTATACCTCGGGGTCTGCGAGTTTGAGGTCCTTAAAGAATACGCCGTTGAGGTTGTAGTCGTAGTTCTGACCTGTATGGGCAAGGATTGTGTCGAAATATTTACGGCATTTGTTGATTGTAGCCGCCAGACGGATAATCTCAGGACGCGTGCCGACGATTATCAAGAGACGGAGACGTCCGTCTTCTTTGAATTTTATATCTTTATAATCAGTTTTCATATAGACAGAAGTTGAAAAAGGGGACAGAAGAACAAAAAGATTTGTAAAAACAGAAGGCGAGACAGAAGAACAGAAGGAGGAACAGAGAATTGAAATGGTGACAGAAGATTAAAGACTTATGTTCTTCTGTCTTCTTGTGTTCTTTTGTCTCTTACTTGTGTTCTTTTGTCTCAACTGGGTCGAAATAAGTGTCCGGATGGTTGGGATCGAAGATTTCGTTGCAGTACATGACTGTTACAAGGTCTTCGGTATCGGAGAGGTTGATGATGTTGTGGGTATAGCCTGGCAGCATGATGACAGACTGGATTTTGTCGCCGCTAACTTCGTATTCAAGTACTTCATCTGTTCCTTCCTTGCGCATCTGAATCAGACCGTGACCTTTTACGACGATGAACTGCTCCCATTTGGTGTTATGCCAGTGCTGTCCTTTAGTGATGCCGGGCTTGGAGATGTTGATGC
>USMC01000024.1 GCA_900555715.1 uncultured Porphyromonadaceae bacterium | reverse complement strand
CTTTATGTCGTCGGATGTTTTTCCGACGACAAGCTCGCCGGCTGTATTATCAACACTTGTTTTCAGGTGACAAGTGAGAATCCGTCTCTGGCAATATGCCTCAACAAAAAGAACTATACTCTTGATTGCATAAAGAAGAATCCGAGATTCAGCATATCCATAATATCCGAGGATGCCGACCCGATGATTATCAGTTCCTTCGGATTCCGGTCTTCACGTGATGCAGACAAATATGCAGATTTCGGCTATGACGAGCTTGACGGTACGCCGGCAGTCAGAGGCAGTTTCTGCGGTCGTCTTATTCTTGACGCTGTAAATTTTATCGACTGCGGCACACATGTGATTGTTATCGGCAAGCTTGTCGGCTCATATTCAGGCAGCGGCACGCCTATGACGTATGCATACTACCACAGAGTGATAAAAGGAAATGCGCCTAAAAATGCCCCGACCTACAGGGCACCGCAGGAGTCGGAATCAGTATCTGCCAAACAAGAAGTGCGTAAATTCAAGTGCGACGTGTGCGGCTATGTGGTTGAATCCGAAAAAGACCTGCCGGCTGACTTTGTCTGTCCGGTCTGCGGAGTTGACCGGTCGCATTTCTATGAGATATAACCCCTTCCGCCGGCTCGCCATGCATGCTAAAACAGCATCGTAGCAGCCGGCTCTTTCTATATATATCTGTAATCTGCGAAACGCATACGTTTAAAATCTATTCCAGAGGAAAAAGCTTTTCGGCTAATCGGATTGTTTAGGCGTGTGCGGTTGTGCCAATCGCGTATACGAGTGGTATAAATTGCAGTTAAAGTAGAGCGTGGTGACAATTACGCACACCTGTCACTATTCAGTGATAAAATGTCATTATTTGATACCTGGTAATGCCGTAGTGCATATAATTTTGCCGTCAAATCCATGAATAACAAAATGAGAAGAACCATCATTGTCACTGTAATGAAGTTATTGTGCTTTCTTGTGCCCTGCGGCGTGGTTGCATCGCCGTATGCGCTTGAGGTCGCACCGCACACAGAGCAGCTGTCGAACAACAGTGTCATGATGATGGAACAGGACCGAGAGGGATTCATCTGGTGCGGAACGTACGACGGTCTGAACCGATACGACGGTAAACATGTGAAAGTTTTCAGGTTCGAATTCAATAATCCGTCGAGCCTTTCGGGAAATATCATATCCGAACTCAGATGCGCCGAACCGGATGTCATGTGGGTGCTCACCACCATGGGATTTGACAAATTCTCCACTCGTGAGCTGCGCTGTCTCGAGCATCACCCTGACATAAGGGGTGAACGCTATACCACCGCAGCCGACACGCTCGGAAATGTGTTCACTTCGGGATATGACGGGCAGTGCATGTACTACAATCGCGAGACCCATGAATTTACCCGGCTGCCGGTTCCGAAATGGGTTGGCGTTCTGTCCCCTTGTCGTATTGTGATTGCAGGTTACAACACGGTGTGGTTTTTCCCGAAGGCAGAATATGCCTATAAGGTGCAATACGATTTTTCCAAAGGTTATGGCGAGGGGCAGGCTCATTTTTCATGGGAAAAGGTGCGGATGCATGAAGCGCCCATGGGCACTGTTTTCGCAAGCGACACGGGCTTTTTCTATATAGACGGTAATGGTAGGTTGTACCACCACAACCAGAATACGCAGACAGTCGACTATATCGCCTCAGTGAGCGGGATGGTTCAGGATTATGACGTAATATCCGGCATCACACGTCTCGATGACGACATACTTGTGAGTGTTGCACCGCTTGGCGTGCTGCGCCTGAGTGCCGCAAACGGATACAAGGGAGAGTACAACTATACAGAAACGGGCGTTTTCCATATAATGCACGACTCCCGCCAGCCTATAGTTTGGGTCGGTACGGACGGTCGCGGACTGCAAAGGTTTGTGGAGAAAGATTCACGCATATCCACAATACGCTCGTCGGCAGTCGGCAGACTGTCGAAACCGATCAGAACTTTCTATACGGATATAGATGATAATCTGTGGATCGGAACCAAGGGTAACGGACTTTTCGTTATTTCGGACTACCAGTCGGTGACAGATATGGACGAAATACCGCAGTCGCGCATAACGCGTATCGGCAAGACTGAAGGATTGCCCGACGACCAGATTTTTGCCATAAAGGAAAGCCTCGTCCATCCCGGGCGGGTATGGGTAGCCTCGTATGGACCCGGTATATCTTATTTTCACGGCAAGGACCGCACGCCGGTCAATCTTTATGGCAAAGACATAATCAACATACATGACATATATGAGCAGAACGACACTGTGCTATGGCTTGCATCGCCTTCTACGGGTCTTGTGCGTGCTGTCCTGGATGGAAAGAGCCCCGAAAAGATTGTGCGCACCGACAAATTTATGTTCCGCAACGGGAAATATATATGCGATGAAATCTATTCGATAACGTGGGATCGCGGCGACTGCCTGTATATAGGTTGCCGCGGCGGTCTGGGTATTGTCCGATTTAATCTCAATACTTACGAGTATAGTTTCCTCACCCCTGTGACAGACACACTGCCCGGTATAGGCGACATCATCTGCCTCACGTACAGCGGCGACGGAATGCTGTATTTCGGCTCGAGCGCAGGCGCCGGAATTCTTGATTGCCGCAATCCGCAGGCGCCCGAATTGCTCAAAGTAGTTACACGTAACGAAGGTCTTGCCAACGACATGATACATGCCATCATCCCCGACGGGCGCGGAAATGTATGGCTGAGCACAAACAAAGGGCTTGCGCTGTATAACTCCGGCAGCAAGTCGCTATACAGTGTGTCGGAGCCGACGGGAGGCATAAACGAATACTGCGATAATGCCGGATATATGTCGCCTTACGACGGAAATGTGATTTTTGGTGCTCTCAATGGTATAACCATATTGAAATCAGGAGTGTATGAGAAGGCAAGTACCGAGAAGTTCAATGCACCTGTGCTTTTTACTTCCATTGAGGTCAATGGAGTGGAGGATACCGGCGGTCTTCTGTGCAGCGACGATGGAGTGCTTCGCCTTGCTTACGATCAGAATATGCTCCGCCTTTCGTTCGCTTCTCTGGATTATGTGAACAGCGAGACTATAAACTATTGGTATAAGCTTGAGGGATACGATGATATGTGGGTGAATGCCGGAGCTAACGCCGATGCGTCATTCAAGAACCTGCCGCCCGGCAAATATCGGTTGAAGGTGCGCAGCAGTACAGATGCGACAGCTGAGTCGGGCGTCGAGAACGTTTTGCCTATTGTCGTAAATCATCCGTGGTACGCGCGTCCGTGGGCGATGGTGTGCTATGTGTTGCTGTTTGTCATCATCGTCGCGATAATTCTGGTGCGCTATCACAAAGTGATGCAGCGCAAGCACCGCGAGATGGAGTCTACCCTGTATAAGAATGAGCAGGAGCGGCTTCACGTCGATCGTCTGGAGTTTTTTACAAACATTACCCACGAGCTGTGTTCGCCCCTGACAATGATTATGGCGATGTGCGACATCCTGCAGAAGAACACAGATGAGGAGCAGCAGAAGAAGCTCGAACCGTACATCGAGTCGCTCCGTTGCCACAGCCGTCGGCTGAATGAACTTGTCGAAGAGATACTCGAAGTGCGCAATATGGAGGAAGGCAATTTCACGCGATTGCGGTTGCAGCCGGTGCTTACCGATTATATGTTCGAGCGCTGGGTAAGTTCATACGACCAGATCGCGCAGGAAAGCGGCATCATGTTCATATCGCATAACGATGCATCCGGGCTGCGCTGGAACACCGATATATCCAGTCTTGGCAAAATCGTGAACAACTTGATTTCGAATGCACTGAAATATACGCCGGAAGGCGGCGAGATACGTGTCAGTATATCACATCCCGAGAACGGGAATCTTGTCATCGACGTCTATAATACCGGCGCCGGAATCAAGGCGGCGAATATCAAAACTTTGTTCGATAAATTTGTCGTCTTCAACAATGTAGACCGCAACAGCTATCGCGATATGGCTTCCCGTCATGGGCTCGGATTGTATATCTGTCACGAGATGGTGACAAAGCTGAAAGGTGAGATAACATGCGAAAGCACTGAGGGCGAGTATGCTCGTTTCACTGTCACGCTGCCTCCTTTAGAGATAAACAGCGTGCCGCCGGAGCCGGCTGAAGAAGTGCCGGTTTTGCCAAAGGTGGAAATTGAAAGCCGCCCCATGGTTCTTGTCGTTGACGACAATCCCGACATGCTGTGGTTATTGAATGACATATTGTCGGAAGAATATACTGTGATGAGAGCCACCACTGCCATGGCTGCGATGCAGCAGATCGAAAGTCAGCTTCCTTCGTTGATTATCACCGACATAATGATGCCTGATGTGGATGGTATAGAGTTCGTGAAGATGGTGCGCGACAGCAAATATGCCAAGCATCTGCCTGTGATAGTGCTATCTGCCAATATGACGGAAGACTTCAAGATGAAGGCATACAACGCAGGCGCCGATGCGTATGTTACGAAACCGTTCAGTCCCGACTTCCTGAAAGTTGTGCTTTCGCGGCTCTTGAAGCGCAAGGACAACGACCGTGACTACTACCGCTCGAAAGAAAGTTCTGTGACGATAGAGGACGGTATGGAAATTTCCAATGAAGGAAAAGAATTCCTCGAGAGTGTCAAGCGGGTAATCGCAGAAAATCTTACTGATGAATCATCGCTGAAACCGTCCGAACTGGCCTCCGCGCTCGGATGCGATCTGCGTACGCTATACCGTAAATTCAAGAAATTCACGCCATATACGCCCAATGATTTCGTAAAGAGATACCGCTACAGCTATGCTGCCAATCTCATTCTCACAACTAATCTGTCCATCCAGGAAATTATCTACCGCGTGGGCATGAATAATAAAACGGCATTCTATTCCGACTTCAAGAAGATATACGGAGTGACGCCGAAAGTTTACCGCGATTCGAAATAAGAGCCGCACGACTGATGCCGAATCGGGCTGATACCGAAAAACTAAATATAAATCATATAAATCATTTTCTTATGAACCATATCAAAAAATTTGCGTCCGTATTGGCTGCCGGCGCGTTGTCTTTGGGCGCGTTTGCCGTCGACAATCCGGTGGACTATGTCAACCCTTTGATGGGAACGGACTCCAAATTCGCATTATCTAACGGCAACACAGTGCCTTCAATTGCTCTTCCGTGGGGAATGAACCAGTGGATACCGCAGACCGGACGCAACGGCGACGGGTGGTCGTATACCTACGGAAGCGATAAAATCCGCGGCTTCAAACAGACGCATCGTCCGAGCCCATGGATCAACGACTTCGGTGAGATGTCGCTTATGCCTATGAGCGGAGGTCTCAAAATCAGCGACGAAGACCGCGCGTGCTGGTTCTCGCATAAAGCCGAGGAAGCTCATCCCTATTATTATAAAGTGTACTTGTCGGAATATGACGTCACTACGGAAATCGCTCCGACCGACCGTTGCGCATATTTCCGTTTCACATTCCCGAAGGCTGATGATTCTTACGTGGTAGTCGATGCCTTCGACCGTGCTTCGTGGGTTAAGGTTCTTCCCGAGGAAAACACTGTCGTGGGATATTCCACACGCAACAGCGGCGGCGTCACTTCCAACTACCGCAATTTCTTTGTCATTCAGTTTGACAAACCTTTTGCGGATGCCCGGGTATGGGATAAATATGTGATACGCAATGGCAAGAAGGAAGTCGGCGGCGAACATGCCGGCGCTGCGATCGGTTTCAAAACCGCGAAAGGCGAGAAAATATGTGCTAAGGTAGCAACATCATTTGTAAGTCTTGATCAGGCCTACCAGAACCTCAAGGAACTCGACGGAAAGGACTTCGAGCAGACAAAGGATGAAGCGAAGGCACAGTGGAACAAGATACTCGGCGCTATCGACGTAGAAAGCGACAATGTTGACGACCTCCGTACCTTCTATTCTTGTCTGTACCGCACAGTTCTCTTCCCGCACAAAATGCACGAAGTGACGGCAGACGGCAAGACGGTACACTACAGCCCGAGTAACGGACGGATAGAAGAGGGTTATCTCTACACCGGCACCGGTTTCTGGGATACATTCCGAGCTTTGTTCCCCCTTGTGAATCTCATGTGGCCGGAAGAAGCAGCAAAAATCGAGGACGGCTGGCTCAATTTCTATCGCGAAAGCGGCTTATATCCCGAATGGTCGAGCCCGGGTCACCGTGGCTGTATGGTCGGCAACAACTCTGCGTCTGTTGTCGCTGACGCAATGATGAAAGGTCTCTGCACTCCCGGCACGGAGGTGGAATTGTACGAAGGCATGCTTGCCGGAGCAAACTCGGTGCATCCGCAGGTTGCTTCATCAGGTCGTCTCGGCTTCGAGGCGTACAACGAACTCGGCTATGTGCCCTGCGACATCAACATTCGCGAAAGTGTGGCACGAACCCTTGAATATGCTTACGATGACTGGTGTATATGGCAGGCCGCCAAGAAGCTGGGTCGCCCTCAGTCCGAAATTGACCTCTACCGCCAACGCGCCGGTAATTATGTGAATGTCTTCAGCTCCGCCGATGGTCTGATGCGAGGCCGCAAGAAGGACGGAAGCTGGAATCCTGACTTCAGCCCGGTAGGGTGGGGCGGTGATTTCACTGAAGGATGTTCTCTCCACTATACATGGTCGGTATTCCATGATATACAGGGGCTGATAAACCTTATGGGCGGCAATAAGGCTTTCGTTGCCCAGCTTGATGAAGTTTTTGACATGCCTCCAGTCTTCAATCCCGCAAACTATGGCGGCGTAATCCATGAGATGCGTGAAATGCAGATTGCAGGAATGGGCAACTACGCGCATGGCAACCAGCCCATTCAGCACATGATTTATCTCTATAACTATGCGGGCGAACCTTGGAAAGCCCAGTACTGGACACATCAGACCATGAAGCGGCTCTACCATTCCGGTCCCGACGGATATTGCGGTGACGAAGACAATGGACAGACATCCGCATGGTATGTGTTCTCTGCGCTCGGTTTCTATCCTGTATGCCCGGCATCCGGTCAATATGTCCTTGGCTCACCGCTGTTCTCCAAAGCTACCGTATCGCTTGCCAACGGAAAGAAAATCGAGATTACGGCAAACGGTCCATCCGCTGAAAAGTGCTATGTCAAGTCGCTAAAGTTCAACGGCAAGAACTACAGTCACAATTACTTCAATTATGCCGACCTTCTCAAAGGTGCCAGACTGAAGTATGAGATGTCTGATGCGCCTGTGAAGACACGAGGCATCCGTCCCGAAGACGTTCCCTATTCGATGACTAACGACCTCTGATAAAATCAGACAACCTGGAGATTTCTATTCAAAAATCTCCAGGCTATTCATTTGGTGTTATCATGCGACAATAACGGTGCTGAATAACGACACTTTTGCCGGTGTCTTAAAACAGATACTATTTTGTCGTTGTTTGTTAACGCTTTTTGCCTCGGTGTTAAATAATTTTGACCCGTCATGACTCAAAATCAAGATACTAAACCGTCTTTATCCGACACCATGAATAAATTTAAAACCATCATCCCGACGCTGCTGCTATTCTCCATCACTGCTTATGGAGATGCGGATACCAAGACCCTGTTCTTTATATCGGACAGTCATCTGGACACTCAGTGGAACTGGGATGTGAAGACCACCATCGACGAGTATGTGCGCAATACTATGGTAGACAATTTCCGCCTGTTCGAGAAGTATCCCGCTTTCATGCTTAATTTCGAAGGTGCTATCCGCTACAAATGGATGAAAGAGTACTATCCGGCTCAGTACGAGACGTTGAAGAAGTACATCGCGTCGGGGCAGTGGCATGTGTCGGGCTGCGGAGTGGATGCAAACGACGTGATGGTGTCGTCGGCTGAATCGATAATGCGTAACTGGCTTTACGGCAATACATTTTATATGCAGGAGTTCGGCGTACGTGGCGGTTATGACGTCATGCTGCCGGATTGTTTCGGCTTCTCTTACGCGCTCCCCTCGCTTGCCAGTCATTGCGGAATGAAAGGATTCCACACTTCCAAATTAGGCTGGGGTAGCGCTCAGTACGACAGACTGCCTTCCTGGGGCATCTGGCAGGGCGTGGACGGAAGCCGTATCTATGCAATATATAAGCCACATGCCTACGATTCGCATGAGGAGTATAACAAAGATAATTCGCATGAAAGCTGGGCGGAGAACGCTGCTCAGGACAATTATGATAAATACGGTCTGGCAGCCGAAATCCGTTATGTCGGACCACGAAGCGACCATGGCGGCGCTTTGGGAGATAATGCCGGCGACAGCGGAAACAATACGCCTTACTGGCTCAATTACAGTGTCAATTCAGACGGTCCGGTAAAAGTGGTGCTTGCCACGCCCGACCAGATATTCGACTATTTCGAGAACAACGACCATTCGCGTTTCCACGTTTACGACGGCGAATTGCCCATGATTACGCATGGTGTAGGCGCATATACGTCGCAGTCCATGCTCAAGCGCTGGAACCGTCGTAATGAGCTGCTTGCCGACGCTGCCGAGAAGTCGTCGGTGACAGCCGAATGGCTCGGTGCCACTCCTTACCGGCGCGAGGCTCTTCGCGAAGCGTGGACGAACAACCTGTGGCAGGCTCATCATGACGGAATCACCGGCACGTCCATCCCGAAAGCATACGTATATTCGATGAATGAGTATACATGCGCAAACAAGACTTTCGCCGATGTTTTCGAAAATGCCGTGGGCGCCACAGCCCGCAGCCTCGACACCCGGACGGAAGGCATGGCTGCCGTTGTGTACAATCCTCTTTCGTTCGAGCGCACTGACGTTGCCGAGGCGCGTGTAGCATGTTCCTCGCGCCCGGAGGGTGTACGCGCTTTCGGACCGGACGGCAAGGAGGTACTCGCTCAGGTTGTCGGATACGACCACGGTGAGGCAACTGTGATTTTTGCCGCTACCGTGCCTTCGTTAGGCTATGCGGTCTATGACCTGCGTCTCGGTGAAACATGCACGCTGACCTCGGACCTGACAATTAATGCGACCTCCAATACTATTTCCAACGGAAAATACCGTACGACTCTTGACGCCAAGGGTGACCCCATATTGTATGATACATCGAGTCCCCGACCGATAATGCTGGCGCCGGAGTGGCAGCTCCTTCGCGACGAATCCGGTGCATTTCCGGCATGGGAAATCACCTATGATGCAGTGAAAGGTACACCTTATGCCATCGTTGAAGGCAATGTGGAGATAAGCGTGGCCGAGGATGGTCCGCTCCGCAAGGCGTTCCGCGTGAAACGTACGTCGAACGGCTCGACATTCGTCCACTATATCCGCATGTCAGCGGTCAGCGACCGTATCGATGTTGTCAACGAAGTGGACTGGCAGACCCGCGAGACGCTCCTCAAGATGAATTTCAGGCTCCGCAGCAAAGCCACCAAGGCTACATACGACATATCGCTCGGAACAATTGAGCGCGGATACGACACCTCTTCACATTACGAAATGCAGGGGCACCAGTGGGCCGACCTCTCGGCTGACTCCGGTCAGTACGGCGTGTCGATTCTGAATGACTGCAAGTATGGCTGGGATATGCCCGGCGAAAGCAATCTGCGTCTGACGCTCATTCATACGCCCCGCCCCGGCGGATACGCATATCAGGGACTGCAAGATCTGGGCGCGAACGAATTTACAGTTTCGCTCTTCCCCCACAGCGGCAAGTGGAGCGAAGCCACACAGAAAGAAGCTTCCAAACTCAATCAGCCTTTTGCTGTATTCAGCGCACCGAAGTATGAAGGCGGTCTGGGCAAGGAGTTCTCTTTCCTTCGTCTTGATTCCGACGCCGTATCGGTGAAGGCGATGAAAAAATCCGAAACAGGCGATGAAATCATCGTACGTGTCTATGAGTGGAAAGGTGAGGACCACGACAACCTGACAATGACTTTCCCTGCCGACATCATTTCGGCACGTCAGGTGAACGGCATTGAAGAGTCCTTGCCTGACGCACCTGCCGTAAACGTTTCAGGATCGAAGCTCACGTTCAGCATCAGGAAGTATCAGCCGCTTACGTTCGCACTGCGTCTCGCCGCAGCTCCGGCAGCCCTGGTGCCCGAAGAGACAGTGAACCGCGCCCTGCCTCTTGACTATAATGCCGACATAATGAGCGGCAACGGGCAGCGCGGTGATGCTACCGTAGCCTTCGGAACGGCATATCCTGCCGAACTGATTCCTGATGAACTGAATATTGACGGAGTCACGTTCTCCATGGGCAGCCGCGCCGACGGAGTGAACAATGTGGTCCGAGCCATGGGTCAGAAGCTGACACTCGACCGCGAAGACGGTTGCGACAAGCTGTATATCCTCGCTGCTTCGGCTTCACGCGAGGGCAGCGACGCCATGTTCAAGGTCGGTGACAAAGAAGTACGTCTTAAAGTACCGTATATGGGCGGATATGTCGGACAGGCCGAGACACAGTTCAACAACGGCGCTCAATACCGTCGCGATGAAGTTGCCCTTACTGCCACGCACTCCCACAATATCGCCTCCAAAAGCGATGTCACCTATGACATGCTGTATATTTATAAGTATATGATAGCGCTGCCTGAAGATGCCGTCGAAATAGAGCTTCCGGACGACCCGGATCTGTGCATCTTCGCTGCCACAATGAGCGATAACAAGAACGACGACACCCGTGCCGCCATGGAGCTGCGCAACTACCACGACTATAAGGAGCTCGGCACTGCCGATACCGAAGATTTCGGGCATTTCCTCGTTCCCGACGGAATAGCAGTGTCGGGATACGTCAATGCTAACGAGGCAGGCAAGTTTGCTGCCGACGGTGACGCGTCAACCAAGTGGTGCTGCACATCTGCAAACAGCTGGATTGAATACCGCTTCAACAAGCCTGTTACCGTTCTGCGCTGGGGTCTCCTGAATGCCGGCTGCGAAGGTCTCGACAAGATTACCCGCAGCTTCAGAGTGCAGTACTATGCCGACGGCCGCTGGAACGACATATTTACAAGCACTGATAATACCACCAACCGTCTCAGCGGTAGTGTCGAGGCGGTTGAGGCAAGCCGTTTCCGTCTCTTTGTCGCCCTGGGCGAGCAAGGAGGCAATACGGCACGAATCTATGAATTCTCGCTTTACGGGCGTTACGCCGACGAGTCGGGTATAGCCGACATCACGGCAGCTCCCGAATATGGAATAGAACTGAAGGGCAATACGCCCAATCCGTGTCACGGGAGCACTTCGGTGCTTTTCCGCGGACCGGCTTACCTCCGCGACGTAGTGATGCACGTCTACGACCTCACAGGCCGACGTGTGATGACCTCGCGTCTTGAACACAGTGCCGACGCCGCCGGCTATCGCCGGGCTGATGTCGAATTCTCTCTGATCCCCGGCTGCTATATCTATCGTCTGGAAGCCGTATGCGATGGCCGACCGGTGGTATCGGATGCAGCAAGACTCATTTGTAAATAAAACTTTTTATTATAAACCTTTTAAAAATAACCTATTCATAAACCTTAATTGTCATGAACAAACAATTACAATTTAAGGCAGCGGTGGTTATGGCAGCGATGCTGTCTTCCTACGGCGTATTTGCACAGACGCAGATTACCAATGAGGCAGAACTTCGCGCAATGGCTACCAACCCGTCTGGCGAGTATGTGCTTGCCAATGATATCGTCCTTACAGGCGAATGGACTCCAGTGGGCACCGAAACAGCGCCCTTCACAGGTAAATTCGACGGCGCAGGTCATGCTGTCAAGGGTCTCGTCGTAAATCAGGATGCCGGTTTCCTCGGTCTTTTCGGATGCGTGTCAGGCGCCTCCATCAGCAATGTCCGTATCGAGCAGGCTGACGTACGCGGTAAAGACCATGTCGGTATCGCAGTAGGCCGTCTGTGCAACGGCAGTAAGGTAGACCGTGTGATGACATCCGGCTATGTCACCGGCTTCGACCACATCGGCGGTATCGCAGGTGATATCGGCGAAGGAACAGACAATATCATCACCAACTGCTATTCCGTAGCCAACGTCTACAGTACCCAGTACCAGGCCGGCGGTATCGTAGGCTGGTCGAAAGGTACCAATACGGTGACGAACAACTTTTTTGCCGGCAAGGCACGTGCGAATGAATGGGGCGGCACAGCCGCTATCGTCGCTTTGGTCGAAGATGGCACAACCACTATCACCCGCAACGTCGCAGCTCCTGTCTACATTATGGGCAAGACCGATGGCGAGGAAGAACACGACTGGGGACACCGCTGGTCTTACGGCGCTGTCGGCGGTCTCCTGAATGAAAATTCAATCGCAGCCGCTACCGACAACCTTGTATCGGACAAGACAAAGGTAATCGATGAAGACTCCCGTGAAGAGAAGGATCAGAGCGGATTCAGCACCTCCTACCACGGTATCATCACTCCGGATGCCACCCTCAAGACTCCCGCACCTTATACAACTCTCGGATGGGATGCAGCGGCGTGGAGCACTGCCGACGGCCGCTATCCCGTGCTGTCCTCCATGACAGTTCCGTTCGACGGCGACTATGTGTACGTCAACACTATTCCCTCCGAAATCTTCGTCGGCAACACTTTCGACTTAGCTCCTGAAAGCAGTTTGGATCGTGCCGTAACTATCACCTCAAGCAATACATCCGTCGCTACCGTCAGCGGAACTACGGTGGAATTTGTAGGTGCCGGCACAGCGACTATCACTGTATCGACTACAGGCGACTCCTATATCAAGGGCTACACCAAGAGTTATGAGGTTTCTGTAGTGGCTATGAACAATGAAATCGCTACAGCCGCCGACTTCGACAAGCTCCGCCAGAACCCGCAGGGCGACTTCGTGCTCGTAGCCGACATCGACTTTGCAGGCGTTGACTTCCGCCCGATTCCGAACTTCTCCGGCTCTATCGACGGTCGCAACCACTGGGTCAAAAACCTGACTTACAGCAACAATGATGCCAACAAGATTGGCTTCATCGGTGTTTTCTCAGGTTCTTTCATCAAGAACATCGGTTTCATGAACATCTCCTTGTCGGGAAATGCCGACGTTGCAATCATCGGTAAGACCGAAGGTCCGGCTTTGATTTCGCAAGTCGTAGTGATGGAATCCTATATCGAAGGTCGCGACCACGTTGCTTCGTTCGTAGGCAACATCGACGGCAATGCTACAATCAAAGACTGTCTCTCGAACGCCCGTATCCAGACACGTGAGTACCAGGCCGGCGGTATCGGCGGTGTAATCAACCACGGTACTGTCGAGAACTGCCTCTTCTGCGGTACAATCAATTCCTACAGAGCGACCAACCTCGGCGGTATCGTCGCGCTCCTCGACAGCGACAATAACCCCTCGGTTGTCCGTAACTGTCTCGCCGCAGCCGTGGTAGAGAATCCTGCAGATAATGATCAGTGCATGATCAACCGTGCAGGCCGTACCATGACCCTTGAGAACAACTACGTGACAGAATACACCGTCCGCAACGGTGCACCTATCCAGGCAGGCGAAGCCAACGACGAACGCGGTGCTCTCGCACGCAAGACTCAGGTACGCAGCAAGGACTGGTATACAAGCACTCTCGGATGGGATTTCGACAACGTATGGAAATTCCTCCCCAATGCAGAAGGCAAGATGCTGCCCGTACTCGCATGGATGAACGCTCCGCTTGCAACTTCGTTCTTCAACCTGCCCTCAGAAGACGGCGTTGCCCTCAACTACGCATTCGGCACAGAAAAATGGGAATACAGCTCGATTTTCGGTTCATGGGGTCAGGACGTTGTCGTTGAACAGCTCTCAGGTACCGATTACGCAAATATCGAACCCAGCGAAAACGCCATATATGCAGGCGATATGAACGGTATGTATGCCGGCGCCGGTACTGCTACCTTCAAGGTGACTATGGATCCTTCGATTGCTTCCATCTTCACTGTTACCGGACGCGACGGATTCGACGTGAATGTCGCCAAGGCAGGTGTCGCTGTTGAAATCGGCACAGTAGAGGATTTCCTCAAAATCCGCAGCAATCCCGGTCTCGACTATATCCTCACAGCAGATATCGATCTTTCTGGTGTGACCGACTTCACAGGCTTCTGCAACGACGGTGTGACCTTCACCGGCAGCATCGACGGCAAAGGTCATGCAGTGCATGGCTTCCATATCGACTTCTCGAGCAAATCTGACTCCGACCATGGCCTCTTCGGCAAGACTTCCGGCGCTACATTCAAGAACATAGCATTCTACGACTTCGTGATCGACGGCGGTGAGTCTGTCAAGCATATCGGTCTTATCGGCGGCGGCAGCGCTACTTTTGAGAATGTTGCAATCGTCGGCACTGTTATCGGCAATGACCACGTAGGTCTCGTCGCCGGCGACAGCGACGGCATCAAGATGACTAACTGCTATGCCAAGGGTACAGTCAACGGTCGTTCGCAGGTAGGCGGCTACTTCGGCTGCACCCTCGAAAACGGCGCAACCCTGACAAACTGCTTCACCAACGTGAACTCTACGGCGACAGCCCGCGGATGGGTCGGCGGCTTCATCGGTCTCATCGACAAGTCCAACAGCATTGTCACCATCACCAACTGCGTATCGGTAGGCAACCAGTCGTCGATAGGTAACGACAAATACACCAACAACTTCATTGGCGGCAACAACGCCGGCGACACCCCCAACGCAGCCGTTATATTCACCGGCAACCTCTATAGCCTCGAAGCCATCAACGACGCAGATACCGCATGGCCGATCAAGAATGAGACAGCTGAAGGCGGCAATGTGGAACCTGCCACAGGCTTACACAATACAGAACTGTGCACTCAGGCTCCCTACGCCGGCATCACATGGGATTTCGCCGAAGTATGGGCAATGGGCGCAGGCGAGTACAAGTATCCTGTCCTCAAGGGTGTGAACGTACCCGATGAAATCCTCGCAGCCGAGCAGTCCGGTATCGACGAAGTTGAAACCGGCAGTGAAGTGAGCGTTACAGCAGCCGGCGGCATTGTGACCGTATGCGGTCTTGGCTCACAGTCGGCAGTGAATGTATATACGGCAGCCGGCGTCATGGTGAACGCAATCAGCACCACAGCATCCGAAGCTTCCATCGAAGTACCCGCAGCCGGTCTCTACATCATAACCGTTGTAACTGACGGCAAAGCAAATGCCTTTAAAGTACTCTGTAAATAATTCATAAGTCTTGTTTACGGCAGGCCGGAGTCGTTCCGGCTTCGGTCTGCCTTCCTTCTCTCTCTTTCTAAAACATGAAAATCTAATTTCAATTCTTTTGAGGACAAAACCTAATTGTCTAACAACTTTATCAACCATCATTATCAATGTTAAAGCTTAACGGAAAAAGATTGCGAGAGTTGGCTCTTCTGCTGACAATGCTCGTTTCAATCCCGGGTTTTGCCGAGACGATACGTGTTACCGGTTCTGTGACCGACGTCGAAGGTGAGCCTCTGATTGGCGCATCCGTAGTGGATAAGAACAAGCCCGGCACCGGTGTGGTTACCGATATCGACGGACGGTATGCAATATCTATCGAAAAGGGAAGTACGCTTCAAGTGAGCTATGTAGGCTTCCAGACAGAAGAATTAAAAGTAACATCGACACGAAAGGATTTTGTGCTGAAAGAAGAAACCAGCGGCCTGAATGAAGTGGTTGTGACCGGTTTTGCCAAGCAGAAGAAGATTTCTGTAATCGGATCGCAGGCCACCCTCAAGATGGAGGAAGTAAAGTCGCCGGTTGCAAACATGACTACGGTGCTTGCCGGTCGTGTGGCAGGTGTCGTTTCGGTGCAGCGTACCGGTCTTCCCGGTCAGGACGACGCCGACATCTGGATCCGCGGTCTTTCTACACTTACCAACCGTAACGAAGGACCTCTCGTGCTCGTCGACGGTATCGAGCGCTCATGGAGCCAGCTTGATCCTTCCGATATCGAGACCATCACAGTACTCAAGGATGCCGCAGCTACGGCAGTCTACGGTGTACGCGGCGGTAACGGTGTCATCATCATCACCACCAAGCCCGGCGAGATAGGCACTCCGAAATTCTCATTCGATATCTACCAGGGTATCACCTCATTTACGAAAGTACCTGAACTTGTAGACGGTATCACCTATATGGAGGCCGCGAATGAAGCGTACAGGAACACGCGCGGCAACGATTTCTACAAGCCTCTCTATATAACGAATACAAAGATTGCCAACGGTCTGCCTCTGTCGGCTGACGAAATGGAATATGCCGCAAGCGTGGCAGGACAGCGCAGCATCAACCCCTACCTTTATCCTAACGTCGACTGGATGAGGGCACTTTACCACAAGCGTGGCTACAACGGACGCTATAACGTCAATATCCGTGGCGGCGCTCCCAACGCACAGTACTACGTCTCTCTGTCGTACTACAACGAGAAAGGTATGACAAAGAGGGATCCCCGACAGGACTATTCGTCCGAAATCACCTATGACCGCTACAACTTCCTGAGCAATATCAACCTCAAGGCTACCCGCACCACGAAACTTGACGTAGGTGTCAGCGGCTGGATTACCTCGGGCAACTACCCGGCGGAGAAGCTGGATGATATTTTCGGCAAAGCCATGCAGACCAACCCCGTAATATATCCTATCCATTATCCTAACGGCGAGAACCCCGGTCTGTCGCAGCACAACCGCGAGCTCGACTCCCCGTGGGTTACTCTTACCCGCCGCGGCTACAAGAAGACTACAAACACCCAGATAAACACTAACCTCAAGCTTTCGCAGGACCTCGGTTTCTGGGAATGGAGCAAGGGTCTTGACTTCCGCGCACTTGTATCGTTCGACGTAAAGGCGAACCAGAACCTTATCTATAAAGTCGACGAAAGCACATGGTCGCCTTCCGGCATCCAGAACTCGCAGACCGGCGCATGGACCGACGACGAATATCTCTACGACGCCGACGGCAACCTTCTGCTGAGCGAACAGTACAAGGGCAACAAGACCATGAGCGTCAAAGCCGAGAAGTGGGTGTACCGCACATTCTACTTCGAAGCTGCCCTCAATTATTCACGTTCTTTCAACGAGAAACACAATGTAGGCGCCCTTGCCGTGTTCAACATGCGCAACTATATCGACGCCAACGATGAATCGCTCTTCAAGACACTGCCGTACAAGCAGCAGAGCCTTGCCTTGCGTCTTACCTATGACTTCGACCGCCGTTACTTCCTGGAATTCAACGGTGGCTACACCGGTTCGGAAAACTTCCTTCCCGGTCACCGCTTCGGCTTTTTCCCTGCAATCGCTGTCGGCTATGTTCCGTCCAACGAATCATGGTGGGAGCCCCTTAGCGGCGTGCTTCCCTATATGAAATTACGTTACTCCAACGGTGTCGTGGGCAACAGCTCCTCCGGCGACCGCTTCTCATACTTCGCCAAACTTGAAGACAATGGCGGCGAATTCACTAACTACTGGACCAGAAACGGCGCATCGGGCCGCTGGCACTACTCAGCATACGGCTACGAACCCCAGTGGTCGCGCGTGCACAAGCAGGACCTCGGCATCGAACTCAACTTCTTCCGCCGTTCCGAACTTTCTGTCGTTATCGACCTCTTCAAGGAACGCCGCGACCGCATCTTCGTGGAACGCAAGAACCTTCCTTTGCTGAACGGTCTTGAGGCAAACCCCTACGCAAACGTGGGTGTGGTTGAAAACAAAGGCTTCGAAGCATCTCTCGACTACACCAGGCAGTTCGGTAAAGACTGGATGGTATCGCTCCGAGGCAACATTGCTTATAACGAGGACAAGGTGATCGAGAATGCTGAGGCAGCCCCGACTTATCCCTGGCTCGACCGCAAGGGACACAACGTACTTGCACAATGGGGCTGGGTTGCCGAAGGTCTCTACACCAGCGATGAGCAGATCAAGGAACGCAATATAACCCAGTTCGGCGAGACATATCCCGGCGAGCTCGTCAAGCCCGGCGACATCATGTACAAGGACCTTAACGGTGACGGTCATATCGACGACTACGACCAGATGTGCATCAGCCGCGGCGACCTTCCGCAGATCTACTACGGCTTCGGCGGCGACTTCCGCTATAAGAATTTCGGTCTCGGTATCCTCTTCCAGGGTACGGCAAAGGCAGATCGTATTCTCAGCGGCAACGGTATCATCCCCTTCCAGAGCTCAAGCGGCGGCGGTACGCTCTACTCAAATATCTCCGACCGCTGGGATCCGGAGAATCCAGAGAATACAGACGTATTCTATCCGCGCCTGGCATGGGGCGGTTCTGACCCGTCGAACGAAAACAACTACCGTACGAGCACATGGTGGAAGCGCGACATGAGCTTCCTGCGTCTGAAGCAGTTCACCATCTCGTTCTATTTCCCGAAAGCATGGCAAAAGTCAGTCTTCAAGGGCGGACGTTTCTACATGATGGGCGAAAATGTATTTACGTGGAGCAAGTTCAAGCTGTGGGATCCTGAGCTGAACACCAGCAACGGTATTTCCTACCCGAACGTCCGTACTTTCTCCGTAGGCGTTAACTTTAACATTTGAAAATCAAAATGAACAATAGAATAATAGGTCTTACTCTGGCTGCGGCAGCCCTGACGGGGTCGATAACCTCGTGCGACAGCTACTTCGACGATGTGCCTAACAACGCGGTCTCGATAGACGATATATTCGAAAACCGAGGCATGACCCTGGGCTGGCTTACAAACATATATTCAATCACTCCTGACTGGACAAAGCGTGAGGCCAGCGGTACGGCGATGTACTGGAACGGCGCCACCATAGAAGGCTACATCCCATGGGACTGGGTGGAGACCCATGACATCATCACCGGTACAATGTCCTCTTCTACCAAACATGTCAACCGCATCTGGTCGAACCTCTACAAGGGCATTCAGAACTGCAACATCTACCTCGCCCGTGTCGACGGCTGCGATCCTCTCCTGCCGGAAGAAAAGGCAGCCACCAAGGCTGAAGTGCGCGCCCTACGCGCATACTTCTACCTCCAGCTGGTAAAGCAATACGGTCCTGTTCCTCTCTTCGGAGACAAAGTGGCAAACTTCGACGATGACCTCAACGACTCTCAGCTGCCGCGCAACACCGTAGACGAATGTTTCGACTATATCATCAGTGAATTCAAGGCGGCTCTCGAAAGCGGCGACCTTCTTTCGAGCTTCGATGACCAGGGCGCTTACGAATCTCAGCACATGGGCAATTTCACCAGTGAGGCGGTGCGGGGTTTCCTCGCCGATGCCTATCTCTTCCGTGCATCCTATGTGTTCAACGGCGACCCCTACTACAAGGATCTCGCCAACCCCGACGGCACCAAGCTTTTCCCGCAGGAGCGCGACGAGAGCAAATGGCGCGACGCCAAGCAGGCTGCCCTCGACATAATCAATTCCGGCAAGTACAGTCTGGTGCTCCGCGACATGTACGACCATCAGGTGACTAACCTTTCCGACGCATGTCCTTACAAGTCGACATTCTTTGCCTCAATGGCAACATCGACCAACGAGGAACTCATCTACGGACGCCCCAACTCGTCCAACGACTGCTACGTGCTCGTGCCCCGCTTCGAGAACTGTCCTTCGAGCGCTCCCCGTGGTTCGGGCGGTCTGTCGGTTCCCTTAGAGTTCGTCGACCTTTTCTTCACCAACAAGGGCTTGCGAATCGACGACGACCCCGACTACTTCAAGTACGACGTGGATAATCCTCCCACAGCCATCCGTGGCGAGGCTGCAATAGCCAATACGCGCCCCTATGTCGATCCGCTCTCCGGCTACCAGTACTTCACCATGTCCGGTCAGGGTCAGGGCGTTTCCACGACTGTGCCTACCTCAATCCTGAAGCAGTTCTATAACCGCGAGGCCCGTTTCTACCTGAATATAACGTTCCACAACCGTCAGTGGGAATTCCAGGGCAACCTTCCTGTCCAGCTGCATTTCGGCGGCAATTCCGGCGCCAACGGCTCTACCCACGATTTCCCGGTTTTCGGTGTGATCGCGCGTAAGAACTACTACGAGAAACAGAGCAACTGGACCATGTCGATGGTGCTTCGCCTTGCCGAAATCTATCTTGACTACGCCGAAGCTTGCGCCGAACTTGGCGAGACCGAAGAAGCGCTCAAATATCTCAACAAGATCCGCAACCGCGCAGGTGTCGCCGAATATGGTCTCAACGCCGGCGACGACGGTCGTGACGCCCGCAACCTCAATAAGATAGTCCTTCCGGGTTACACCAAGGACGATCTGCTGAAAGCCATCTACCGTGAGCGCATTCTGGAACTCTCTTATGAGAACAAGCACTACTTCGACGTACGCCGCTGGGGCGTGGCCGAAGGCAAGTGGCGCACCAACGGTCCGGAAATGACCGACGGCTGGATCTATCCCGCATACCATAAGGGCGGTGAAGGCGGTTCGTTCACCGGATTCAACGTTCACAACGTAGGTGCTACCGCTGAAAACCAGGCGGTGAACTTCTACAAGCGTATCACGCAGCAGACACGTATCTACACCAAGCGCATGACGTTCTTCCCGATACCTGAAGACGAAATCGTCCGCGACAAACAGCTTGTACAGAATACAGGCTGGTAAATAATCAACGCAGGGGACATTCAAGGGCTCGATACCCTTGAAGTCCCCGCATTCTCAATATGCTATACATGAAGAAAATACTATCCCTCATCCTTGCAATGACGTGTATTGCGACTGCCTCGGCGCTGACGCCCGGCGTCGCATATTCTGTAGGGCAGCACGGCAGATCAGTGTTCATATCCAACGGACGACCCGACCGCAACGCCGACGTGCAGATGTGGACCGACACTGATGTGCCGGCCCAGAGATGGGTTCTGGAGCAGTCTGACACGGACCCACGTCAGTATGCGCTGCGAAATCTTTTCTCAGGTCTGTACCTCAACTATAACGGCACGAGAGCCGGAGCGAAAATCCGTCAGGCCGACCGCAGTGTCTTTTCGAGCTACTGGACTCTGGAAGAAGACGGCGACTCATATGTGCTCGTTCCGTCACAGAACGCGGCTATGTGCCTCGCTGCTGCCTCGACCGACGAAGGCGCCGCCCTTTCACTGCAGGAACGCACTGCTGCCGATGCCGGGCTGACACGGTTCACTCTGCGTCAGGATGACGTGCCGGAGGCTTTCGGCGAAGCTGTGCGCGACGACTTCATGTCAGGATTCCTCGGTCAGTACTACCATAAGGCATCTACGGGTCATGTGCTCGGCGGTGGCGGCTGGTGGGGCGATGCAGAGATGTTCGAAGTCATCCTTGATGCTTTCGCCACTACTGGTGATCTTAAATATAAAGAGATTTTCGACGAGCTTGTCATAGACTTCTGCCGCCGCAACGGTCGCGACTGGTCCAACAACGAATTCAACGACGATATCACCTGGATGGTGCTGGCGTGTGCAAGAGCTTACAAATACTTCGGAACGCAGGAATATCTCGATCTTGCAAAGGACAACTATACGCGCATGTACAACCGTGCACACCAGCGCTTCGGAACGCTCATCTGGAAGCAGAGCCAGGAAAACAAAATCGCCACCAACTCGTGCATCAACTGTCCCGCGACAGTGGCAGCATGTATGCTTGGCGAGCTAACAGGTGACAATTCATGGTACGACAAGGCACTCACAATCTATGCAGGGCAGCGCAAACTCCTCTACAATGCCGAAACAGGCGAGGTGTGGGACTGCGGCGCATGGACTGCCGACGGCGAGCGTGAACCCGGCGGAAACCACTGGGTATCGACCTATAATCAGGGCACAATGCTCGGCGCTGCCACGCTGCTGTATCTCTATACGAATGATCCGATGTATCTTGAGGATGCAAAGAAAGTTTATGAGCGCTCACGCGACCATCTTACCAACAACAATAAGATTATCAGCGTCTGCCAGACCGTCAACGGCGACCTGTGCGGATTCAAGGGCATCCTGATGCGCTATGTGCGCACCTACGCCGAGACTTTCCACCTCGAAGAGCCTCTGCAGTGGATGGAGAAAAACGCATGGCACGCATGGCAGAACCGCAACTCCGGCGGTGTCATCTGGTCGGCATGGCTCACCAAGACAGCCGAGAGTCTCACCCGTAAGGAAGGTGATGACGAAAAAGATGTCACAAACGACGCCTTCGGGGCTTCGACCGCTGTCTCAGTGGCGTTCAACGCCCACGTAAACCGCCGCTTCGCAAAGTCTGTGTCAGAAGGATTGCAGCCTGAGTATTTCGATGATATAAAGTTCGCACAGCTTACCGAAGATCCTGCGGAAGGCCGTGTCACCACGCCCGTACTTTCCGGAGGATGGATATGCTTCCGCAATGTGGATTTCGGGCAGGATGGAATCTCTTCGCTGGATCTTCGTCTGAAGGCTACGAAGGCACGTTCGTATGTGCAGGTGTACGTCGATGAGCTGACAGACGACGGACTCATGGGTCGCAACAGCGGATTCCTGACCCGTGGCGACTGGTCCGATGTTGTCGTTCCGTTCAAATCCGGCGTTACAGGCGTCCACGACGTCTATATACGCTTCAACGGCGACGGAGTACAGTCCGGTGGCATCAAGTCCACCGGTTCCGGCTCCGGCGTTGACAGCCCTGTGGCTGTCATCGGAGAAATCGGATCGGTATATAATCTCCGGGGGATACGTGTAGGTTCGTCGATGGACGGACTTGCCCCCGGAATTTACATATCAGGCGGTCATAAGATTCTTAAACGTTGAATCACACTTATATAATTCCTCCCTATAAACAATACGATGCGATATATATCATCTTTACTCTTTTTATTGTCGGCAGCATCCGTATTCGGCGGCAACCTGTCGCTCGACGAGGCTCGTGTCAATGCCCTGGATTTTATGTCGGCGCGACATTCCACGTCTGTGCGCGGCGTACGCGCCGCCACACCGGATCTTGAATGTGTCCGGGTGTCGCAATCCAGTTATATTTTCAATGTCGAAGGAGGACGCGGTTATGTAATAGCGTCAGCCAGCGACCGCATGCAGCCCGTGCTCGGGTATTCGGACACTGGGTGTTTTGATGTGGCTTATATGCCGGATGCACTAAAGGCATGGCTCGACGAGCTTGATGAAGCCGTCGTTGTCCTCGAAAGCGCCGACACACATAATGCATCTCCGGCGCTGTCGCGCAGCGATGACAAACCGGCTATAGCGCCTCTCGTCTCAAGCCGGTGGAACCAGGGTTCGCCTTACAACGGCATGACACCTCCGTACGTCGACCAGAATTCGGGTCAGTACAACGAACACAGCGCCACGGGCTGTGTAGCCACCGCCACGACGCAGATCATGTACTACTGGAAGTGGCCGCAGGACGCTACCAAGACGATACCTTCGTACACATACGACTGGTCGGGCAACTCCAGGACTATGCCATCGCTTCCTCCTGTGGTCTTCGACTGGGCGTCCATGAAGGATACTTACGGAAACAATGATTCACAGGCTTCGAAGGATGCCGTATCGCAGCTTATGCTCTACGCCGGCTGCGGCATGCAGAGCGGCTATGCCGGCGCTACAGGCGCCACGTCGGTCAATGCGATGAACGCCCTGAAGGAATACTTCGGATATACAAAGAAAGCATTCAATGTCTACCACCTGAATTATACTTTTCAGGAGTGGGAAGATCTTTTCTATAACGAGCTTGCCGCAGGTCGCCCACTTCTGATTGGCGCAGACAACTATGAGCGCACAGGCGGTCATGAATTCATTTGCGACGGCTATGACGGCAAAGGTCTCTACCACATCAACTGGGGCTGGGGCGGATGGTGCGACGGATATTTCGTCCTCACTGTCATGGCGCCTGATTCACAAGGCATAGGCGGCTCGTCAGACGCCAACGGATATTCAATGGGTCAGAACGTCATCGTAAACCTCCGGCCGGAATATACCGGGGATGACAATGAAATAGTGCGCTGTGCCATATCCGCACTTCTGCCCGGACAATCCGCCACGGTACGCGACGCCGATGGCAATGTATCACTATATTTCTCGTACAATATCCGCACGCTGCTCCTGAACAGATATGAGATAGAGCATGGATTTGTGGTTTATGATGCCGAAGGGAACCGGGTAGGGGAACCGTTCGGCATAAGTACGGACACATATAATCCTGCCGACCGCTATGGTAAGTCGATAACCGTCAGATTCGGCGCCGGTCTTGCCGACGGCGAATATACACTTCGCGGCGTCAGCCGTCGCAGCGGCAGCAGCGAATGGCTCGATGACATGAACAGCGACCGCAACAACATCGCGCTGACCGTATCGTCCGACAAGGTCCAGGTAAGCGCCCGCCCGGGTAACGGCACGCGTCTGCAGGTGGATAAGCTGACCCTTGAGGGCGTATCAGTGGCAGGACAATGGCAGCGTGTGAAATACACCATCACAAACACCGGCGATGACTTCTACGGCGAGACATACATGTTTGTTGACGGCAAGCGCGTGTCGGGCAACACAATATCCATCCGCGCCGGCGAAACAGCCGATGTGTACTACAAGTTCCAGCCTGACGGCACACCCGGCTTCCACCGCTTCGTGCTTTCGCGTCAGACGTCGGCAACGAACGGCGTCATCAGTTCTATCGACAAGGTATTCAACATGGACTGCATGTGGAAAGCCGACGGCACTGTTGAGCGCATTCCCTCCACAAGCCAGAACTATTCACTGCCGTCAGATGTCACAGCAGTATATCTGACAGGCAAGTCGCCGCGCACGATAGGCGTACCTGACGCAAATCCCAACCTGATAATGTACCTCGACGAGGATGCCGTACTGTCGGCACGAGTGCTGCGTGTCTATCGCCAGACTATCTCGAATATCGTCTATGGCGACAAGGCGGAGGTTTTCCGTGTTAAGGACGGCTATGAACTGAGCGTGCCCCGCGCATTTGTGGCAGAGGAAGCCAGCTATACCCGCGAAAATATGCCGGCATGGTCGACGTTGTTCCTGCCGTTCCCTGTAGAGAACGTGGAGGCTGACGGTAATACGGTCGACTGGTTCACCTCCGCAAGCGACACAGGCAAGTCGATATTCCTCAAGAAATTCATGGGGGCACGGCGCGGAACACTCGTTTTTGCTCATTCGGATGCAGAAATACCGGCGGGTCAGCCGCTCCTTGTAGGTGTGACCGGAAATCTCGGGGGAATGCCGTTCGACCATACGGGCAGCGCTGTCACATTCTCCGCTAAAAACGTCACCATCACTACCGACGGGTTACGGACTGTAGACAATGTCAGCGCCGCAAGCAGTTTTGTAGGATGCATATCCACAAAGACACCGGTCGCTGTCATGGGTCTTGACGAAACGTTCGCCAACTTTGTGACGACGACGGATGTCGAACCCTTCCATGCGTACTTCACCAAGATCGCAGGCTATGATTCTTGCGCAGTCCGCTACGACGAAGGCGAAACCAACGGCATAGATATCCCTGTGGTGGAAAACATGGATGCTGCTGCGCCGGTCTACAATCTTCAGGGCATAAGAGTCGGAACAGTTTCTGCATTCGGCTCGTTGCCTGCCGGACTGTACATAATATCCGGTCGGAAGGTATTAAAGCGCTAAGCGAAGACCTGTGTCAGTGGTTGGTACAGGTCAATAACGTGTAAATTAATGTCAAACGGGTAAAGATGCGTTATTTTAGCGCAAATCGTCACTATTTGATACCCCTCATTATCCGCCTTGACATTAATTTTGCACATGTAAACTATCATAATCACTACTTCATTTAAATACTATGAAAGCAAAACGCAAGCTGAGTATGGCAGCTCTCGCACTTCTTGCCGCCGCCGCGGCAGCGGATGCGCAACAGACCGGAAACAACGGTCAGACCACCGCTTATCTGGTGTCGGACGCCCATCTTGACACGCAATGGAACTGGGATATCCAGACCACCATCGGACAATATGTGTGGAACACGATAGACCAGAACCTAAAACTGCTCGAAAAATATCCCGACTACGTATTCAACTTCGAAGGCGGCTCCAAGTATGCTTGGATGAAAGAATATTACCCGCGCGAGTACGAACTGATGAAAGAATACATCAAGTCGGGGCGCTGGCATATCAGCGGAGCCAGCTGGGAAGCCAACGACGCTATCGTGCCTTCGATAGAGTCGGCGATACGTAACGTAATGCTCGGACAGGAATTCTACCGCAATGAGTTCGGCGTTGAAAGCACCGATATTTTCCTTCCCGACTGCTTCGGTTTCGGCTGGACGCTACCTTCGGTAGCCGCGCACTGCGGTCTGATAGGATTCTCTTCGCAGAAGCTCGGATGGCGTAACCATCCCTTCCACGGCGATAAGAAATATCCTTACACAATCGGTCTGTGGCGAGGCGTGGACGGATCTGAGATAATGATGGCTCATGGCTTCGACTACGGTCGCCGATGGAAAAATGAAGACCTCACTCAGAACCGCGATCTCATCAACCGCGCTGCCGAAAGCCCCCTCGGGAAGGTATTCCATTATTATGGCACCGGCGACATAGGCGGCTCACCGTCCATACAGTCGGTGGAAGCTGTTTGTAACGCAATCGGCAAGAACGACGGACCCGTGAAGATTCTCAGTGTCACCTCCGACCAGCTTTTCAAGGATTATCAGCCTTACAGTTCGCATCCTGAACTGCCCCGTTATGATGGCGAACTTCTGATGGACGTTCACGGCACGGGCTGCTACACTTCTCAGGCCGCAATGAAACTCTATAACCGCCAGAACGAGTTGCTCGGCGACGCAGCGGAGCGCTCATCGGTAGCATCGGAAGCTCTCGGGCTCACGCAGTATCCGGTCGATTTCCTCTCCGAGGCATGGCGCCGATTCATTTTTCATCAGTTCCACGACGACCTTACCGGCACATCCATACCGCGTGCTTATGAATTTTCATGGAACGATGAGCTCCTCTCGCTCAAACAGTTCTCCGACGTCCTCACTCATTCGGTAGGTGCCGTTGCCTCGCAGCTCGACACCCGCGTGAAGGGTACTCCGGTCGTGCTCTATAATGCACTCGGACATGAGGCCACCGATCTTGTAGAGTTTGAAGTATCTGTCAAAGGGCGTCCCGGCAAGGTGCAGGCATACGACCAGAACGGCAATCCGGTAGCCGCACAGATTCTCGGCGTCGAAAACGGCAGGGCAAAAGTGCTTGTGGAAGCAACCGTGCCGGCAAACGGATATGCGGTCTACGACCTCCGCTTCTCCGGCAGCTACAAAGCTGCGGCGCCGAAGACAGGTGTCCGCACTGTCGGGAATTCCGTATATGCCATCACGCTCGACGACAAAGGCGACATTACTTCATTGGTGGACAAGCGCAACGGCAAACAGCTCGTTGCCGACGGCAAGGCAATCCGCCTGGCAATATTTACCGACAACGAATCGTATAGCTGGCCGGCATGGGAAATCATCAAGAAGACTGTCGACGCAGAGCCTCAGTCGATAGATGAAAATGTAACGATGTCGGTAATAGAAGAAGGACCGGTGCGTACCACTCTCTGCGTGGAAAAAGGGCATGGCGATTCAAAATTCAGGCAGTATATCCGCCTGTATGAAGGTGCGCTCGCCGACCGCATCGATTTCGTGAATGATGTCGACTGGGCTACTACCAATGCTCTCGTCAAAGCTGAGTTCCCGCTGACAGTATCAGCGCCCAAGGCGACTTACGACCTCGGACTTGGTACGATAGAACGCGGCAACAATGTCGACAATGCTTACGAAGTGTACTCGCAACGCTGGGCGGACCTCAGCGACGGCAACTATGGCGTGACGGTGATGAACGACTGCAAGTACGGATGGGATAAGCCCGCCGACAACAATCTTCGCCTCACTCTCCTCCACACGCCCAAGACAAAAAAGAGCTACGCATATCAGGATCATCAGGACTTCGGTCACCACACTTTCACCTACACCCTTACAGGGCATAGCGGTGCGGTAGACAAGACGGTTGCCTCAACAGCTGCCGACGGTCTCAACCAGCGCATCAAGGCATTCTCCGCCACCAAGCATGCCGGTCCGCTCGGAAAGTCGTTCTCAATGGCAAGCGTAGACAACAAAGACCTCGCCATGAAGGCTCTGAAGAAGGCTCAGAACGGCGACGAATATGTTGTGCGTCTGTATGAAACGGCAGGCGACGGCGCAAAGACCGGCAAGGTTACTTTCGCGCGCCCAATCGTTGCGGCAGTGGAAGCAGACGGTACTGAAAAGACTATAGGCAACGCATCCTTCTCAGGCAATACGCTCGACGTTAAAGTAGGTCCCTTCGGCATGAAGACTTACAAGGTTAAATTCGCACCCGCCGAAAGGAAAGACCTTGCCACCTACGAACAGATTCCTCTGAACTACGACAAGAAGTGCTTCAGCTGGAACAAGTTTGCACAGGACGCAGACTTCTGCGGCGGCTACAGCTACGCTGCCGAACTCGTGCCCTCATCCATCACTGCTCTGGGTGTGCCTTTCAGACTTGAAAACTCGGCGCTCCTCAACGGCAAGGCCTGCCACGGCGATACCATCACCCTCCCTGAAGGCAACTACAACCGCCTCTATATCCTTGCAGCCACGGCATCTGAGGACGAAGGTACCAAGGGAACCTTCCGACACGGCAAAACATCGACAGAACTCTCCGTACCTTCCTATACAGGGTTTATCGGTCAGTGGGGACACACAGGTCACACAGAAGGCTACATGGATACCGATGAAGTGGCGTATGCCGGTACTCACCGCCATTCTGCCAAGGGCGACCATCCATACGAATTTACGTACATGTACAAATATGCCATAGATCTGCCTGCCGGCACGCGTGAAGTTGTGCTTCCCGATAATCCTGCCCTTGTGATTTTCGCAGCTACAGCAGCCAGTGAAGCCGCACAGCAGTCTGCTCCCATGGCACCGCTTTTCCGCACTGCCATAGCAGCCGGTGCGACCCGCGCCAATGCCGACGCTAAACGTGCGCTCGGCGCCAACCTTCTCAACAGCGACATGCTCATGAGTTGGTCGGGATGCATGAACGACGGCGAACATCCGAGATTCCTCACCGACGGCGACGTCAACACGAAGTGGTGCGACGAGACGGGATTCCCGCCTTACGTGGAATATGACCTCGGCACGACAAAGAATATCAAGGCATGGTCCATAACCAATGCCGGAGCCGAAAATCCTTCGTACATCACCGGTGCATGTTACCTGCAGGGTCGCAACAGCGATAAGGAAGAATGGAAGACCATAGATGCAATCCTTGCGAATACCGCCAACAAGGTGTCGCGTAAGCTGGCAAAGCCGGCCGACGCACGCTATGTCCGTCTGCTCGTGACACAGCCCGAGCAACAAGGCAATACCCATGTGACCCGCATATATGAGTTCGGGGTTTACGAATAAGGATAATAGTCTCAAGTTTATGATATTAAGGTAGAAAAGGTGTGCCATAACGTTCATACAGGACGTTATGGCACTTTATCTGACAAACCATAACAGTCGTGAAACAGTTATCAATATTTACATTTGCATTACTCGCCGTGCTCCCTTGCACGGCTCAGACCGACAGTCGTTTCCCGGCTCCCGTTGCCATTGAACGCCAGTGGCGTAACTATAATCCCGGGCGCGTGCATTTCGTGATAGAAAATCCGGAAAGCGAAGGCGCAAAGATATATGGCGCCATAGTTAAGAATCCCGACAAATACATCGCCGACAACGCCCGGCGCGTTATACAGACCCTCTATTTCTCGCCCGCCGACAGTATACCCGACATTCACGACATCGACTATGTTGTGCGCAGCTTCGACGGCATATCCTATAAGAGCGGCGGCGGAAACCATGTCCGAATTGACTATAATGTCGACTGGGTGAGCCACAGCTTCGCCGGTAACGACACTGCGAGAGTCGATTATGAGACGCGTGGCGTGCTTTACCACGAGCTTACACATGCCTACCAGCTCGAACCCAAAGGATGCGGCAGCTACGACGGAAAGAGTCCTTACTGGTCGTTCATCGAAGGTGTAGCCGACGGTGTGCGTGTGGCATGCGGCAGTTTCAGCCAGGACTTTTCGTCTAAAGACCGTCCTCGCGGGGGGTCGTGGATGAGCGGCTACCGCAATACTGGCTATTTCCTCTATTGGCTGTCGCAAAACAAGGACAAGGATTTCCTGCGTAAGTTCAACCGTACGGCGCTCGAAGTGATTCCATGGTCGTGGGATGCCGCCATGCATCATATCCTTGGTCCCGGAGAGAAAAATTCCGTGGAGAACCTCTGGGCGGAGTATATCAACGCAATAGGCGACGATGACGAAAAAGCATCAGTGAGAAAACAGCCCCGTCAGGACCTGTCGCGGTATGTCAATCCGCTCATAGGCACGGAAGGCTTCGGCAATGTCTATCCTGGCGCTCAGACGCCATTCGGCGGTATACAAATCAGCCCTGACACCGATTTTGACGACTACGACACTGCCGCGGGCTACAAGTACGACCATCCTACAGTGCTGGGCTTCAGTCTTACGCACCTCAGCGGAACAGGCATTCCTGACCTTGGCGACTTCCTGTTCATGCCCGGTACGGGTGAACTGCATCTGCAGCCGTCGACGCATGAAAAGCCGGATGAAGGTTATCGCTCGCGCTTCAGCCACGACCGTGAGAAAGCCTCTGCAGCATATTATAGCCTCGACCTCGACGACTACGGCGTCACTGCTGAAATGACGGCGGGGCAGCGTGCGGGAATATTCCGGTTTACATATAACCGCTCCGGCGACGCATGGCTTCTGCTCGACCTCAACCACACGCTGCGGAGCAAGTGCGAGTGGGCGAACATTCGGATTGTGAATGACTCCACTCTCACGGCATATAAGCTTGTGAACGGTTGGGTGCCGGAGCGTCATGTCTACCTTGCGGCGACGTTCTCGCGACCAATCCGCGACGCTGTCATATATATGGACGACAAGCCGGTGATATACAATACCAACCGCTTCCGGAGCGACCGTGAGACGTATGGAAAGAATGTGAAAATGGCACTCGAGTTCGATGCAGCCCCGGGTGAACAGATAGAGGTGAAGGTGGCTGTGTCGGGTGTAAGTGCCGACGGGGCGCTTGCCAATCTCAGTGAGCTGAACGGCAAGGATTTCGCTCGCGTGCATCAGGAAGGCGTGGACGCATGGAATGCGCAGCTGTCCAAATTTGAAATCGAGGGAACTGACGATCAGAAGGAGACTTTCTATACCTCGGTGTATCATGCCTTCCTGCATCCGTTTGTCTTTCAGGATATAGACGGCAGCTATCGAGGTCTGGACAAGAACATACACAAGGCTTCTGGTTTCACGAATCTGACCACACTTTCGTTGTGGGATACCTATCGTGCTCTCCATCCGCTCTTCAACCTGGTACAGCGCGACGTGCAGGCCGATATCGCCAATTCCATGCTGGCACACTACGGTCAGAGTGTCGAGAGCATGCTGCCCATCTGGTCGTTCTATGGCGGCGAAAACTGGTGCATGATCGGCTACCATGCCGTATCGGTGCTTGCCGATATGATTGTGAAGGATGTTCCCGGTTTCGACCGCGAAAGGGCTTTTGAAGCCATGGTGAAAACCGCCGATAATCCTAACTACGACTGCCTGCCCGAGTATGTCTCGATGGGGTATGTGCCTTTTGACAAAGAGAAAGAGTCGGTGTCCAAGACTCTCGAATATGCCTTTGATGACTACTGCATAGCCATGGCGGCGAAGAAGCTCGGCAAAACAGCCGAATACGAACGCTTCCTGAACCGCTCGCTGTCCTATCGTAATCTGATAGACAAGGCTACCGGCTATATGCGCGGGCGTGATTCAAAGGGCGGCTGGCGCACCCCGTTCTCCCCCGTAGCATACGAAGGTCCGGGCTCGGTGAACGGATGGGGCGACATTACCGAGGGATTCACCGTGCAGTACACATGGTATGTCCCGCATGATATACAAGGACATATAAACGAAATAGGACGTAAGCGCTATACTCAGCGTCTCGACTCGCTCTTCCAGGTAGAACTCCCCGAGGATATCCCCGGCGCACACGACATCTGGGGGCGTATAGGCGCATACTGGCACGGCAACGAACCATGTCATCAGGTCGCTTACATCTACAACTATCTCGGTCAGCCATGGAAATGCCAGGAACGGGTGCGTGAGGTTGTGGACCGCTTCTACGGTAATAAACCCGACGCACTGAGCGGTAATGACGACTGCGGGCAGATGTCGGCGTGGTATATCTTCAACTGTATGGGATTCTACCCCACGGCGCCGTCATCGAACGTGTACAATATAGGTTCGCCGGCTCTTCCTGCAGTGACAATGCATCTGGGCGGTGGACGGGATGTACGTATGGTGGCAGACGGCTGGACGCCGGAAAATGTCTATGTCAAGGAGTTCTATCTGAACGGTAAGCGGCACGACCGCAATTATATTACTTACGATGACATAAAGGACGGTGCAGAGCTCCGCTTCGTGATGAGCAACCGTCCCAACCGTAAGCGCGGCACATCGGCTGCGGCAATACCGCCATCGTTGAGTCAAACGTCAGGGAAGTGACTCGCGCCTTCATTTTCATATTCAAATTGAAAAATTGTCACTATTCATTATACAATTGTCGTAAAAGTTAGACTGAACCCGGTATCCGAAATTCTAATTTTGCGGCACAAATCATTCAATCATAAACCAATTTTATGAATAAAACCTTTATCTCAGCCATGACAGGTGTGGCTATTGCCTTCTCGGCAAATGCCCAGACCGCTGTCACCGACAATCCGCTTCCCGACTGGGCTTTTGGCGGATTTGTCCGCCCCGAAGGCGTAAATCCTATCATTTCGCCCAATGAAGCTTCTGTATTCAACTGCCCGATGAAAGGCGAGGAAGTAAAATGGGAATTTGCCGACACCTTCAATCCGGCAGCCGTAGTAAAAGACGGCAAAATCTACATCCTCTACCGTGCGGAAGATGATCCCAAAGCAGGAATCGGAGGACGCACATCGCGTATCGGTCTGGCAGAATCGAGCGACGGTATCACAATTGACTGGCGCAGTGCCACACCTGTGTTCTATCCGGACGAGACAGAAATTTCCAAGACATACGAATGGAAAGGCGGCTGCGAAGACCCGCGTGTGGTAGCAGCCGATATCGATGGCAAAACCGTCTATGTGATGACATATACATCGTGGAATAACTCTATTCCCCGTCTCTCTGTTGCCACAAGCGAGAACCTTACGGAGTGGACCAAACATGGTCCGGCTTTCCTTGATGCCTATGAAGGCAAGTACAAGGACCTGGGCTGCAAGTCCGGCTCTGTTGTCACGGAAATCAAAGATGGCCGTCAGGTAGCAGCCAAAGTCAATGGCAAATATCTCATGTACTGGGGTGAGACAGCTGTATATCTGGCTTCCTCCGAAGATCTCATCCACTGGACTCCGCTTCAGAACCAGGACGGCAAGCTCCTTGAGCTCATCAAGCCGCGCAAAGGATATTTCGACAGCAATCTTACAGAATGCGGTCCTCCTGCAATCATCACTGAGAACGGCATCCTCCTCTTCTACAACGGCAAGAATGATGGCGGCAGCAACGGATGCATGGACTATCCGGGCTCTACCTATGCCGCAGGTCAGGTGCTTTTCGATATTAACGAACCTACGAAAGTTATCGGTCGACTCGACAACGCTTTCTTCCGCCCGATGGAGGCTGCTGAGAAAAGCGGTCAGTACAAGGACGGCACAGTATTCATTGAAGGTCTCGTCTACAAGGATGGCAAGTGGTATCTCTACTACGGATGCGCCGACTCCAAGGTAGGTGTGGCTGTATATGATCCCGCTGCCCGTTCAGGATATGGCGACCCCATTGAAATCGAGACAGCTGACTCTCGTGTACTCAACGCTTTCCCCCGCTACGGCAACGGCAAGTCGCGCTGCATTATCAAATCGTACAGCAGCCAGACAGGCGACCATGAGAGCCCCTTCTATCTCAATACCGGCAGCTGGTTGCCCAACAAGAAATGGTGCGACAACCAGAACCAGAATCCTTGGGTGATATTCGAATTTTTCGACTACTACACATTCGATGGTTTCGGTTTCGACGACGCTTGCACACATGAGGCCAGCCAGAACACACCGGAGTACTGGCTCTATGTCAGCGACGACGGCGAGAACTGGGGTGAGCCCGTTCTCCACATGTCAGGTGTCGGCGACCAGAATGTCAAAGAAGAGACATTCGCCCCTGTCGAAGGTCGTTTTGTAAAGGCTGTCTTCACCAAGGCTGACAATGCCGTGCGTATCTATGGCTGCCGCATCTACGGAGAATACAGCCGCCCTTTCGTCCGTGAGGGCAGCGACGTGGTGAGTATCGGCAAAACTGTAATGAAATCCTACGATTGCGCCAACGAGCGTGAGTCTGCCATAAATCTTATCAACGGCGTTTACGAAAAAAGCGGCGGTAAATGGTGCTTCTATGCTGCCGACATCAATAATGACCCTATTAAATTTGTCGTCATCGACCTCGAAGACCTGTATTCCGTAAATAAGTTCACCATCTACGACTGTAAGCTGCACGAGAACAACAATAACCTCGAACACTACAAAATCAGCGTCGCTACCGAACGTCCGGACGTAAAGCTGGTAACTCCTTCCGGCGACTCGAATACATGCTGGACAGAAGTGGTGAACGCCATGGATGTAAATCAGGATGAAAAGACACATGAGCATGTGCTTGACACTCCTGTAAATGCGCGGTATGTGAAATTAGAAGTGCCGCGTGTCAATGTTGACGGCGACCGCGGACATGACCTCAACCACGAGACATCACGAGTTTTCGCTTTTGATGTTCACGGTCAGGCCATACAGACCGGCGTTGGTTCAATCGTTCCCGCTGTCAGCGCTGAGACCGAATACTTCGACCTCCAGGGACGCAAGGTACGCAATCCGCAGTCGGGTCTGTATATACGCCGCCAAGGCGACAAAGTATCGAAAGTGTTTGTAAGATAATTACATATACTAATCATACAAATCTTGTCGTGAGGTTCCCGTTAAGAACTGTTCTTCCCGTCCTGATGCTGGCAGCCGCTATGGCGGCTGCAGCTCAGGCGAAAGAACCGGTAGACTATGTAAACCCGTATATCGGCAATGTCAGTCATCTGCTCGTACCGACATTCCCTACGGTGCAGTTGCCCAACAGTATGCTTCGCGTCTATCCTGAGCGCGGCGACTATACTTCGGAGTATGTGCGTGGGCTGCCGGTGATAGTTACCAACCATCGTGAGCGGTCGGCGTTCAACCTGACGCCGAGCCAGCGGTCTGTGCCGGCGTCTGTAATAGAGTATAACTACGATAACGAACATATTACGCCCTACAGCTACTCAACCGACCTCGACGACAATACGATGCATGCCGACTATTCGCCGGCGCATCAGGCAGGCGTGTACAATATATGCTTCAGTCCGGGAAAGCCTGTGTATATTTCTTTGACAAGCCGGAATGGTCGTATGACGGTAGACGGTGCGGCTGCGTCAGGCTATCAGGACCTCGACGGACGCACACGTGTATATGTCTATGCCGAATGCGACGCTGCACCTGTGAATGCCGGTATCCTTCGCGACGGAATAATCGACTCGGAGCAGACAACAGCTGAGGGACGCAACGTATGTGCCGTATGGCAGTTCAAGGATGGCACCCCCGGCGTAGGGGTGCGCTACGGAGTATCTTTCATAAGCGAGGAACAGGCAAAGAAGAATCTTCGCCGCGAAATCAAGGATTACGATGTCGCCGCGCAGGCACGGCGTGGTCGCGACGAATGGAACCGTGTACTTGGTCGTATTGCAGTGGAGGGTGGTGATGATGCCCGGCGTGAGGTGTTCTACACTTCCTATTACCGTACATTCGAACGCCCTGTATGTATGAGTGAGGACGGTCGCTATTGGAGCGCCTTCGATGGTGCTGTACACCCCGACAACGGCACACCTTTCTATACCGACGACTGGATATGGGATACATACCGCGCTGCGCATCCGCTCCGGTTGCTGATAGAACCGTCTAAAGAAGAAAATATCATCGCGTCTTACCTTACTATGGCGGAGCAGATGGGAAACATGTGGATGCCCACGTTCCCGGAAGTGACAGGCGACAGCCGGCGCATGAATTCGAATCATGCAGTAGCCACTGTGGCAGATGCCGTAGCGAAGGGTCTGGAAGTGGATCTTCCCAAGGCATACGAGGCATGCCGTCGCGGCATCGAGGAAAAGACACTGGCGCCGTGGTCGGGCAAGCCTGCCGGGTGGATCGATGAATTCTGGAACGAGCACGGGTATATTCCTGCACTTGCCGACGGCGAACAGGAGACTGATCCTAACGTGAACGGATTCGAGAAACGTCAGCCTGTTGCAGTCACCCTCGGTACATCCTATGACGAATATTGCCTGTCGCTCCTCGCCGATGCCCTTGGCAAGACCGAAGAAGCGGCAAAGTATCGTCAGAAAGCGCTCAACTACCGCAACCTCTACAATCCGTCGACAGCATTTTTCCATCCTAAGGATAAGGACGGACGGTTTATCGAGCCGTTCGACTATTCCTTTCCTGGCGGCATGGGAGCGCGCGAATACTATGGAGAAAACAACGGCTGGGTTTACCGCTGGGATGTGCCCCACAATGTCGCCGATCTGGTGAAGCTGATGGGTGGACGCCAGCAATTCGTGGCAAATCTCGACCGTACATTCGCCGAGCCTCTCGGTCGCAGCAAATACGATTTTTACTCGAAGCTCCCCGATCATACAGGCAATGTGGGGCAGTTCTCCATGGCAAATGAGCCGTCGCTGCATGTGCCCTACCTCTACAACTATGCCGGTGCGCCGTGGAAAACCCAGAAAAGAATCCGTCAGATGCTCGACACGTGGTTCCGTGCCGACCTTATGGGTGTACCGGGCGATGAAGACGGCGGCGGCATGACGTCGTTTGTGGTTTTCTCGTCGATAGGTCTCTATCCCGTCACTCCGGGTATACCGGTGTACAATATCGGTTCACCGCTGTTCGCCCGCACATCGTTGTCTCTTCCCAACGGAAAGATTTTCGAGATAGTGGCAGACGGATGTTCGCGCGACAATAAGTATATACAGCGTGCAGAACTCAACGGACACCCCTGGGATAAGCCGTGGATCAGCCATGCCGACCTGATGAAAGGCGGACGGCTGGTGTTGGTGATGGGACCGAAGCCTGACAAAGAGTGGGGCGCCGCTGTCGGCAGTGAGCCGCCGTCCATGTGACGGCAGATACCGCTTGTCGGGTTTTCAATATCATTGATATCAGAGAGTCAGCCATCCGGCACGGGTGGCTGACTCTCTTTTGGGTATGGATGATGTTCAGATAGTGTTCAGCAGGTCGGTCTTACCGTCGTTGACGAGCTTGAGGATGAGTTCGCCGAAGAGAGTGTTCTGCCATGCGAACCAGGGACGTGTGAAGTTATTGGCGTCCTTTACGTCGAACGATTCGTGGATAAAGCCCGTTCCGGCGTCTGTGGCAAGGAGCATGCGGATGCAGTCGCGGATTTCGTTGTCGTCTTGCGATGTGAAAGCTTTCATCATGATGCTCATGGGCCATGCCATGTCATAGCCTATGTGAGGTCCGCCTATGCCTTCACCTGCCGGTCCGCTGAAGAAGTATGGGTTGTCCTTGCTCCATACGAAGCGGCGCGTGTTCTGGTAGACGGGATCGTTGACGTCGACGTCGCCGAGATAAGCCATGGCAAGGAGGCTCGGCACGTTTGCATCATCCATCAGGTGATAGTTGCCGAAACCGTCAACCTCAAAAGCATATATCTTACCATATTCGGGATGGTTGTAGACCGCATGTTTGCGCAGTGCCGATTCCACTTCGTCGGCGAGGACCGTGCATCGTGCGGCAAGGTCGGACTGACTGTTTACTTCGGTGAGAATTTCAGCAGCTTTGCGGAGGCTCGACACTGCCATGAAGTTCGACGGCACGAGGTACTGGAATGTTGTTGCGTCGTCGGACGGGCGAAAGCACGATACAATCAGTCCGCATCCGCTCACGGGGGCGCCCAGTCCGTTGTTGTTCAGGGTGTCCAGCTGACGCTCAGTCTTGCGTTGGAAACGGTACGGACCGACATTGTCCTTTCGCTGCTGTTCCGTGAATGTCCTGAGCACATTGTTGATAGCTGCGAGCCATTCCTGTCCGAACACGCTTGTGTCGCCAGTTTCTTTCCAATACTCATAAGCGAGCCGGATAGGGTAGCAGAGCGAGTCGATTTCGTACTTGCGCTCATGCACCTCGGGCTTCATGTCGGTAATGTCGCTCATCCAGTCGCCGCCGGTAGGACCGTCGTTGAAGGCATTGGCGTACGGGTCGAAATTGATACACTTGAACTGGCGGTTGATTACCCCGGCAATCATCTTCTTCAGCTCAGGGTCGTCGTTTGCCAGCTGAACGTATGGCCACACCTGTGCGCCGGAGTCGCGCAGCCACATGGCATGGATGTCGCCGGTGTACACAAAGGTGTCGGGCTCGCCGTTTTCGTCAAGACGGAAATGCACGGTAGTGTCGATCGTGTTCGGAAAACAGTTCTCGAACATCCATGCGAGTTTCGGATTTTTAAGCAGTTTCTTGATACGCTTTATTTCGGATTCGACGGCTTTGGATTTGAAGAGGCGTTCCTTTTCGGGCGGGCGGTTGGTGTTGTTGTAGCGCTGTGTATGCGCCGCTACAGCAGTATTGTCTGCCGCACAAATGTTGACAGCACCGGCATTGAAAGCGGTGCCGAACGCAAAAATGCCGGCAGTTATGAAAATGATAGGTTTATGATACATGTTTTGTAAAGTGAGTTATTGGGCATTTATTTTAGTGTATGGCAAAATTACACATGTGCATTCACTTCTGCGGTACGGATATTTGTCAAAAGATTATCTGCGGAAATCATTTTAACTTTTCAGGCATTCCTCCCGAAGTATCCATTATCATTTTGCGACAAAAAAGTAATGTTCCGCGACACACTTTGTTATAACCATTTTCATTTTCTGAAACATACGAACATCGCGATTTCGCCATCCGCATCCTTATAGTCGATATAGTCATAGTCGATTTAATCCGGATAGTCCTTGAGGTTTTCTTTCAAGAGACGTTATTGAAGCCTCAATCAGTATAAAACGAAGAAATAAATCAGCCGACTCATAGTTCCGGTTAGTCTTCCGATGCAGTGCGTAGAACACGTTGCCGCTCAACAGATTGCGAAACTTCGGGTACAAAAGACCGAATTTTTCCGTTTTCCCTTCTGAAAATCGCTTTTTCAGACCCTCCCGGGCCTGTGTTTTTGTACCCGCAAAGATAGCTGTTTTAACTAAGATGTGCAAACGGCCTATAGAAGATCATTATCGATTCGTTTGAAAAAGTGTAGCACATCCTCGGTTATTCGTTTGAAAAAATGTAATGGAGGCATGGTTATTCGGGAGAAAAAGTGTAACTCTTGTTCTACTCAATTGAAGAATCCAGGCCTTAAAAAGAATTTAATCAATCCTCTGC
>USMC01000023.1 GCA_900555715.1 uncultured Porphyromonadaceae bacterium | reverse complement strand
GCGACGTGGCGGAAATAGAGAACTCCATCATGGCGTCGCTCGACATGTTCTTCAAAAATCCCGTGATGATCATCGTATGCCTGACCATGATGGTGGCAATCTCCTGGCAGCTCACAATCTTTGTCTTCATCCTGCTGCCGATAGCCGGTCTGGTGATGGGGCGTGTAGGCAAGCGTCTCAAACGCACATCTTTCGAAGGGCAGACACAGTGGGGACTGCTCATGTCTATCATCGAGGAAACACTCGGCGGACTGAGAGTCATCAAGGCGTTTACCGCCGAAGACAAGATGCAGGAACGCTTCCACAACGAAAATCAGGTATTCTACCATCTCTCCAACCGCGTAGCGCGCCGCCAGTCGCTCGCCCACCCTATGAGCGAACTCCTCGGCACAACGGCTATCGCCATCATCCTGTGGTTCGGCGGTAGCCTCATCCTTTCGGGACATTCGAGCATGAATGCGGCGGCGTTCATATACTATATGGTGATTTTCTACAATATCATAAACCCTGCCAAAGAGCTCTCCAAAGCCGCGTACTCCATCCAGAAAGGTCTTGCGTCGATGGACCGCGTCGACAAAATTCTCAATGCCGTCAATCCCATCGCCTCTCCTGCGCAACCCGAAAAGCTGCCGGCATCCGATGCTCTCGGCGTCAGCTTCGAGGACGTGACATTCAGCTATGACGGCGAGCACAACGTTCTCCGCGACATCAGCCTCGACATCGCTCCTGGCAGCACCGTGGCGCTCGTCGGACAGTCAGGCTCCGGAAAATCGACAATGGCAGACCTCATTCCGCGCTTCTACGACGTCACAAAGGGAACAATCAGAATCGGCGGCATCGACATACGTAATCTTAACGTAAGCGATCTCCGCGGGCTGATGGGCAACGTCAACCAGGAAGCCATTCTGTTCAACGACACTATTTTCAACAACATCGCCTTCGGCGTCGAAAACGCCACTATCGACGACGTGCGCCGTGCCGCTCGCATCGCCAATGCCGACGACTTCATCATCGCCACCGACAAGGGCTACGACACAATGATAGGCGACCGCGGCTGCCGCCTCTCCGGCGGTCAGCGCCAGCGCATCTCTATCGCCCGCGCCGTGCTCCGCAACCCCTCGATTCTTATCCTCGACGAAGCAACGTCGGCGCTCGACAGTGAGAGCGAAACCCTCGTACAGCAGGCACTCGACAGACTTATGAAGGGGCGCACCACCCTTGTCATCGCCCACCGTCTGTCTACAATCAGGCGAGCCGACCTCATCTGCGTGCTTCACGACGGAAGCATTGTCGAACGCGGCACGCACGAAGAACTGCTTCGTCCCGAAGCAAAAGGATTCTACCGCCGCCTCGTCGAAATGCAGCAGCTCCCCGACGCACAATAAATCATTGTTACTAATGCTCCTGATGCTCTTCCCAGATAACAGACGCGAGGTATTTGTCGCTTCTGCACTGTAAATCGGCGACACCCTCTTCTATCAGTTCCGATGTGTCGGACTGGTAATATATATCAGCAGCTTCCTGTAATGACAATCCGTAGAGTTCGCACATGCTCTTTATGATATTGGCACTTTTGCCTGCCTGAAAAGCCAATTTGCTTTCGTCTGTCATAGTTGAGTCTCATTAGGGCAACACTCCTTTCTCCTTCATATAGTCGGTGAGGTCTTCCACAAGGTAGCGTGAACTGAAAGTGTGCAGCACGTCATACGACGGCACTATGTAATCATACAAAATGCCAGACTGCTTAAGCCGTCGATAAACCTCCCGTTGGCTCATCTGAAGCACCTGCGCCAATTTGCAGATGCAATATGTTACAAATTCAAGAGTCTTAGTATTCACAATGAGAGAATCATTTATCAATTTCAATAATTCAGCCAAAATTACGAAATTTCACCGTCACACCAAACATTTTAACATATAATGTCGCGCTGACTTTCGCGCTGACTTTCGCTTATTTTTGCTACCTTTGCAACAACAAGCACTGAAACCAAGCACTGAAAATGAGAAAATGGCGCATTGAGGACAGCGAAGAGCTGTACAACATCCCCGGATGGGGACGTAATTATTTCTCTGTCAACGAAAAAGGTCACATCGTCGTAACTCCGCGTCCGGATTGCTCCGCCGTCGACCTCAAAGACGTCATGGACGAGCTCCAGATACGCGATGTGTCGGCGCCCGTGCTCCTCCGCTTCCCCGACATACTCGACAACCGCATCGAAAAAATTTCTAACTGCTTCCGCGAGGCCTCGGCACAGTACAACTACGAGGCGCAGAACTATATGATATATCCTATCAAGGTGAATCAGATGCGTCAGGTTGTCGAAGAAATCGTTAGCTACGGCAAAAAGTTCAACATCGGACTGGAAGCCGGTTCGAAGCCCGAGCTTCATGCCGTGCTCGCCACCAATATCGACGAAAATGCCCTCATCATCTGCAACGGCTATAAGGACGCCAGCTACATAGAGCTCGCCCTTCTTGCTCAGAAGATGGGACGCCGCATCTATCTTGTCGTAGAAAAACTCAACGAGCTCCGCATGATAGCCGATATTTCCAAGCGTCTGAAGGTGCGCCCCAATATCGGCATCCGCATCAAGCTGTCGAGCACAGGCTCCGGAAAATGGAGCGAAAGCGGCGGCGACCAGAGCAAATTCGGACTTAACTCCTCCGAGCTTCTCGAAGCCATCGACATTCTTGAACGCCGCGACATGAAAGACTGCCTCAAGCTCATACACTTCCATATCGGCAGCCAGATTAATAAAATACGCGTCATCAAAAACGCCCTCAGGGAAGCGACACAGTTCTACGTCCAGCTGTCGAAACTCGGTTTCGGCATCGAATTCATCGACATCGGCGGCGGTCTCGGCGTCGACTACGACGGCACGCGCAGCTCGTCGAGCGAGAGTTCGATGAACTACTCCATCCGCGAATATGCCAACGACGCCGTTTCCGCCATCGTCGACGTATGCGTGAAGAATAACCTCAGACAGCCCAACATAATAACCGAGAGCGGACGGTCGCTCACGGCGCATCATTCCGTCCTCATCTTCGAAGTGCTTGAGACCACACAGCTCCCCATCTGGAAGGACAACGAGGAAATAAGCCCCGATGCTCATGAGCTCGCACGTGAACTCTACGACATCTGGGACCGCCTCGACAGCGGAGCCGGCATCTTCGAGAACTGGCACGACGCCCTTCAGATCCGCGAGGAAGCCCTCGATCTGTTCAGCCTCGGACTCCTCGACCTGAAGACACGCGCGCAGATAGAAAAGCTCTTCTGGAGCATAGCCCGCGAGATAGGCGAGATAGCCGCGACGATGAAACACACACCCGAAGACCTCCGGAAGATCGCCAAGATGCTGCCCGACAAGTATTTCTGCAACTTCTCGCTTTTCCAGAGCCTTCCCGACTCGTGGGCGATCGACCAGCTCTTCCCCATTGTACCGATAGCCCGTCTGGACGAGAAACCGACGCGCCACTGCACTATTCAGGACATAACCTGCGACTCCGACGGCAAGATAGCCAATTTCATCTCGCCCATGGGCAGCGCGTCAGCTCTGCCCGTCCACGCTGTCAAGGCGGGCGAGAGCTACTACATCGGCGTGTTCCTCGTCGGTGCATATCAGGAGATTCTCGGCGACATGCACAACCTCTTCGGCGACACCAACGCAGTGCACATCAGCGTATTCAAAGACCACTACGAAATTGATCAGATCATCGAGGGCGAAACCGTCGACGAAGTGCTCGACTACGTGCAATACAATCCCAAGAAGCTGGTTCGCAATCTTGAAACGTGGGTGACCTCGTCGATGAAAGCCGGCTCAATTACTCCTGAAGAAGGACGCGATTTCATCAGCACATACCGTTCCGGTCTGTTCGGCTACACATACCTCGAAAAATAGGCACACACAATGCGCTTCTTCATGAATCTCTCCTACCGCGGCGAGCCTTTTCACGGCTGGCAGGTTCAGCCCGGCGATATCAGCGTGCAGGAAGTAATCGAAAAAGCCCTTTCCACGCTGGCACGCCGCCCCGTGCCCCTGACGGGAGCCGGACGTACCGACGCTGGAGTGAATGCGCACCGCATGACGGCTCACTTCGACTGGGACGGAGTTCCCGACGCAGGGATGATGCGCGCACTCAACAGCCTGTGCGGTCCTGACATAGCAATACACAGCATACGCCGCGTCGCCGACGATGCACACGCCCGCTTCGACGCCACCGAGCGGTCATACCGCTATTACGCCGTGACCGATAAAAATCCTTTCGCCCGCGGGCTTGCATGGAAAGCTCCCGCCGGACTCGATTTCGACGCCATGAACAGCGCGGCGTCGCTTCTGCTCGGCAAGCGCGATTTTACATCCTTCGCCAAACTGCATTCCGACGCCAAGACCAACATCTGCGACCTGCGCGCCGCCGCATGGCACCGCGTCTCCGACAACGCATGGTATTTCGAGATTGTCGCCGACCGATTCCTCCGCAACATGGTGCGCGCCGTTGTAGGCACTCTTGTCGACGTCGGACGTCATAAAATGTCACCCGAGGCAATCCTCGATATTCTCAGCCTCAAGGACCGCTGCGCTGCAGGTACTTCGATGCCTGCCGGAGCGCTTTTTCTGTGGGATGTGAAATATCCGGAATCAATTTTCGTCTGAGGATGTTATAGCTATAAGCATCCTTTTTCAATGTCTGCCTATGTCCAAGTTCTTCGCAGCAATTGTCATGCTCCTTACGGCATCCGTATGCGCGGCGTCCCCCGCCACGCCGGAAGAGCTGCGTGCCGAGGCAGAAGCGACGCCGTCGGTAATACGCGACCCATACAGGAGCTTTTCATGGACTGTCGACGAGGAAGGAGACACTATTCTGATGATAAATCTGCGCGAGCTCACAGTGTACCCGCCTATGAAATTCAAGAACCGCAAGGAAGAAGAATTCTACTGGCGCACGGTGCGCGACGTCAAGCTGACGCTTCCATACGCCAAACTTATCGCGGAAACGCTTGTCGAGACTTACGAATATCTTGAGACATTCGACACCACCAAGGAGCGCGAGGACTACCTGAAAGAGATGGAATCCGCCATCTTCAAACAGTACAAACCCATCCTCCGCCGCTTCTCACGCCGGCAGGCTAAAGTGCTCATCAAACTAATCCAGCGCGAGACGCATCAGAGCAGCTACGAAATCGTCAAAGCATTTCTCGGCAGTTTTCGCGCTACCTTCTGGCAAGGTTTCGGAAAGATGTTCGGAGTGAGTCTGAAAAGCTCCTTCGACCCGGAAAAGAACAAGAACGACAGCACTCTCGACCGCATAGCCCGCTGCGTCGAACAAGGAACAGTATGATACGAATACCATGGATCCCCTCTACCAGTCATATCTGATGCTTGAACGCGGGCTGTCGCAGAATACCCGCCTCGCCTATATGAGCGATCTTGAACGCTTCGAGGAATGGCTCGGACCTGACATCGCCGCCGCCGATGCCTCCGCCGAACAGATACGCTCATTTCTGCACGACATCCACGACCTCGGCATCTCGCCACGGTCGCAGGCGCGGATGATATCCGGTCTTAAATCGTTCTACCGGTATCTTGTCTTCGACAATTCGCGCGACGACAACCCCATGGAGCTTATCGACGCCCCCTCGCTGGGCAAGCATCTGCCTGAAGTTCTGACAATCGACGAGGTGAACGCACTCATTGCATGCGCCGACACCGGCGACATCCTCGGACTGCGCAACCGCGCCATGATGGAACTGCTCTATGGCTCGGGGCTGCGCGTGAGCGAGCTGTGCACTCTCGAGCGACGCCGAGTCAATCTTGAGGAGAAGTACCTCACCGTCAGCGGAAAAGGAAGCAAGGAACGCATGGTTCCAATGAGCGAAAACGCCGTTGAGCAGCTCCGAGCGTATCTTCTCGAACGCGAACGGCAGCACGCCGATCCGGCGCCGGGCGAGGAAGACTACCTCTTTCTCAACCGCCGCGGCAAGCATCTCACACGTGTGATGGTTTTCTACATCGTCCGCGACCTCGCCGAGGCTGCCGGAATCAAAAAAACGATTTCACCCCATACCCTTCGCCACTCATTCGCCACCCATCTTCTCGAAGGCGGCGCCAATCTGCGTGCTATCCAGCAGATGCTCGGGCACGAGTCGATAGGCACTACCGAGATATATCTGCATCTCGACACGACGCATCTGCGCGAAGAAATTCTCGCGCACCATCCGCGCAATATGCGCCGTTATTCCTCGAAGTTCTGATAGAGCAGATCGTTGTAGGGAAAGCGCGACAGATGTATCTCGCGCGCCATCGTATATAGCTTCTGCTTGAGCTCGTCGATGTTGAGTCCCTTTTTGGCGCTGATGAAGATACAGTTGTCGTTCATCTTCGCCATCCAGCTTGCCTTAAGCTCATCGAGAGTGGCGTTGCAGCGCTCGCGCGGCGTAAGGTCGTCCTCATCCTTGGGCTTGCATGTAAAAGCGTCGATTTTGTTGAAAACAAGCAGCATGGGCTTGTCTGCTCCTCCGCACACTTCGCGCAGGGTTTTGTCGACAACTTCAATCTGTTCTTCGAAATTGGGATGTGAAATATCCACGACATGCACCAGGATATCTGCCTCGCGCACTTCGTCGAGGGTCGATTTGAATGAGTCGACAAGATGCGTGGGAAGCTTGCGGATGAATCCCACAGTATCGGTGAGGAGGAAGGGCAGATTGTCGATCACCACTTTTCTGACCGTAGTGTCGAGAGTGGCGAAGAGTTTGTTTTCGGCAAATACGTCGCTTTTGCTCAGAAGATTCATCAGCGTCGATTTGCCGACATTGGTATATCCGACAAGCGCCACACGCGTGAGTTTTCCGCGGTTTTTGCGCTGTACGGCTTTCTGCCTGTCGATGGCTCTAAGTTCTTCTTTCAGAAGCGATATTCTGTTGAGAATGATGCGTCGGTCGGTCTCCAGCTGCGTCTCACCGGGACCGCGCATCCCGACGCCGCCGCGCTGTCGCTCAAGGTGAGTCCACATTCGCGTGAGGCGCGGCAGAAGGTACTGGTACTGAGCCAGCTCCACCTGTGTCTTGGCGCTCGCTGTCTGCGCACGGCTGGCAAAGATGTCGAGAATGAGGTTTGTACGGTCGAGCACCTTCACACCGAGCTCTTTCTCAATGTTCATCACCTGCTTGGTAGAGAGATCATCGTCGAAGATGGCAAGCGCTATGTCGCCGCGGTCTTCGATATACTTCCTGATTTCCTCAAGCTTGCCTTTTCCCACAAAGGTGCGCGGATTGGGATAGTCGAGCTTCTGCAGGAAAGTATCGACGGTATCGGCGCCCGCTGTGTCGGCAAGGAATGCGAGTTCGGCAAGGTATTCCTTCGCCTTGGTCTCGTCCTGCACGGGCGTGATGAGTCCTATAAGGATAGCCTTTTCAGGCTCGGCGCCATTGGTGATGATCGAATTCTGTTTCATATCAGCAGTACATTGCTTCGATGTCGTCGGCATAAATTGCATTTATTGCCGGACGACGGATCTTGAGGGTATTTGTAAGTTCGCCGTTCTCGATAGTGAATTCCTTAGGAAGAAGAGTGAACTTCTTTATTTTCTCAAACCCGGCAAGACCCTTCTGGAGTTTCTCTATCCTCTCTCCGATAAAGCGGCGTATCTCGGAGTTCTGCACGAGGTCGTCGATGCTGCTGAAACTGATGCCTTTGCTGCGGGCATATTCTTTCAGCGCCTCGAAAGCAGGGATAATGATGGCTGTGACATATTTTCGCTTGTCGCCTATTACAGCCACCTGCTCGATGTAGCGGTCTTCGCCGAGACGGCTCTCTATTGCCTGCGGCGCTATATACTTACCGTTCGAGGTCTTGAAAAGGTCTTTGAGACGCTCGGTGAGAACAAGCGAGCCGCTGTGGTCGATGAGTCCTGCGTCGCCAGTTCGCAACCAGCCGTCCGGAGTGAATACCTTGGCGTTTTCCTCGGGGCGGTTGTAATAGCCACGCATCACCGTGGGACCTTTGACAAGAATCTCGTTTTCGGCGCCAAGCTTTATCTGTACCCGCGGCATGACGGTACCTACGGAGCCTATCTCATAACCGACGTCAGGGAAGCATGTCACTGTGGCTGTTGTTTCGGAAAGACCGTAGCCGATGACAATGTTTATGCCGCAAGTGTGCAGGAATTCAACAATGGTCGACGACAACGGCGCGCCTGCCGTGGGAAAGATATTCCCGTTGGTGATACCTATCGCGCGGCGAAGCTTGCTGAAAACCTGCCTGTCGAAGAAGCGATACTGCAACTCCAGCAGACGCGGCGGTTTCAGCCCGAGGCGCACATAGTCGAGATTGCGGCGCGCGCCGACTTTGAGCGCTTTTTCCACCATAATCTTCTGCAGACCTTTCATCTTGCCCATTTTCTCCTGAATGGCGGTGTAGACCTTCTCCCAGAAACGCGGCACGCTGCACATGCATGTCGGCTGTGCTATACGGACGGCGGCCTGAATCTCCTTGGGATTGCTGTTGATGTCGACGCGCATTCCTGAGTCGAGACAGAAGTAGGTCCATGCCTTCTCAAAAATATGGCTCATGGGCAGGAAAGAAACGGAAGTGTCTCTGTCGCTGAGGGTGTCGAGGCGCTCATGGTGAATTTCCATGGCGGCGTCGAAACAACTGTGCGGCAGCACGGCGCCTTTAGGCTCGCCGGTGGTGCCGGAAGTATAGATGAGCGTGGCGATATCGTCGGGGACGGCAGAGGCACTACGCAGGGCGACCTCGTCGCGGCAATTCTTCGACGCCATGGCACCGAGCTCAAGGAGCTGGGAAAAATGTATTGAATCGTTATCGTTCGTGTCGGGCGTGACAGCTTCGTCGATGATGATGATCTTACTTAGTGACGGGCATTCGGCGAACACCTGCCGTGCTATGCGGTACTGCGCATCTCCGCCTGCTACAATAAGCTTTGCTCCGGCATCGTTTACAATATATTTCACCTGTTCGGCACTGCTTGTGGCATAGATGGCTACGGGAATGGCGCGATTGCGGTAGCAGGCGAAGTCAGTATATATAAATTCAGGACAGTTGGGTGTGAATACCGCCACCATGTCGCCGGGTTTGATTCCGAGAATCTCAAAGGCGCATGCGGCATTCTCAACGCGGGTGTCAAATTCGCCCCACGTCACTGGAAGCAGCTTGCGCTCAGCTATGTCGATAAGCGTAAATGCTTCCCGATTAGCGCTATAGCGCTCGAGCTGACGGCTGATGAGATGTGTGAGTATATTTGACATGTTATTCTTTACTCTTCTTTAACATAACTGCAAAGATACTGCCTTTGCCGTTCAATATTAACACTACGTATCGCAAAAATGATGTACGGTTAACAAATCTTCGGAAGCCGCCGAGATTAATTAGTGCATTTTAACATTAATTGAGGGCTTTCAGCGCTTTCTGATGAGCGTAAGTCCGTCGCGGACCGGTATTATTACTTTTTCTACTGCCGTATCGGAGGCTATGAGGTCGTTGAACGTTCTTATCCCCTGTGTCTGAGGGTCTTGGGCGTCGTCGTCGAGCACTTTGCCACCCCAGAGGGTGTTGTCGGCAAGTATATAGCCGCCGCCCGGGAGCGCCGGCAGGACGAGCCTGTAATATGCCTCATAGCGGCGCTTGTTAGCGTCGATGAACACCATGTCATATCGGTTGCACGCGAGCAGTTCCGGAAGAAGCTCTTCGGCGTCGCCTATGTGCAGCGTGATGTTGCGGTCGGCGAAAAGCTCAAGAAGGTCGTCGGCATACTCGTCGTCGAGCTCTACGGTGTCGATGTGGCAACCGTCGGGCATGGCTTCGGCGAAGCACAGGGTAGAATAGCCGGTGAACGTTCCGAGTTCAAGAATGCGGTGCGGTCGTATCATTCGTGTAAGCATGGCGAGCATACGTCCCTGAGCATGGTCGGTGCACATGCGGGGGTAGAGACGCTCTATATGCGTGCGCCGGTAGAGACGCCGGAGCTCGTCGGGCTCGGCGTCGATATGGCTGTCTATGTAGTCGTCGATAGTCATCAGTACAATACAAGGAACCACATTGCGGCATGTGTGAGCCACAGCAATGCCAGAATAATCCATGTGAGGTCTCTCCTGTCGTCATAGCAGCGCCACGCGCAGACAGCGGATACGACGACATAAAGAGGATATATCGCAACAAACGCGCCTCCTGAAAAACCGGAATGCGTGAGGCTTATCAGAAGCGGAAGCGCCAGCACCGGCAGGCACGACACTAAGATGAGCAACTTGACCCATACGGGCATCTCTCCGTCGTCGTTGGTGAACCTCATTTCTTCTCTTTCTCTTTAAGGTATGCCCTGACAGTTTCTTCTATGCCGCGTTCGAGGTTGAAATTAGACTTGAATCCGAAATCACGCTGCGCATCTTCAACAGAGCAACGCCAGTTCCGCTGCTTCATTATCTTGAACTTGTCGCGGTTCAGGGTCGAGGGCTTGAGTGTGAGCACTCCCCATTTTTCAGCTACGACAGACGCTATATAGGCAGCCCAGAGCGGCAGACGGACAGGGATGACAAATTTCTTACCGAGTTTTTTCGAAACGATCTTGCGGAATTCCTTCTGTGTATACGCCTTAGGCTCGCTGATGATGTACTTGTGCCTTATAGTCTTGTTGGTTGTAAGGGCATCGAACATGGCACCGACAAGGTCGTCGACATATATAAAGGTGAGCATCTGTGTCTTAAATCCCACTCCGAAGTCGAAATGGCTGTCAATGCACTTTATCATCATCAGATAGTCTTTCTCGTGCGGTCCGTAGACACCTGTGGGGCGGAAGATGGTCCAGGGAAGATCGGTCTGCATCTCAAGGAAAGACTCCGCCTTTATTTTCGAAAGCCCGTAGCGCGTGTTGGGCTTCGGAACCGTATCGGCGCTGATAGGGGTATATTCGGGGTCGTCGGCATTACCGAGCGCACTGAGCGAACTCATGAAGAGAAAGCGGCGCGGCATCAGTCTCTTCTGCCGCAGAGCGTCGACGAAGTTCCGGAGGAAGAGATAGTTGATGCGGTTGAAATCAGAGAAATTCGCACATTTCGTGGCTCCCAGATTATAGATAACGGTGTCCCAGCCGCCTTCTGGAGCTGCACCGGCAAGCTCGTCGGCAAGCTTATCGGGGTCGTCGTAGTCGAAATCGACGATATGATCGTCGGCGATATCGCCGAGATATCGCCGAGATGTACTCCGGCGCACACCGGCGTATGTGTCGTAGCCGCGACGTATACCTTCTTTGCAGATAAATCCGCCGATGAAGCCGCCGGCACCGACGACGAGAAGTGTCTTTTTATTGTCGTCACTCATTGTTATAAATCAAGAAGTGCCTGTACGGCAAGAATATAAGATTCTGCGCCGAAACCTGCTATCGTTCCGGCGCATACCGGTGCTATGACCGACTGCGCGCGGAAGCTCTCGCGGGCATGCACTTTGCTGATATGCACCTCCACCACAGGAGCCGGAATAGCGGCGATAGCGTCGGCTATGGCATAGGAATAGTGCGTATACGCTGCGGCGTTGAGCACAATACCGATGCAGTCGGGATCGAATCCGGCAAGATGGAGAGTGTCTATGATGTCGCCTTCGCCGTTATGCTGGGCGAAGCGGAACTCCGTGTTAGGATAGCTTGATTCAATGCCTCCGTTAATCTCCGCGAGCGTAAGGTGACCGTATATTTCCGGCTCACGCCTGCCGAGAAGATCGAGGTTCGGACCGTTGAGAATCTGTATATATGCCATAGTTATTTCATCTTAACCTTCTGGGTGGGCGGCAACTGCAGGTTGCGGCGGTCAACAGCGTCGGCAACCTCGTGTGCAAGGTGCAGGAAAGCTGCCGCAGATGCCGTCGGTTCTGTCACGATGGGACGTCCGTTGTCGTTGTGCTCGCCTACCGCGGCGACAAGCGGTATGCGCGCCAGAACAGGCACACCGAACTCGTCGGCAAGGGCGTCGACATCGGCATCGTTGCCGAAGAGGAAATATTTCTCGTCCGGATGCGCTTCAGGCGTGAACCATGCCATGTTGTCTACAAGACCGAGCACGGGAACATTGATGTGTTCGTTGCGGAACATGGCGATTCCTTTTCTGGCGTCGGCGAGCGCCACTTTCTGAGGTGTCGTCACGACGACAGTTCCCGTCAGCCCGAGCGTCTGCACGAGGGTGAGATGTATATCGCTCGTGCCCGGAGGCATGTCGATAAGGAAATAGTCGAGCTCACCCCAGTCAGCCTCCTCGATAAGCTGCCGGAGAGCGTTGGATGCCATAGCTCCGCGCCAAACAGCAGCGCTGGCGGGGTCGATGAGAAAACCAATCGACAGCAGCTTGACACCGTAGGCCTCAGCGGGGATGATTAGATTGCGACCGTCGACGGTGTGCATGAAAAGCTCCTGTCCTTCGACGCCGAACATCTTGGGCAGCGACGGTCCGAAGATGTCTGCATCGAGAATGCCGACCTTATACCCTTCTGCAGCGAGCGCCACTGCGAGATTGGCTGCGACGGTGCTCTTGCCGACACCGCCTTTGCCCGACGAAACAGCGACGATATTCCTGACGCCGGGAAGCACGGGCGCTTTCTCCGGCTTTGGCGCTGCGTTGCGGACAATGGTGTTTACCGTCACTTCCGCCTCGGGAGCACGTAGCTTTACGGCAGCCTCGACAGCCTTTACGAGGGATGCTTTGAAAGGATCGGTAGGCTTTTCAAAGATGAGCGAGAAACTCACGCGCGGTCCGTCGATGCGTATGTCGTCCTCGAGCATTCCGAGTTCTACGAGATTCTTACCGGAGCCGGGGTAGCGTACTGTAGCTACGGCTTCTTTTATGAGCGAAGGATAGAGGGGATCCATATATGAATTTAGAAAGTTTTTATGAGGTTGGCGTTTAAATGCGAGGAAATCACAAATTCATCTGTATATAGCCGCGGGAATAGCTCCGATATGTGTCGTCGGGAATGTCTTCGGCTTCTGGCGGCTCATTAAGAGCGGCTGGCTGCCCCGGAAGGAAACAGATATATTTGATTGTTAGTCCACGGTCGAGCCACTGCTGCTCATAATGAGTGCGTATGGCTACAAGAGGATCGGAAGCGTCGCGCTCCGCATGGATATCGGCGCACTCGTCGACGATCTTCAATCCGTTGTGCCGTGCCATCATACCGGTATAGGCAAAAAGGAAGGGACTGTCGGTCTTGAGCTTTATCATGCCGCCGGGAGCGAGCAGACGGCTGTACATCTGCACCATCCGTGTGCCGGTGAGGCGTTTGTTGACCTTGCGCATCTGCGGATCGGGGAATGTGATCCATATTTCAGCCACTTCACCGGGCGCAAAAAAATGCTCGAGAAGCTCTATCGACGTGCGGACGAAGGCAACGTTTTCCATGCCGTCGCGCAACGCCTGCGTGGCGCCGCTCCAGATGCGTGCTCCCTTGATGTCGATGCCTATGAAGTTGCTGTCGGGATAGCGGCGGGCAAGTCCGACAGTGTATTCGCCTTTGCCGCATCCGAGCTCAAGAACTATCGGATTGCTGTTTCCGAAAAACTCGCGCCAGCGGCCGCGGTATTCGAATTGTTCCTCCCGCAGGCGTCCGAACGGATACTGAAGCACCAGCGGATTGCCTTCGAGTTCGGCAAATTTGCGAAGTTTGTTCTTTCCCATCGTTTTTTTACAATGAAATTTTCAAAGAATGTATCGAACCGTCGGCGAGACGTGCGCCGACAATTATCACCTGTTTCTGAATTCCGTCCAGCGACAGCGTGCATTTATTCGCAGCAGGAGTTCCTGAAATAAGCATCTGTCCGGATGCGCTGAACACGTCGGCTCGCTCAATCGCCGAACCGCCGGAAACGATGACAAGCGTTTGTCCGTCTCTGCGGCAGCGGAGCACTGCGGCGGGCGCCGTGACTTCGTTTATGCTGCCTTCCGTCTCGATAAGAATATTGAAGTCCTGCCATATCTCCGCATGTGCGAATTCGTCTGTCATGTTTTCGGCAACATAGAGATTCACCTTCGTGCGGTCGATATCGCCGAACACCTCAGCGCCAAGAGCAGGGACGATGCCCAGTTTGCCGGCGAATATGTTCGACAGCGTACGCAAGTTGGTGAACGCTCCGTCGCCGATTACGCTCAGTTGCCCGGGCATGATGATGCTTGCAATACTGTTGCAGGACGCGAAACTATATGAGCCCAGTTCAGCGACAGAGCCGAGATTGAGCGTTCCTCTGACAGCGCTGCAGGCAAAGCCGTAGTCGGATATTTTGCCGCACGACGGCGGCAGATCGACTGCATTAAGATTCTGACATCCTAAAAATGCGAGACGTCCGATGCTGTCGGCGGCACATCCGCTCATATCGGCGCGTGTCAGCCCGGAACAGAGAAATGCTTTATCGCCGATATGCGACAAGCGGGCACCGAACTGAAAATCTTTCAGCGCCACACAGTTATGAAACGCTTCTTCGCCTATCTCCGTCAGTTCGGCAGCTCCATCGACCACCGACAGTTTCTGGCAGTTCTTGAAAAATGACGGTGGAAGCGCTTTCATGCCGGAAAGGTTAACTCGCTCAAGAGCTAAACACCAGCTGAACACATCGCTTTCGTATTCTGCTGAGCCGGAGAGTGTCGCTTCCACAAGTGATGAGCTGGCGAAAGCGCCTATGCCGACGCGTCGCGTCGACGGCGGCAGCTCAAGCGATTTCAGCCTTGATGATGCGAATGCCATGGCGCCGATGTCGAGGCCGCCGGGCAGCTTCACATTCTGCAGAACAGAACCGGCAAACAGTCCGTCCGGAAGGGCTGAGACTGGATAGTTCGCCGAGCCTTTGAGAGTTTCACCGCTGTATGCGACAATGCTCAGTGCGCTCATGTCGAGGGTGCGCAGCTGCGGCATTCTGTCGGCTATGAAAAAGAGATCGGACGCATCGGCTTCGCCTGTCAGGGTAAGTTCTGTCAGCTTCGATGCGTCGGCGCCGGCAAGTGCGTGAAGTTCGCCGGGGCGACAGTCCACGACTGTGCTCCTCGCCACAAAGAACATGGCAAGGGAGAGAATGAGGATGTAGAGTCGTGTAGTCATAATCATTGCGGAATCACTCTGCCGGGATATGCCTCGAGAGCGTGACGCAGCACTTCCATAGCCTTAGCCAGCTCTTCCTTTTTTAGTACATAAGCCATTCGCACTTCGTTCTTGCCAAGACCGGGAGTGGAGTAAAAGCCTGATGCGGGAGCCATAAACACTGTCTGACCCTCGTACTCGAATTCCTCGAGACACCAGCGGCAGAAACGGTCGGCGTCGTCGACAGGAAGCTTCACCACGGTATAGAAGGCACCCATGGGTATCGGAGTGTAGCAACCGGGAATCTTGTTTATCTGGTCGACGAGGAACTTACGACGCTCGACATACTCGTTGTAAGTGGCAAGCATATATTCCTGAGGCGTATCGATGGATGCTTCCGCGACAATCTGCCCTATCAGCGGCGGACTCAGGCGCGCCTGACAGAGCTTCATCACATTCTGCCTAAGTTCCTTATGCTTTGTGATGAGCGCTCCAATGCGTATGCCGCATTCATTATAGCGCTTCGACACCGAGTCGATGAGGACTACTTTGTCCTCTATGCCCGGAAGATGGAAGGCGGAGATATATGGAGCGCCCGTATAACAGAACTCGCGGTACACTTCGTCGGAAAAGAGGAAGAGATCGTGTTTCAGCACAAGGTCGCGTATCTGGAGCATCTCTTTCATCGTGTAGAGATAGCCCGTAGGGTTGTTGGGATTGCATATCAGGATGCCTTTTGTCCGCGGCGTGATGAGTTCCTCGAACCGCTCGATAGGCGGAAGTTCGAAACCGTCGTCGATGCTTGAGGGCACTGTCACGATTTTTACACCGGCGCAGATGGCAAATGCCATGTAGTTGGCATACGCCGGTTCGGGGACAATTATCTCATCGCCGGGGTCGAGGCTTGCCATGAAAGCGAAAAGTACCGCCTCGGAACCGCCGGACGTGACAATGATGTCATCGACATCCACTTCGATATTGAAGCGGTGGTAGTACTGGCAGAGCTTCTGCCGGAGCGACAGCAAACCTTCCGAGGGGCTGTATTCGAGCACTTCGCGGTCGATATTGCGCAACGCTTCCCGGGCAGCCGGCGGCGTGGGAACGTCGGGCTGACCGATATTGAGGCGATAGACCTTTGTGCCGCGCTCAATGGCTTTGTTGGCGAGCGGAACAAGGCGTCGTATAGGGGAGGCGGGCATTTCCTGACCGCGTTTCGATACACTGGGCATATCTTAGTTATTTTCTGAAATAGTTTAATGATGCAAAGATACGTATTTTTCCTGATATACAAATATACAAAACCCCCGCAGGGTGAGCTGCGGGGGCAATGTATCAAATAGGACAAGAAGCTTATTTAAGGGTGACTTTCGTCGCGCGTGTGCCCTGACGGCGGATATAAACGCCAGCCGAGGGATTCTCTACGCGGATACCCTGGAGATTGAAGTACTCTACAGGTGCGTTTTCGTCGACGACAGCACCGGAAACTCCGGCACTGTTGCCCTTCTGGTGTACTTTGAATACCACGTAAGAGCCGGGAGCGGCAAGACAGATATCATCATAATTGCGATCGGCGCCTTCGTTGGCAAGGACAGTGACCTTGACGTCGTAGTTGTCGTTGCCTGTTGCAGTAGCCTCAAACTCAATCCAGTCGAGCGCTTTGCCTTTCTGCATGAAAGCCCAGTGGTCGGGAGTAAGGGAGCTCTTGACAGAGAACGTCTTGAATCCGCCTTCTGCCTCGCATTCAATGACATTGTCCGTGCCGTTGAGCGACATTGTCGAATAGCCTGCGCCGAGACCCATAAGAATACCGGCTGTATGACCGTCGTTATCAGTCTTGATATTGCGGAGCTCATAATAGAAATCGAGGAAACCGGTCTCGCTGTCCTCATACGTATCCCAGAAAGTCATGATCGACGATCCGAAGAAGTCGCCGCTTTTTGTGGAGACGTAGGGGAAACGGATATCGTCCTGGATGACGCCGTTGACGTGCGTGATGCCGGTGATGAGAACAACGATGGGGCTGTCGACGGTTACAGGAGTCTTGGAGAAGTCGAACATGATGGATGTCATCATGCCGGAACCTTCATCCTCGGGATTCCACGTAGCATATGCCTCGGCGAGAGCATCGCCTACATAGTAGCCTTCAACGCCAGCGACATCCATGCGCTCCCAGCGGTGTACGGTAGCTTTGAGACGTGTCATCGGGTCGATCTGGTTGATAATGGCATTGACATATACGTATTTGATTCCGTAAGGAGCGGCAGGCTGCGGATAGACGTTGCCTATGCTCTGGAGGAAGTCCCAATCGCGGACGGCGCCGGTAGTGGTCATGTTGTCGAAAGCAGTCTCTGCTTCTTCCGACAGAGCGATCTGCCTCATGTGCTTGATGCCGAGGAAGTCGGGGTCGTAGACGTTATATGTGCATACACCGCCGAAGCCTTCAGCACCGAGGACGTCGGTCTGCTTGCCTATGAATCCGCCGTACTGTATCTTAGCAGGCTTGGCCTGGATATATTTGTCGACCCACGACGATGTGTTGGCGACAAGACTGAATTCGCCGCTGGTGTTTTCGCCGTAGAAAGCAGTGAGAGTCGGGAATTCGGCTCTTGTACCGTCGGTATAAGCCGGGGTGCGGAGGTCAAGATCCTCGCTGACAGCAGCTGAACCGTCGGCAGCGGTATAGGTCCATTTGAATGTCTTGGCGTCTACCGAATTGTTGGTCCATGTATCCTCAACACCGGGGGCTGCAAGCACTACGGGATCGGCGGGGAACTCTGATGTCGAAGTGATGGCGGGCCAGAAATAGTGCGACGGCATATCATAGGTCGCTTTAGGCGAAGGAATACCTACAGAAACTTCATCCAGCGCTATGTCCATGCCTTTCTCGCCGAAATAGCGGAAAGCGAACTTGACGTCTTTTCCATAGTAGTCGTCAAGATCGATGAACACGGGGCGGAATTCGTTGAGGAAGTTATAGCTGATGGCCGATTTATACACTTCTTCATAGTCAAGAGCCAGAGCATAGTCATAGCTGCTCCATACGGCATCCGACCATGTCGCACCATCGTCGGTGCTGACACGAACCTCGAGGGTGTTGCCCTGGAAGGTGGGCTGATGTGTATTGGAATCGGGATGCAATGTCATCCAGGCGTTGAAGGTAAAGTAGAAATACAGCACATCGCCTTCCTGAACACTCACCGACGGTGTCACAAGCCACTCGTCGGAGGCTTTCATATCATCACTGGGCCAATTGTGCACCATGATGTGTGCATAGCAGTTGCCGAACGGTGTAGTGCCGTAGAGCCCACTGCTGGGCTTTGTACACCATGTGTAATCCCATTCGTTGTCAGGGATGTCGGGCCAGTTGTGGTGGTAATCGGTCTTGGAGAATTCTGTCCAGCCGTCCGGCAACCATGTATTCGACTGCCAGTGCTGAAAATAACCGCCGGAATTACGTCCTTCAAAGCCTTCGTAGAAAGAGGCAGGACGATTTTCTGCATACATAGCGCCTGCAACTGCAAGAGCAAGAGCCAATGTAGAAAGTTTTTTCATACTTGTCTAATTATATTTTTATGTATTTACACAGTAAATCTATGGAGACATGCCCGCGCATGTTCTCCATAGATTCTATTTGTTTTTAAAGATTGATTTTGAAAGCTTTATCACCTGCGCGGACAATATAGAGACCGTCGGCAAGATCGAAGGTCACAACATCTTCGGCAGCGACAGTCGAGAGGACTGTCACACCTGCAGCATTGTATACAGCCACTGGCTGTCCCTTTGCTCCGGCAACGGTAAGTTTGCCGGCTACAGCGCTGACACTGATGCCACCGGCAGCGATGCCGTCGACACCGGTAGTGCTGTCGACAGTTACAGCGTAGTCTTCGCTGCGGTTGTCGGCAGGATTCTCATCCTCATCGTAGCTGATGTAAATGTAGTAGCGGAAGGACGACATTGTTTCGTCGGCAACGACGCTGAACGAATATGTCTTCTTTTCGCCGCTCTCGATGGTGGTACCGTAGAACATGTTGTAGATCTGCGTAGAGCCGTCATCAAAAATGCGCACGAGCGATACGGTATAGGCAGATTCTTCACCGAAGGGAGCACGGAGCACACCGTTGTTGGCTACAGTGACATCGATAGAGAATGTCTCGCCGGCAGAAACTTTTTCGGGAGCTTCAGCGCTGACGAATGCCAGGTCGTAGTCGAAGCCAGACTGTGCGAAAGCTACTGCGGCAACAGACTTGCCCTGAGCGTTCTCGGCAACAACCTCGTAGCGGTGGTAGCCGACAGGAGCGTTCTCCTCAGTGTATGTGACGGCAGCGCCCGGCACGAGGTCTTCTGTCCATGCCTTGACAAGCTCGCCGCCACGGAGAAGCTCAACCTTGGTGAGTTCTGTTGCGTTGCCGTTGGTATCGGCAGTCGGGAGAGTAAAGGAGAAGTCGATAGCGTTAGAGCCTCGTTTCTGAGCAGCGGCCTTGAAATCTGTAACTGACATAGGCTCGCTGAGCTCTGCGCTGGTAAGGTCTTCGACTTTGAAGTCGTCGAATGCCCAGAGGGCGTTGAAGAAGTAGTTGTTGATGCAGATGAAGTATGTGCCGCTCTCTTCGACATTGAAGTCGACCGACGGAACGTCTACAAAGGCATTTGCACTGCCGTAGCCGAACGACTGGCTCGATACAAGATTGCGGATGGTTTTGCAGCTTGCCGTGGGGCTGTCAACAAGGTCGACGCCGAATGTTGCGCCATAGAAGCCGTCGGTCATGAAGCGGAACGACAGGCGGTAGCTGTGTCCGGCTTCGAGAGCGAGAGCTGTAGTGAATGCTTTGGGGTTGGAGGTATAGTTTTCGGGGCGGATGCCGAGATATTTGTTACCGTCAGCCTCGCGGATAGTGAATACCGGGTCGGCGTAGCCGTAGGTGCTGGGATCGCATACGAAGAACCAGTTGCTGTAGACAGATTCCGGCGTGCAGTCTTCGAAATCCAGGAAATACGGATTACCGGGAGTAACGGCGAACGACGGACCTACGAATACATCGTTGGAAGTAGCGCTGTACTCAGTAGCTGCTTCGTTGTAAACGGTGGTCACTGTGTATTTGTAGCCTACGAGAGCATCGCTGTTGATGGTCTCGGTGAAGGAAGTTCCGGTGTAGTTGTGTGCCACTTCCTCGCCGTTGCGGGTAATGTTGTAGGCGAGCTTGGACGCGTCGTAGCTGCCGCCGTTGGCGCCGACAGGAGCTGTCCATGTGAGTGTGACGACAGAGCCGCTGCAGGAAGCCTTGAGGTCGGTGACGGCAACAGGGGTGTCTTCGCCGACAAAGAGCGTAGTCTTGACTTCAGGACCATTGCCGAGGGTCAGCTGTGAAACGAATACTGCGACAGTATGTGTGCCGGGAGTTGTGGTGAATGTCTTGCTGACAGCCTCGCCCTTGTCGGCGCTCTGTGCGTCGACAACAACTTCGCCGTCGATGGTGATGGTGTAGCTCAGACCACGCAGATTGGGATGGAAATCATCGCCTGCGAAATTCTTTGTGGGCATCGTGAACGAAACGGCGATATCGTTGCTCTTGCCGTCGGTGGTGACGGTGAAGTCGGTGACTTCGCCGGGAGCGGTAGCATCGAACGACTTAACGGCGGTAAGACCTGTCAGCTGTGCGTTGCCCGGCACGGCGCAGAGCATTTTTGCAGCAGCGGTCGAAGGGCTGACCTCATAGAAAGCAGACTCTGCGGCACCCCACATGGATGCTTTGTAGTAGCGAGCCCAGAGAATCACGTTTTTATTTGAATCGTATGTAGCCGACTGAACCTGTTCGCCCGCCGCGATGCCTGTCGAACCGACAGACTGTAGGGCGCCTGTAGATTTGTCGACGGTGTAGAGAGTGCCGTCGGTAGCTATGCCGTACAGCGTTCCGCTGCCGTTGCTTGTGAGAACGACAAGACGTGTCGAAACATCGCTGCCGATTTTGGTGATGCTGCCGGTAGCGCTGTCGAGGGTGCCGAGAAAAAATGATCCGTAGCTGCCGAACCAACCGTAGACTGTGCCTTCATCATCAGTGAGGTCGGTGGCGAGAGCGGCACCGCTGAGTCCGACATAAGAATCAATGTTCCATGTACCGTCGGCACAATCGGCGACGACGACATATTTTACATACGAGCCGCCTATGCCGACATATTTGCCGCCGCTATAGGTTCCGGCTTCCGAGGGCGAGATGCTGAGCTGCGCCTTGCCGAACTGTGTGGCTGCTGTCGGATTTGCGAGATCGAAGCTGTAGAACTGATTCGCAAGAATACTGGTATAGTCACCCGTCTTTGCGAAGGCATATAAACGACCGCCTTCAAGCTCAACAGCATCACTTGTCTGAGGCGTTGCCAGGGCTGTAAGCACCAGAGCTCCCGCCAGCATTGAGTAGATTTTTTTCATTCGGGAATGGATTATGTGAATAATTTACAATTGTGTCGGTTTATAATTTCGCAGAAAAACTACTTCGGACGTTGCAAAATTATACAATTAAAAATTTGGAACACCGCGAGAATGGGTTAATCTATGTTAATTTTGTGCCACGATGCTAAAATTATTAGAATTCACATTCACTTTTGACAAAAAAATGTCTCAAAAACGAAACTATTGTCTACCGAAGACTGCGAATGAACTTTGCCCGCTGTCCTGTCGTTCTATATGGACGAAACAGAACTAAAGACTAACTACGGTATATAATTATGACAACAAAAAAAAGCATCAAGGGCACACAGACAGAAAAGAACATCATTATCTCTTATGTTGCTGAATCAACTGCCGTGACCCGCTACAATTTCTATGCCACCCAGGCTGAAAAGGAAAATTATTTCCCCATCCAGCGCGTTTTCCTCGAAACTGCCGCCAACGAGTTCCGACACGCAAAGGTGTATTTCAAATTTCTTGAGGGTGGAGCGCTGACCGTTCCTGTCAATGTCGACGCAGGCATCATCGGCACAACAGAGCAGAACCTCGAGACTGCCGCCCGCGAAGAATATGCGGAAGGCTCGGAGATGTACAAACACTTTGCACAGACAGCTAAAGAGGAAGGATTCGACGACATAGCGGAGCATTTTCTTGCCATCGCCGAAATCGAGACTCATCACCGCCGCCGTTTCCTCCACTATCTCAAGCAGGTGAAAGACGGCACCGTCTGGAAGCGCGACCATGAAATCGTTTGGAAATGCCTTGTCTGCGGCTATGAATACAAAGGCACCGACCCCCCGGCAGAGTGCCCTGCCTGCGACCATCCGCGCGAGCACTATATGGCAATGGACTACGTCGAAGGTCTCGAATAAACAGCTGCCGATTTACTTAAGAACAGCTTCTAATATTCGGATTTACAGATAACACGAAGGCGCACCACTGAAGGGAGGTGCGCCTTCGCGCGTAAATGACGGTCGAAGAATTGATCAGCCGATGAACCGTTGAAGATTTTTTTTGTTAATTGAAATAGATGTTGTAACTTTGCAGTGTCGAAACGGAGCAGATGCTCTGTTTAGGTCAAAAAGCAATTATTTATCGCCTCACTTCTCCGGGTTTCCGGAGCAGAAGAAATATGCCAGGCGAATCATCTTCATCATATCCAACAGGCATTTCCGCCACATTTCCAACAAAAGAACAAGCCGCTATGACACCACATTTCTATGCAGGTGGCGCATAGACGGGCTACTACAAGAAAAATTCACCGATGTATAATCGCGAACAATTAACCGAAATGTCCGACGCCGACCTGCGCAGCGTCGCAGAAAATCTCGGAATCAAAAAAATTGATCTTACAAAAAAAGACCAGTTAGTCTACGACATAATCGACCGTCAGGCAAGCGAAAGCGCGGCACAAGCCACAGCCCGCCGCCGCGCCGCCGGCAAAGACCCCGATGCCGACGCCGCACCCAAAAAGCGCGGACGCAAGAAAAAGAGCGAGACAGCAGAGAAAGCTCCCGAGCAGCCTGCCGAAACGCCCAAGACGGCAGAGTCGGAAGTTCCTGCCGCCGACAGCGCCCCTGCCGACGGTGCTCCCGCTGTTCAGGAACGCAAACGCCGCGGACGTCCGCCAAAAAAACTTGTCGAACAGCGCGCCGCGGAAGCTGCCGCAGCCGAATCAGCTGATGGAACCGCCTCAACTCCACAGCCCGAAGCGTCGGAAGAAAAGAACGTCATGCCTGCCGACGAGCAGCTTTCCGGCGACACACAGACCGAGACTCCGACAGAAGCACAGCTGACGCCGCCAAAAGAAAGCTCGCTCGGAGAATTCTTCCGCAGCGAAGGACGAAAATTCACACCGCGCTCGCAACGCGAGAGAGAAGCCGCCGCTGCCGAGAGAGCCGCTCAGAAAGCCGCCATGGAAGCAAACCCTGAGCTTCAGGAACAGGAGATGCAGCAGCAACAGCAGAAACAACAGAAACAGGGCAAGAAATTCAAGAAAAACCGTCAGAACCAGCAAAACCAGCCGCAGAACTTCCAGCCGCGATATAATTTCGACGGTATCCTCGAAACCACCGGCGTGCTCGAAATCGTTCCCGAAGGTTTCGGATTCCTCCGCTCCGCCGACTTCAACTATCTGCCGTCGCCCGACGACGTCTACGTGACGATGCCGCAGATAAAGGCGTACGGACTGCGCATGGGCGACGTAGTTGAAGCGACAATACGCGCTCCGCGCGAAGGTGAAAAATACTTCCCACTCACCGACATTCTCCGCGTCAACGGCCGCAGCCTCGAATTCGTGCGCGACCGCGTCGCCTTCGAGCACCTCACACCGCTCTTCCCCGACGAAAAGTTCAACCTCACCGGCGGACGCACATGCACGCTGTCGACGCGCGTAGTCGACATGTTCGCGCCCATAGGCAAAGGTCAGCGCGGTCTGATCGTAGCCCCGCCCAAGACCGGCAAGACACTTCTTCTCAAAGATATAGCAAACGCTATCGCCGAGAATCATCCCGAGACATACATCATGATTCTCCTCATCGACGAACGCCCCGAAGAGGTCACCGACATGCAGCGCAGCGTCAACGCCGAGGTAATCGCCTCGACCTTCGACGAGCCTGCCGACCGCCACGTGAAAATCGCCGGCATAGTTCTCGAAAAAGCCAAGAGAATGGTTGAATGCGGACACGACGTCGTCATTCTCCTCGACTCCATCACCCGTCTGGCACGTGCCTACAACACCTGTGCGCCCGCTTCCGGCAAGATACTCTCCGGCGGTGTCGACGCCAACGCCCTCCAGAAGCCCAAGCGCTTCTTCGGTGCCGCACGAAACATCGAAGGCGGCGGCTCGCTCACCATCATAGCTACGGCGCTCACAGAGACAAGCTCGAAGATGGACGAGGTGATCTTCGAAGAATTCAAGGGCACAGGCAACATGGAACTGCAGCTCGACCGAAAGCTGTCGAACAAGCGCATCTTCCCCGCTGTCGACATCATGGCGTCGAGCACACGCCGCGACGACCTCCTGCTGCCGTCGTCGACGCTCAGCCGAATGTGGATTCTGCGCCGCTTCCTGAGCGACCGCAATTCCATCGAGGCAATGGAATTTATCAAGGACCGCATGGAGCGCACCCTCGACAACGAGGAACTTCTCCGCACTATGGGCGACTGACAATCGACAAGGCATTTTCCGGTAACCAGCTTAATCGCCGCAGATTTGCGGCGATTATTTTTATTTTCTTTTTTAGGCATCCCGTGTTGCAAAAGCGGAGGGTGGTGCGTACCTTTGACAGAGAATCATGGAAAGAACCGGCAGACATAATCCAGTAGCGGAACGATTCGAGGCTCTTCGCCCGCGGCTCAAAGCCTGGGCGACAGGCATACTCGGCAGCATGTCCGACGCCGACGATGCCCTTCAGGAAGCCTTCTTCCGCCTGTGGCGGTCGGCTGCCAGAGGCAACGACATAACGGAGTCGGCAAACTACACCGCTGTCCGCTGCGCCTGCATCGACCTTCTGCGCCGGCGCTCGGCAAGAGCCGCAGAACCCATCGAGACCGCCGAATCCCGTGCACAGGACCAGCAGGCAGAGGAGATGGCTGACATGTACGAGGAAGTACGGGCGCTCATCGACCGTCAGCTGGACGACCGTCAGCGCGAGATTCTGCTCCTGCACGACTCTCTCGGATATGACTATCCGGAAATAGCATCCCGCTTAGGCATCACTGAAGCCAACACCCGCGTGATTCTCTCCCGTGCGAGGAAAACGATACGGGAAGCATATCGCAACACTAAAGCTAACGAGAAATGAAAACCACTGAAACAGACATCCTTATCCAGCGCTATTTCGACGCCACCGCCACCGCCGTTGAGGAAAAGCGTCTGCGCGCAATCCTTGCCGACCCCGCCACAGAACGGACACCGGCAGTAGAGGAAGCTCGCGCGGTGATGGGATATACAGCCGTAGCCAGCGCCGTCATCCGTCCGCGCCGCAGCAGCAGGCGATGGGTCGCGGCGGCATCTGTCGCAGCATCTGTCGCAGTTGTGATGCTTATAGGATGGCACAGCCTGTCTGCTGCTGCCGACGACAACACTGCCGTGATATATGCCAACGGACGCATAATACATTCCACCGAGCAGGCTATCGACATAATGACGGCGCAACTCGGCGCCATCGGAGAAGCTGCTAAGGACAGCCCGGCGACACACGCACTGATGATTCTTGAAACTATGAACGAAAACTGAGAGATTATGAAAACCCGACTACTCATTCTGACGGTGCTTCTTCTCACCTCGATGACTCTGGCAGCCCAGATGCCCGACGCTCTGTCGGCACTTTTCGGCGGCAAATTCCGCGACAATCCCGCCGCCACGGAGACCATAATCAAAGGTGAGCCGCTCAAACCCTATTCGCTCTCCCGCTTCCAGTCTCTTGAGATAAAAGGCGATCCGTCGGTTGCCGACTCCTTCGAAAAAGCAGTGAAAGAAAGCACATCGGACGCCATCTGGCATGAAACCGTCATCAAAGGCGGAAAGCTCTACAGCGGCGTCTACGAACTGCCCGAAAAGAAGCACCGGCGCTACATCCTGTACCTCAACACCTTCCAGACAGGCGGCGACGACGTCACGGCAATCTACCTCGAAGGGAGCGCCACTCACGAGAAAATCAGAAAACTTATCAGAACAATCAGCAAGTAACGATATGCTCAGAAATATCATCACAACATTCATCGCCGCCGCCTCGTACATCACGGCATCAGCACAGGCAGAGCAGCCCGACACGATCGCAGTCTTCGACAACTCGCAGCAAGTAAGCATCGACACCGACAGTGTCGAACCTTTCATCGACAGCCCCCGCGGCTGGGACGTGAAACAAATCTTTGAGAACTACCGCCGCATCCGTGCTAAAAAAAGACAGACGAAGGTCTACACCGACGGTATGCTCGGAATCTATGCCGGCGGCGTCATTCCTATCGGCGACCATGGCGCTGTCACGGGAGGATGGGAGATAGGCTTCAAGAACATCATCGCCGGAGTGTGGAGCGCAGGGAAAAGCCGACCCTCCATATCGCTTGGTCTCGGAGCCGGATGGCGCATACAGAATATAGGTCACGGACACATACTGAACAGCAGAAACGGCGTTCTTTCCGTTGTCCCGGTGCCTGAGGGCGCACGCCGACCCGAGAGCAGCATAAAGAGCTTCCATTTCATTGTTCCGCTGACTTTCTACGTGCCCATACACGGCGATTTCACCATTTCTTTCTCCGGCGAGCTTCATCTCAACACCTACACAAAAGCCTCGGCGTCATGGCATATCGACAACGGTCCCGGCGGCAAGGCTTACCAGGAAAAATGGGACTTCAAAGGTCTGCACCAGCGCATAGCCACCGTTGACTGCACCGCCTGCATAGGATGGCGCGAAGCCCTGGGCGTTTACGTCACATGGTCGCCCATGCGTCCGTGGAAGGACGGATATGGTCCTCAATACAAAACACTCTCAATAGGTGCTTCTGTTAACTTCTAAACTGCGTCTAAACGTCATGAAAAAAATCATACTCGCAATAATGCTTATCTGCGGTGCGTCTTCCGCCGTCACCGCACAAGTCATCACCAGATCATGCCGTTCGGTCATCATCGAAATGCCCGACGGAGAAACCGTCGTGGAAGTCACCGACAGCACCGCCACAACAACCAGATATCCCATCCGTCAGAGCAATACGTCGGTGGTACGCATCAACAAGCGCATGGATGTAAAATCCAACATAAATGTCGGATTAGGGCGCACCTCACGCTGGAACGTTCACTGCGGTGGCTTCGCAGCAGGATTTGTCGCCGCTCTCAATCATCCGGAAGAAATACCTGTGGAAATGGGCAAAAGCTGGGAATTTGCCTGGACGGAGATAATCGGCGTAGGCTTCAAGGCAACACGGACAACAGAGCTGCGCCTCGGCTTCGGCATCGACTGGCGCAACTACAAAATCTCCACTCCCGACAGACGCTTCACCTTCGACGACGCCGGCAACGTCACGACAGCCCCATACCCTGACATCGCTGCGCGTCCCGTCAACTCGCGTCTGAAAGTATTCAACCTCCAGCTTCCCTTTGCCATAAAGCAGAAGATGCCTTTCCGCCTCTTCAAGCAGCAGCAGTGGCTCGCCGTCGGTATCACGCTCGACTATTCTCCGCACGCCTCCATGCTGACACGCTACGCCACTGCCGAGGGCAACAAAGTGAAAATATCGTCCGACAAAATCGGTCAGCGCCGCTGGTCCTACGAGCTCACCGGCATACTCGGAGTAAGCGATAAGGTAGGTGTCTATGTCCGCTACCAGCCCCTTAGCGTCCTCTGCTCGCCTCAGCCCGACTTCCGCTCCCTCTCAACGGGTCTCATCTTTTTCTACTGAGCCACGACACCTGCGCGCATTATACAATATTTAACCATGTCGCGCGTTTATAAGGTGTCATGACATCCGTGAAAGAAATGAAAGGAATCGTACTCGCCGGCGGCTCCGGTAGCCGCCTCTACCCCATTACAAAAGGCATCAGCAAGCAGCTTCTGCCAATCTACGACAAGCCGATGGTATATTACCCCATCAGCACGCTCATGCAGGCTGGCATACGCGATATCCTCATCATCTCTACACCATCCGACCTGCCGGGCTTCCGTCGCCTTCTTGGCGACGGCTCCGACTACGGCGTGCGCTTCGAATATGCCGAACAGCCCTCGCCGGACGGTCTGGCACAGGCGTTCATCATAGGGCGCGAGTTCATAGGCGACGACTCCGTATGTCTTGTGCTCGGCGACAATATTTTCCACGGAGCAGGATTCTCTGACGCGCTTAAGGAAGCTGTGGCAAACGTTGATAACGGCAAAGCAACGGTATTCGGCTATTGGGTCGACGACCCGGAGCGCTATGGAGTGGCAGAATTCGATACCGACGGCAAATGCATCTCCATTGAGGAAAAACCGGCACAGCCGAAGTCGAACTATGCCATCGTGGGGCTATATTTCTACCCCAACAGAGTTATAGATATAGCCGCAACCGTAAAACCATCGGCACGCGGAGAACTGGAAATAACCTCCGTCAATCAGGCTTTCCTCCGGAGCGGTGAGCTGCGTGTGCAGACACTTCCGCGCGGCTTCGCATGGCTCGACACCGGCACGCACGACTCGCTCGCCGAAGCTTCTATCTACGTTGAAGTGCTCGAAAAGCGCCAGGGACTGAAAATCGGCTGTCTTGAAGAAATCGCCTACCGTCAAGGTTGGATTTCGCGCGAGAAAATGATTGAAAATGCACGCCCGATGCTCAAAAACCAGTACGGTCAGTACCTGATGAAAGTTATTGAGTTGTAAGTTGTGAATTGTGAGTTTCAGCATGGAAATTATTAATACCGATATAGAGGGAGTATTAATTATCAAGCCGCGCATTTTCACCGACGCACGCGGCTATCTTTTCGAATCCTACTCCAAGAAAGTATTCGACGAAGCCGTGCGCACTGTCGGCTTCGTTCAGGACAACGAATCAAGCTCGTCCTACGGCGTTATCCGCGGGCTGCATTTCCAGCGTCCGCCGTTCTGCCAGAGCAAACTTGTGCGCTGCGTCCGCGGCAAAGTGCTCGATGTCGCCGTTGACATACGCAAAGGTTCGCCTACATACGGGCAACATGTCGCCGTCGAACTCAGCGAAGACAACAAGCTGCAGATATTCATTCCGCGCGGCTTTGCACACGGTTTTGCAGTGCTCTCGGAAACGGCTGTATTTCAATATAAATGCGACAATTATTATGCACCTCAGGCAGAAGGAGGAATCTCCATCCTCGACAGCTCGCTCGGCATCGACTGGCGCATAGACCCCGCAAAAGCCATCCTTTCGGAAAAAGACACGCGTCATCCGATTTTTGCCGACTTCGATTCTCCTTTTGACTTCAACAAAGACCCTTACGCAGAATGAACATACTCGTCACCGGCGCTAACGGACAGTTGGGCAATGAGATACGCCTCCGCTGCGAAGGCGCATCCGACAGATATATCTTCACCGACATCACCGGACAGAACGGCGTCGAGACAGAACTTCTCGACATCACCGACGCCGCCGCAGTTTCCGGAATGGTGAAAGACAATGATGTGAAATGCATCATCAACTGCGCGGCATACACCAATGTCGACGCCGCCGAAAGCAATGCGGCAATAGCCGAAAAGCTCAACGCCGCAGCGCCTGAAATTCTTGCGCTCGCAATGAAAGAAGCCAACGGGCTGCTCATACACATATCCACCGACTACGTATTCGGTAAAGAGCCATACAACACACCGTGCCGCGAAGATCAGCAGGGCACCCCAACGGGCGTTTACGGAGCTACCAAACTCCTCGGCGAGAAAGCTATCGCCGCCACGGGATGCCGCAGCATCATCATCCGCACAGCGTGGCTCTACAGCGAATTCGGGCGCAACTTCTGCAAAACGATGCTGTCGCTTACAGCCACGAAGCCGCAACTGCAGGTTGTCTTCGACCAGGCAGGCACGCCGACTTACGCCGGAGACCTTGCGGATGCTATCGTAAGAATAATCGACCGCCGCATGTATGAAGGCAACGAGGGCATCTACCACTACTCCAACGAGGGTGTGTGCTCGTGGTTCGACTTTGCTCGGATGATAGCCGAATATGCAGGGCACACTGCCTGCGACATCCGTCCGTGCCACTCCGACGAGTATCCGTCGCCCGTGAAGCGACCGTCCTATTCCGTACTTGACAAGACAAAGTTCAAAACTACGTTCGGCATACGGATTCCCTATTGGACGGACTCTTTAAAAAAATGTATAGCAAATCTGAAAGCAAATGAAGCGTAACATACTGATAACCGGCGGTGCAGGCTTCATCGGAAGTCATGTCGTAAGGCTGTTCGTCAACAAATATCCCGAATACCGCATCGTAAATCTCGATAAACTCACCTACGCAGGCAACCTCGACAACCTGCGCGACATCGAAAATAAGCCTAACTACGTCTTTGTACGTGCCGATATCGCCGACCTCGACGCTATGCGCCGGGTTATGAACGACTACGAAATCGACGGCATCATAAATCTTGCCGCCGAAAGCCACGTCGACCGTTCCATAAAAGATCCCTTCACCTTCGCCCGCACCAATGTGATGGGCACTCTCTCGCTACTTCAGGCAGCCAGGGAGCGCTGGGAATCGCTGCCTGAACGATACGACGGCAAGCTTTTCTACCACATTTCCACCGACGAAGTGTACGGAGCCCTCGAACTCACACATCCAGGCGGTATTCCGGCGCCGTTTTCCACCAAGGCTTCCGCCGGAACGGACCATGAGGCTTACGGCGACATCTTCTTCACCGAAGCGACAAAATACGACCCTCACAGCCCTTATTCGGCATCGAAGGCGTCGAGCGATCACTTCGTTCGCTCCTACCACGACACCTACGGTATGCCTGTGGTGGTGACAAACTGTTCCAACAACTACGGACCATACCAATTCCCCGAGAAACTCATTCCCCTTTTTATCAACAATATCCGCCACCGGCGTCCGCTGCCTGTCTACGGGAAAGGCGAAAACGTGCGCGACTGGCTCTACGTCGAAGACCACGCGCGCGCCATCGACACCATCTTCCATCGCGGAAAGATTGCCGAGACATACAACATCGGCGGATTCAACGAGTGGAAAAATATCGATCTTATCAAAGTTGTAATCAGGACAGTCGACCGCCTTTTAGGACGCCGCGAAGACGAGGATATGGATCTTATCACCTTCGTCACCGACCGTCCGGGGCACGACATGCGTTATGCCATAGATTCCCGCAAGCTCCAGCGCGAACTCGGATGGGAACCGTCGCTGCAGTTCGAGGAAGGCATAGAACGCACAGTCCGCTGGTATCTCGACAACCAGCAGTGGCTTGACAACATCACTTCCGGCGACTATATGCGCTACTACGAAGAGATGTATCAGGACAGATAGGCTACCTGGGCGACTGCCAGAACACTTCGGGAACGCCTGCGCGGGCGTTGATTGCACGCGAGAGGACAAAAAGATAGTCGCTCAGGCGATTGACATAGCGCACTATCGCCGGGTCGACATCCACTTCCTGCGCAAGAGACAGTATGCGTCGCTCGGCACGGCGCGCCACTGTCCGGGCAATGTTTGCCCGGGCGGCATCGGCATGTCCGCCGGGAAGAATGAAACTGTTGTGTCGCGGCAGCGTTTCCTCCAACGCGTCGATAGCCTTCTCAAGGTCTTCAGTGGCACTGTCGGGGAACGGTGCGGGCTGCCATTTCGATTCAGGTTCGGTGGCAAGCGCGGAACCGACATTGAAAAGATTGTTCATTACAGCCAGCAGCGTCGCGTGAGCGTCTGCCGGAAGAGCATCGGAAGCATTGAGAAGCCCGAGCCACGAATTGAGTTCATCGACAGTACCGTAAGCTTCGAGACGCGGCGAGAATTTCGGCACCCGCGAACCTCCGACGAGCGATGTTGTTCCTCCGTCGCCGGTGCGTGTATATACTTTCATTGTAGTTTTAAGATAAAAACCGGGGGCTGACGGTTATCGACAGCCCCCGGTATAATATTGACATCAATTAAAGAGTTTCACCGTTGAGGCTGACAATTTGGTTTCTCTGAGCCATTTCGGGAGTATCACCCTTGTAGTTTATGAGGTTACCTAAGACAACGACTTCGTCGCCTACCTTGAGCTGGTCTTCCTTGGTGAACTTCTCGCCGTTGAACCACATACCGCGGTAGATGGTGAGCGTCACCTCACCGCCGGGTTCATCGGCGATGATGTAGGTTGCGTTACCGTATGAGGTGCTGATTTCAGTGATTTCAGTGATTACACCCTTGACGTATACATCCGTAAGGGTTGCGGTATCGCTCATCTTGGAAGCGATTTCGAAGGCCTGCGATGCGGTGTAGGGGTTGGCAGCGGAACCGGCGGCATTTGGATCGTAGATCCATTTGCCTTCCTCGTTGAGGACATACTGTTCAGTAACTTCCTCTACGAAGGAATCGGCAACCCACGCACCCTCGGCGAATTTGTAAGCGGAGCATTCGTAATTGGTCGCGCTGTTGGCATAGTGGAGCCAGTATACATACTTGACTGCGCCGTCGGAAGCGTAGGGATAGTTGTGGTTGAGGTACGTCGAGAGGAAAGGTTCAGCCTTGCTCAGGTTGGCATGGCTCTGTCCCATGGCTGTGTAGTCGGCAGGACTGAGTGTGACGAAGTTGGCAGCCGGAGTCCACGCAGAACCGTTATATACGTATGCCACGTTCACTACCTCTGTCGGCACATAGGCAGCGGCGCGCGAAGCAGCCTTCTTGGCAGCCTTGGGCGCAACGGTGAGGTTCTTGATTTCCCATGTGTCGGCTCCTTCGTCAGTGGAAGCGTATTTGAAAGCGAGCTGAATTTTCTTGCCGCTGTACGCGGAAAGGTCGATATCTCCGGAGTTTGCGAAAGTCCATGCACCTGCTTCTGGCCATGTAGGGATAGCGAGCATAGTCCAGCTGCTTGCGCCTTCCTCGCGGACAGCAACTCCGCAGAGAGTCCTGAGAGTGGTCTGGAATCTAGCGGCGTGGTCGAAGCTGAAACTCCACTCAGCCGAGCCGCTCAGATCAAGCACGGGCGAAGCGATGTAAGCTTCGGAAGCCTTAGCTCCGCCGGCGTATGACGAAGCGTTGAGATATCCGGCGCCGCTATATACTTTCCACGACCATACGTATGTGATGCCTTCTCCGAGGGAGACGTTGTCTATTGTCCAGTCGGCGGGCATTTCGGTGAGCTCTTCGGAGAGCATGTTGTATGTAGGAGCCTGAGGTACATCGGCACCACCGCCGAAGACGGGCTCCTGAGTAGCCTGATTATAGCTGACGATGCAGTATTTAGCCTTGTTGTGGTCGACATAGTCGGCAAGAAGCGACGGCAGATAGTCGGCAGCGGGCATCGAGGGAGCGAAGGCATTCACATAATTTTCAGAGCCCCATACGTCGTCGGCATACATGTCGTCTGTGACCTTGAATGTCTGCACATTCTGCGCTGCGACGAAGTCTTCGGGTTCTTCCTGAGCCATGTTGTATGTAAGCTCGATAGTGGAACCTTCGGTGAGAGTGAAGTAAGGGAAGCTTGTGGAGCTGAGGAATGCGGGAAGATATGTTGCGGCGGGAGCTTCTGCCGAGAAGCGTTTGAGCGTGCCTACAGCGGCAAGCGCCTCGGCGCCTTCATTGCCGGCGATAGCCTTGTTTGCATCCATATCGGCGATAGTCTTATACTCTGCGTCGGTGAGAGTATATTTCAAAGACTGTTTGTTGGCTATCGGGGCATCGTTGAGGTCCTTGAAGCCGTCCAGATGGTCGTTCCATGCGTTTTCGTCGCAAGCGGTGACAGTAGCTGCCAGTGCGAGTGCGAGCAGTGCCTTGGAATATATCTTGATTTTCATAATTTTGGATTTGCTTGCTTAGAAGTTAATACGAAGTTTCATGGAATATGTTCGCCCGAAGCAATAGAAGCCGTAGACATTGTCCCATCGGCCGTCGACTCCGGATTCCTGTGTCGCGTCAATCATGTAGCGGTAGTCGAAGAGGTTGTGGAGGTTACCGAAGAGAGTAGCGTCCACGTCACCGATCTTGAAGCGATAGGAAGCGTTGAGGTCGAGCTGATTGCCCCATGGAATTTCCCAGGGATGACCGAGCTTGATTTCCTTGTTTGCGGAGTAAGAGCTGCTGCTGATGGTGTAGTCGGAATAGTTACGTGCTGCGACTTTCCAGTCGGCACCTATGCGGAAGCCTTTGAAGGGCTTGAACTGTGCGCTGAGAGCAGCGGTAGTCTGAGCCGAGCCGCCGACCTTGATTTTATCCTGCATAAGCGTTGCCTTTGCGTGGTCTTCGGCAAGGATGCCCGACGCAGGATTACCCTTGAGGTCTTTAAGCGGCTGACCGCTCTGATTGTAGAAGTAGCCGGTCGGATTGTTCACCCAGGTGTAGTCGCCCCATGAGAGCATACCGTTGATTTCGAGCCAGTTTGTAGGAATGTATGTAAAATTGAGCTCTATACCCATGTGGCGTGCGTCGACGCCTGTCATGTTCATATAGTAGCGGTCGCCGGCATATTCGCCGCTGGTGATTTCACCGGAGCGTGTGGTTGTCTTGTCGAGCCACTTTGTATAGTATGCATTGACCTGAGCAGAGAACTGACGCGAACCGAATCCGTAGCCAACTTCGGCAGAGAACACTTTCTCATTGACGGGATCGGGGTTGGCGGCGTTCGACACTGCCGAACTCAGGAAGACGCCCTGGCTGAAGAACGGAGCGCGGCTGATGTAACCTACGTTGGCGAAGACGTTATTGTGACGGTCGATGTTGTAGTTTGCACCGAATTTTACTGTACCGCCGATGAAGTTGTATGTCTTCGATTTTTCGTGCTGTTTGTCATAATAGAAATGGTCGACACGCTGGTAGCCGGTATTGTTCAGAGAGCCGGAGAGCACGAGGTTGAGTTTCTTGTTCAGCATTGTGTATTCTGCCTGAGCGTAAACGCCTTCCTGGTTTGTATAGCCGACATAGTCGCGGTAAACGACATCGCCCACACCGAGTTTCTGATATTTCCACATCGGATCGGCTGCAGCGGCGTTGTTCTCAACCTTGACATTGCGGCGACTGCTGTCGTCCATGAAGTATTCGCCGTCGTAGAGGTCGACAATCTTGTTGTTGTGATATCCTACATAATAGCGAAGGTCGATACCGGCGAGGACGTTGAGCTTCTTGTCGAAGAATGAGTTCTGATATGTCGAGATGAGTCCGTACCAGTTGTGCGAGTTGTTCGATTCACTCATCACCATGTTCGAGCCAGTTGTGCTGGCGCGGTTCATAAGCTGGATGAGGTTATATCCGAAAGTGCCGTCGGGGTTGCGGAAGAGAGTGTTGGGCGTACCCTTTGAAGCGCCGTACCAGCTGGAATTGGAGAGGCTTTCGCCGTTGTACGTGCCACGTCCCTGTCCGCTGTATCCGCCGCCGCTGGCGAGAGATACGTAAACGGTTGTCGAGAGGCTCGACTTGTTGTCTATCTTCCAGACGTGAGCGAGCGAAATCTGGGGTTTGTGATAAGTGTTGAGGTTGGAGGAACGCTGCTGACCGTCGAGACCGTAGCCGAATGTCGGGTTGTACTTGTAGGGGCTTTCGCCGTTCATATAGTTCTTGGCGAGAGTCTGATAGTTCATGATAGTAAGTCCGTCCTGGCTGGAACGTTTGTTGTGCTGCTGAGGAGCGCCGAAGGCCGTGAGCGACAGCTGGTGCTTGTCGTTGATTTTCTTTGAGATATTGACGAAGTAGTTGTACGATTTATACCACAGACCCTGTACATATCCGTCGCCCCAGCGGTGCGATCCGAGAACTGTGATAGCCCATCCGTTCTTCATCAGACCGGTGCTGACCTTCATGCCGTATTCGTTCATACCGTCATTGCCCATGCCGTACCATACACGTCCGCCTTTCTCAGCGTCGAGGCTCTGGGTTGTGATGTTGATGGTACCGCCGATCGAGGGCGCCGAGAGGATGGCAGCGCCAAGACCGCGCTGGGTCTGGATGTTGGAAGCGACGTCGGACAGACCTGCCCAGTTGCTCCAGTATACACCGCCCCACTCCATGTCGTTGACAGGAATACCATTTACGAGGACAGCCACATTCGCGCTCTTGAAGCCGCGCATGTTGATTTTGGCATCGCCGAAACCGCCGCCGTCTTTCGTAGCCCAGACGCCGGGGGTTGTATTGAGAATTTCGGGAAGTTCCTGTGTACCGAGCTTGATGTCGATTTCAGCCTTGTTGACCTGCGACACAGCCACAGGTGTCTGGCGTGTGCGTGCCAGCGACTGAGTGACGACAACGTCGTTGAGGATTTCGGAAGAGGGTTCCAGACGGATGGTTCCCATGCGCGGCTGAGCTTTTTCAGTGCGCTTTTCATAGCCGACATAGCTGAAGGTCAGCGATTTGGTGTTGTCGGGAGCTTTGACAGTGAAATGTCCGTTGACATCTGACGTGCCGAGAGCTTTACCGTCGGTAATGACGATGCTGGCGCCCACGATGGGCTCTCCGTTCTCGTCGACTACCGTTCCATTGCATGTCATAATGCCGCCAGCTGCAAAAGCGTATGCTCCCACGAGCCACAGCATTGTCATAACCGTTAAGAGTCGTCTCATTTGATGTGTTGAGTTGGTGAGTAATTGGTATATATACTTTGTTTTAGTCTTTACATAGCCACAAGAAGCCCGCACAGCGAACGTTGCCACAAAAGTACATTATTTTTTTCAATTTTTCACACACAAACACATACGGATAATTATATTTTTAGATTTTTTAGAATCTTCGCAAACCACAATCCTGTCATACTATCTGCTTTCCGCAGGCAAACACATGACTGATGAAAGGTTCGGTATATGCATACGGGATATAGTCAAGCGATACACCGGGGCGCACCACTATCAGCGACGCGTCGCGTCCGGGAGCTATGGCGCCGCAGCGGTTTCCGAGCTGCATGGCGGCAGCACCGTTGAGAGTGCACGCTGTGAGAGCTTCGGCAGGCAGCAGACCCATCCGTATACATCCTAAAGCCATTACAAAGCGCATGTCGCCCGACGGCGACGAACCGGGATTATAATCACTCGCCAAGGCAAGTATTGCGCCGCTGTCGACAGCCTGACGGGCCTTGCCGAAAGGAAGACGCGAGAAGAATGAAGCGCCGGGGAGCATTGTTGCGACTGTGGACGACGACGCAAGCATAGCAATCTCCTCGTCGCCTATCTGCTCAAGATGGTCGACCGACACAGCTCCGCCACGGACGCCCGCCTGAACGCCGCCGGAAACGCCAAGTTCGTTGGCATGGATCTTGGGAAGCATGCCCAGCGGCGCCGCCGCTTCGATGATTCGCGTAGTCTCCTCCGGAGTAAAGAAACCCGTGTCGCAGAACACGTCGACATAGTCGGCTATACCTTCCGCTGCTATAGCCGGCAGCATTTCTGAAATGAGCATGTCGACATATTCGCTCTGACGTCCCTTGTAAGCCCGAGCTACTGCATGTGCGCCGAGGAAGGTGATTTTCACACGGGCTTCGACAGCATCACGCAGCCGTGCAGCAACACGCAGCATCTTGAGTTCGTCGGCTGTGTTGAGTCCGTAGCCGGTCTTCACTTCGAAAGCACACGTGCCGCGCTCCATCATCAGCCTGGCACGGCAGAGCGCCGACTCGAAAAGTTCGTCTTCGGGTGTATCGTGCAGACGGTCGGCGGAATTGAGGATGCCTCCTCCGCGGCGGGCAATCTCCTCATAGCTCAGTCCTTTGATTTTATCGACAAATTCCCCCTCGCGGCTTCCGGCATAGATGATATGCGTGTGTGAGTCGCAGAAAGCGGGAATGACGATTCCTCCGCCGGCGTCAGTCAGGTCTTCGCCGGCGAGCGGAGCGGGACAGGAATCCATAGTTCCGATCTCGTCGATAACACCGTCGATGATACGTATATATGCGTTATCGGCTGTTGCGGGAACGCCGAGCATATCGGCTCCGCGCAGATATGGAACGGCAGAATCCACTATGCCATGGATTCTGCCGATATTGATTACATACATTCGCGGACAAATTTTATAGACTTGTCAAGCAGCGGCGACATCACAGTGTCGACGTCGACAAAGGGGACTTCTTCTCTGAAAGTAGCGAAAAGTGTCTCCACCGGCTGCGAAGATTTCAGAGGGCGGCGGAACTGCAGAGCCTGAGCCGCTGCCATGAGTTCTATGCCGAGTATACGGGTAGTGTTGTCGACAACGCGTATGAGCTTGGTGGCGGAGTTGGAACCCATCGACACATGGTCTTCCTGCCCCTGCGACGAAGGAACGCTGTCGCAGCTCGTGGGCCAGCAGAGCCCCTTGCTCTGGTTGAGAATAGAAGCGGCGGCATACTGCGTAATCATGAATCCGCTGTTAAGACCGGGCTTGGCGACAAGGAAGGAAGGCAGTCCGCGCGTGCCGCCGATGAGCTTGTAGATGCGTCGCTCGCTGATGTTGGAGAGTTCGGTCATGGCAAGGGCGAGATAGTCCATCGGCATGGCGATGGGCTCGCCATGGAAGTTTCCTGCCGATACGATGATGTCGTCGTCGGGGAATATCGTGGGGTTGTCGGTAGGACTGTTGATTTCGCGCGTAATGACATCTTCGACGAAGGCGACGGCATCGCGCACGGCGCCGTGAACCTGCGGGATGCAACGGAAGGAATACGGATCCTGCACGTGCTCCTTGTGACGTGCTATGAGCTCGCTGCCCTTGAGAAGCTCGCGGAAATGCTCTGCCACGGCAATCTGTCCGGGATGATGGCGCACTTCGTTGACCTGCGCTCCGAATGGTTCGATACGCCCGTCGAAGGCGTCGAGCGACATTGCCGCTATGCGGTCGGCGGCATCAGCGAGTTTTCGGGCGCGCCACACGCCCCAGACTGCATGAGCCGACATAAACTGCGTGCCGTTGAGCAGCGCAAGACCCTCTTTCGACATTAGTTTCACAGGCTCGATGCCTTTCTCGGCAAGCACCTCGGAAGATGGGCGCACCTTGCCTTTATATTCTACTTCCCCGAGTCCGAGGAGCGGCAGACACATGTTTGCAAGCGGCGCCAGATCGCCTGAAGCGCCGAGCGAACCCTGCTGATAGACAACGGGGATGATGTCTTCGTTGAAAAAATAGGCGAGGCGTTCCACTGTCGACAGCTGTACACCGGAATTGCCGTAGCTGAGACTCTGAATCTTAAGCAGCAGCATTGTCTTGACGATGCGTGAATCGACGCGGTCGCCGACGCCGCAGGCATGCGACATCACAAGGTTTTTCTGGAGCTGCGATAGGTCGTCGGCGCTGATGGAGATGTTGCACAGCGAGCCGAAGCCGGTAGTAATGCCGTAGACAGGCTCTCTGCATTCGCTGATTTTATGGTCGAGATAGCTGCGGCAGCGGTTGATACGCTCTGCGGCTTCCGGTCCTATTGCTATTTTTGCGCCCTCCTCGACAAGTCGGCATACGAGAGCGGGAGTGATTGTTTCGGAGCTGATGGTATGTGTCATATCAATGTTTTTCAAGAGCTTTTTCTACAATAGAGTCGTCGGCGATATTCGGCAGGGTGACAGTAAGACCCGGCGTGCGTGCCATTTCGCGGCGGATAGCGTCGTAGGCGCCTTTGTTGCGTGCCCAGCTGCGGCGGGCGATGCCGTTGTTGACATCCCACAGGAGCATAGAGCTGATGCGCCGCGCCGCCTCGGGAGTGCCGTCGGCAACCATGCCGAAGCCGCCGTTGATGACCTCGCCCCAGCCTACGCCGCCGCCGTTGTGGATAGACACCCATGTTGCGCCGCGGAAGGCATCGCCTATGACGTTCTGTACAGCCATATCGGCGGTAAACTGCGAGCCGTCGTAGATGTTTGATGTCTCGCGGAAGGGAGAGTCGGTGCCGCTGACGTCGTGATGGTCGCGTCCGAGAACGACGGGAGCCGACAGTCCGCCGCTGGCGACGGCATCGTTGAAGGCAAGCGCTATCTTAGCGCGTCCCTCGGCGTCGGCATAGAGTATGCGCGCCTGTGAGCCAACAACAAGGTGGTTGCGTCCGGCTTCCTTGATCCAGTGTATATTGTCGTCGAGCTGACCTCTTATGTCGTCGGGAGCATCCTTGCGTATCTCTTCAAGGACACGCACGGCGATTTCGTCGGTTTTGGCGAGGTCAGCGGGGTCGCACGAGGTGCACACCCATCGGAACGGACCGAAGCCATAGTCGAAGAACAGCGGTCCCATGATGTCCTGCACATACGACGGATAGCGGAATGTGCCGTCGGCGCGGAGCACGTCGGCACCTGCGCGCGACGATTCGAGGAGGAAAGCGTTGCCGTAGTCGAAGAAATACATGCCGCGGTCGGCGAGCTTATTGATAGCGGCGACCTGACGGCGCAGCGACTCCTGCACGCGACGGCGGAATTCATCAGGATTGTCCGCCATCATCGCTTTGGACTCCTCGAACGACAGTCCGACGGGATAATATCCGCCCGCCCAGGGATTATGGAGAGATGTCTGATCGGAACCCAGCTCTACCGGAATATCTTCTTCTGCCAGACGTTCCCACAGATCGACCACATTGCCCTGATATGCCAGCGAAACGGGCTTCGCTTCCTCGCGACCGCGCCGTATACGGGCAATAAGGTCGTCGAGAGATGTATATACTTCGTCGACCCATCCCTGTGCCTTGCGTTTTTCTACCGCCTTCGGGTTTATTTCTGCAGTCACCGACACCACACCTGCAATGTTGCCCGCCTTGGGCTGTGCGCCGCTCATGCCGCCGAGACCGGCGGTGACGAAGAGCATACCGGCAAGATTGCCGTCCTTGCTGTGTCGGCGTCCGGCGTTGAGGACAGTGATGGTGGTGCCGTGGACTATGCCCTGCGGACCGATATACATATATGAACCGGCGGTCATCTGACCGTACTGGCTCACGCCCATGGCGTTGTAGCGCTCCCAGTCGTCAGGCTTGGAGTAGTTGGGAATTACCATTCCGTTGGTAACCACTACGCGCGGTGCGTTTTTATGCGACGGGAAAAGCCCTAAGGGATGTCCGGAGTACATCACAAGTGTCTGCTCGTCGGTCATCTCACTGAGATAGCGCATTGTCAGACGATACTGTGCCCAGTTCTGGAACACGGCGCCGTTGCCTCCGTAAGTAATGAGTTCGTGTGGATGCTGCGCCACGGCGGGGTCGAGATTGTTCTGAATCATCATCATGATAGCGGCAGCCTGACGGCACCGTGCCGGATAGTCGCCGATAGGACGGGCATACATGTCGTAATCGGGACGGTAACGGTACATATAGATACGACCGTAGCGGTGCAGTTCGTCGGCAAACTCAGGCGCGAGGGCGGCATGCTGCTCAGACGGGAAATAGCGGAGTGCGTTTTTAAGCGCAAGACGTTCCTGCTCGGGAGTGAGTATCTTTTTACGGCGCGGTGCGTGGTTCACCTCGGGGTCGTAGGGTTTCGCAGCAGGAATTTCTGCCGGAATTCCCTCGGCGACAGCCTTCTTGAAATCTATATTATTCATTTCGATGATTTAGATGTTTTTATTGACAATGTCGAGAATCCTGCGCTCTTCTTCCTGAGCGTGTGCCGCGAGTAGTTCCGCCTCTCCGATGAGCTCTTCAGCTATTTTGCGGTCGGCAAGACCGGCGGCATTGATGCGCACATTGAGAGCGGCTCCGCGGACAGCCGCACATGCGGCAAGCGCGCCCACGCCGGCGTCGCTCGCCGAAGCTGGATTTCCTTTTTCCGCCACCTGCAGAAGTACGGGGAAGACGTCGAATGCGGCATGTGCTGTCTTCAAAGGCACCTGCGCGGCATGGAGCGTAGCAGCCTCAATGGCGGCGGCACGCGCTGCCTTCTCTTCATCGGAGCCTTTCGGCATTCCGAGAGCTTCCATTATGCGGTTGAATGCTTCGGTGTCCTCGTCGACAGCATGTAGCAGCGATGCGAGGCTTTTCTGTCCTTGCTCGGCGATGTTGCTGAAATCTTCCCAGCGCTCGTCCCATCCCGCCTTATGAGCGGACAGATTGGCTACCATCGTGCCTAAAGCGGCGGCAAGAGCGCCCATATATGCCGACACAGAGCCCCCGCCGGGAGCGGGCGACTCGGAAGCGGTTGTTTCGGCGAATTGCTTGCAGCTGAGGTCGATGAGACGCTTGCGGGGCTCCGAAGAGGCTTCAAGCATATATTCTATCACTTTTTCTTCCGGCACGAAAGGCTTGAGCTGATCGAGACCCATCGAGACAACCGCCATACGGATTATTTCTTCCTCGGGTATGCCGAGCGAGCGCTGCTGAAGTCTCAGATAGTGACGACCGGCATCAAGAAGGGTCGATTTCGGTACAAGCCCGACGATCTCCGTACCGGTGACGCGGATGCCGCGTGCGGCAGCGGCGCGGCTCACCTCGTCGAAAGCACGATGGAGAGGCGTTACACTGCGGTCGGTGATATTCATCGACACCTGTGCGATGCCATATTCATCAATGTACCACCCAATCGCCTTTGTGCCTTTGAGTGTGCCGGGCTGCATGAGCGGCTTGCCGTTCTCATCTTTGAGCGGCTTGCCGGTGAGCTTGCCTCCTTCGCGGACAGGGCGTCCTTTCTCGCGGACGTCGAAAGCGATGGCATTGGCGCGGCGGGTGGAAGTAGTGTTGAGGTTGAAATTGACAGCAATGAGGAAGTCGCGCGCGCCGACGGCTGTGGCGCCAGTGCGTGCTATGGCATCGTCGAAGGGACGGTCGCCGTAGTCTGCGCCTTTGCCGGGGGTACCGAGGCGTTCGGGCAGACCTTCGTATTCGCCGGCGCGGCACACCGCAAGATTCTTGCGCTCTGGAACGATAGCCGACGATTCGTAGGCATAGACAGGGATTCCGAGTTCATCGGCGATACGCTTGCCGAGCTGCCGGGCAAGTTCCGCGCATTCTTCAAGGCTTATGCCGCTCACGGGAACGAGAGGCAGTACATCAGTGGCACCCATACGCGGATGTGCACCATGATGCTGGCGCATGTCAATGACTTCCGAAGCTTTTTTCACTCCGAGGAAGGCGGCTTCGACAACAGCTTCGGGCTCGCCGACAAACGTTACGACAGTGCGGTTGGTGGCGGCGCCCGGGTCGACATCGAGGAGAGCGACACCTTCAACGCTCTTTATGACATCTGTTATCTCTTTGATTATCTCAGGATTGCGCCCTTCGCTAAAGTTGGGCACACATTCGATGATACGTTTATCCATGGTTTATATCTTATATGCCGCAAAGATAAGGAATTTTTTTTAATCCACCATCCGTGAACCTTTCCGCGGCATCGGTTGTTAGATAAGTACATTGCAAGAAATGTGATAATGATTGGTTTATACCACCGCAGCGGCTCTGTGAAGCGCCGCTGCGGTGGTGTCTATACGTAAGAGCTGTTTAAGAAACGGCATAGAAAAGCGGAGCCTCGCGACTCCGCTCTGTAGCCTTACCAGGATTCGAACCTAGACAGACAGTACCAAAAACTGTAGTGCTACCATTACACCATAAGGCTATCCTCGTGCCCAACCCTCAAAGAGCTAAGGCACTGCAAAATTAGATAAGTTTTTTCTAATGTGCAAATTTATTTTACGTACACTTTCGACACCTTGCTGCCGCAGCGGCGGATATAGACACCGGCAGACGGTTCGGCCACACGGACACCCTGAAGGTTGAAGTACTCGACGGGGGCGTCAGCATCTTCGGCGATAATGTCGCCGACACCTGCCTTGCCGGGATGCCATTCGCCGACATTGATAATCTGACCGGTGGAACCACTGACAATCAGTCCGATAACGCGATAGTTGGCGCCTTTCACTCCGCTGAGCGGGAGAGTGCATTTATATTCGTTGACAGAGCCTTTTTCAACCTGGACGGGGATACTGTTCTTAATATAGGGGAAACCTTCGACATGACGGACAACGTCGTCGAAGACTGTGCTGACTGTCGAAGCCTTCTTCTCCCAGCCTCCCATTTCGCCGCGGGCACCGCCGGCATAATTGTTTGCCTGAGTGTAAGGACCTACCTTGTCTTCAACAAGGATGAACGACAGACCGTGTTCCGAATTGATGTCGACGCAGAAACGCGTATATGCAGTCACCTCAAGATTGTTGCCGGAAACCTCGGCATCAATGTCAAGACGGCAGTAGGTAGGCAGTGAAGTCATCTCATCATATATTCCGTCGATGAATGTCCTCTGCGCCGAAACCGCTATGCCCGGAGCCTGAACGACAGAGCGGTTCGTAATGGAGTACGGATAACCGCTGGCATACTGAGAGGCGAATCTAGCGGAAGCCGTGTTTTCCATCTCATCGCCGGTATGATATGCGACGGCGAAGAAGCGGTCGGGATAAGTCGTCTTGGCATAGTCGAGCATCACGATACCGGAAGGACACCATCCGCACCATGTACCGGTAGCTTCCTCTATGATGAGATTGCGGTCGTAGCCGTTGGAATATGTCACTGTCGAACCGGCGAGCGATTTGACAGCGGCGGGATCAGCGCCATTGATTTTGGTGACGGAAACACTCACAGGCAGCGAACCTTCACCAACGAAAGCCACCTCTTTGGCAGTGTAGGATTGTTCGCTGCCCGAACGGAGATATACGCTCTTGTCGAACACGTACTTCTGCGGTGCAGCATCTCCGACAGCCACTTCTGCCTCGAACGAGGTGATGGTTTTGGTGCCGAGATTAGCAATGCGGAAGGAGCAGTCGCCTGTCGTGCCGGAAATAGCGAGAGCAGGACTGCTTACAGATCTGAGATATACGAGATTCTCCGGCATGGATGTGCCACTGATTACAATGCCGCTGTAGAGAGCACCATATTCGTCGCCTACAGCAAACCACTTGGTCGGCAGGGCCTCTTCGTCGGAAACGGCATAGCAGAACGCTCCGGGAACAGTCGGCACATTGTCGAGAGTCAGATATGTACCTTCCTTAGGAGCGAGGAAGGAATAACCGATATATAAAGGAGTGTCGTCCTCTATAAGATAGGGGGTATCGAGCTGAATTACGTTATCTTTTCCCGGACGGGCGCCAAGTGTGGCGGTCTGCATGAACAAAGGAGTCGCGCCAAGTTCTTTTGTGATGAAGAGCACAGGGTCCTTGATGTTGTTCGCTATCTTGCCGTTGCCGCCGCGGACAATGATAGAGGATATGCTGTTGCCCTTGAAGACAGCGGCATCTTCCTTGCGGAACTCAAAAGCAAAATATATGCGGGTCAATCCGGGCGTAACGTCCCCAAGAGTGAGATTGCGGTTTGCGCCGCTGGCATAGTTGAAAGTCACCGATTTCTCATCGGCGGCATGCGCCGCGATGCCGAGACCAAGCAGCGACAGACAGAGAAGAAGTAAATGTTTTTTCATATTAATTGTTCTTTTTGCTACATAAACTGGAAATATTCTGCAAATTTAAAACATTTTCCCGAATATTCAGACATAACGCTGAACATAAGAAATAAAAAACGTCAAAAAAATTTCAAGAAATTTTTCAGTGAGCCGAACTTCTTTACAGTGTGCTTGTTTCAATAGTACATAGCAAGATTACTTTTTCCATTGCAAGAAATGTGATA
>USMC01000022.1 GCA_900555715.1 uncultured Porphyromonadaceae bacterium | reverse complement strand
TCCGCCGACATATCCGTAGTCGGCGCCCGCCATTTCACCGGGACCGTTGACGATGCATCCCATGACGGCAATCTTGAGGTGTTTCAGATGCCCGAAAGCGGCTTTGATTTTCTCGAGAACCGCCGGGAGCGCATAGAGCGTCCTGCCGCAGCCCGGACAAGCCACAATCTCTGCCTTGAAGCGCTCTATCCCTGCTGCCTGGATGATGCCGCGGCATATCTCTGCGGCTTCAGCGGCGCTGACAGCCGGCGATTCGATGGCGATAGCATCTGCATAACCGCTGAGAAGAATCGAGCCCAAGTCGACGGAAGCAGCAACGACAAGCTCGTCTTTATCGCTTATTTCGGGATAGGACATTATCACGAATGCCGGACGGTCGGAGCCGCGGAGCACCTTGCGGGCTGCGGCAATACGTCCCGGTTTGTCGAAGACGAAAGTATTGTAGGCATCGGCATTCTCGGGAGCTATCTCCACTTTGCTGTGACGGCGTACGACAGGCGCCTGCGGTTCGAGCACACCTTCGGCTGCGTTGATTTTAGCGTTGAGTCCGGCATAGTCGGCGACGAGGCGTGCGACGGGAATTTCATTCTCGGGGTCCTCGCTGAGCGACACGCGGATTGTATCGCCGATGCCATCGGCGAGCAGAGAGCCGATGCCGACGGCGGATTTGATGCGTCCTTCGAGTGCATTGCCTGCCTCTGTGACTCCTAAATGAATAGGAAAGCGCATTCCTTCGCGGTCGAGACTCGCGGCAAGGAGACGCACCGTCTCCACCATCACCGGAACGTCAGACGCCTTTATGGAGACAACGGCGTCGGTGAAGTTCTCGTCGCGGCAGATGCGCAGGAATTCGAGAGCCGATTCAACCATTCCTGCCGGACCGTCGCCGTAACGACTCATTATGCGGTCGGACAGCGAGCCGTGATTAACGCCTATGCGTATGGCGGTACCGTGCTCGCGGCACAGATTCAGGAATGGGATGAGCTTGCTGCGTATCGAAGCGAGTTCGGCGGCATATTCCTCGTCGGTAAACTCCATTTTGAGGAATTTGCGCCCGGGATCGAAGAAATTGCCGGGGTTGATGCGCACTTTCTCGACATGCAGAGCAGCCTCGAAAGCCGCTGCCGGATTAAAGTGAATGTCTGCCACGAGAGGGACATCACAGCCTGCCTGACGCACTTTCTCCCGGATGTTCCGCAGGTTTGAAGCGTGAGCCACACCCTGAGCAGTGAGGCGCACCATCTGTGCGCCGCTGGCGGCGATAGACAGTACCTGAGCCGCCGACGCGTCAGTGTCGAGTGTCGGCGTCGTTGTCATGGACTGGAGCACGACAGGATAGTCCGAGCCGATGAAAATGCCGCCTACGCGCACAGGGCAGGTAGTGCGGCGATATGCCGGAGATTCCACTTTATTATAAGCTGTTTTGAGCTGGTTCTTAATTTGTTTTGAATTTATAGTCGCTGATAGCAGCAAGCTCGGCGTCTGCCTTCTCCACTTTTTTCGACAGAGAGGCGCAATATGCGGCATAACGCCCGGCAAGAGCAGTGTCGCTCAGCGAGAGAATACGCACGGCAAGCACGGCGGCGTTGAGGGCGGCGTTGATGCCTACGGTAGCCACAGGGATGCCCGGCGGCATCTGGATGATGGAATACATAGCGTCGATACCGTCGAGAGTCGAGGCTATGGGCACGCCTATGACTGGAATTGTGGTGGATGCGGCAATAACACCCGGAAGAGCTGCCGCCATACCTGCGGCAGCGATTATCACTTCGATGCCGCGACCTGCGGCACCGGTGGCGAATGCCTCGACAGCGGCGGGAGTGCGGTGGGCGCTGAGAGCATGCAGCTCGAAAGGCACTTCCATCTGTTCGAGGAAGTCGGCAGCCTTGCGCATCACGGGCAGGTCGGAGGTGCTGCCCATTATTATGCTTACTTTACAAGTCATTATGTGATAGATTAGTTAGAACATACTAAGAAGGCTCAGCATGGCGTATTCGACGGCGAATGCCATAACAGCGCCTGCAAAAACCTGAAGAACAGTGTGACGGAGCAGAAAAAGCCGCGACCAGCACACTAACCCTGTAACAATTATCGAGAGGCTCAGCCAGAACACGGGATGAAAAAGCAGCCCGTGCGAAGCAAGCCAGAAAAATGCTCCTACGACTCCGCCCGCCGCTCCGGCATGAGCGCTGATTTTCCACCAGTGCGTTATCAGAAGCGACAGAAGCGAAACAACAGCCGCACCGAAGAAGAAAGCGGAGAGCCATATCGGCGCGCGCATCGACATAAGGAAGAACCCGGCGGACAGATAGCATGCCACACTGACACAATACGGCGCCGGACGCTGTGCCCGCTCCGATATGCTGGCGTCGGAGATACGCCCGAGCCTTATCATTACCATTATGAACAGAAACGGGACGAGTGCCGTTATGGTGAACACTCCGACAATAGCCTTGATTCTCGCTGCGAGAGGCAGCACAGCCATTATGGTGAGCCACATCGCCGCCGTCATGGCATACGTTGGCATGAGGATGGGCGAAAAGACATCGCTGATGATATGCGCCGCTTTTGTGGCGGCTTTGTCTGCTGAAGATTTTATGTCGGTCATACGATATGAACAATTCCTGAATTTCATAGGTTCAGTAGTTTCTTCTCAGGCGTGCGACAGGCTGTCCGAGACGTTCACGGTACTTGGCTACGGTGCGCCGGGCAATATCATAGCCCTTAGCGGCAAGTGCCTCGCACAGTGCCTGGTCGGATAAGGGATGACGCTTGTCCTCGTTTTCAATGAGCTTCGACAGAGCATCGAGAATGGCGTGCGACGATACGTCGGTGTCGGCGTCGGGACGCTCGTTGAAGAACAGTTTCAGCGGATAGAGCCCATGCGGTGTCACTATATATTTCCCTGAACTGGCGCGGGAAATGACAGACAGCCCCAGACCGGTGAGCGCCGACACATCCTTGAGTATCATAGGACGGATGTCTGCCTTGTCGCCGCTGAGCATAAACTCGCGCTGCAGCCTGACAATTGCCTCGCCTATCGCCATCATCGTTTCCTGGCGTTGCCGCACGAGATTGATGAACGATATAGCCTCGTTGCGTTTGCGGCGGATGAAAGCCGTTGCCGAGCGGTCGCCGCTGTTTTCGCTGTCGGCAGAAAAAGTCGACTCCACAGCGAGTTCGGGAATATTACCGGGCAGGCTGAGAGTGAAGGCATCGTTGCCGGCGTCATAGTCGAGATAGAAATCCGGTATTATGTCGGCGGCTGTGCCTGCAGTCCTGCCCGTCTCAAGAGCCGAAGCTGGCTTGGGATTGAGACTGCGGATAAGGTCAAGAGCCTTTTCCATTTCCTCGCGGCTGACGCCGAGAGAACTTTCTATTCTGTCGAAATGCTTTTTAGAGAAAAGATCGAAATAGTTGCCGATTATCTCTCTGGCGATATTCACTGTCAGCCCGTTCGGGCGGCGCTCAAGCTGCAGCAGCAGACAGTCGCGGAGATCGACGGCGCAGATGCCGGCGGGGTCGAGTGAACGGACCATATCGAAAACGCGCCGCACATCCTGCGAGTCGGAACGGAAGCCCTCGATCATCTCGATATCGTCGGCTATCGCGCCGAGGGGGCGACGGAGATAGCCGTTGTCGTCGAGATTACCGATGATATGAGCGGCTATGCGCATACCGTTTTCATCGAGATCATTTTCATCTACGAGTCTGCGCATCAGCAGCTCGCCCATGCCGGCGCCTTCATCGGCGGCGAAACTCGATGCCTCTACATGAGGCTCACTGCTGTCGCGCGACGACAGATGGTGCAGATATGCCGGTGCATCGTCGCTGTCGGCATAGTCGGCGAGCTGCAGCTGGTCGGACGTCTCGTGGAAGTCGTCGGCGCTTTCATCGGCAGCGTGGTCGACGGCTTCGAGAGCCGGGTTCTCGTCGAGCTCGCGGCGTATCTCATCCTCAAACTCAGGCACACTCATCTCAAGCACGCGCCCCAGAGCGACGCTCTGAGGGTTTAGGCGCTGCTGGAGACGCTGCTGCTGATTCTGAGTGAGGGATGATTTCTGCATTAGAATCTTCTGATACCCATGATGTGACGTACCTCGGCAAGAGTGGCGGCGGCACGCTCGCGGGCTTTCTCGGCACCCTGACGCACCACGCGGGCAAGATATGTCTCGTCGGCGAGAATGTCGTTGACGCGCTCGCGGATAGGGTTGGTGACGGCGAGAATATCCTCGGCAAGCTGTTTCTTAAGGTCGCCGTAGCGGATGGAGCAGTCGGCGTATGCCTTGCGGTAGCTCTCTACGACTTCGGGAGTCGAGGTAAGCTCAAGAAGGGTAAAGAGGTTGGCGATGGGCTCGCTCATGGGGCTGTTCGGCGCTTGAGGACCTTCGTCGGTGACGGCGCGCATCACTTTCTTGCGAAGCACCTTGGGGTCGTCGATAAGGTAGATGCAGTTGCCCTCGCTCTTGCCCATCTTGCCGGAGCCGTCAAGACCGGGCACCTTGACAGGTTTTCCGCCCGTGAGGTCGAAATCGGTAGGCTCGGGGAAGAAATCGACACCATAGAAAGAGTTGAAGCGGCGTGCGAAACGGCGCGTGAGCTCAAGGTGCTGGAGCTGGTCTTTTCCTACGGGCACTTTGGTGGCTTTCTGGATGAGAATATCGACCGCCATCAGAGTAGGATAGGTGAGCAGACCGGCGTTGACGCGGCGACCCGTGTCGGTACCGCATATCTGCTTTTCAATGTCTTCGTCGTCGTTGTCGGGACTCAGTCCGAGAGCCTTGCGTGCTTTGTCCTTGAAGGAGACTGTGCGCATGAGTTCGCCGATGCCGACGTGCATGTTGAGCAGAAGATACATTTCAGAAATTTCGGGAACATCGCTCTGCACGAAAATCGTGCTTTTTTCTGGGTCCAGACCGGCAGCGAGATATTCAGCCAGCACGCTTTTCACATTGGCGTGAAGCTGCTCTGGGTCCGGGTTGGTGGTGAGGGCATGGAGATCGGCGATGAAGAAATTGCAGTCGTACTTATCCTGTATCTCTATAAATTTCTTCAAGGCTCCGAAATAGTTGCCTATATGCAGATTTCCCGTGGCACGTATGCCGCTGAGGATGATTTCGGGCTTGTCGTTTGCTGTTGTAGTTTTATCAGTCATGTCAAGTTTGTTATTTAATATGCAAATTTACGCAGAAAATCCCGAATAACGGTTCAGGATATAAAAAAATACAGCAAGGAAAGACCGAAGGGCAACACAGCACTCTGCGGCGGCGCTGCGTTAAATTTGTTACAATTCGAGCACATTTACACATTCCGCACAGCATTGTAACAATCATGTAACAATATTCTTGAATTTTATTTTACTGGTTCCCAATGTTTTATGTATTATCAAAAAGAAAATTCATTGATTTAACATTTATTTACATTAAAATTCTTGCATTGCCTGAATTTGACGTAATTTTGAGACGTCAAACAAAAGAAAAATCTAAAACTCTAAAAAATATTCATCATGGCATCTCAAACTTTCACCCGCAATCTGACAGCTCTTCAGGCAAACCTACTGAACTTTGCCTACATGCTCACAAACAACCGCGACGACGCTTACGACCTTCTGCAGGACACTATGGTAAAGGCTCTCGACAATGAAGAGAAATACGCAGAAGGCACCAACTTCAAAGGCTGGGTCTTCACCATCATGCGCAACAACTTCATCAACAACTACCGCCGCGGAGTCCGCAGTGCCACCATCATCGACACCACCGACAACCTCTATCTCCTCAACCTCGGCGAAAACTGCGCTGAATCTCCCGAAGAATCTTATGGAGCAAGCGAAATCAGCAAAGCTATCGAGGAATTCTCCGACGAGTACCGCATTCCCTTCAGCATGCATGTCGCAGGATACAAGTACAACGAAATTGCCGAAAAAATGTCGCTTCCCCTCGGAACGGTAAAAAGCCGCATCTTCTTCGCCCGCAAGAAACTTCAGGAGCGTTTCGCCGACTACCGCTGATCGGCTGCGCCTCAATCTGAATTCTCAAAAACCGACATCTCTCCGTAAACCCGGATGCCATAAAAGATTATATCACACAACCACATAGAACACTCCCTAAGCCAGATTCAAGCACGGCGGTCCTTACCGGACCGCCGATTTTTATTTTGATGTTAGCGGAATAATATATAACTTTGCATGACTTTGCGCCGGAAGGCGTCTGCACCTTAAAAAAATAATTTTAATCAATCAATATCAACAACTAAACCGTCTAATACGAAATGGCAAAAACACAGACAGCAGCCGCACCTGCCCAGAAAGGCAACGTAGTGGCTATCGTGGCAATGTTCTTCCTCTTCGCGATGATTTCGTTCGTAACGAACCTCGCAGCGCCTCTGGGCACTATTTGGAAAAACAACTATGAATGGTCGGGCATGCTCGGCAATATGATGAACTTCCTCGCCTACCTCTTCATGGGCATTCCAGCAGGCAATATGCTCATGCGCATAGGCTACAAGAAAACCGCACTTCTGGCAATGGTTGTCGGACTTGTCGGTCTTGTATTCCAGTGGCTTTCCGGCATGGTAGGCGCAACGACAGAAGTATTCACCGTCAGCGGTCAGGCAGTGACCCTCAACTTCATCATCTATCTCCTCGGCGCATTCATCTGCGGCTTCTGCGTATGTATGCTCAACACCGTTGTCAACCCGATGCTCAACATGCTCGGCGGCGGCGGCAACGTAGGCAATCAGCTCGTTCAGACCGGCGGTACCTTCAACTCTCTCGCCGGCACCATGACTCCCCTCTTCGTGGGTATGCTTATCGGTCAGGTTACTCAGGATACTACCATCGGCGCAGTAGCTCCGCTGCTGTTCATCGCCATGGGTGTCTTCGTGGTGGCATTCCTTGTCATCAGCGCAGTGAAGATTCCCGAGCCCAATCTTTCCAAAGGCAAAAAAGTCAAATATGAGCACAGCGCTCTCAGCTTCCGCCACACCGTTCTCGGTGTAATCGCCATCTTCTTCTATGTAGGTCTCGAAGTCGGCATTCCCGGCGTGCTCCTGTTCTACCTCAGCGACTCCGCCGCTTCCGGCATCACGGAAAATGCCATGGCAGTAGCCGGCGGCGTCTGCGCAATCTACTGGCTTCTCATGCTTGTAGGCCGCCTCATCTCCGCTGTTATCTCCGGCAAGGTATCAAGCAAGGTTCAGCTCATCGTCGTGTCGACAACAGCCATCTTCCTCATCTGCATAGCTATCTTCATTCCCGCCGACATCCGCGTTTCCATGCCAGCATATAGCGCAGCCGACGGCTTCACAATGGCGCAGGTACCCGCCAAGGCACTCTTCCTCGTTCTCTGCGGTCTGTGCACCTCCGCTATGTGGGGCGGCATCTTCAACCTTGCCGTTGAAGGTCTCGGCAAATACACCGCTCAGGCTTCGGGTCTGTTTATGACAATGGTGGTCGGCGGCGGTGTCATGCCTCTGATCCAGAACGCCATCGCAAACAACGCCGGCTACATGACATCCTACTGGCTCGTAGTCGCAATGCTCGGCTATCTTCTCTTCTACGCCCTCATCGGCTGCCGCAACGTCAACAAAGACATCCCCGTCGACGAAACAGACGTTCCCGATCCACGCGATCTCTGATTTTAAATAACATTATACAATATACAGCAAAAAGCGTCTTCCGATCGGGAGGACGCTTTTTGCTGTATATTAAACAGGAAAACTTAATAGTAGTCTTTTCTGACAGCGAGGGCGAATGAGTTACGGAAGACGAATGTCATTACGGAGAATACCGTCAGAAGGATGAAGCATACCATAAATACGAAGATGGTGGAGTTTCCGGCGTGGAATATGTCGCGTATTCCGTCGAGTATGAAAGGCGTGAGCACAACCGCCAGGTAATTGGCTGTCAGAACGAACGACAACGCGAGAGTCGACTTGTTGTCGGATGTGACCGCGCGGCTCGCCTTGTCGTAGATCAGCGGCTGACATGTACCGTAGCCAAAACCGGCGAGCGCCGAGCCGACGCATATTGCCCAGGGTTCAGGAATGAAGGCGAACAGAGCCAGCCCGGCGGTCATAGACAGTGCGCAGACAAAGAACGTCAAGCCCTTGAGCACCTTCACAATCCATGAGATTGTAAAGCCGGGAATGAGAATGAAAAGGAAGAATACCGACGTTATCGTTCCTGTGAGGTCGACGCTCCAGTTGTGTTTCTCGATGAAGAACGGTCCATAGTAGGTTATGGCTATTGTCGCGAACGTAATGAAAGCATAGACGGCGATGAGCGACCATACACGGTTGATGTAGAATCCTTTCACAATCTTTTCGTTCTTCGGCTTCTGCGTGACGGGGTCGGTCATCGTGTTCGGGTCGCCGGTCTGCGGGGCTGGATTGAGCTCTGCTGAAGGGATGCCTCTGAGCCCGACTGCCAGAACGAGCGGCACAAGTGCGATCAGGTATACAACGAAGGGCAGATGCCATCCACCGTGGCTGAGCCATCCTACAGCGAGTGTAGCCACAACGAGAGAGCTGTTCGAGATACCCGACTTGATGCCCATCTGCGTCATGCGGTATTTTCCGCTGAAAGTATCGGCGATGAGACCTGTGGCTAACGGAATGAGAAGCCCGGCGCCGCATCCGAGTAAGCAGCTGTAGATGATTAGCTCGGTCATGCTGTGTGCGAAAAGATAGCCTATGGCACACCCTGCGAAGACAATCAGACCGGTGAAGACAACCGCAATTTTGTGGCGCGTCAGCGAAAGCTTGCCGGACAGGAGCACGAAGGGGATGATGAGCAGATTGGGAAGAACCGTGAGCAGTTGCTTCTCAAGCTGCGTCGTGTGTGGAAACACCGTCGACAGTGTCCCGAGCATCGGCGTCACGGCGAGCCCCGGTAAGTTGACAACCAACGAGATCGACATTATCGCCAGGTAGGTTGTCAACGTGATCGGTGTTTTTCCTGTCTTCATTATTTCTTCGTGTTTTCAGTTGTGTCCTGCGGCGCAGTTGTCTGTGCTTTCGGCTGAACAGACATGTCTGCCACCTCGCCTACAGTCTTCATGCTGACAGGACCGAAGTCGCCGTCTTCCCATTCCTTAGCGCGGTTAACCATTTCCTCGGTCGGCACATAACCTTCTGCCCATTTCGACACGTCCGACGGGCGGCGTCCCTCGATTTCCCAGTCGAAAGGTTCGAAAGTTGTCTGCGGGTCACGCCATGACGATTTGCGCTTTGCATAGACGATAAAAGGTACTGCAAGGAAAATTGCCGAGCCGACAACGAGAATAAGGACATAGACCACAGGGCTGCCGGTGCTTATCTGTGTCGGAGGAACAAAGCTCAGCACCATAGCCACGAGTGCGCCGAGACAACCGACTATTGTTACAAGCCACTTGCCGAACTCACCGCCCGGGACACGGAAACCGCGCTTGACGTTCGGTTCGGTACGGCGCAGACGGATGAATGCGAAATAGATGATGAACACCATTGTCAGATAGATGATTGTCGACATCTGGCTCAGAATCTGATATGCGGACTGCACACTCGGCAGAACAACAAGAACGAGAGCGAGGACAGAGACCATAATTCCCTGTATCCAGAGAATGTGAGTCTGTATGCCGTTCTTGTTAGTCTTCTGCAGGCTGCGAGGCAGATAGCCTGCCTTGCCTACCGAAAGCATACCCGAGGATGGAGCGGCTATTACGCAGCTCACCTGACCGATGACACCGAAGGTGAGGAAAAGGGCTATTACGTGTCCGAGCCATTCGCAATGTATCGAGGCGAACAGGTTGTTATATGCCACAAGGAGCGATGCCAGAAGGTTGATGTCTTTCTGCGGAATGACGAAGCCGATAGCGAGAGTTCCGGCAACGAACACCACCAGGATAATCAGCACGGCAAAAAGGACAGCCTTAGGGAACGATTTGGCAGGGTTAGCCATGTTAGGGACATGGACAGCCTGCATCTCCATTCCGGCGAAGAAAAGGAAGATGGAAGCCGCGAGAACTATGGTGCCGAACTTTGTGAAGTCGGGCCAGAACGGCTGGTTGGCGTCAATAAAGATGTGGTTTCCCATGCAGGCGTATATCACGCCGAGAATAATGAGGATTGCGGCGGGGATGATGGTACCGAACAGACCTCCGTAAGTAGAAAGCTTATTGGCATACGCTGTGCCGCGGAAGGTGTTGAATGTCGCTATCCAGTATATTCCGAGAACCACCGCCAGAGTGTATATGACGTTTTTCGACAGCGTGGCGTCGAAAGTATCAGGCCAGAAGATATATGCAAGCGTGACAGCGCCGAACATCAGCACCGCCGGAAACCATATCACGACCATCTGCCAGTCGTAGTACATCGCCGCCCAGCCCCATTTGGGACCGAATGCCTCAGAGCACCACCGGAACAGTCCGCCGCTCTTGGTCCATGTCGAAGCCAGCTCTGCGCATACTAAAGAATATGGAACAAGAAAAACAAGGGCGGCAAAAACATAATAGAAAATAGAAGTATATCCATACTCCGCCTGCGAGGCGAGCCCTCGCATACTCACAATATTTGTGACTATGAGGATAGTCATAGCCCACATTGTCAGAACGGTCTTTTTTGCCGGTCTGACTGCGCCTTTTGCCGCACCTGAGGATGCGGCGGTGCCTGATGTCGATGTCTGTGCCATTTTTAACAATATAATTAAACGTGTTTTGTGCGGAAAAGTCCAACGCCGGACACCCCGCATGGTCTTCGGCTTGTGATAAAACACACTTTGAAGAAACAAAGTTGCATAAGATTAAATTTAAAGAGCTGAATATAAGCCAATACATGTTAAATACCGCAAAAACAGAACAAGAATCCCCCGGGTAGTGTTTTACTTAGGCAACGCGAAAAAAGACTGCGTCGCACGGCGGCAACGCCGGATCAGAAACAGCACATATTTTACACAACACGGTCGTCTGTGGTAGCCGCAAAAAGATACTGCTCGGACCATTTATTAATTTAATGCCTAAAACATCATGGCTAACAAAACTTATTCTCCTATTGTCCAGGAGCTCCTCGACCTCATCCAGAAAAACGGTTGGCAGGATAAATTTCAGAAAGCACTCGACGCATGCCACGCGCTGAACACAATCGAGTACGAGAACATCAAGACCCTCGACGACTACTATGACTGGCTGGAAGGCGAACTGCACTGGGTTCCTGTTGAAAACACAAAGGGCACAGTTGTCTATGAACACGTGACAATGTTCTACTTCCTTCTCGACCAGAGTCCTGTCAAGGAGTTGCAGACACCTATCATCCCGTCGAAGCTCAAGGACAACGTAATGCCCGAGCTCACTCCTCTGTCGGCATGGATGCGTAAGTTCATCATCTCCTTCGGAGCATGGATGGACACGCCCGAATCGCTCACAGAAGAAGCTGTCAAGAGCTACTATGCAGCACCACGTTACAAAATGGACGACTATGAGATGCCCGAAGGCGGCTGGAAGACTTTCAACCAGTTCTTCGCACGCCGCAAGAAACCGGGACATCTGCCCATCGCTGCAATCACAGACGACCATGTGATCGTATCACCTGCCGACTCTACCAACGACGGACAGTGGGAAGTCGATTCCGATTCGAGAGTCAACATCAAGGGTCTCGAATGGAGCATCGAAGAGCTTCTTCAGGGTTCCGACTACAAGGACGACTTCGCAGGCGGCATCTGGATCCACCAGTTCCTCAACACCACCGACTACCACCGTCAGCACGCGCCTGTAGGCGGCAAAGTGATTGAATCGCGTGAGATTCAGGGTGTGACCTATCTCGGCGTTCAGGCAGTTCCTATCGAAGGCGATGCAAAAGGACGTACGCACATCGTACGCCGCAAGCTGAACGCTCTCGACGAACCGGGCTACGAATTCATGCAGATGCGTGGTCTCGTTGTCATTCAGTCGAAGATCGGCAAAGTCGCCATTCTTCCTATGGGCATGGCACAGGTATCGTCTATCGTTGTCACCGCCGAAAAAGGCACCACACTTGCCAAGGGCGACGAAATTTCCTACTTCCAGTTCGGCGGCTCCGATATTGTCCTTGTCTTCGAACGCGCTTCGAATGTCAGCATAACCGCTCAGCCCGGCGTGCACTACAACTCCGGCACACGCATCGCCATGGCTTATCCTGTCGGTGAATAACAGAAAACATGGCTGAGAAATCAGCCTGACAGACACACGACAGCCATGCCGCACGCTCGCAAAAGCGACGGCATGGCTGCTTTTTCTTTGCCCGCGGCTAAACAACTCGTGATTTCAGATGTTTCAAGAATATACATTACCATAAACTAAAAACAGAATTCAAAATGAACACCGCTCCTCTTCAAGGTATCAAAGTAGTAGACTTCACCAATGTGCAGTCCGGTCCTTCGTGCACACAGCTTCTTGCATGGCTCGGCGCAGAAGTCATCAAAATTGAACGTCCCGGAACAGGCGACGCGACCCGTAATGAAATTCAGTTCGATCCCAAAGAGCCGAGCTACTACTTCCTTCAGCTCAACTCCGACAAAAAATCAATAGCCCTCGACGCCGCCACTCCCGACGGCAAGGCAATCCTGACAAAGCTCATCGAAGGCGCCGACGTTTTCATCGAGAACCTCCACCCCGGAGCTATGGACAAACTCGGCTTCAGCTGGGAAGAAGTTCATAAAATCAACCCGCGCTGCGTCTATGCAACCATCAAAGGCTTCCCGCTGAGTTCGAAATATGCAAACCTCAAAGCATACGAACCCGTCGCACAGGTTACCGCCGGCGCTGCATCGACAACAGGTTGGTATGAAGGAGAATACAACATCCCCACCCAGAGCGGCGCCGCACTCGGCGACTCCAACACAGGCATGCACTGCACAATCGGCATTCTTGCCGCCCTGCTCCAGCGCCAGCACACCGGTGAAGGCTCGTTCGTATATCAGTCGATGCACAACGCCTGTCTGAACCTCTGCCGCATCAAGACCCGCGACCAGCTCACACTCGAAAAACTCGGGTATCTCACTCAGTTCCCGCAGTATCCCAACGGAAAGTTCGGCGACTTCGTTCCTCGTTCGGGCAATCAGGAAGGCTCAGGCGTCCTCGGATGGACATACAAATGCAAAGGCTGGGAGACTGACCCCAACGCGTATGTATACGTCATTCTACAGCGCGGTGCCAAAGATTTCGAAAAGGCATGTGCCGTGCTCGGATTCGAAGACTGGCTCACAAATCCCGACTTCAACACCGCCGACGCACGCGACCGCCACAAACAGGAAATATGGGCGCGCATACAGCAGTTCTGCATCGACAAGACCAAATATGAAGTCACAGAACTGCTTTCGAAGGGCGGAGTTCCTGTAGCTCCCGTGCTCTCGACAAAGGAAATCATGGACGACGAGACACTCTACGACGGCAATACCCTCGTAAAAATCAACCAGGGCGGCGGTGTCGGCGAATTTGTCACGGTCGGCGTTCCTTTCACCCTGTCCAACTATCAGCCGACATACGGTCCCTGCCCGACGCTCGGCGGAAACACTACCGAAATCCTCAAGAGCATAGGCTACACCGACGAACAGATCGCATCGTTCGCAGCTAACGGCACAACAGCGCCCATGCCCAAGACAGCGTCCAAATAAAACCCTGTAACAAAGCATCAATATGTCAACAACCACTAACACCTCGCCGGCAGCAGCTCCTGCTCCGCACTATCCCGATCAGCTCACGGGCATGGACATTCTCGTCCGTTCCCTGAAAATGGTCGGCATAGACACGATGTACGGTCTCGTCGGCATTCCCGTCACCGAGCTTGCATACATTGCCCAGATGCAGGGAATACGCTTTGTCGGCTTCCGCCACGAACAGCAGGCAGGCATGGCAGCCGCCACCCACGGCTATCTCACACATACACCGGGTGTGCTTCTGACAGTATCGTCGCTCGGTTTTATGAACGGTCTGACAGCGACGGTCAACGCTACCGTCAACTGCTACCCTATGATTCAGATCAGCGGCTCGAGCACACGCGAGCCTATCGACCTCGACCAGGGTACTTATGAAGGTCTCGACCAGTTCAATGTCGCCAAGCCGCTCGTCAAGGCAGCATACCGTGTCAACAAACCGGAAGACATCCCCACGGCTGTAGTACGCGCCTACCGCGCCGCCATCTCCGGACGTCCCGGCGGCGTCTACCTTGACGTCACCGAAACTTGCCTGGCTTCAATAATGAACGCCTCCGACGTCGAACGGCTCATCTACACTCCTGTGGACACATGTCCCGCCATGCCTCCGGCACCGGAAGCCGTCAAACGCGCGGCAGAACTCCTCGCCGCTGCTAAGAAACCGGCTATAATCATAGGCAAGGGAGCCGCTTATGCCCGTGTAGAAAATCAGCTCAAAGAACTTGTCGAGAAATATAAAATACCATATTTCCCAATGTCGATGGGCAAGGGAACCCTTTCGGACAGCGGCGAACTGAGCGCACTCTCGTGCCGTTCGACAATTATGAAGGAAGCCGATGTCGTCATCCTCGCAGGGGCACGCCTGAACTGGCTGCTGTCGCGCGGACACGGCAAATGGAGCCCCGACACCAAGTTCATCCAATTCGACATCGAGCCGACGGAAATTGATTGCAACCGTCCTGTCGCCGCACCTGTCATAGGCGATCTGGCAAGCTCCCTCGACGCCTTCCTGGCAGAGATGCAAGGCCGCGTCATGAGCACCGACCCGACATGGATTCCGGCACTTCAGGCAGAGACAAAAACGAAAGACGGCAAGTTCGAGGCACGCTTGGCAGCAAATGCCACAGCACAGCCCATGAACCACTGGACAGCGCTTGGCGCCATCAAGCCCGTCATGGCAGCAAACCCCGACGTAATACTCGTCAACGAAGGTGCCAACACCCTCGACGACACACGCGACTGCCTCGACATGGAACTGCCGCGCCACCGCATCGACTGCGCCACATGGGCAATCATGGGCATGGGTATGGGCTCTGCCATAGGTGCTGCCGTGGCTACCGGCAAGTCGGTTGTCGCCATCGAAGGCGACAGTGCCTTCGGCTTCTCCGGCATGGACTTCAGCACCATCTGCCGCTTCAAACTGCCGGTGACTGTCGTGATATTCAATAACGGCGGCATCTACAACGGCATCGGTGTAAACCCGTCGGGCGGCTCCGATCCTGCTCCTACTACACTAAACGTCAATGCACGCTACGACAAGCTCGGCGAAGCTTTCGGCGCGACGACATACTATGTCACAACTCCCTCCGAGCTGTCCAAGGCCCTCACTGATGCAATAGCATCGAAGAGTCCGTGCCTTATCGACGTGCAGCTTGCCGCCGATTCTGGCAAGGAATCGGGACACATCGGATTCCTCAATCCGACGCCGCTCGAAGACTTTACCGTATAATATCATCCAGGCGGCGCTCCGGTGCTACCCTCCGGACGCCGCCTGTTTTTTTATTTAACCTACAATTCGACTATTTATGCTCCACATCATTCTTTATGCCATAGTCCCGATTTTCGTCGTCATGGCACTCGGATTTTTCTCGGGCAAAGCCGGAGCATTCTCCGGACAGGACGCGCGCATCCTCAACAAGGTCGTGCTCAACTACGCCCTCCCTTGCGCGCTCTTCGTCTCCATCATCAAGGCGAACCGCGCGATGCTCGCCGTCGACGGCAAACTGACAATCATTGCTTTCGTCGTGCTGATTGCGTGCTTCTACATGGTCTATTACATCTTCAAGGCAATCAAGGGCAACACCGCCGGCGATGCAGCCATCGCAGCCCTCGTGAGCGGCTCCCCTACAATCGGCTTCCTCGGCTTCGCCGTTCTTGAACCTATCTTCGGAACATCGGCTTCTGTCGGTCTGGTAATCGCCATTGTCGCTATTGAGGTCAACGCCATCGGCATACCCATCGGACTATGTCTTCTCAACCGCGCCGATGCCGCCGCTGCCGCCGCACAGAATGGCGGCAAAAAGCCAAATCCCTGGAAACCTGTCATCAACGCTCTCAAACAGCCAGTGGCATGGGCTCCTATCCTTGCCGTCATCCTCGTACTGTGCGGCGTTAAATGGCCTGCAAGCCTCGACCCGTCGTTCACCCTCATGTCGGGAGCCAACGCGTCGCTCGCATGCTTCGCCGCCGGCATCACCCTGTCGTCTGTCAAGGTATCCTTCAACGGTCAGGTATGGCTCGGAGCATTCCTCCGACTCATCGTCACTCCTCTCCTGGTGCTAATCGTCGGACTCGTGTTCCACATGGAGCCGCTGAATCTCAAGATGCTCGTCATCGCATCGGCACTTCCGCCTGCCATGTCAGGCATCATCATCGCCAGCCGCTACAACACCTATGTCGCCACAAGTACGTCTTCACTTGCCGTCAGCACACTGCTCTTCATGGGAGCATGTCCCATGTGGCTGTGGCTCTGCGATGTAGCTATCAAGATGTTCTAAACAGACTGAATTGATAAAAATAACACTCAGGTCTCCCCTGAGTGTTATTTTTTGTTTTATTAACTAAATATCGGTAAGATAATCAGTAATTTTGCCGTCTAATGACAAAAAACCAATAGAGTAATTATATACGTTATGAAAAAAGCTATTTTGCGCGGTATCGCCGCTCTCTCGCTGTGTTTCGGCGCCATCGCCGTATCGGCGCAGGAGCAGATGCAGATACCGGAACTGCCGCTTGACAGCGCCGTAGTCACCGGCGTTCTCGACAACGGACTCACCTACTACATCCGGCACAACGAAAATCCCAAAGGTCAGGCCGATTTCTATATCGCCCAGAAGGTAGGTTCCATTCTTGAAGAAGACCACCAGGCAGGTCTTGCTCACTTCCTTGAACACATGTGCTTCAACGGCACTGAGAACTTTCCCGAAAAAGGCATAATCAACTGGCTGGAATCGGTAGGTGTCAAGTTCGGACAGAACCTCAACGCCTATACTTCCATCGACGAGACTGTATACAACATTTCCAGCGTTCCCGTAGCACGCAAGAGCGTACAGGACTCCTGCCTACTCATCCTCCACGACTGGTCGTGCGCCCTCACGCTCGACCCCAAGGAAATCGACGCCGAACGCGGTGTCATCCACGAGGAATGGCGCCAGAGCAACGTAGGACAGATGCGCATCATCACCGATCTTCTGCCCACAATCTATCTCGACAGCAAATACGGTCACCGTATGCCTATCGGAACAATGGAAGTTGTCGACAACTTCCCGCCGAAGGCGCTTGTCGACTACTATCATAAGTGGTACCGCCCCGACCAGCAGGGCATCGTCGTTGTCGGCGACATCGACCCGGCATATATAGAAGGTAAGATCAAGGAAATTTTCTCTCCCATCAAAATGCCTGAGAACGCAGCCGAACGCGAATATCTTGAAGTTGAGGACACCCCCGGCACAATCTATGCTATCGGCAAGGACAAAGAAATGGAAAATGCCGTAATCGCCATGTTCTTCAAGAGCGACGGCATACTTCTGCCGCGCGAAATGCGCAACACACAGCAGTATTTCGTCATGTCTTATCTCCAGAACATGATTTCCTCCATGCTCAACAGCCGCCTCGGCGAGCTTTCGAACAATCCGGACACCGAATTTGCACAGGCAAGCGTCGACCTCGGCGAGTTCTTCGTCTCGAAGACCAAAGGCGCACTCACGCTTGAAGTCGTAGCCAAGGACACCGACGTTGTTCCCGCCTTTACACAGGCATACCGCGAGCTCCTGCGCGCCGTGCGCGGCGGATTCACCGTCGGCGAATATGAGCGTGCCCGCGCGGAATATCTCTCGCGACTCGAAAGAGCATACGAAAGCCGCAACGACAGACAGACCGACAGCTACTCCAGAGAAATCGTCCGTCACTTCATCGACAACGAAGCGATGCCCGGAATAGAGACGGAGAAAGCACTCGGCGACATGCTCGCACAGCAGATCACTGTCGATATCATCAATCAGTATCTCCAGCAGCTCGTGACGGAAGACAACCGCGTCCTCATGGCGCTCCTGCCCGACAAAGAAGGCTTCCCCGTGCCGACAGAAGAGCAGCTTGAAACATCCATCGCTTCTGTCGACGCAGAAGAGCTCGAACCCTACAAGGACGAAATGCGCGAAGATCCGCTCATTCCATCGCTTCCCAAGCCCGGAAAAATCAAAAAGACACTGACAGACAAGGTATGGGACGCCAAAGAATATATCCTCAGCAACGGCGCCCGCGTAGTCGTCAAGCCGACAGACTTCAAGGCAAATGAAGTTGTATTCCAGGCAGTAGCCAAAGGCGGCGGTCTGAGCTCACTCAAAGGAACCGACGAAGCATCGCTCCGCTACATGTCGGCAGCGCTCCAGAACGAAGCTCTCTTCGACTACTCCAACAGCGACCTCAACAAGTACCTCCAGGGTAAGCAGGTAAGTTTAGGTTTCGGAATAGATTCCTACAACCGCAGCATCAGCGGCAGCACAACCGTCAAGGACCTGCCCGTACTGATGGAACTGCTCTACGCTTATTTCACCGGTTTCGACCTCAAGGAAGATGAATACGCCGCCAACCGCGACGCAACTGCCGGTATGCTCGCCAACCAGGAAAGCAACCCCATGTTCGTCTTCCAGACCGACCTGCTTGCAACACTCCGCAAAGCTCCTGTACTCCACATGCTCAGCTCCGCCGACGTCAAGGCTGCCGACCGCCAGACCATCGTCAGCGTTGTCCGCAACGCACTTGCCAATGCCGCCGACTACACCTTCTACTTCGTCGGCAACATCGACGAAAAGACTTTCATTCCTCTGATGGAGCAGTACATCGCATCTCTGCCCGGCAACGCCAAGAAGAGCGTCAAGAGCTATAAGAACGATGCCGACTATGAATTCGTCACCGGAAACATCGAAAAGACCTTCTCTACGAAGATGGAGACACCCCAGAGCTGGGTATTCGTCGGATTCGATGGCACCATGCCCTACACCGTCAAGAACAAACTTCTTGTAGAAGTGGCATCCCAGGTTCTCAGCAAGCGTCTGCTCAATAAAATCCGTGAAGAGATGGGCGCTACGTATTCCATCCAGGCTGTCGGAATGATGACCCGCACCGACAATGTGAACACATTCTTCCAGGTTGCATGTCCTGTCAACCCCAACAAACGCGACGAAGTGATAGCCGAAATCAAGAAGATTATCGAGGAAACAGCACAGAGCGTTACCGCCGACGAAATCAAACCTGCCATCGAGTTCCTTGTCAAGGAAAGCGACTCCGACAAGAAGGAGAACTCCGAATGGGCATCGCACATGGTGGCAACGTCGTTCAACGGTGTCAATGTCTTCAAAGAGCGCGACGCCGTCATCCCGACAATCACTCCTGCCGACGTAGAAAGCTATCTCAAGCAGCTTCTCGCCCAGGGCAACATGATTACCCTCATCCTCAACCCCGAAGAAACAGCAGCTGAATAAGCTTGCCGAACCCAGCCATAAAAACGGGAGGCTCCGCGCGAAGCCTCCCGTTTTTTTTTAAAATTAAGAATTTATAATTCAGAATGTAAAATTACACTCAAAATTTAAAAACCAAAAACTTACTTCAGCGTGCCGTTTTCGGCTTTCTGAATCATTTCCTTGCTTGCAGTAATGTAGATTTCGACACGACGGTTCTGTGCGCGTCCGGCAGGAGTATCGTTGCTGGCGATATAGTCTGCCATAGGAACGCCCTGCGCTGTCATTCGTGTGGACGACACGCCGCAGTTGGCAAGGTAGCTGAGTACCGACTCGGCACGCTCGTTGGAGAGCTTTTCGTTGACGGCAAATGTACCGGTATTGTCCGTATAGCCGTAGATCTGAACGTTAGTGTCAGGATTGTCTTTCAGCGAAGCTGCAAAACGTACGAGATCGGACTGTGCCTGCGGGCTGAGGTTGTATTTGTTGGTACCGAAAAGGATACCGCCGTCGAAAGTCACCTTGATAGCCTGAAGACCGTTCTGATCGGTGGTCTGCTCTACCTTTGCCTGATCGCCGAGCTGCTGTTCGAGCTGTTTTTGCTGCTTGTCCATCTTGTTTCCGATGAGCGCGCCGGCACCTGCGCCTACGGCCGCACCTATTGCCGAGCCTATGCCGGCACCTTTTCCTCCGCCTATGATTGCGCCGAGACCTGCGCCGAGAGCAGCTCCGCCGCCACCGCCGATAAGTGCGCCTTTACCTGTATTGTTGAGCGAAGAGCATCCGCATTCGCCGATAAGCAGTCCGGCTGCCAGAATGCCGATTGTAAGACCTTTGAAAAGTTTCATAATTAGTTATGCTTTATGTTATGTATTGAATTTTTGATTGTTCGGATTGTTTCCGAGCACGCATGTGCGTTCATCTATCAGCTGCTCCGATGTTTTGTCTTTGTCGGCGGAATTGATGGCTGCGCCGGGCAAAGTGTCCGCAGCTTCTCTTAGCTCTTTCTTGGTCGATTTCCTGTTCATAGTCATATTTGATAAAATGTTCTGAAAAGAAAAACGTCCGGAAGAGCATCATTGTTCCGGCTCCTGCAACGGCAGCCGGTTCATTTCCTCGATATAGTCGAGAATTGCTTCGCGTCCGCGCTTGTCGGTGCTCGACGTGCGGAACACCGGCGGCAGCTCTTCCCACGTGTCGAGGAGCTTCTTAAGATATGCCGCCACTTTCTGCTCGCCGGCGACAGCGCCCTGCTTGTCCATCTTTGTGAAGACGATACTGAACGGCACGCCGTTTTCTCCGAGCCATTCCATAAACTCAAGGTCGATTTTCTGCGGCTCGTGACGGCTATCGACAAGGACAAAGAGGTTTGTCATCTGCTGCCTGCCGAGGATGTAGCTTTTGATGATTTTTTCGAGGCGTCCGCGGTCGTCCTTGCTGCGGCGGGCATAGCCATAGCCGGGTAGATCGACAATATACCATTTGTCGTTGACAAGGAAATGATTGATGAGCATAGTCTTACCTGGTGTCGACGACGTCATGGCAAGGTCTTTGCGTCCGGTGAGCATATTGATGAGCGACGATTTGCCGACGTTGGAACGTCCGATGAAGGCATACTCATGCCTGCTGTCCGACGGACAGCGGCGATAGTCGCTGTTGCTGATTACGAAACGTGCTGTGTTGATTATCATTGATTCGGTGTTTTTTATTAATAACAACTGATGCGGTCGAAATGGTTGATTACTGTCGCCAGCGCTCCGGACGGTTCGCTGCTCATACCGACGGCAAGACGCCGCCGGGCACGGGAGAAAGCCACATAAAGAAGGCGTGCGACATCATCGGAGCTCCCGAAAGTGTCTGTGGCGTCATGTACGATGACATTCGGCATTTCGAGACCCTTCGCCTTATGGATAGTCATTATACTTACCTGCTCTTCCACGATTCCGGCGGCGAAAAGATCGGATTCGGCAAAAGAGAGAAGGTCGTAAAGATGCGCCGAGAGCTGGCTGTTGAAAGAAGCTTCGGCGACGCTGTCGACAACATCGCTTCCTACGAGACGGAGCACATAGTCGAGCCTCTGTATTTCCTGCGTGTAGCCATGACCGGCAAACCATCCGGCGGCATCGCCTATGGCATCGGCGAGACTGCCCCCGGCTGTAAAAAAGCGGGTACGCCAACAGCGGTAGTATTCTCCGTAGGCACGCGTGAGACGCTCTGCGACCTTGCGGACGGAAGGGCTGCGGTGGCACCGGCGGCAGGCGTCGGCGACAGATGCGGCAAGAGGAGCCAGAGCACGGATGAGTCCGGCAGTAGCAAGGGCGTCATCCGATGCGAGATGACTGTTGGTGCCTTCGACGCCAAGACATTCTATCAGGTCGGCGAGGCGATAGCTCTTGCGGCGCGGCAATAACAGACGGGCGATTTCGAGAGTGTCGAGACCGAAGGTACCGAAACTGAAGACAGCCGGAGGCTCCATACCTGTCCGGCGCCTTATGTTGTTTGCGACGACAGCTTTGTCGAACGCCAGATTATGCCCGGCAAGAACAGTGGCTTCGCCGATATAGTCGACGAAGCGCTGAAACGCGTCGGATGGCTCAAGCTTTTCAGCGTGCCGGTATACGTCGACAAGCGGGTTGGCGACACCACCGGCAAGCTTTTCCGGCAATGCCTTGTCGGTACGGATAAAGACCTCGAAGCGGCTGCCGTCGACAATCTCACCGCCACGCATCTTCACTGCCGCAATCTGAACGACGTCGTCGCCGAAAATGTCGAGACCTGTCGTCTCGGTATCGAACACAACGACAACAGTATCGTCGCTCACAGCCTTAGAGAGCCGCAGCACAGCGCCGTCGCTGTCGAAGTCGATAAGTTCAGCGGGATTCGTACCGTTGGCGAGAAGAGTGTTGACAAGATTCCTGGCGCCCCCGAGTGTCTTTACAGCGCGCATCTGGTAGAGAAGTCGCGCCCACGGCTGTGCCTGAAGCGGCTGCGCCACAACGGCAAGATGGCACCACACCGTCTTGAAAGGAATCTGATGGAAAAGATCCTGCCTCGAAATATGGAAGTGACGTATGCCGAGTTTTGTGAACAGCGACGACAGCTCGTCGCCGGTTCGGTTAGTGCGGACGAGCACGGCAGTGCTCAGTGCCGGATATTCCCTGAGCCAGCGGAGCGTCTGCGCTGCTGTCTGCCGTGGCAGCACGTATGCGGGAGCACGCCAGCAGATAAGCTCACCGGCTTCGCCCGACGCGTCGGAAGACTCGGGCAGGAGCTCCCGAGGTATCGCAAGCCAGCGCGCCGCCAGCTCGTTGCACATGTCGACGAGATTGCCCGGCGAACGGTAGTTGCGGTGAAGACGATAGATATGGTTCGCACAGATATCCTTGAGCCTGTCGAGCGCCGGACCGCCGGCACCGATGAAGCGGAAAATAGCCTGCTGCTCGTCGCCGAAATAGACAACCGTGCGGTTTGCCGGACGCGTGACAGCATCGAGAATCGCAAGCTGGAGAGGTGTCATGTCCTGCACCTCATCCACCTGCGCCCATTCGTAGCCCGTCATCGCATATCCGGAAGTATCTTCCTGAAGAAGGGAATTGTATGTCAGCAGAAGAATGTCGTCGAAATCTATCAGCCGGTTTTCATCCTGATAGCGGCGATATGCCTGTATGCGCCCGCAGTCGTCGTCGGTGACAGGCGTGTACGGTCGGCGGACCAGATAAGGCGGGAAATCGTTTTCGGTGCCGAAAAGATACTCCTTTTTATTAAGGAAGTCGCGCACGGCTTTCTCCGTCGTCAGACCGAATGTCTCGGCAAGGAACTCCGTCTGGTCTTCCTCGTCCATCACTGTCGTATCGGCGCCTATGAGCCCGTTGGCATACAGGAAGCGGAGACAGAAACGGTGCATGTTGCCTACGAAGAGTCCTTCAGGACGGTGCCCGAGGTAGCCTTCGATACGCGCCTCCATGTCGCGCGCCGCACGGTTGGTGAAGGTGACGCACAGCATTTTCTCAAAAGCCTGCCCGTACCTGACAGCGGCGTGGCATACGCGCTTTGCCAGGATGTGTGTCTTGCCGCATCCTGGCGCTGCGAGCACCAGGGCTAAACCGTGGTGCAACTCGACAATCTTCTGTTGCTGTTCGTCGTCGTAGAACAAATGGGAGACAGGATAAGATTATTATTCGGCGTATTCGCGCAATGCGCTTTTAGGTCAAAGTTAGTCCATCTATCCGTAACGGCAAAAGATTTATATATAATTTCACATAAGTAAACATAAATTTGTTAACAACGCGTTCTTACATGAGCAAATCTGATGGAATCACTCATATCCATACCTCAGCGCTAAGCATCCTCTACCGAGCATCCGCCGGCAGGTATTATTCCTAAAAAGTCAAAAATTATACATAAATCTATATTATTTAACGTTATTTGGCAAATGGGGGGGGTAATTTGTGAAATAATCTTTATCTTTGTCGCGAGTTTCTGTGCACTGCCATAAGTGTACCCTTACCTTGGCACGAGCAAAATCCGAAAAACATTGAATTTTAAATCTTAAACTACTGAACAAAGCTTGCTTAATAAACTCTAAACTTTATATATCCTATATATTGACCAAATAAAACTTCTTATAAATTATCAACTTAAAATCCTATCAAATGCAAAAGAAAGTACTTGCATCTATATTGGTGACTCCTCTGGCGCTCAGCGCTTTCGCCAATATTACGGTTAATGAAAATCTTGCAGGCAGTGCAACGGGCTGGAATCAGACCGGTATCTCCGGACAAGACTCTCCTTTTAAAGAGGATGGTATTTTCTGTCCCATCGGTTCCGGCTCCCTGACAAAAAGCCTCGGGACACTCAACCCGGGCAAATATGTTGTCAGACTGGTCGGTGCTGAAAACGTACGCGCCATAGTCAGCGACGGTACAAACAACTATGTATCAAATGGTGAAGATATCACATTTGAAGTTATTGCCACAACAGAGTACAATCTTATCATCACAGGCGCCAAGGCCGATGAAGCTTTCTTAGTTAAAAGTATCGCGTTCGAGATTGTATTCAACCTCGATGAAATCAAGACCAATCTGAACAACGCTCTCAATGATGTTGTCCTCACTGCTGTGGCAGAAGGCGACGAAAGCGAGGCAGCAAAGGCACTTATCAAAGAAGCTGAAGACCTCGCCAAGCAGAAAGAAGCCCTCACAACACTCGTCGGAGGTCTTACTGAGACTAAGGAAAACTATGACAGCTACGAGCTCTGGAAAGACGACAACAAGATCAAGCTTGATATCGACAAACTCGCAGCATCAGTAAAGGAGCACAATGAAAAGGTAGTTGCCGAAAACGCACACTATCAGCTCGGCGTAGACAACGAGGCAGCTTACAAAGCATGGATCGACTCTGCAAAAGGTCTTAAAGCTCTCCTCGAAGCACAGACAGCCCGTTACAGCGAAGAGAATATGCCTGACAAGCAGGAACGCACATATGTTTTCAACACCAATAATGCTGTCGCAACTTCCATAAACGGTGAAATCGACGCTTGGATGGTAGCCATCGATAACGCATACAAGGATAAGTACAAGGAAGATATCACAGTAGCAGACGAGAAGGAATCTATCACAAACAAGATTAATGACCTCAAAGCCCAGATTGATGCTTCCGAAGCCGACTGGAAAGCTTATCAGGCTTTGATGGACAAGCAGGCAGAACTCACTGCAGCTACCAGCACTGCCCTCGCTACATTCGACAGCGAAGACTACAAAGGTGTTGCAGGCATGAACAAGTCGTTCGACGAATTTGTCGCCAAGCAGCAGACCGATGTCCGTACCCTCTATAGCGAAGCCCTCGCTGCTGTCGCCACAAAGCGTCTCGAAGACCCGACAGTCGCCGGTTCGCTCAATGGCGTAAGCGACAACAAGGACAAAGACATGCCTATCCTCGACAAAGCTATCGAGGATGTCAATGCGATCCCCGCAGCAGCACAAGCAGCTCTCGACACATATACAGCCAACGTTGAGACAGTCAACGGTCTTGTTGAAGAGTTTGAGAAAATCCCCGCTCTTCCCGAAGGTCTTCCTGAAACAGAAGTAGCTAAATACAACGACCTCAAGAAAGCCGCTGAAGACGCAGTCAACGCTCTCAAGACTCAGGTCAACGACGACTATGCCGCAGTCCTCGACACTGCAGCAGCTGAGGATGCCATCAAAGCCGTAAACGATTTCCTCACAGCATGGGCACCCGTCATCGACCTCATCAAAGACCTCGAAGTACTCAAGAACGAGACCATACCCGGACTTCAGGAAGCATCCAAGATACCCGTTTCCGAATTTGATCTCGCAGGCAAGTTCGCCGGTACAATCGCATCGCTCGACGAAGCCATCAAGGCTATCTATACAGGCAAGGAGCCTTCTCAATTCGACACAAATAAGATTAAAGACGTCAAGGCTGCCATCGCAGAGCGCGGCGACTTCGCAAAGAAGCTTATCAATATTTACGTTGAAGCTTCCGCTTCTGTCGCCGACTTCGAAGAGCTTGTCAAAGGTCTCGACAAGGACATCGCCGACAAGCTTATCGTAGCTGATAACTCTAAGCCCGCCGCTTTCAAGGACAGCGAGACTTATACGGATCTTGCTGCAAAACTCAAGGAGGTGCAGGACGACATCATCGCAGTCCGCAGCACAGCTGTTTCGCCCCAGGTATCCTATGAGACGGCAATAGCCCTGCAGAAGAAGGTAGAAGGCTATCCCGAAGCCGTTGCTGCCGCTGTACATGAGTTTGAAAAGACTTACACAGCCAACAACAATAAGACAGTCGAGACCGCACTCACCGACCTCAGCACATACGCTGCCGATGGCGAATACCTCGGCAAGACTACGGACTTCAGCGAACTGCAGACTGAGCTTGACGGTATCGCAGCCAAAATCACAGCCGCTGACGCACTTGCAGACAACGCAGAAGACCTCGTCAAGACTTATGCCGGCATCGACACCGAACTCCAGGCACTCTACGACAAGATTGCCGCCAAGAAGGCAGAGATCAAGGCTCTCAAGGACAATAAGGCCGCTTACGACGAGCTCATCGCACTTGTCCCCGTTAAAGACGCAATCAAAGCGCTCGCCGACTACAATCTTGCCAACTCCAATCCTCCTGCCCGCAAATGGTATGCCGACAATGTTATCGGTGCTTCAGCTCCTGCACCCGGCACCGGTCTCTACAAGGATCTTTCAGAACTTCTGGGTGAGCTCCGCAAAGCTTACGAAGAGAAGAAAGCATTTACCGACAAGGAAGCTCTCTCGGGCAAGATCTCCGCATTCAAGGGCAAGATCGACCAGACATACAAAGACATCGACGCCAACAACGCTGCATATACCGCACAGACTATCGAATCGACACGCGTTCGCGACTACATCGACAATCTTATCAAAGCTATCAACGAAAAGGCTGAGGAAGCAGGTGTATTCGCAGGCGAGAATCCTCTGAGCGAGGCTGTTGACACATGGCGCGATACTCTCACCGCTCTCCGCGACAACGACCTCAACAACAACGATCTTGCAGCTAACGGATTCTATGGCAAGGGCGAGGCCTCTGTCAAGAACCAGACAGTGATGGACGAGTACAAGCGTATCGAAGATGCTGCCAAGGCTATCGACACCGAATTTACGACTCAGTTCGGCGACAAAGTCAAGGCTACCAATGCCCTGACAGTAGAAAACGCCAACTGGGAGGCTGCATACGCATACACCGACGGCGTATACCGTCAGTCGATCCAGACCTACAACTCGTTCTTCCAGCTCACCAACGTACACTATAGCACATATATTCTCAAAGTCGTCCAGACACACCGCGACATCTACCAGTACAGCAAGAAGATCACCGAACTCAAGGCTGCTGTCGCCGCTTATGTAAATGATTTCAATGAGCAGGGCAAAGTCTTCACGGCAGATGAATTCTACGCAGTATCGCTTAAGATAGCGAACGACTACATCGCCGAAATGGAAGCCAAGGTAGCTCTGATGATGAAACAGAGCAACGACGCTGCCAAGGCTTACTTCAATGGTGAGAAATTCTATTACGCCAACGACGAAGGAGGTTATGACTACGTTGATGTCAACGAGATCAAAGGCGCTGTCACATACTATGGAGCCAACGAGACTATAGAAAACGCAAAGGTTGTCCTTGAAAGCGCCGGCGTAGCTCCCGCTAACTTCAGCAAAGCTATCGGCAACGCACAGGGCTATCTGAGCGCCGCTTACGAAGCCTTCACGAACAACGAAAACGCATTCCTCCTCGCTGTCGACTTCATGGACGGCATAGCCGACAACCTCGACAAGGTAGTGGAAAGCATCAATCTCGATGCAGCTGCTGTTGCACAGTGGAACGACAACTATGAAGCTGCTTCCGCCACCCTCACAGCCCTTAGCGAACAGCTTGACAAGTGCACCTCCGACGGTGACGCTTCGCGCACGCTCATCGCCTACTACATCAATGCGGCAAGCGAGCTCAATCTTTCTGCTACAGACATTATTAATCTTGCATCGAAGACAGGTAAGCTCAAAACAATCCTGGACAATGCTCAGAAGGTAGTAGACCAGATGCAGACAGAGTTCGACAACGACCAGGCCAACAAGGCTCTTGCCGCTGAATTCCAGACCCGTCTCGACAAGCTCATGGCAGACTACTACGCACTCGCAGAGTATGTAGGCACCATCACAGCAGAGGTTTCGCTTAATAACATCGAAGCTGCAATAGAGAGCGTCAAGACCGAAATCGAGAAGGACAAGGCTTCGCTTGTTGCCAACAAGACCGCTATCGAGAATCTCTTCGAGGTAGCCGAGAATGATATCTTCAGCGCATACGGCGTCGCTCAGTTCAACGAGATTCAGGCTCTCTATAACCTCCTTGCCAAGACCAAGGTCGCTTTCAACAATGCGAAGGTTTACTCGACAAGCCTCAGCGAAGAGCAGATTGCAGCTTATAATGACCAGATCGACGAAATCGAAAAAGGCAAGGCTAATGCAGAAGGTGAACTCGAAGGCGGTATCTACGAGCTCAACGGTCTCTACACTGTTTATACCCGCTCGAAAGTCAGCGATGCAGAGAAGATCGCTGCCCGTGCACAATTCCACACTCTCGCACAGAGCATAGAAAAAGAGCTTTCGAATGTCTATGTAGATCTTGAAGCCAGCTATACTGCTGAATTCGGCGGCGAGAACATCGGCGGCAACCCTATTCCTGGCATCATCAAAGATCTTGAAGACCAGTATGCAGAACTCGAAAGCCGTATCACTGACGCAAGCGAGGCGTTCTCACGCTACTTTGCATCTGTACACGAAAAGTACCCCGACGGATATAACGTTATCAGAGAAGCCCTCGAAGCTGTCAAGAATCTCTGGGAAGCCGACGGCAACAAGGTTGTACTCAATGCCGAGACCTATAAGAACGATATGACTGCTATCGCAGCTGAATTCGAAGCTCTGAAGGTCAAGATCGTCGAAGACCAGACTCTCGCAGAAACGCAGTATCAGGCTATGCTCGCCAATGACGCCGCATACGAGCGTCTCGGAGCAGAAATAAGCACATGGGAGGAACAGCTCAACACTCTCGCCGAACTTATCGGCAGCTACGATCTCGTCACCATCTATATGTCGAATATTGACCGCATTGCCGGAAATATCGAAGATGCACGCTTCTGGCTCGACAGCGAGCATGCACGTGTTTACCTCACCGCAGAATCCGAGTTCAACTATCCGTACAACAGTATCCCGTACGATATCCTCCGTATGACTGTCAATGTCGAAAGACGCCATGTAGCTGACGTACGGAACCGGACATGGAACGTTATCAACGGTACTTATTCAATATTCACCGACAATACTGTCGTTCCTGAAATCGCAGCAGAACAGCTTGATAAGCTCAACGGTCTCAAGGCAGACATGTCGAAATTCGCTGACGAATTCAACAGCCGTTATAATGAGTACGTATATGGCTACATCACAGCTGAGGAATTCATCGAAGAATGCCACAAGTTCGACGAACGTTACCAGGCGGTTATCGCTACAGCCGAGGACATTCAGGTCGTCGCCAACGATAACATCTTCCACCGTGGCGATGTAACCCTGGATCCCGACGGTACGGTCAACGCTACCGACCTTCAGATGATAATCGGCTGGATTCTCGACGGAACCACATACCAGCAGCTCTTCGACGAGAATGCCCGTCAGGCAGCAGCCGCCGACCTCACCGGCGACAAGGATCTCAATATCGCTGATGCAACAGCCGAGGTTGAGCTTATCCTCAACGAGGACAATGGCGTAGACATCCGCAAAGTCGCTCCGCGTCTCGTGAGCGGCGGTCTCCGCACAGGCGACAACACCTTCGCTCTTACTATGCTCAACTCCGCAAACGGCGAACGCGACTACGCTCTGACACTCAACAATGCCGACACATTCATCGCCGGTCAGTTCGACGTTCAGCTGCCCGTAGGCATGTCGATCAAGGATGTAGTCCTCGATGCCCGCGCCGCCAACCATCAGGTAATGTTCAAGGACAACGGTAACGGAAACTACCGTATCGTAGTCATCTCGATGTCCAACGACGCTATCGAAGGTCACGAAGGCGTTCTGCTCCACATCATCACCGACGGTATCGGCACTCCGACTCTGTCGAACGGTATCTTCGCCGACGACCAGAACGCTCCGGTACAGGTAAGCGAAATCCACACCTCCATGGTGGATTCCATCTACAACGGTGCTGTGAACATGAAGGAACGCATCTACGATGCTGCCGGTCGCTCGCTCCGTGCTGTTCAGCGTGGTATCAACATCATCCGCAAGTCTGACGGTACTACCACTAAAGAATTCCGCAAGTAAATTGTAGAATTTCCGTATTCCTACGATCTGGAAGCGCACGGGGCAGAAGCTCCGGTGCTTCCAACCGTCGGAGGAATAAAGAAAAAATTTCAAATAACATTTAAAATCAATCGCATGAAACAAAATATTTCATTGAAAGGGCTGTTTTTCGCCGCGATGATGCTCCTTGGAATAGTATCAGTCTCGGCGCAGAACAAGCTTTCGATTGAACCCACGAATTTTGTAAGCCACGATGTCGTCAAACTGCAGGTGAACTTTGAAAAGACCACAGCAGTTGCCGGTATGGACTTCACTGTAGTCCTTCCTGACTTCCTCGAATTCGTAGGCAAGTCTGTCGAACGCAACGAGACCCGTTTCACGAGCCAGAGTACCATCAGCTTCAATCCGAAAAATGGCAAAGTACTCATCGCTTCATTCGCCGAAACTGAAATTCAGGGTGAAAACGGTCCTCTGCTCTATATCCCCGTGAAGGTAAAGAACGGTTACGATGCCGAGGAATCCGGTGACATCGCTGTAGGCAACATAACATTCACGACCTGGAACGGTAAGGAATCCTGGACACAGGAAGCTTTCACTGTAGCTGCAAACTACAATCCTTATGTTGTTGAATTTGCTCCCGCTGCCGAAACGATAGCCGTTAATGCAGGTGCTACAACAGACCTCGGCGTCAACATCAAGGCAGACTGCAACATCATCGGTTTCCAGGCTGTTGTCGAACTTCCGGAAGGCTATTCCATGGGAGAACGCGCCATGCTCAGCGACCGTTGCCCCGGCGATGCCAACATGACTGTAAGAAAAGACGGCAATATCTACCGCCTCGTCTACTACACACTCTCCAACTCCCCGATGACCGGTAACGACGGTCTTGCCTTCACTCTCAAGGTGACAGCTCCCGCCGATGCCCTCGCTGAATCGACAACTTTCACCATGAAGGATATCGTCGTTTCGTATGCTGCCGGCAAGTCGGCAAATGCAAACGACTTCAGCGTTACGATGATCAACGGCGCAAAGGCTTTCGGCAATCTCAATACCAGGATCGATGCTCTCGACACACAACTCGCCGAGGCTCTTGCTGAAATCGCAGAGAAGTCCGCCGACGTCAAGGACAAATTCCCGGGCACTGAAATCAGCGGGGCTATCACGACTCTCCGCAACGAGGTAGCCGCCGCTTACGCTGCCGGTACTCTCGTAGCTGACGAGACCGACTTCAACGGTCGTGTCGACGTTATCAGCGCTGACATCGCAAAACTTATCACTGACGCAGCCGCAGCTCAGACCGCATTCGTTGAAGCACAGCGCGTAGCTGCCAACAATGCTGCCTACGAAGCAACGACCAACGAAATCGCCCTTCTTCAGACCGCTCTCGATGCAGCCAAGGCTGAAGCCGGCGCACAATATCCCGGAACCAAGCCCGACGCTGAGGTCACCGCCGCTCAGGACGCTATCGACGCCGCCAAGGCTGGTGCCGCCGCCGCTCTCGAAGCTGTCGCTGCAGAAGGCACATACAGCTACACTGTCGACAAGGACGGTATCAATACTCTCATCGCCGCCGTTACAGAGGCTGCCAAGGGGCAGTACGACGAGGCACAGCGCGTTGCCGCCAACGAGGCTGCATATAAGGTTTCTCTTGACGAAATCGCCGCTCTCCAGAGCGCCCTCGACGCCGCCAAGATGACTGTTGCCCAGAAGTATCCCGGCACCGACATCGAAGCTGAGGTAGCTGCCGCCCAGACAGCCATCGAAAATGCCAAGGCAGGTGCTGCCGCCGCTCTCGAAGCTGTCGCTGCAGAAGGCACATACAGCTACACTGTCGAGAAAGACAATATCAACACTCTCATCGCCGCCGTTACCGAGGCTGCCAAGAGTCAGTACGAGGAAGCACAGCGCGTTGCCGCCAACCAGACTGCATACAAAGCGACAACCGACGAGCTCGCCGCTCTTCAGGCATCTCTCGACGCCGCCAAGGCAAGCGCCGCACAGCAGTACCCCGGCACTGACACAGCAGCTGAGGCTGCTGCCGCTCAGGACGCCATCGACGCTGCCAAGACTGCTGCTGAAAACGCATTCAAGGCTGTCGCCACAAGCGGTACATACAGCTACACCGTCGACAAAGCAGGTATCAACAGCCTCATCGCCGCTATCCTCCCCGCCGCCAAGGCACAGTATGAGGAAGCACAGCGCGTAGCCGCCAACGAGGCCGCCTACAAGGTTGTCACCGACAAGCTCGCCGCTCTACAGGCTTCTCTCGACGCTACAAAGAAAGAAGTTGCCGAGAAGTACGAAGGTATTGACGTAACTTCCGAAGTAGCTGCCGCTCAGAACTCCATCAATGCCGCCAAGGCTGCCGCCGACGCTATCTACAAGGCTGTCGCCGCCGCCGGCAAGTTCGAATATGAAGTTCCCGCAGCTGAAATCGAATCGCTCATCAACGCAGTTATCGCCAAGGCTGTGGCAAGCAGCGAAGCCAACCGCAAGGAGTACAACAAGACCGCCTACGAGAAGACTCTCGCTACTATCGACGCTCTCCAGAAGGAACTCGACGCAGCTGCCGAGGCCGCAGAGAAGGATTGCCCGCACGCAAACATAATCTCCGCCCTCAACAAAGCCCAGACCGCTATCACCAACGCACGCACCGACGCAAGCGTAGCCTACACTTCTGTCGACAAGGCAGGTGTCTACAGCTACACTGTCGACGAAGCCGCTATCCGCGCTCTCATCGAGGCCCTCACCAAGTCGGCCGCCGAACAGGAAGCTGCTTACGTTGAAGTTCAGCGCGTAGCCGCCAACAAGGCTGCTTACGATGCTGTCGTTGCTCAGATCGACGCTCTCCAGGCATCGCTCAATGTTGCCAAGGCTGCCGCAGCCGCACAGTATCCCGACAGCAATGTCGACGCTGAGGTCAAGGCCGCTCAGGACGCAATCGACGCTGCCAAGGCTGACGCCGCCAAGGCTCTCGAAGCTGTCGCTGCCGAAGGCAAATTCGAATATACAGTCAACAAAGACTGTATAAATACCCTCATCGCTGCCGTTACCGAGGCTGCCAAGGCTCAGTACGACGAAGCACAGCGAGTAGCCGCCAATAAGGCTGCTTACGATGCTGTAGTTGCTGAAATCGGCGCTCTCCAGACAAGCCTCGACGCTGCCAAGGCTGACGTAGCCGCTCAGTATCCCGACAGCAATGTCGACACTGAGATCAATGCCGCTCAGGAAGCAATCGACGCTGCCAAAGCTGACGCAGACAAAGCTCTCGAAGCTGTAGCTACCGAAGGCTCATTCGAATACACAGTAGACAAGGACGCTGTCGACACCCTCATCGCAGCTATCGTTCCCGCCGCCAAGGCTCAATTCGATGAAGCTCAGCGTGTAGCAGCTAACGATGCCGCTTACCAGGAAAGCCTCGACCAGATTGCAGTTCTCAAGGACAAGCTCGCCGCTGCCAAGGAGAAAGTCGCTGCCGATTATCCCGACGTTGACGTAACAGTTCCTGTCACCGCAGCCGAAGAGGCTATCAACAATGCTGAGGCAAATGCCACAACCGAGCACCAGAAGGTTGCTGAAGAAGGCGTTTACGACTACACAGTTCCCGTTGCAGAGATTGAAGACCTTATCGCCGAAATTGCCAAATACGCAGAGCAGAACGGTATCGATTCTGTTTACGTAGAAGATATCGACGCCAACACGCGCATCTTCACCCTCAGCGGTATGCAGCTCGCCCGCCCGCAGCAGGGCAAGGTAAATATCCTTGTCGGATCTGATGGTTCGGTACGCAAAGTATTCGTACGATAAGCATTATTCCCTCCATATAAGAATCAGCCGGCTGAGAAGTCGGCTGATTTTTTATACTGTGCTCTGTTCAGGATACAAAATACCCCGCGTGCCGAGTGGCGTGCGGGGTATTATTGTGAGATTATTATTCGGCGTGGGCGCGGAAGTCGTCGACGGCTTTTTTGACGGAGCCATGCATCAGGAGAAGACGACGCGCCTCGTCGTAGGGAAGACCGAGCTCATCGACAATCATACGTGTGCCGCGGTCGACGAGCTTGGCATTCGTCAGCTGCATGTTCACCATCTTGTTTCCTTTTACGCGCCCCATCTGAATCATGACGGAGGTCGAAATCATATTGCAGATCATCTTCTGCCCCGTCCCGCTCTTCATGCGTGAGCTTCCCGTGACATATTCCGGTCCTACGACCATTTCTATGGCGATGTCGGCGGCTTCCGAGACGGGAGCGTCTGGGTTTGACGTGATGGCGGCAGTGAGGATGCCGTTCTTGCGGCATTCTTTGAGCGCGCCGATGACGTATGGCGTCGTGCCGGACGCTGCGATACCTATGACGGTGTCGAGCTTGCCGATGTTGAATTTCTCAAGGTCGTGCCAGCCCTGGAGAGTGTCGTCTTCGGCATTTTCCACGGGGTTACGCAATGCTGTGTCGCCGCCGGCGATAAGTCCGATAACCCATGTTGGCTCCATGCCGAAGGTTGGAGGTATCTCCGAAGCGTCGAGCACGCCCAGACGTCCGGAAGTGCCGGCGCCGATATAGAATATACGTCCACCGCGTTTCATGCGCGGCACTATCTGCACAACAAGTTTCTCTATGGCAGGAATAGCTTTCTCTACTGCGAAAGCCACTTTCTTGTCCTCGTTGTTGATGTCCGTAAGTATCTCATGGACGCTTTTCTTTTCAAGGTCGTTATACAGCGACGGTTGTTCGCTGATTTTCTGGAATGCCATGACTGTTCAGAAACTGCTATTTAGAGTGAAACTTCAGAAGTCCTTCCATAGGACTGATAGTGATCTTTCCGACGGTGCATCCTTCTGCGGCTGCGGCTTCTTCGAGAACCTCGCGAAAATAATATGCGACAGAACCGATGAAACTTACGGGATGGCTGGCGAAATGCTCGTACTGGCATACGTTCCGTCGGAAGAATGCCCGGAACGACCCGAGGACAAGGCTGTGTATTTCGGGAACGGCTATGTTCTTGTAAAGGAATGGCGTCACAGATGCGAGGAAGCGGTTAGGCTGCGGCTCTTTGTAGACACGCCGTATGATAGTGAGCCTGTCAAGATCGTATTCGTGCAGAAACTGAGCGCATATATCTGCGGGAAGCTGGTTTTTAAGCACATCGCCTAAAAACAGTTTTCCCAGTACAGCCCCGCTGCCTTCGTCACCGAGAATGTAGCCGAGCGGCGAAACGTTCTGCACGATAGCCTTGCCGTCGTAGAGGCAGGAATTCGATCCCGTGCCCATGATGCAGGAGATGCCGGGTTCGTTTCCGCAGAGCGCGCGTGCAGCGGCGAGAAGGTCGGTATATACTTCGACGGCGGTAGCCGTGGGGATATTCGCTCTGAGTGCCCTCGCCACGTTGGAACATACTTCATCGGCAAGACATCCGGCACCGTAGAAATATATTTCCGTTATTTTGCCGGCGTATTCTCCGAGCTCCGGAACAAGCTCCATGGCGAATCGCTGCCGCATCTCCTCCTCGGTGAGCATGACGGCGTTCATGCCCAGAGTGAAGAGTTGCTTTTCGAGTTTACTGCTGAGGATGCACCAGTCGATTTTAGTGCTCCCGCAATCGGCGATAAGTTTCATATCTTGATGTATATTTTCTTCTTATACAGTATATAGCCTACGCACCAGCAGAACAGTACGAAAAGGACTGCATACATCAGCGACGCCAGCACGGGAATATCGCCGCACACGGGCATACAGACTGCCTGATAGAGAAATCCTGTAATGCTTATCTCGCCGCTTTCGGCTCCGCTCCAGCTCACGGGCAGACGTCCGATGAGAATTGCGAGCATTGTTCCGAAGCAATAGAGGAACAGCGGGTTGATACCGAAAGCCTCGAAGAAGCGACACCAGCGTTTGTGACCGCGTATGTCGATAATCCATATCAGCAGCGCGAGCAGACTGGCAGCGAGTCCGCAGGTGGTGAGGACAAATGTCGGCGACCACACCTTTTTGTTGATAGGCAGACCGTAGCTCAGCAGTAAACCGGCGAAAGTAAGTATCGTACCGACGATAAAAAGACTGCTGATGCGCTGTGTGTTGTCTTTTGTGCGCGAGATGAGACTGCCGCAGAGATAGCCGATGAGCATGTGCGCCACTGAGGGCAATGTGCTCAGTAAGCCTTCGGGATCGAACTTGACCGGTTCGCCGCCGAACCATGATGTGTACATGTGATTTTCGCCGAGAATGCTGACATCGACAATGGCAATTATATTGTCGGCGGATTCCTCATATCCCCTGCCGAGAAGCAGCACGAGAGCATAGACGGCAAGCATAGCAAAGATGAGCCACGGCAACGAACGCCGTGGCACGGCAAGAGCGACGACGGTGCCTATGCCATAGCACAGCGCCAGGCGGGGTATAACTCCGAGAATACGGATATCTCCGAAATTCATCACTGCATCCCACAGCGTCTTACCTGTGAAGATTCCGCGGACGAACAGCCCGAACCACGCCAGCGCGAGACCGATGGCGAAGAGAAGCACCGTGCGCCGCGCAACCTTTGCTAAAGCGTTCCAGCTGAGCTTAAAATCATACTTCCGCATTGAAAAGAATGCGGATACGCCCATGATGAACATGAAGAAGGGGAATACAAGATCGGTGGGAGTGAGACCGTTCCAGTCGGCATGTCTCAGCGGAGCGTAGATGTCGCCCCACGACCCGGGATTGTTGACAAGCAGCATTCCGGCGATGGTGATTCCGCGCATAATGTCGAGTGCGAGCAGACGTCCGCTTTTGCAAGGCGCCACTGTTGCATTGTTTTTCATTTTAGGTATATAGTTAATGTGTTCTGTTTATGTTGTGGAAATAAGCCCTCTGAAGGAACTTCCAATGTCGCGGAAGAGGAGGCGTGCAGGCGTGAGCAGGGGGATGAACTCAGACGATTCCTGCCCGGCGGCGAAGACACGCAGCTGACCCGGGTGACAGTTCACTTCAATACGGTTGCCGATAGTGATTGCGTCGCCGTCGAGGTGTGCCGGACCTTCGTTCTTTCGGCTTATCGTCACCGATGGCGTGCGGATGATCTCTACAAGCGCATTCATGCCTATCAGTCCCGTTATCATATCGGCACCGACAGTGGCGCGCGATATGAGGTCTCCGCCATGCACTATGGTTATGTCGAGCATGCCGTCGGTAACAGAAGCGTCCGGGGCGACGAAGGCATTGTTGCCATACTGCGAGGCGTTGCAGCATACTATCAGAAACGCCTTGTCGGTGATGACACGCCCGTTTGTTTCTATAATATATTCTTCGGGACGATAACGGAAAAAGACATCGACGGTATTGCGCAGATACATCATCAGCCCGCGGTTTTTCTGCCGCGCGCAGCGTTCGCTGACGGCAGCGTCGAAGCCCACGCCGAAGGTGCAGAAGAACGGACGCCCGTTGGCGGTGCCATAGTCGGCGCGAATGACATTCTGCCGCCCTATCACATCGAGTGCGCCGGCAGTATCCATCGGAATACCCAAGTGCCTTGCCAGCCCGTTTCCAGAGCCTGCGGGGACTATCGCCATCGCCGTGTCCGATCCCACAAGCCCTGAAGCAACTTCGTTGACAGTGCCGTCGCCGCCGCAGGCAATGACCGCCGGACGGCGTGCGGCGGCTGCTTCGGCGGCGAGCTCACGGGCATGCCCGGCATAGCCGGTCTCGGCTATGTCGACGGCTATACCTATGCTGCCGAGAGCGCTGCAGATCTGCTGCGCCACTTTCTCCTTGGAGCCGCTGCCCGATACGGGATTGACAATCAGCAAATACCTGTCGTTGCTTTCCATTCTTAAGACTATTCGCTTTCTTTTTCTGAGAATTCCATCAGATAAGCCTTAATGAAATCGTCGATATCGCCGTCCATCACACCGCCGACATCAGAGGTCTGATAGTTGGTGCGGTGATCTTTTACACGGCGGTCGTCGAAAACATAGCTTCGTATCTGCGAGCCCCATTCGATTTTCTTCTTTCCGGCCTCGACTTTCGCCTGCTCCTGCATACGGTGGTCGAGCTCTTTGGCATAGAGGATGGATCGCAGCTGACGCATGGCATTCTCTTTGTTCTTCGGCTGGTCGCGTGTCTCGGTGTTCTCAATGAGAATTTCTTCCTTCTCGCCGGTGTATGGGTCGGTGAACTGGTAGCGCAGGCGGACGCCAGATTCCACTTTGTTGACGTTCTGACCGCCGGCGCCGCCGGAGCGGAAAGTGTCCCAGGTGAGCAATGCCGGTTCGACCTTCACCTCGATGGAGTCGTCGACCAAAGGCGTGACGAAGACAGAAGCGAACGACGTCATGCGCTTTCCCTGGGCATTGTAGGGCGACACACGCACGAGGCGGTGCACCCCGTTCTCGCTTTTGAGAAAACCGTAGGCGAAATCGCCCTCGATGTTCAGGGTACAGCTCTTGATGCCAGCCTCGTCGCCTTCGAGAAGGTTCGCAACAGAGAGCTTGTAGCCATGAGCTTCCGCCCAACGCATATACATGCGCATGAGCATCTGCGCCCAGTCCTGGCTTTCGGTGCCTCCGGCGCCGGAGTTGATTTTCAGGACGGCGCTCATGATATCGCCTTCGCCACGGAGCATATTGCGCAGCTCCAGCTCTTCGAGGAGCTTGACGGCACGGGCATAAGCCTGATCTACTTCTTCCTCGCTCACAATTTCTTCCTTGAAAAAATCGAGAGCAAGCTTCAGTTCGTCGACAGCACCTTCGAGCTCAGTGTAGTCGGCGACCCATTTCTGGAGGTCTTTGATTTTCTTCATCTGCCGCTGCGCTGCTTCGGCGTTCTCCCAGAATCCGTCCGCCATGGTGCGCAACTGTTCTTCTTCGACGGCTATTTTCTTCCCGTCGATGTCAAAGATACCTCCTCAGCGCAAGCATACGCTCAAAAGTCTCTTTTAATTGTTCCTGTGTTATCATATTGCTTTTTCTGTGTTTTGTTGCAAAGTTAGCAATTTTTTTTGAGAAGTCTGTAAACCGTGGTGTCCGGCACTTGTTTTGAGGTTATGAAACCACGCGCCGAAAAACGGAAAATGCGCCTGTCGGAACAGACACGGCAGCGCGGTCGCATGTCGCGGCTGCGCAGAAGTATTGTCGACGCGCTCGATATCGCCGGCAAGATTCTCGGCGTGGCTCAGTTTGTCGCCGCACTGACAACGCTGGTATGCCTGATGCTGTATATAGGCTATGAGCCCGGCGCGATGGACAGGACTGTGATAGTGCGCTTGCTCAGAAGCTCCCAGATTGTGTTTCTTGCCACAGTGGCAGTGACATTGCTGAACCCCGAAGCGCGCCGCAGACAGACCGTTGCCGACCGTCTGTGCTCGGCGCTGGTTATTATAACTGTCGTGCCGGCGCTCTGGATGCACTTCGGAGGTGCCGACAGCGGTCTGCCGCACTTCTTCTGCAGCCGAAGGTTTCTTTTCGTCTGTCTTGGCATATATTCGTTCGCAAAACTTTGCACAGACTGTATGCGCCTTCTCGACAGCCACACAAATCCGTCGCTGATTCTTTCGGCGAGCTTCATAATCTTCATTATGGCAGGTTCTTTCGTCCTGATGCTGCCCAAATGTACCGTAGGAGCGCCTCTGCGCTTTGTCGACTCGCTCTTCATGGCGACAAGTGCTGTGAGCATGACAGGAATGTCGACAATCGACACGTCGGCGACGCTGACACCGCTTGGATGGACCGTCATGGCGGTGCTGATGCAGATAGGAGCTCTGGGCGTACTCACCTTCACAAGCTTCTTCGCCATTTTCTTCAGCGGAAATTCATCGCTCTACAGTCAGATAATGATGCGCGACTTCGTCTATTCGAAATCCATGAACGCACTCGTGCCTGTCATTCTGTATATTCTGGCATTCACTCTTTCCATCGAGCTCGCCGGCGCCGCTGCCATATATTTCACGCTTCCGGAAGGCTTCGAAGGCACATGGGGCAACCGCGCGGCATTCTCGGCGTTTCATTCGCTGTCGGCATTCTGCAACTGCGGCTTCTCCACTCTTCCGGAAGGCATGGCGACACCCGAGCTGATGAACGGCTCGGCATGGTTCTATATCGTGATGTCAGCGCTCATTCTCGCCGGCGGCATCGGCTTTCCGAATCTTGTCAATTTCCGGGAAGTGATAGCAGAATATTTCCGACGCCTGCGTGCGCGTATTCTCGGACGTCCGTTTGTGCGAAACATCCATGTATATGATCTGAACACCAAACTCGTTCTTCTGCTGACGGCGGTGCTGTTTGTCGGCGGAGCGGCGGCATTCTATTTTTTCGAAGGATCTCATTCCATGGCAGGCATGAGCACCGGTCGCAGGATAGTACAGTCGGTATTCTGCTCAGCGACGGTGCGCACGGCGGGATTCCTCACCATCGGTCCGCAGCAATGGCTCGGAATCACTTTTGTCATCGCTCTGTTTCTGATGTGGGTGGGATGTTCGTCGCAGTCGATGGGCGGCGGTATAAAAATCAACGCTTTCGCTGCGGTAATACTCAATCTGCGTTCTATCGTTTTCGGTCAGAAAGGCGTGGCGGTTTTCGGGCGCAGCATCGCCATGCGGTCGGTCCGGCGCTCCAACGCTGTCGTGGTCCTGTCGATAATGGCATTGTTTGTCTACAGCTGCCTGCTGCTGATTCTCGAACCGGATTTCTCTACCGGCGCCCTTGTCTTCGAAGCATTCTCCGCGCTTACCACCGTCGGCATTTCCTACGGCATCACTCCCGAACTTGGCGACGCGGCAAAAATCGTGCTTGCCACGGCGATGTTCCTCGGACGTGTAGGCATCATCTCGGTGCTCTGCGGAATAGTGGGCAACCGCCCCGATATATCTGTAAATCTTCCTTCTGACGATATTATTGTAAACTGAATATGAAGTATCTCATCATCGGTCTCGGAATATACGGCACCAATCTGGCATGCGACCTTGTCAATCTCGGTCACGACGTAATCGGTGCCGACATCGACAGCGAGGCTGTCAACGAAATGAAAAATCACATCTTGACAGTCTATCAGATAGACTCTACTGAAGAGCATGAGCTGTCGGTGCTCCCCCTGCGCAATGTCGATCTTGTCATCGTCGCCATAGGCGAGAATTTCGGCGCCAGCATCAAGACGGTGGCGCTGTTAAAAAAGATGGGGGTCAGGCATATCTACGCCCGCGCCATCGACGCTCTGCACAAGTCTATTCTCGAAAGTTTCGAAATAGACCGCATTGTCACTCCTGAACAGCGCGCCGCCTACGACCTCAGCTGTGAGCTGGAGCTGGGCTCGTCAGTGATGACACTCTCGGTAGGGACGCAGAACGTAGTTATCAATTTCAGTCTGCCTTCATATCTGGAAGGCATGGCGTATGCCGGTGTCGAAAAGTACCTCAGCGACAGATTCGGCGTCCGCATCGTCGCTGCCTGTCGACCGACAGACAAGAGCAATATCCTCGGAATCAGACGCAAGGAGCTTGAAATTGTGGAAGACATGTCGTCGGATGCGGCTGTAGGCGATGTGCTGACAGTGTTCGGCGACCGCAAAAGCATCCGCGAGCTGTGCCGGAGTCAGCACTCAGGCGGGCAATAGTGATGCCTGTGGGTACACTCGCGCAGAGTATGGTCTACAATCACATGCCTGTTTGCCATAGCACCGAGTCTGTTCATCTGATGGCTCACCAGAAGCACTGTGGCTTTCTTCGACAGATCGGATATTATATCATATAGCCGCTCTTCAAAATTGATGTCGAGGTAACTCATAGGTTCGTCGAGGATGAGCAGCGGCGGCTCCGCCACGATGGCGCGTCCGAAAAGCGTGCGCTGAAGCTGACCGCCCGACAGGCGCCCGATAGGTCGCCGGGCAAGATCCCCGAGCTGGACAAGAGAAAGCGTACGTTCAATCTTCTCTTTTTTCTCTTCCTTCGTCATGTCGCCGGCGGCAAGAAGTCCGGACGCCACGACCTCACCCACGGTGATTGGGAAATGTGAGTCGACGGTATTTTTCTGAGGCAGGTAGCCGGGACGTGGAAGCCTGACGGCGGGGTTTCCGGCGTCGTCATAGCAGATAAGCTTGCCGGACGTCGGGCGGATGAGTCCGAGGATAATTCGCAGGAGAGTGGTCTTTCCACCGCCGTTCGGACCGGTGATGGCAACGAAATCGCCGCGGTCGACGGTGAGGTTTATGTCATCGAGCACACAGCGACCGTCGCGTACAAGACCTATGTCCTGCAGCGACAGCAGGGGGCTGACTACTGGCTTGCCAAGGCAGGCTGAACAGAGACACGGATCGCTATGGCCTGGAGATTTCATTGGCTATGGTGATGAGCTGGGACTCCCAGTCGTATTCGAGAGGATTTATTTCTACTACGCGCGTTCCCATGCCGGAGCTGACGGCTTCCGACTGGCGGCTGTCGTATTCTTTCTGAAAAAAGAACACTGCTACATTGTTTTCCTTTGCCTTGTCGATAACCTGCCGCAACCCTTTTGCCGACAGGTCTTTGCCTTCAACGCCAAGCGTTATCTGGCGCAGACCGTAGTCGCGCGCCACATAGCTCAGCGATGGATGCCATACGGCGAAGGCTGCGCCTTCTCTGCCTTCGAGAATAGTGCGCACAGCAGCGTCGAGAGAATCGAGATGCTGTTCATACACCCTCAGACGCCGCGCTACGGCGTCTGATTCCACAGGGCTAAGCTCCGACAGGGTCTGCGCCATACGCCGTGCCATAGCTTTCATTCCGGACACACTGCTCCAGTAGTGCGGATCGGCATCGTGGTGATGGTCGCCGCTTTCTCCGGCGGCATGAGCGTGGGTGCCATAGATAAGTTCAGCGCCGTCGGAGGTGGCGACAACGGGTGTCGAGGACGATTCTTCTATCACATGCTCGAAAGGCAGCACACCGGTGGAAAAGTAGACTGCGGAACGTTCCACTTTCTCGCGGTCGGCTACAGACGGGTCGAATGTCTCCGGGTTTGCGCCGCGCGAGAGAAGCGACACGACAGTGTATGTGCTGTCGACGAGCTGTTCGAGAACATAACGCTGAGGCTCGATGCTCACTGCAAGCGTCTTTGCGTCCGTCGCAGCGTTCTTGCCCGCACACGAAACGAGCAGTGACACGAGCATGGCAGCCACTATTGTCCTAATCATCGGCAAGGAGTTTCTTCGCCATCTCCGCTGCGGCTTTGCGTCCGTCGCTCATGGCAAGTATTACAGTTGCTCCGCCGCGGACGATGTCGCCTCCGGCAAAGACGGCAGGAATAGACGACTGCAGATGCTCATCGGTCGCGATAGTGCCGCGCGCCGTCAAGTCGAGACCGTCGATTGAATTGGGAATCAGCGGATTGGGCGACACGCCAATGCTGACAACGGCAAGATCGATTTCTATTTCGTCGATGGCTCCCGGAACAGGCTGCGGACTGCGGCGCCCCGAGGCATCCGGCTCACCGAGCTCCATGCGCTGCACGCGGACTGCGCGCACACGGCCGGATTCATCGCCAAGATACTCGACAGGATTGCATAGCGTGAGGAATTCCACGCCTTCTTCTTTGGCATGACGTACCTCTTCGACACGCGCAGGCATCTCTGCCTCACTGCGGCGATAGATAATCATGGCTTTTTCTGCACCCATGCGCAGAGCCGTGCGCACACTGTCCATGGCAGTATTTCCGCCGCCGACAACGGCAATCCGCCGTCCGCAAGGCGCCGGAGTGTCGTGCCCGTCGCGACCGGCACCCATGAGATTGATACGTGTTAGGTATTCGTTGCTGGAAAGGACGCCGTTGAGATTTTCGCCGGGAATGCCCATGAAGCGCGGAAGCCCGGCGCCGGAAGCGACGAATATGCCACGGAATCCTTCGTCGAGAAGTCTGTCGTAGCTGAACGTCTTGCCGATTATGGTATTTTTATGGAAGCGCACTCCTGCTGCGCGCAAGCCGTCGAGCTGTTTGTCGACAATGGCATTGGGCAGACGGAACTCGGGGATGCCGTATTTGAGGACGCCGCCGATTTCATGCAACGCCTCGAAGACATGCACCTCAAAGCCCATGCGTGCCATATCGCCGGCGAACGACAGCCCGGCAGGACCCGAACCCGCAACGGCGACTTTAATGCCGTTAGGCTCGGCAGCGGGTGCTGCGGCTGCGCCATGCTCTATCTCATAATCAGCTGCGAAACGCTCGAGATAGCCTATGGCTACGGGCGCTTTCTTCATTTTATTGTAGATGCACTTGCTCTCGCACTGTTTTTCCTGCGGGCAGACACGCCCGCAGACGGCAGGAAGAGCGCTTGAGCTGTGGAGCACGGCTGCGGCTTCGGCGAAATTGCCTCGCTGTATGTTCTTGACGAAATCGGGAATAGCGATGTTGACAGGACAGCCCTGCACACATGTGGGCTCCGGACAATCCAGACAGCGGGTTGCCTCAATAACAGCCTGCTCGGCGCTGAGACCGCGGTTCACTTCCTCATTGCAGGTGATACGGTAGGCAGGGTCGAGTGTCGGCATTGCCACACGCGGTATAGCGGTGCGCTCTTTTGCCGGCATGGCTTTGCGGAGCTCTTCGCGCCATGCGGCGGAACGCGATGTATTTTCTATATTTTCAGCCATTGCTGCTATTTTTTAGTATCGTACGCCTTGAGGCGCATAATCATTTCGTCGAAATCGACCTGATGCGCGTCGAACTCGGGACCATCGACACACACGAAGCGTGTCTTCCCTCCAACGGTGACGCGGCAGGCACCACACATACCCGTGCCGTCCACCATGATTGTGTTGAGCGAGCAGACTGTCGGGACATTGTATTTTTTAGTGAGTAAGGCTACAAATTTCATCATCACAGCCGGTCCGATTGCTATGGCCTCAGCTACTTTCTCGCGGTTTATCACGTCCTCTACTCCGGCGGTGACAAGTCCCTTGCGACCGGAGCTGCCGTCATCGGTCATGACGATGACGTCGTCGGACCAGCGGCGCACCTCGTCTTCGAGAATGATGAGGTTCTTGCTTCGTGCGGCGAGAACGCTGACAACACGGTTTCCGGCTTCTTTCATAGCACGTATGATAGGCAGCAGGGGAGCCACTCCCACGCCACCGCCGCAGCACAGCACGGTACCGTCGCGGCGTCCTATGTCGGTGGCTCTTCCGAGCGGTCCGACGAGGTCGGTAAGGCAGTCGCCGGCGTTGAGGGCGCATATCTTGCGTGTGGAATCACCGACAGCCTGAACGACGAGCGTGATTGTTCCGGCGGCGGTGTCGGCGTCAGCTATAGTGAGCGGTATGCGTTCGCCGCCTTCTCCGCAACGTACTATGACAAAATGCCCGGGCTTACGTGCGGCGGCGACATCCGGAGCTTCCACGACGAGCTTCACGACATTTGCCGAAAAATGTTCTTTACTCAATATCTTGTTCATCTCTTTCTCTGATATTTGCGGCAAAATTACAACAAAACAGCGGCTTTAGCAAAAAAAAGCGCTCCCGGTCGGGGAGGGCACTGAAAAAGTATTGACTTTTCAAATTGTCCTCTCCACAGGCTAAAAA
>USMC01000021.1 GCA_900555715.1 uncultured Porphyromonadaceae bacterium | reverse complement strand
AGCTTCACGCTGTCCGGCAGCACACGCGGTTTTCCTACGAGTGCCGACTGCGGCGCTGCCGTTGCCCTGTAGTCCGGAACGACTGCGACGCTGAATCCCGGCTGTGTGGAGTAGCTCATTATGAGCGAGTCGGGATAGACAACGTTGACCTGTGCGCCGCCGACAGCATTCCTTACGAGTGCCTTAAGATCGGCGTTGCTGATACGTATGACGCCTTTGTCGCGGTATATACGGAAGTCTATGTCGACCGTCGGAGTATGGCTCATCGCCATTTTCATCAGCTGTGTGCCGCGGCACTGCAGGCTGACGCTCAACGCTTCAGTACCTGTGCTGACAAGGGTCACAGAGTCGGGCTGCTGGGTGATTTTTATCGGCATCCGAAGATCGTGCTGCTCTTCTTCGTTGAGAGTCAGGACAATCCATAGAACGGCGGCGATGGCGACAAAAATCAGAAACATCCACAGGTCGCGTCCCCGCTGCGAGTGCATGAGCGAGACGGCGCTTCTGAGGATGTTTCTAAGGCGTTCCACAGGAACTTATTTGTTTGCGTTTTCGTTGTTCTGGGCTGCCTGGTTGGCGTCGACGGCAGAGGGATAGACAGAACCTTTGTCGATGCGGATGCGGACACCGCTTGCGATTTCAACAACAAAATATGTCTCTTTGACTTCCTTGATAGTGCCCATGATACCTCCGGCTGTGACGATGTTGCTGCCGGCAGCGAGCGATTCACGGAATTTTTTGATTTCTTTCTGGCGTTTCTGCTGAGGGCGGATCATAAAGAAATAGAAAATGGCGAACAATGCCACAATCATGATAATGCTGCCAAGACCGCCTCCCTGGGCAGGTGCTGCGGCGGCGTCGAGAAGAATGAAGTTGAGCATGATAAATTATTTTTTTTGATTTTTCAAAACGGAGTGTTACTTGTGGATAATACCGTCGGCATTGAGCATCTGAATGACAGAGTAGAGAATGCCGTTGATGAACTGTCCGCTGCGCGGTGTCGAGTAATCATTGGCAATCTCGATATATTCGTTCAGAGTGACAGGGATAGGTATTGACGGGAAATTGATGATTTCGGCAATTGAGGTGAGCATCAGAACGATATCCATGAAAGCGAGGCGTTCGGAGTCCCACTGCTTGTTGTCGATGAAACGGTCGATGTACTCCCGGTATGTCTCGCGGTTCTGAACCACATATTCGAACAGCTGTGCGCCGAATGTCTCGTCGTCGCGGTTCATGAATTTGGGCAGGATTTCGATAGTGCCGGGTTGGAACGCTTTCTCGTTGTTATCCGGTGCGGTGTAGCTGCGACGGATTGTTTTGAGCACGAAGGTGCCCATTATCTGCAGGTCGTCGTTCCAATATACCGAGCGTGTTTCCAGAGCTTCGGAAAGCTCGTCGGACGGAAGTATTATCGTTCGCATGACCTCTCTCCAGAAATTCGCATCTGTGGCGAAGTCACCGGCAGCGGTCTCCGCATATTCTTTATATAGCTCGGAAGCGAGAATACGGTCGAGAAGTGTGTTGAACATCAGGTCGCTGTCGCGCCACGACGAACTGTCAGCCTCCGGATTTGCCTCGATATAGTCGACAAGCGGCTTGCATTCTCTGAGCGCCTCTACAAACAGGTTATCGGCGAGGCGCATGTTTGGATTGAGATCCTCGGGCGTGGGCAGATACTTGTTTTTAGCGTTGTCGATGCGGCGCAGATGCAGCTCGGTGATGTGGACGGGAAGGCTGAGCAGCGCGTGGTACAGGCTGTATGCCATGGAGAGTGAGCGGTCGAGGTCGTTCCGCGCTTTAAGGTATGTCGCTTTTGTGTCGTCGAACGATGTGAGTGTGCCGACAAATTTCTTCAGTCCTTCTTCGAGTCCTATATGGCTGAATGCTTCGTTCTGGCGCAGGATGCGCTCTACAGCCTTGCTCTTTCGTACGATTGTCGAGAACACGGAGGTCCAGAATGCCACGTCGTCGGTGAGTTCCAGCTTGCGCTTGCGTTTGAAATCGCTGTAGACTGCCGATGCCTGGATGGATCGGAAGAGTTCGGGAAGAATAGTGTCGAATTTTGAAATCCTGTCGCGGTTGCGGCTGATGATATCGCCTACCGACGGGTCGTTGCGCAAAGCTTTGCCGATGCGGTTCTTTTTGATGACAGGATCTGTGTCGAGCTTAATGCCGGCGCCTTGTCCCATCGGCATCGACGACAGTTTGAGAAGCAGGAGCAGGAAATCGAGATAAACCGAATAAGCAAATTGACGGTCGCGGTTGGTGTCTGTGTCGGCTGGCGCCGGCTCCAGTTTGAAATCGCGGCGTGTCAGTAGATATGAATAAAGAATCTGAACAGTTTTGATTCTTATTAAACTACGGTTTATCATATTCTTAGTGTTCTATCTTGTTTTTGTGGTGCAAAGATAAGCACAATTTTCTGAATAGAGTGTCGGGGAATTCGAAAAAAATGGAAGAAATACTCATTTGGTGTCTTCTGCCGGATTCTGAGCATCTGCAGCATTGTCTGATGCAAGAGGATTCCATCCCTGTGCGCGGAGCGTTATTTCTCCGCCGTCGCGTGTGACGAGAGCACAGCCAAGTTCGGGTCTGGTGATATAGCCGATGGTTCTCACGCCTTCTATCTGCTGGATTTTGTCGTGGTCGGCAAGCGGAACGGTGAAAAGCAGTTCATAGTCTTCTCCGCCGTTGAGCGCAGCCGTAACAAGATTCATGTTGAGCTCTTCCGCCATGATGGCAGTCTGATAGTCGATGGGTATGCGGTCTTCGTATACGCGGCATCCTGTATCGCTGTCCTTGCAGATGTGCAGCAGCTCCGACGAAAGACCGTCGCTTATGTCCATCATTGCTGTCGGGACGATTCCTTTTTCGGCAAGTGCCGCTACGATGTCGCGCCGAGCCTCAGGTTTAAGCTGGCGTTCGATGAGGTATTCTTTGCCGGCGAAATCTGGCTGGAAGTCTTTCTGCCCCGCAGATGCCACTTTTTCACGTTCGAGAAGCTGAAGTCCCATGTACGCAGCGCCGAGGTCGCCGCTCACGCAGATCAGGTCGGTGTCTTTCGCTCCGGAGCGCCGCACTGCCTTGCCTGCCGGGGCGTCGCCTATGCAGGTGATGGATATGACGAGGCCCTGATGCGACGCAGATGTGTCGCCGCCGACAATGTCGACGCCGTATTCCTCGCATGCTATGCGGATACCGGCATAGAGGGCTTCTATGTGTTCGACAGTGAAACGCTTTGAAATGCCGAGCGATACTGTGATCTGGCGCGGCGTGCCGTTCATGGCATATATGTCGGAGAAATTGACGATCGCCGATTTGTAGCCGAGGTGTTTCAGAGGAACATAGGTGAGGTCGAAGTGTACGTTCTCCAGCAGAAGATCTGTCGTGACGAGAATGTCGCGGTCGGAGGGGTAGTGCAGTATGGCGGCGTCATCGCCTACACCTGCGACGGTGGAGCTGTTGACGGGCTTGATGCCCTCGGTGATATGGTTTATGAGACCGAATTCACCGAGGGTCGATATTTCTGTCTGTTTTTCCTGTGACATAGTACATCAGCAACGTTCGACCATAGCCTGCACAAGGGCTTCCACTGTTGGCTGCGCTTTGACGGCTGCCTTCTGCACTTCTTCGTGGGTGGGAACTTCGGTGACATCTTTTCCGCCGAGGTCGGTTATGACCGAGATACCGAAAACGCGCATGTCGGCATGACGTGCCACGATTACTTCCGGAACCGTCGACATGCCGACTGCGTCGCCGCCGATGACACGGAAATACTCATATTCTGCCGGAGTTTCGAATGTCGGACCGGGTGTGCCTACATACACGCCGTGCATAAGACGTATGTTCTTCTCGCTTGCTATGCTGTCGGCAAGGGCGACGAGTTTTTTGTCGTAAGCTTCGGTCATCGCCGGGAAGCGCGGTCCGAGTTCCTCATAGTTCTTGCCGCGGAGCGGGTTTTCGGGGAAGAGGTTGATATGGTCGGTGATAACCATGACGTCGCCTACACGGAATTCTTTGTTCATGCCGCCGGCGGCATTGCTGACGAAGAGAGTTTCAACACCGAGAGCTTTGAAAACGCGCACGGGGAAGGTGACGGTCTTCATGTCGTAGCCTTCATAGTAATGGAATCGACCCTGCATCGCCATGACGCGCTTGCCGCCCATATATCCGAAGATGAGGTTGCCGCTGTGTCCCTGCACTGTAGACACGGGGAAATTGGGTATTTCCGAATAGGGAATATATAGTTTGTCTTCGATATAGTCGGCAAGGTTGCCGAGACCTGTTCCGAGGATGATGGCGAGTTTGGGCATCTCTCCGCCGCGCTGACGGAGATAGTCGGCTGTCTGTTTGATTTTTTCGAGCATAGTCTTGTCTTATGTTGTTATGGTATAACGTAGAGGTCGCACCAAGAGTTTGGATCGCTGTTGCTCCTGTCTACTGTTCTGTCTTCTGGCGTGCGCGCTCCTTGATGAGTTTCTCGATAGACGGGAGAAATTCCAGATTGTCTTCTCTGTCGTTGAATTTCACCTTGACCGGCAGGAAGAATGTATATGGTTTGAGCTCGTGCGGGAAATAAGGATTGGCGGCGAGGCGCACGGCATCTTTTTCTGTCGTGATTATGATACGCTGTTTTCCTTTGAGCTGGCGGTAGCGCTGAAGTATATATTCGATATCTTTTTTTGTGTACTGGTGATGGTCGGGAAAAATGTCGACCTTCACTTTTGCCTGGAAGCTTTTGATATATTTGACAAAGGGGCGCGGATTGCCTATTCCGGCAATGGCGAGGATAGTGTCGCCCTGATTGAGCCAGTCGATATATGGCACAGTGCTCACGGAGTCGTTAAACACCGGCTGAATTGGCTGATAGTCGAAATGGGAGAAGAACAGTTTCTGGTAGGGCTGCAGACCGTAGTCGTTGATTACCTGCCGGAAGTCGTAGGGTTTCATGTTGGGCGGGCACTTGCCTACGACGAGCACGTCGGCACGGTTTATGCCTCTGCGGGGTTCACGCAGGCGTCCGTAGGGGAGCATGTGGTCGGCGTAGATAGGACGGTGGTATTCCGAAACGACGATGGAGATGGTAGGCTTTACATAGCGGTGCTGGAAAGCGTCGTCGAGAACAATGAGTTCTATGCCGGGTTCCAGGCGCAACAGTTCGCTTATGCCCTTCACACGGTCTTCGCATACTGCGACAATCACCTTGCCGTGGAATTTATGATAAATCTGATAAGACTCGTCGCCGATGTCGCGCGGCATGGAGGTCTTGCCCGCAATGATGAAGCCTTTTGTGTCGCGGCGGTAGCCTCGGCTGAGAATCGCAACCTTCATCGTACGGCTGAAATAGTCGACGATATATTCTACCAGCGGCGTTTTTCCCGTACCTCCCACAGCGATGTTGCCGACGGAGATGATGGGAACATCGAATTCCTTCTCCTGAAGAATCTTATAGTCGAAAAGCTTATTGCGTACATAGGTCACTGCACCGTAGACCTTGGAGCACGGCAGCAGAATAAGCTTGGCAAAGACGTTCCGACCTTTCATCTGTTCTCAGTTAAGAATGTGGTACAAATTATTTAATATATACTTCCGGCATCCGTGCCTGGAGCGGATTTGCATCGCGCAGTTTACGGACGGTGCGGATATATCGCATGGTCTCGGCATCGTAGCCGGCAGCTTTGATATCGTTCAGGTCTACGTTTTCAAGAATCATCTGCTCCCAGAATGAATTTTCAAATTTGGGATAAGACTCTGTGTCCGTCGGGTCGAGACCGAGCTTGTCTGCCATGGCACATACTGCCGTTTCGAGAGAGCCTATACGGTCGACGAGACCGAGCCTGATGGCATCGGAGCCGACCCATACACGTCCTTCCGCGATTGCCTTGACAGAATCCTGGCTCATGCCGCGTCCTTGGGCAACACGGCTTGTGAAGAGGTCGTATATGTTCTCTACGCTCTGTTGCATGGCGTTTCGTTGCTGCGGTGTCATGGGTTCGAGCACGTTGACGCCGATGCCGTTGGGGTTGGTCTCTACAGTGCTGAATGTAAGACCGAGTTTGCCGGTGGCAAGCCCCGAGAAGTCGGGAATCATGCCGAAGACGCCTATCGAACCTGTGATGGTTGTACGGTCGGCGAATATGCTGTCTGCACCGCAGCTGATATAGTAGCCGCCGGATGCTGCATAGTCGCCCATGGAGACGTAGAAAGGCTTGTCCTGACTCTTGAAGTATTCAAGAGCGCTCCATATCTGTTCGGAGGCGAAAGCACTGCCGCCTGGAGAGTTGACACGCAGCACAAGCCCTTCCACATTGTCGTCGTCGGCAAGTTCGGTGATTTCTTCCACAAGTCTGTCGCCTACAATTCCTTCTTTGCCGCTGTCTGAAATTTCCCCGAGGGCATAGAGAACAGCGATGTGGCGTTTGTCGGATTCGAGCATGTCGATGGCATCCTTATCTCTGAGATATTCTTCAGGGTTTATCAGCCGCGGATCATCGTCATTGTCGAGACCGCTCATGTCGGCAAGAAATCCGTCGACCTCACGGCGGTAGACAAGCGTGTCAACAAGATTTCCTACAAATTCGCCGGCGGGGCGCGTGAATATCATTTCAGAGGCAAGGCGGCGCACCTGTGTTTCGGGCATGTCGCGGTTGACGGCTATGGTCTGCGATATGAAGTTCCAGATAGTGTCGCAGTACTGCTGCATCTGCTGTCTTGCGGGTTCGCTCATCTTGTCGAGAATGTATGGCTCGACGGCGCTTTTGTATGTGCCTACTTTCAGAATCTGCATTTTGATTCCGAGTTTGTCGAGCAGACCTTTGTAGAACGGTACCATACCGCCGACGCCGTGGAGCTCTACGGCACCTATGGGGTTCATATCCAGTCCGTCGGCAGACGTCGCGATAAGATAGTCGCCCTGAGTGTAGTTGTCGCCGTAGGCATATACCCATTTCCCGCTGTCTTTGAAAGTTCCGATGGCTTCGAGAAGTTCTTCGCGTGAGGCTGGTCCCATATCTGAACCGCCGCATTCAAGGAAAAGTCCGACTATCCTGTCGTCTTTGGCGGCAAGGCGCAGCGACCGCGTCATATCACTGAGTGTCGGTTCTTTGTCCTCCACTTCCTGAAAGATATCGATGAGCGACGACGGCTGGGAGCGGTCTTCGACGGTGCCCGACAGCTTGATATATAGTATTGATTTTTTCTCTATGCCTGTTTCCTGACTGCTGTACTTACCTATGAGAGCACCTATGCTGACGGTGCCGATAATTACAAGCAGAGCAAGCGATATCCACAGTCCTGCCATTGTGCCAAGCATGGAGATGAAAAATTTCTTCAGCATTTTATCGCGTATAATATGTTATCCTTTAGAAAAGAGCAGAATTAAACAATGTGTGCCGTAACCGGCGAGGATTACGGCACACAAAGTTAGCAATTATTTATGTCAATGCCAATAAATGCGGGACTTATTTCGCAGAAGTGGCGCTGACTATGTGTCAATCGACTGCATCGAGGCGGAGGACGCGCGAGCTGAAATCGCTGCGCAGTTTATTATCCTCCGGGGTGTTGCGGTCGGGGAAATCAAGACCGTTTGCCATCAGCCATGCTCCTGTGAACGTTTTGCCTTCGAAGCTGAGCGGTTTTTTGTCGATACGGTTGATTTCCGTTATTTTGTATGTTTTATCAGGGTCGAGACCGTCCATTGTCACGCGCGGATAGTGATGACCGTAGAAATACTCTGTCTTGTACCAGAAGAAAACCGCGTGATCCTTGGGCTCGTCGACATACATCAGCGCAGCTATTCCGTCGCCGTCGTAGGGCGAGTGGAGACGGTACTGGTCGCCGAGCTGTATTGTAGGACGTATCTGCTTGTATGTCTCGACAGCTTTTTTGCAGAATTCCTGTTCGAATGGCGTCATCTGGCTGGGTTGCAGCTCGATGCCGAGTCGTCCGCTCATCGCAACATCGGTGCGGTATTTAATCGGAGTAGTGCGCCACGTCGTGTGGTTTGGTGTCGCCGATATATGCTGCGCCATTGCTATTGCCGGGAAGAAATAGCTTGTACCCCATTGGATGTATATCCGCTGGAGAGCGTCAGTGTTGTCGCTCACCCAGAATTCGTCGAAGTAGGGGAGTATGCCCCAGTTGACGCGTCCGCCGCCGCCGGCACATGCCTGGACAGTTACGTCTGGATATTTCTCGCGTATGCGTTTGCATACATTCTCCAGTCCGCGGTGGTAGCCGGTGAAGAAATGGCTCTGGTGCTCTGCGTCGAGATACTGCGAGCCGAAGTTTTTGCCGAACGAGTTCGCATCCCATTTAATGTAGTCGATAGCCGGATACTGTGTCATAAGGTCGTCGAAAACTTTGAAAACATGATCCTGAACGGCGGGATTGTTGAGGTCAAGAACCATCTGACCGCCGCCGCGACCGTAGACCATCTCCCGGTTTGGCGCTTTGATGACCCAGTCGGGGTGTTTCTCGTATAGCTCGCTGCGTACGTTCACCATTTCGGGCTCTATCCAGATGCCGAAAGTTATGCCGAGACTGTCGGCGGCTTCTAAGAGTTTGCTGATGCCGTTCGGCAGTTTCTTGGTGTTGAGCATCCAGTCGCCGAGTCCCTGCAGCCCGCTGTCGCGAGGATATTTATCGCCGAACCATCCGTCGTCGAGAACGAAGAGTTCACCGCCCATGTCGGCGATGTCGCACATCATTTCTTTCAGAACCGCGTCGTTTACTTTGAAATATACGCCTTCCCAGCTGTTGAGCAATATCTTGCGTTCTTTGTTTCCGTGCTGGAGACGGTAGTTGCGTCCCCAGCGATGGAAATTGCGGCTGACGCCTGAAGTGCCTTTGTCGCTATAAGAGAAAGCAAGCACAGGCGTGGCGAAGGTCTCGCCTTTTGCAAGGTGATAGGCTGAATTGTTTGGATCGATTCCGGCATAGAATTTATGCCAGTCGGAGGGATCTGTGTTGACGGTGATGTCATAGTTTCCGCTGTAGCACAGGGCTGCGCCGATAGTGCGTCCGTGTCGTTCATCCGGTTTGCCGTCAAGCGAGAACATCACTTCCGAATGTGCCTGGTGTGCGTTCCGGATGCCGTCGGTATTCGTAATCTTGCGTATGCCGTCGGTCAGTTCTTCCTGTATCAGCTGGCATTCGTTAGCCCAGTCGCCGCTGAAATGGCTCAACCAGACATTGCCGCGGCGTATGGGCAGATAGCCCGAAGCGTAGCGCGTCAGCGTGACGGGTTTCTTTTCATTGTGGCTGAATTCTGTCCATGTTTCGATGACGTCGCAACCTTTACGTGTAAGGTAGCATACGTCGACATAGAACGGGTAGGCTGTATCTTTCAGCTTTATGCGCGTAAGGGTGGCATTGCCTTCTGTGGTCTGTTCCACATTGTCGACACGCAGGTCGGTTGTCATGTTGCCGTCGGCATGTGTGGCGGCAAGAGCTGTCTCGGCGTATGATTTTATGCCGAAAGCGGGGTATGCCTCAAGATGCCTTTCAGCTTTCATTATTGACGGGATGTCCGCAGCGTCGAGCGACGGACCGTAGCTGACAAATTCCAGTTTCTTGCCCTTCTCGGCATCGAGAAGGAGCGATGTGTTGTCTGTGACGATGTGCAGCTGTGCTGCGCCGCTAAGCGCCGACAGCAGTGCGATAGTACAGATTATCTTTTTCATCGGAGTGTTACTGTTGATATTATAGGTAAATGGTCTGATGCGGCATGGTCGGACACCGGACCTTCATGGCTTTCCTCAAGAATGAACGATTCTTCAGGATAGCCGAAAAGATGGTCGATTTTCGTTGTCGGACCGTCGGAGGGGAAAGTAGGTGCCGTGCCTGATAATGTGGCGCCTTCCGATGCCATGAAGATAATGGCATCATCTTTCGGCGAAGTGTTGAAATCGCCGCCCACGATGGCAGGGATTCCGTCGCTTGTCAGAATCGGAAGAAGGTATTGCGCCTGGAGGAGGGTGGCGGAGCGGTCGCTGTAATCGAGGTGTGTCGATGCAAAGACGAAGGGACGGACACCGTCGAGCAGGAACTTGCCTTTGAGCAGGACGCGTGCTTCGGTATTCTTAGGGTTCGGCAACGGATAGGTGCGCACGTCAGTGGCCGGATGCTTTGAGAGGATGGCGACACCGTAGTAGCCGCCGAGGAAGTTGATGGTACGTCCGTAGTAACCGAACATTCCTGTGCGCTGTGCAAGCTCGTTGATGTAGTTGAGTCCCATGTTCTCTCCTGCGGCACGCCGTGCGGCGTTGACGTCGACTTCCTGAAGTGCTACGAAATCGGGATTCTCCGCTTTGATTTCTGCTGCGAGGCGGTCCATCGACGCACGTTCGCCGAAACGGAGGTTGTAGCTCATCACTTTGAGTTTTCTTGCCGGATACTCCTTTTCGTCTGTTGCTTTAATTGTGACGTCGCCGGATGCGGCGGCGCTGAAAGTCGCGCGTCTGCCGTCGACATACCCTTCATAAGCGAAGCTGCCGTCGCCGCCGCGGGCATTGTCGGAAAGCGGTTTGTCGAACCATGAATATATTCCGCGCCAGTTTGTTCTGTCGCCCTTCTTTATGGGTTTGTTGCCGATGGTTTTATGGTAGCTCTTCGTCCATGAGTTGCCGATGAAGGCGACGTCGTCTTTGTCGACAAGATGGCGGTCGCCTATGCCTGTCGTTGTGTCAAGCCATGCCGCCTGATAGCCGACCGGGGTATGCTCGACGAAGAGGCAGAATTTCGGAGCGGAAGCTTTTGTGAAACTGCTCACCTCGGCGACCGGTGTCCATTGCGAGTATTCGCCTCCGGGCGTGAGAAGTTCTGTTTCGCCTATGCACATCGACTGCATGCCGTAATAACGGTCGATTACTACCGGTTTTTCGTTCAGAAAGTCATGGGTGCCTTCAACTTCGATACTGTTGCCTGAAACAGTATAGATATAATGCTCTTTAGCAAAGACGGCACTGGTGTCGGAAGGCATGAGAAGAGTGTTGAATACTTCGACAGTCATTTTCGTTCCGTCGCGCATTCCCGGAGAGGCGAGGTCGAGAGGTTCGCCGTCGAGAAGAACACGTATGCTGTCGGTACGTGCGGAGCGGATGTCATTGTTGAGGTGGTTGCCGCCGCTCCAGCCGAGTCCTGCGATACCGAAAGGTCCGATGTTGTCAGATCCGGTCTGGTTTATGTTCTTTCCGTTCAGCCATACGTTGCTGAATGTGAAAAGCTCATTTGCCATGCACTTTGCGAAATCAATCTGTATGACGCATCCTTCCGGTGCGTTTTCGAAATATGACAAAGTGCCGTCGCCTTTCGTGACGACGCTCGCCGCCTGCAACATGGCAGAGCAGGCGAGAGCTGTCAGTGCTGAATAATACCTGAGTTTCATTTTTTCTTCTTATTCTTTTTGGTAACAAGCGCTTTGTTGTGCCGGCGGTCGGCGATGTGCCGGCAGTAGCGGTCGGCGACAGCCTGATTTTCCGGCGACGGATTCTGTACGAAATCGAGCAGAAGGTTGCAGCCGGTATAATGAGCGATGGCTGCCTGATTCCACACTCCGTTACGCTCGTATGCGTCGATATAAGCGTTCATGCGGTCGATTTTCGAATTTTCGTGCTGTGAAAGAGCTTCTTTGTCGCATTCAAATTCCATAGCGATACCATATCGCTTGGCAAAATCGCATGCTTCGTCGAGACGCTTGTCGGAAATATTGGAGTTGAAGAAATGATTGGGCTGCATATAGACGATGTCGAATCCATAATCTTTCCATTTTGAGAAACCGCGTGCTTTGAAGTAGGGTATCCAGCTGAATTCGAGACCTTTTTCTTTTATGTACGGAGCAATCTGCGCCGAGATGTTGCCGGTGTGGCACATGTCTTCGTCGAGCCAGTAGACGCCGACGAAATCGAGATTTTTATAATGACCGTCGTTGAAGCCTTCGATGAGTCTGTCGAGAAACCAGCGGCAGGCGGTGACCATATCTTCGTCTTTATCGAAGTCGAGCTTCTTGCCGTCGACCTCGCCCCATGTCTTGAGCCCTTTGATAGGAGTGAACATTGTCAGAACAACCTTGTGCTTGAATCCGGGGTCGCCGATTTCTTTTTTGTATTCTTCGATGCATTTGTCGAGCGCGTCGAGAGATTTGTCTTTTTCAAAAAGACGTCCGAGATACCATTCCCAATGGGAGCGTCTGGCACCTTCGGCACCGTACCACGGTATGTAATATGTGCCCATGCCGTCGCAGAAGTCAAGGAAAAGAAATCCGTCGTAGATCCAGTCCTTAGATCCGTCGGCAAAGGTGTGGACCACGTAGGGGCGGAACTGTTCTTTATTCCAGTCGATGCGGTAGTTGGCACCCTGATAGATGAGGGCGAGGTCACGTACCTGATTGACAGGATAGCGGAATGCGGCAGCTTTTTTTGCCTGCCGCGAGGCTACTATGGACGCGATCTTGTCCATAGCTTTCTTGTCTTTGGGGTTGTCGCTGCGTGCCATGTCGATGAAGCCTTTTGTGCCTGAGTACCATGCTATAGAAGCTTCGTCGAACACTTTCTTTTTCTTGAAAACGTCAATGTAGTCGAGCATCCGGTCATGGTAGCTGTCGGGGTCTCCTGCCTGTGCATGGCATTTGCCCTGGGTCTCGAATTCAAATTCAAGTCCCATGCCCCATGCCTTCGAGTCGTCGCACGCCTGAATGAGCTGGCTGCGCGGAATATTTCTGTCGAAGAAATAGTTGGGCTGCTGGTAGGCTATATCGAATCCCATTTCTTTCCATTTGCTTTTGAAAGGATTGTCCTTGAAATATGGAATCCAGTAGGAAAGATAATTCTTCATGTAAATCCATTTGTTGATTTCAGGCACAATGTCGCCGTTGCTGTATAGAGCCTCTTCTATCCAGTAGAATCCGGCGAGGTCGATATTCTTATAGTCTTCGTTGAAAAAGCGTACAATGGCGGTGTCGATATAGCATTTGACAGCTTTTATGCGGTCGTCTGCCTTGTTGAAGTCGAGGCTTTCTCCGCCGGCGGCTCCCCAGTCGGTCTGTCCTTTTATCGGCGCAGGGATGCCGAGCACAATCTTGTGTCTCATGCGTGGTTCGCCGAGTTCTTTTTTATAGACACCTATGATGCTGTCGAGCGCATGGAGGTTCCGTCCGTGGGCAAAGTGGGTGTCCATGAGTTTCTGCCAGTCGTCGGCATTCGAATAGTTTTTGCCTATGCCGTTCTGAAAGCATCTGTTGGTTTTTCCGGTGTTGAATTCAAGGAAAAGAAAGGCATCGAAAAACCAGTCTTTGCTTCCGTCTGCAAAAGTGTGCACAACGTAGGGGGTGAGGTCTTCTGCTGTCCAGTCCGGGCGTTGCGTTCCGCCGGAATAGATGAGCGCAAGATCGCTTGTGATGTCGGTTCCGTAGCGCCCTGCAACATTTTCGGCAGATGCTGTCAAGGATGCGCATAGAAATGCTGTAGCAATGATACTGTGTATTTTCATTATTAACTGTTGGTGTTACTTTACGATAAACTTCTCTGTGTTTCCTTTGCTGTCGGCGGCTATGAAGATGCCTCTGGCGCAAGCGTGGCGTCCCGCGCCGCGCGCTATCGCCGCTCCGCTTACATTATATATTGTCACATCGTCGGCAGATATATAAATCTCTCCTTTTCCGACAACGACGAGTGCTGGAGCATCATCGGCAATGATATCGCCTACTCCGCTGTATGTCATCTGACGTTTCGCTACAAGCCTTGCGAGACGGTCGATTGTCGCATGGTTGACAAGGTCGTTACTACGGTCCATGTCGTAGAAACCCTGTGTGCCGCAATAGTGCGCTACACCTGCCTTATCCCATACTCCGAGCCGCTCGAATTCATCAATATAGTCGACAAGACGCTTGTGCATGTCGGCAGACACTTCGTGCATACCGTTGTTGCGTCCTGAGGTCTCGAATTCAAGTTCGAGCCCCATACCGTTGTCGCGGCACTTTTCGATAGCTTCTTCCAGACGTGAAAAAGGCGGCAGAGTGTCGCCGTCGTAGAAATAATAGTTCGGCTGACGCCATGCCATATCGAAACGGTAGACCGATCTCCATTTCAGCGCGTATCTGTCGTTATTCGCCCAGTAGGGAATCCAATAGGAACGAAGACCCCAGTCGCTTATATAGCGGTTGACGGCAGGAACGATGTCGGAGTTTGAATAGAGCGATTCTTCTATCCAGTAGAATCCGGCAAGATCAATATTTTTGAAGTCTTCACTGTAAAAACGGGCGGCAAGTTCGTCGATGAACCATTTTACAGCTTGTTCGCGATGTGCCCTCAAAGTAAAATTCATGCTTGTTCCGCCGATGCTGCCCCAGCTTATGTCGCTCCACACGGGGTCGCCGTCGGTGCCGTCTTTTGCAGGTGCGGGAATACCGATTATAACTTTATGAGGCATCCTTGGCTCGCCAAGCTCGGCTTTGTAGCTTTCAATGAGATCGTCGAGCGCGTGCAGATCCTGACCTTTCGCAAACAGATGGTCGAGGTATTCGAGCCAGTCGCTCTGTAAGGCGGGTTTCTGTCCTTTGCCGCTGTTGCCGAGCACACTGCCATTCCATCCGAATTCGAGAAAGAGAAAACTGTCGTAGAACCAGTCGCGGCTGCCGTCGGCATAGCGGTGTATTACGTACGGGCGGAGATGTTCGGCATTCCATGTCGGGCGACGCGTGTCTCCTGAATAGACAAGAACGACGTCGCACACCTCGGTGTCGCGTCCGAAGCCGTCGGTGGGAGTGACGAAGTTGTCGCCGACAGTCACTTTGCCCGTGGGATCCGCCGTGAAGAGAATATCTTCTCCCCACATGCTTCCGAGATAGGCGAACGTGCCGTCGCCGCCGCGGGCATTGTCGGTTACAGGTTTCGAAAACCAGCTGTACACGCCATGCCATTCCGTACTGTCGCCGTTTTTCAGCGGTCTGTTGCCTATAATTTTATGGTAGGATTTGCTGTATGAATTGCCGATGAACACCACATCCGAAGCATCTACCATGCTGCGGTCGCCGATACCTTCCTCCGGATCCATCCATGCAGCCTGGTAGCCGTTTGCCGAGTGCTCGACAAAGAGACAGAAATCGGGAGCTGAAGATTTTGTGAACTGACTGACCTGTGCTGTCGGTGTCCATTTCCTGTATGCTCCGCCAGGGGTAAGCATCTCTGTCTCGCCGATGAACATCGACTGCATTCCGTAATATCTCTCGACTTTTACGGCTGAGTCGGTCTTGTATTCGTGGTGACAGTTCACTTCTATGCTGTTTCCAGATACGCTGTATGTCACTGTTTCAATGGCGAAGACAGCCGAAGTCGAAGGCGGAAGCAGGATTGTGTTCTCGACCTCTATCGTCAGCAGAGTGCATTCTGTGCGTGAGCTTCCGGCAAGGTTGAGCGGCAAGCCGTCGGCAGTGACAGTTATTTTATCGGTGTGTGCTGTCCGGTTTCCGCTTTCAAGATGGTTGCCGCCCGCCCAGCCATGCCCTGAAATCAGAAAAGGTCCGATATTGTCGGAATCGGTATGGTTGAGGACACTGCCGTTCAGTCGCACTTCGCTGAATGTGAACAGATTGTTCGCCATACATCTGGCAAAGTCGATTTCTATGCGGTCGCCGTTGCTGACGTTTTCTGTGTATGTGAGTCTGCCGTCGCCGGTAGTGGCGACTGTCGCCGCATGTAGAGCGATTGCGAGGGCAAGCGTTGCCGCAGATGTTATTGTCCGCTTCATCTGATAGCTTCTTGGATTACAGGAAGGAGTGTCTGGCAGTATTTGACGAAGCCGTGGTCGGTGTAGTGTATCGCATCCGACGACCATTCGCCGTCTTCTGTCGTTATCCTGTCGGACGTTATGTAATAGGTGTTTTTAAGACCGTTTGCCGTCATCTTTTCGTACACGGCTTTCAGGGCAGCATTCTTGGATTCCACTTCGTCGAGCATCCGTTTGTCGAGCTGCGATGTGGTGAAGTACGGGTCTTCGATAAAAATCAGCGGGACGTCGGGATGACGGTCACGGAGAATCTTGACGAAGTTTTCGGTTTTCTCGTTTATTTCATCTACCCATGAGTTCGGAATGTTGTCCAGCACATATACAGCAGCGTCGACGTCTGCCATCATACGTGCTGTCTCGTAGTCGAGATGTGCGTTGCCGCTGAAACCGAGGTTGATGACATCGCGGTCGAGGGCGCGCCGCAGCCAGTTGCTCGGCGCCATTCCGGGGCGGGATGCAGTTGCTCCGTGAGCGATCGAAGTACCGTAGATGACGACAGGTTTCAGGTCCTTGCGCGGGCTGTCGACAGCTGGCTGGTCGATGGTGTAGCCGTCCTTGATGCCTATCTTGCAATATTTCAGTCCGTCGTAGAGGGGCAGATGAAGCATATATTCGCGCATGGCAGGTTCCATGTTGTCGATCATCATCCATTTGGAGGGATTTTCGCCCATCGGACGTGCCGGCGCCAGAGAGCGCCATTCGCCTTTCTCGTTGAGCCAGTAGAGGTCGGCGCCGCGCGTGCCGAGATCAGCCATGTGGCTCATGGTGAGTTTCTCGGTATTTTCCCAGTCGAGGGCGATTTTGGGCGAGTCGGTGCGGAAGCGGATTGCGATTCCGGCAGAGAAACTGCCGAGCCAGACGAGGTCCCATCGTGTATCTTTGTGGAGGAACGACGGCACGCGGCTGTATATGGGCAGCGAATCCGGATAGACGCGTCCGAGCATACGGAAGTCGGATGCCTCATGCCAGTTCATATCGCGGTAGGCTCCTGTGCCGGGAACGATTGCCTTTACCGGCTCTACAGGGGCGAGGATATTTTCGACCTTGCGGATCGTTTCTTTTTTGACGGTGAAGGGCAGCGAGACGATGTAGTTTCCTGCCGAGCGTCCCAGACGTGCCTGATAGGTTCCTTTTGCGGTGACCCACTGTGAGTTATCCTGATCGAATGAAGCAAGGCGGTTGTCGGGAACGGTGATGCTTACCCGCTGTGATTCGCCGGGAGCGAGCTCACGGGTCTTTGTGAATCCGCGCAGCTCGGCGACAGGCTTGATAATGCCGTTTTCGGGAGCGCTGACGTAGAGCTGAACCACTTCGCGTCCGGGCTTGTCGCCTGTATTGGTGACGGTGACGCTGACGGTTGTCTTGTCGCCGCGGCGTGACACTTTCGCGTCCGTGTAGCCGAAATCGGTGTAGCTAAGACCGTAACCGAAGGGATAGGCTACTTCTTTTCCGTCTTTTTCAAAGAAGCGGTAGCCTACCCAGATGTCTTCCTCATAGTTTGTGTAGTCGAAGTTCTTTCCGGATGTCTGTCCGAGATACGGATAGTTGCGGCTCGATGGAAGGTCACTGTACTGTACAGGCATAGTGAACGGCAGGCGTCCTGAGGGATTTACCTTGCCGGACAGCACATCTGCCACGGCATGACCGCATTCCTGCCCGGGGAACCATGCGGCGACTATTGCGTCTGGCATATCGCGCCACGACACCGTCTCCATCATTCCCGGCACGTTCATAACGATAACCACGGGTTTGCCGGCAGCATGGAAAGCTTCGCTGACAAGCCGGATCATCGTCTGTTCGTCGGCGCTGAGATTGAAGTCATTGTCGAGCACACGGTCGGCAGTCTCGCCGCTCTTGCGGTTTATTACTATGACGGCAGCTTCTTCTTTCGCTGCAAGTGATCCTATCAGTGTCGTCGCGTGCGAAAGATCCATTTCGGCAATGACAGGACGGTGATAGCTGATTTTCTGCCAGTCGGGTACGCCTGCGAATTTTTCGGTCAGCCGAGCCTGAGAGTCGTTGTAGTCGCGGTATATTTTCTGGAGATTCTTGTTCACCTTGAAACCTGCTGCTTCAAGTCCACGGTCGATGTCGATGATGTGTGCTTTGTTGACGTTCGAGGAGCCGGTTCCTCCGCCAATCGACTGATATGCTCCTGTTCCGAACAGGGCTATTCCGGCACCCTGACGGAGCGGCAGCGTCTTGTCGTTGTTTTTGAGGAGAACCATGCCTTCGGCGCCTATGCGGCGGGAAAGACCGGCACCTTCGGCAAGGTCGGGAGCCGAAGGCGTCCATCCTTTAGCTGTCAGGGAACGGGCGTCGAGACGAAGCACATCTGCCACGCAAGAGTCGAGCTCCGCCATGGTGACGGCGCCGCTGTTCACTGCCTCGATTACCTCGCCGACAAGTTTTTCACTGCCCGGCATGATGAGTCCCACACGGGCTTTGATGAGCTTGTCGGTAGGGCGGTATACGCTCCAGTCGGTGACGACAAGACCGTTGAAACCCCATTCGTCGCGCAGCAGTTTCTGCATGAGCTCGCGGTTTGTCTGTGTGTACTCGCCGCCGATGAGGTTGTACGAGCCCATGACGGTCCATGGTTTTGCCTGGCGTACGCACATTTCAAAAGCCGGAAGGTAGATTTCGCGCAATGCACGCTGAGAGATTCGCGCATCGTTGAATTTCTTGCCGGTCTGCTGGTTGTTGGCGACAAAGTGTTTCAGGCTTGTGCCGACGCCTTCGTTCTGTATGCCTCTGATGAGTTCAGATGCAAGAGCTCCGGTGAGATAGGGGTCTTCTGAGTAATACTCGAAGTTGCGTCCGCATAGAGGATTGCGGACAATGTTCACACCGGGTGTGAGGAGTACGTCGATGCCGTACGCAGCAGCTTCTTTACCCATGGTCGTGCCCTGTGCGCGTGCTGCTTCTGCGTCGAATGTCGCTGCGAGTGATGTCGTGGAGGGAAAGGCTGTCACCCATAATGGCGTGCCGGGCGCTATGCCTGTCGCACCGGCAGCTGCCACCGACTGCGGATTGCCGTCGGAATCGTAACTGTCAGTTACGGCATTCCATGGCTTAGGGTTGATGCGTGCGCCTACCGGACCGTCGGCGAGATTGACCGACGGTATACCGAGCCCGTGAATCTGATATGTCCATCCGGCAGCTCCGTGGACACGGTGGCTCGGAGCTTCGTCGGTTCCTTTTGTCCCGACGAGGAGGTGTGCTTTCTGTTCCAGGGTGAGCTCTTTCAGCAGGGCGGGAATGTCTTTTTCCGTTATTGTCTTAGTCTGTGCGGAAGCCGGCAGGAACGCTGCCAGTACTAACGCAGCCAGAATAGAAATGCGTTTCATTGTTATCAGAGGTTGATGCGCTTAGCCGATACAGGTTTCATTTTTAGTTCTTTACCGTCGGGCAGTGTGACGGTGTGGGGCTTGGAGTCGCTGTTTACGACGTAGAGAACGCGTTTGCCGTCGGCGGATATCCATTCGGCTCCGCGTACCATCTTTTCTTTACCGAACACAGGAATGTCTGCCTCTGGATTGTCGCCTCCGGGCACTATCTCGCGGATATACTGACCGCCGACAAAAACGTCGTGCTGTTTCTTGCGGAACTCGGTGAGAGTGCGCAGGAACTCTGCCTCATATTCAGTCTTGCTGTCTTTCCACAGCAGGCGGGGATCAACCCACCCGAGCTGTGCGCCATAGAGGAGAGCCATCATGTTTTCGTGTCGGAAATCGCCCTGAGTGACGTCCAGATATGGGCTGTAGGTGAAAGAGGTTGTGAGCACACGGTCGGAATAGATTATGGGGAAGAGCGGAACAATCTTACATGCCGGCGTGTGGGGTGTGTTGACTGTCAGCAGGATGTCGAACACCGGAATGTAGCATTCGGCGTTTTCTTCGGAGAAGATGACGTTGTCTTTTTTGAGATGGTCGCGGCGCATGTCGTCGATGATGCCGCGGTATGCCTCATACCAGAATTCACCTCCGCCTTTGGGGTGGCTGTGATTGGCGGCATAGCAGGGGTAAGGTGCTGCTGCTGCAATCTGGTCGATATAGAGTCCGTTGGTGCCGAGGCGTTCCTGAATGGAGTCGGAAAGTTCGAGAAGAATGTTGCGCCAGATGGGCGACGAAGGACACGTGACGGAGTTAGGAACAAGCGATGTCGGGTAAATCTCTGTATAGAGTGCTCCGTCGGGGCGGCGGCAGGATGCATCTTTGCCGTTGCGTGCCTTGTAGCTGTCGGCACCCGGGTCCCAGAGGCGTCCGTTAATATATGGCATGACATAGCAGCCGCGGTCGCGCATCTGCTTTACGATGCCGGCAAATTCGGGCTTGGCAGGGAAATAGTCGGGGTAGTGGGAGTCGTAGGCGTGGTTGTGCCAGAAATACCAGTGGAAGATGAGTCCTTTGCCGTAATAGTCTATCGCTTTATGACATGCGGCTACTGTTGTGTCGTTGGTGAATTTGGCACGCATCCACAGGTCGTTGTCGGTGATCCATTTGGGAATGGCGCGTTCGCTCACTTTCTTGTTTCCCCATGAAGTAGACTGGGCGAAGGGGCGGTACCATGCGCGGGCGGCATCCTCCCATGTCTTTCCGGTATAGGCTGTCTCTGTGGTCCATGGCAGGGTGAAGCGTCCGTTTTTGTTCCACGCTTCCGAAACGACCGTTTTCGTGCTGAGGTTGCTCTGTCCGACGCGTTCGCTCACGGTCATCAGTTTGCCGCATGCCGCGTAGTCGCGCGGAGAGTAGAAGTAGGTGCCGTCGGCATTGTGCACCATGAGCATCTGCATCGACGCCGACCATGAAGGATAGTTGGCGTTATAGACAGTGTCGGAGCGCAGTTTGTATTCATTTCCCCATCCGGCGGGGATTATTACTCTGGCGTTTTCGGGCGATGTGATTGCAACGGTGGGGAATGCAATTTCTGTTACTTCCCATCCTTGAGGAAGGTCTGCGCTTATGTTCCATGCCAGAAGCGGGGAATTGTCGGGCAGTGATACCGTCATCTCGACAGGGTGCGTCTTGTCGCCGTAGACGAGCTTGGTGTCCCAGATGAAGCGCAGGACTGTGGCTGTATCGTTGCGTTCCTGTGTAAAGCCTTTGTAGATAGAGGTCTTGGGGCTTACCTGAGGTGTCTCGCCCTGGGCGCCGAGGTAGGTGATTGTCCATGGTTCAAGGTTAGAGCCGGGTGTGACAAGGTTGCGCGAGCTTCCGTGGCTCATCTCAAGGATGTCGAATGCTTTTCCGGAGCTGAATGTGGCGCTTGCCTGACCGTTGGAGATTGTGACAGTGTTATTACCGGTGGTGACGTTGGTACGGGCCGCTGCTTCCATTGTGCTTGCTGCGGGAAGGACGACGGCGATTGTCGCAGAAATCAGACCTGCGCGAGTAGATTTTAAGGATTTAAACATCGTTGCAAGAAAGTTGTTTGAGTTCCCAAAGTTACGAATAATAATTCAATAATTTATATAATGGGCGCATATTTTTGCAACTTTTTATTTCTTGGTGTGTACTTTCTTAGCAGATAATTGACCAGAGCCGTCCATCTGTTTGATAATCGGAGTGAACAGGCTATTTTTGCGGAAAATAAACAGAATACCATGATATATAACAGAATCGCAGCGATCATTCTTGCACTCGCATCTATTCCTGCAAGTGCCTTAACGCCGGTGGAGAAACACGGCAGGCTTCACGTATGCGGCACGGTCATCACAGATCAGGCGGGCGACACCGTCCAGCTCCGGGGAGTCAGCATGGGCTGGCATTGCCTCTGGCCGCGCTTCTATAACACGAGCACTGTGTCGAGGATAGCAAAAGACTGGGGCGCTCAGGCTGTCAGATGCTCGATAGGTGTCAATCTTGGAGATATAAGCCTTGAAAAGCGTCCCGATCTCGCCTATGCCTGTGTCGACAGCATTGTAAGAGGAGCGGTTGAAAACGGGATATATGCTCTTATCGACTTCCACAGCCATCCTGATAATCTCGAGCTTGCCAAGGAGTTTTTCACAAAGGTAACAGAGAAATACGGTCATCTGCCCAATCTTCTTTATGAGATATGGAACGAGCCGATGGAGGTGGAGTGGGCTCAGACAAAGGCTTACGCAGAAGCACTCCTGCCTGTCCTGCGCCGTAATGCGCCGGATGCTGTGGTTGTCGTTCCTACGCCACGCTGGGATCAGGACATACATCTTGCTGCCGCCGACCCTATTGTGTCGGATAATAACATTGTATATTCCGTCCATTACTATGCCGCCACCCACGGCGACTGGCTCCGCGACCGCGTTCAGAAGGCTGTCGACAGCGGTCTGCCCGTCTTCATGGCGGAGTGCGCCGCGATGGAGCACACCGGCGACGGGGAGCTCGACCCGGAGTCGTGGAAGGAATGGATGGCGCTTGCCGACAGGAACAGAATCGGCTGGATGGCATGGTCGGTGTCCGACAAGCTTGAGACTTGTTCGATGCTGCATCCTACGGCTCCTTCGGAGGGTATGCGCTGGAGCGAAAGTGATCTCAAGCCATGGGCGAAAATGGTTCAGGAAGCTCTGCGCCATTGATTTCCATTTCCAGCAGCTGCTTTTTTGCATCGGTGCCTCCGCGGTAGCCGCCGGGACCGCCTGTGCCCAGCACCCTGTGGCAGGGAAGGAAGATGGACAGGCGGTTTGCGGCGCAGGCATTCGCGGCGGCACGCCATGCGCTGTCTCTGCCTGCCATTGCGGCAAGGGAACGGTAGGAGGCAGTGCTGCCGTAGGGTATGGTCTGCAACAGATTCCATACCGTCGTCTGCCACGGAGTGCCGAAAAAGCGCAGGGGAATATCGAACTGCCGCCGCTTGCCGCCGAAATACTCGTCGAGCTCGGCGGCGGCGCTGTCGAGCAACGCGTCGCTGCCGAAAGTGGCGCGGCATCGCAGCAGTTTTTCCAGTTGCCGCAGCGACTCCTCGCTTTTTGACGATAAACGCCAGTCGGACATCACAAGCTGCCCGTCGTGAGCCCCGAGGATGATTTCTCCGACGGGGCTGTTGTAGTATGAAATCGCGATCATAACGCAAAAGTACAAAAAATGACAGTGTCGTGTCGCTCTGTTCGATATATTTCGTTATATTTGCGTTTATTATAGAAAGAATGTCTGTTTATGAATACCATGATACGTAAAGCTTTGTCGGTTCTTGTCCTTCTGACGGTTCTTATTCCGGGACACGGACAGAAGAGCGTAGACAACCTTCTGTGGAATAATGTCGACATCAGCGGACGTCCCATGGCGGTGTTTTCGCTTCTGGTCGACAGCAATGGCAAAGCATGGATAGGAACGAACAACGGTCTTTACGGCTATGATGGTTTCGAGGCAGTTGCGGTGTGTCCCGGAGCTGAGAAGCGTGCGCAGATATATTCCATAGTCGAATATGATGGGAAACTGTATGCAGGCACCAACAACGGTCTGTTTGTCTACGCTCTTTCCGACGGCAGCTGGACGGCGCCCGCGGGCAGTTTCCCGAAAGAGATACGGACGATGCTTCTCGACGGCGACAGGCTGCTGATTGGGAGCCTCGGGAAAACGGTATCGTATAATATGACCGACGGCACAGTAACCGACATTTCCGAAGGCTTGCCGCACCGCTCGGTCTATGCTCTTGTGCGTGATCGCCGCGGTGTTGTCTATGCCGGAACGTTCGACGGACTCGCGCGGTGGAATGTCGCTACGAACCGTTTCGAGAAAGTGCCGCTCGTCGGTTTGGCAAACGACGGAAGCAATCTGTTTGTCAACGCCATTGCCGAGAACCCGGAGGGAACGCTCTGGCTCGGGACGGAAGGAGCGCTCATCAATTATGACCCTGTCAGGGAAAAGGCTGTGAAGGAGCCGGCGTTTTCGGGGCTGAACATAAAGTCGCTTGCCTCCGATGCTGCCGGAAGGCTTCTCGTGGGCACTGATGCCGGATTCATGCTGCGCGACAAGCGCGGAACAAGGCGGAGTCGCCACGATTCGAGCGACCGGCAGTCTATTGCCGACGACGAGGTGTGGACTGTCATGGCGGACAGACACGGCAATATATGGACGGGCACGGAAAAAGGTTTTTCAATATCGTCTTCGTCGGATGCGGCGCGTTCGAAGCGCATCGACATGATTGTGGACAGCCGGGACGGAAATCAGATGTATGTCGGACTGCGCGACAGCCACGGCGACCTGTGGCTTGGCGGCAGTAACGGTCTTCTCCGCATCGATGCTTCTGGAAAAGCGACATCGTATGCTCCCGGCAGGAAACATCAGCTGTCGCACAAGCGTGTGCGCGACATCACGGAGGATGCCGAGGGGCGCGTGTGGATTGCCACCGATGCCGGCGTAAACCGCTACGACCGTGCCGCCGACAGATTCGTCGCATATCATATCACCGACAGTACGGGGCGTTATCAGGCAAACTGGGTATACAGCATTGTCGACGACGGCGACCGCCTTCTCACGGGCAGCTATCTCGGAGGCTTGCATGAGACAGACAAGAGCAAATTCCTGCCCGCTGGCGGAACTGTTGTCGCCGATAAGGTGACGACTGCCGAAAATGGGCTCACCAACGATCTTGTGAGTCATGTCATGCTCGACGGCGACGGTAATAAGTGGGTTCTGCTTTTCCGCGACAGCGGTGTGATACGTATCGACGGGTGCACCGGTGAGATGAGCCGTGTGGAGGTGTTTGACACCACGGGTGAGTATCCCGCGCTGATGAATGCCGATCGGCAGGGGAGGGTATGGGTAGCCTGCCGCGGCGGAGTGCTTGTCCTCGGTAGCGACGGGAGCGAAGCAGGACGTTTTTCCGTTCCTATGGTCGACAGCGACGATTATATCATCGCAATGGAACCTGTCGGCGATGATATGTGGCTTTCGACGACTTCCGGCATCTGGAAGACCGACGGCGGCGACGGCTCTCTCGCTGTCCGTCCGCTCATGCTGCCGAACAAGTACTATACTTCCATTTTCGACGATTCGGCGAATAATAAGGTGATTCTCGGTGCGACAGATGAGCTTGTGGATGTCGACCTCGACCGGCTGCGCGATGCGGGCGCGGGGCAGCGCATACGCCTTCTTCACGCCGGCGGTAAAGATTATTTTGTAGGCGATGGCGAGGTGCTGCGTTTCGACGTGCCCTCGGACAGCGCTTTCCAGCTGAGCATATCCACACTCGACTATGCTCCGGAGCGCACGGCGCATTTCTCTTACAAGATACTGAAAAACCCTGCCGACACTGTCGGAGGCTGGTCCCTGCTTCCCGAGGGCAGCAACGTTCTCCGCTTTGCCAACATGAGCATCGGCAACCACAGCGTCGGCGTACGCATGGCGGTGCCGGGCTCGGAGATCACGTATTTCAGGCTGAATGTACTGCCGCCGTGGTATCTGTCGGTATGGGCGGTGATGTTCTATGTCCTCGCCGCCCTTGCTTCGGTGATGCTTCTGGTGCTGTGGCTGCGCCACCGTGCCACAGAGCGGATACGCGATGCCGACCGCAGCCGTGCCATTGCCGAAGCCGAGCGGCGCCTCAGCTTTCTCACGGATATCTCGCACGACCTCAAGACGCCTCTGTCGCTGATAATAGCGCCGGTGAGCCGTCTGCGCGACGAGGTGAAGGATCCCGCGGAGAAGAAATCGCTCGACATGGTCTATGACAATGCGCTCAAGCTCAACAATCTCATCCACCGCACCGTTGAGCTCCGGTCGTTCGACGCCGTCAGCGACGATATGCTCATCCTCTCGCGCATGGATGCCGTCGATTTCTGCCGCTCTATTTTCGGGACATACAGAGAAAGCCACGCCGGCAAGCATTTCATATTCCATGCTCCCGACAGACATATCTTCATCGAGGCGGATGCCGTCAAGCTGGAGTCGATAGTGAACAATCTTCTTTCCAACGCTTGCAAATACTCCGACGACGGCGCTACGATATCGCTGAGCGTCGGCGAGAAGGACGGCAGGCTCGAGCTTATCGTCTCCGACGACGGCATGGGCATCCCCGAAGCCGAGCAGGGGCTTGTGTTCCAGCGCATGTACCGCTCGCCGCGCACTGCCGCCATGCGCGAGGGTACCGGAATAGGGCTCTATCTCATCAGGAAATATCTCGGGCTGCTTCACGGCACCATAGAGCTTTTCAGCCGTGAGAACGAGGGCACGACTTTCATCATCACCCTGCCGCTTGCACCCGACGCTGCCGGCGAGGCACAGGTAGACGGCACTGCCGACGACGACAGCCGTCCGCGTGTGCTCATCGTCGAGGACAACGCTGCGATAGCGGATATCATCAGCGGGTCGCTTGCCGACGGCTACCGGTGCGCCACGGCTGCCAACGGGCGCTCAGGGCTGGCGATGGCGTTGTCGTACAGCCCCGATCTGATAATAGTCGACCAGATGATGCCTGCTATGAGCGGCATGGAGATGGTGCGCCGCATGAAGGATAATCCGCGCCTGAGCACCGTTCCTGTCATCATGCTCACTGCCGCCGACGACAACGCCACCGAGACCGAGAGCGTCCGCACGGGCATCGACGTGTTCATGCCCAAGCCTTTCGAGCCCAAAATATTGCGTGCGCGCGTCGACCAGCTCCTGCTCTCGCGCCGGAGCCTGCGCCGTGCTGTCCGCATCGAAGAGATGTCTTCGCCGAAACCTGTCGAGATAGAATCTGTTTCCGAAAAGCAGCTCATGCGCGTTTCCGCTATCATAGAGGAGAACATGGACGATCCCGACCTAAACGTCGCCGCCCTCGCCGAGAAAAGCGGCATAGGCACCAAGCAGCTCTACCGGCTTGTCAAGAAATACGTCGGCGACACCCCCGTGGACTATATCCGTAAGATGCGCCTGCGCAAGGCGGCGATGTTGCTCGAACAGCATAAACTCACCGTGTCTGAGATAATGTATATGGTGGGGTTTAAGACGCCGTCGTATTTCTCAAAATGTTTTCAGGCGGAATATGGCTGCACACCGAGCGAGTATGCCCGGCGTGACTCCGCCGGTTCTGAATCGTAACGACAGCAGACAATCTGACAGAAAAATCGGGCAAAACATCGTTTTGTCCGATTTGTTATGTGCTTTGTCCGATTGTTAATCCTCTGTTATGTCGCCGCCTGCTATCTTTGCATTGTGGAAAACACCACCACTGAGTTAATTATTTTTATACCATAACCAACACACCCATTTCCCCAATGAAAGAAGTACGAAAGAAGACATCGGCATTCCTCCGCCGATTGTTCCTGATTCTTGTTCTCTGCGGTCTTCCGGCAGCGGCTTTCGCTCAGGGTGCCCGCGCCGTCAGCGGAACGGTCACCGACGCCACGGGCGAGCCCCTCATCGGCGCCTCCGTCCAGGCCGCGGGCACGACAGCCGCAGTAGTCACCGACATCGACGGCAAATATCTTATAAAGGTGCCCGCCTCGGCAACGCACCTTGTGTTCTCCTACGTAGGATATCTGCCGAAGAGCATCGCCATCGGCGGCGAACGGCTCGACGCTGTCCTTGAGGAAGACAACAAGCTTCTCGACGAAGTAGTCGTCATAGGCTACGGCACGCGGAAGAAAGACGACCTCACCGGCTCCATTTCCTCCGTGAGCGAGAAAGACTTCAACAAGGGCGTCATCTCATCGCCCGAAGAACTCATCAACGGCAAGATAGCCGGCATCACCATCACCAACTCCGGCGGCTCGCCCAACGGCGGCAGCACTATCCGCATCCGCGGCGGCGCCTCGCTCAATGCTTCCAACGACCCTCTTATAGTGCTCGACGGCGTACCTATGGAGGTAGGCGGCGGAGTGGAGGGCAGCGGCAACTTCCTCAGCCTCATCAACCCCAACGACATCGAGAGCATGACGATACTTAAAGACGCGTCGTCGACAGCCATCTATGGCTCGCGCGCATCGAACGGCGTCATCATCATCACGACGAAGAAAGGGTCGGGCGACGGCGTCAAGGTATCTTTCTCGACAACCAACTCCATCGCTCATGCCATAAAGTACTCCCCGAACCTGAGCTACGACGAATTCACTGACGCCGTCCGCACCTTCGGCACAGCGCAGCAGCAGGCGCTGCTCGGCAAGGCACGCACCGACTGGAACAAGGAGATATTCCGCTCTGCCTTCGGCACCGACAACAACATCAGCATCGGCGGACGTGCCGCCACGTGGCTTCCCTTCCGCGTGAGCCTCGGAGCGATGTATCAGGACGGTATCCTGCGCACCGACAACGCCACGCGCTATACCGCGAACATCAACCTCACGCCGAGCTTCTTCAATGACCATCTGCGCGTGAATATCAGCGGCAAAGGCACGTATGCCCGCAACCGGACAGCCAATTCAGGCGCTATCTGGAATGCCGGTGCCTACGACCCCACACAGCCCGTCTACAGTGACAATCCCGACAAATTCGGCGGTTTCCATGAAGTTATCGACGGCGCCGGACATCCCGGTCAGGGCGCCCTCGCCAACCCCATGGGCATGCTGATGATGAACACCAACAAATCGGAGGTGTACCGCTTCGTAGGCAACATCGACCTCGACTACCGCCTGCACCCGCTGCCCGAGCTGCGCCTGCACCTCACCGGTGGCTACGACTATTCGCATGGCGAGCGCACCGTCGACCAGCCCCTCGACAGCTTCGAAGGCTACAACTCCGGCGGTTACCACTACGTGATGGGACCGCAGAAGAACCAGAACAGGCTTCTCACCGCCTATGCCAACTACAACAAAACCTTCGACGCAATCCGCTCCGACGTTGACGTTACCGTCGGCTACGACTATCAGTACTGGCGCAACGACTATCCCGCCTACCCGACATTCAACGACGCCGGAGAGCAGGTGAACATGACATCGCCCTACGACGAACGCCACGCCCTCATATCATACTACGGACGACTCAACTATACCTTCGACAGCCGCTATCTCCTCACCGCCACCTTCCGCCGCGACGGAAGCTCGCGCTTCGCCAAAGAAAACCGCTGGGGCACCTTCCCGTCGGTGGCGCTGGCATGGCGCGTGGCAAGCGAGGACTTCTTCGAGAGCATACGTCCCGTGATGAACGACCTTAAGCTCCGCGCCAGCTACGGCGTCACCGGACAGCAGGACGGCATCGCCAACTATGCCTATATCCCCAACTACACCGAAAGTCTCGAAGGCGCATACTATATCTTCAACGGCAAGTGGATTCCCACCATGCGCCCGCAGGCATACAACAGCAACCTCCGCTGGGAAACGACTAAGAGCTGGAACTTCGGCGCCGACTTCGGATTCCTCAACAATCGCATCAGCGGCAGTGTCGACTACTTTACCCGCAAGACCAAAGACCTGCTCGCCACCGTGCCCATCCCCGCAGGCATCAACTTCGACAAGCAGATGCTCACCAACGTAGGCAACATAAGCTCCAAAGGCGTCGAGATAGCCCTTAACGCAAACATCATCGACACACGCGACTGGAGCTGGACGGCAACCTTCAACGCCACATGGCTCGACAACAAGATTACGAACCTGAGCCTCACGCCCGAATCGAACAGCTCCGACACATTCGTCGGGTATATGGAATCCACGCCCGTAATGGTGTTCAAGACCGGATATACGCCCCACACCTTCAAGGTCTACAAACAGATCTACGACAAGGAGACAGGACGTCCCATCGAAGGAATGTACGCCGACCTCAACGGCGACGGCAAAATCGACTCCAACGACCAGTACTACTACCACAGCGCCCATCCCGACTGGATCTTCGGCTTCAGCACCTCGCTGCGCTACAAAAAGTGGACACTGAGCACCTCGCTGCGCGCGCAGACAGGCAACTATCTCTACAACGGCAATGCCGCCAACATGGGAGCATGGGAGTGCACATCGTGGAGCTCAGGCTCTGTCAACAATCTCGCCGCATCATTCCTCGACACACATTTCCAGAAACGTCAGTATCCTACCGACTACTATATAGAGAACGCGTCCTTCCTCAAGATGGACAATCTCCAGCTGAGCTACAACTTCGGACGCATCTACAAGAGTCTCGACCTTCACGTCTCGGCGATGGTACAGAATGTGTTCACCATCACAAAATATAAAGGAATCGACCCCGAAAGCTCATGGGGCATCGACAACGGCACATATCCGCGCCCGCGCACATATTCCATCAATCTCGGTCTCAACTTCTAAGCAACGACAGAAATGAATAAAATAAAAGCAACAATCATAGCCTCCGCGGCAGTCGTCTTCGCATCCTGCACCGGCGATCTCGACCAGAAGCCCGTCATCGGCAACACCTCCGAGAAAGTCTATTCGACCATCCAGGGCTATCAGTCGGTACTTGCCAAAATATACGGCTCATACAGCCTCATCGGTCAGGAACGCGCCGCCAACCCCGACCTCTCCAGCAATCAGGGGCAGGACCTTATCCGCAACATCTTCAATCTTCAGGAATCGTCCACCGACGAAGTGGCGCAGACATGGCTTTCGGGCGATAACCAGACTGCAATAACATATATGACATGGGACGCCAACGACGTGTGGGTGTCCGACACCTACTACCGTCTGTTCTACTCCGTGGCGCTCTGCAACGAATTCCTCCGCTACTGCGGCGAAGGCAGCATCGGCAAGTTCACAGCCGCCGAACAGGACGAGATACGCATCTATGCCGCCGAGGCACGCTTCATTCGCGCGCTCGACTATTACTACGTTCTCGACCTCTTCCGCAAAGGACCTAAAGTTGACGAATCAACGCCCACGACAGGCGTTATCCCTGAGGCATACGACGGCAAGCAGCTCTATGCCTTCATCGACAGCGAGCTCAAAGCCATCGAAAACATACTTCCCGAGGTGAACGAGTACGGACGCGCCGGTCGTGCCGCCGCATGGGCACTCGGTGTCCGTCTGGCGCTCAACGGCGAGACATACACCGGCGAAGACCACTATACCGACTGTATCTCTTACGCCAAGAAAATCATCGGCACCGGACGCTATGAACTCGAAGCCGAATACAGCAAGCTCTTCAACGCCGACAACGACAAGCGTACCAACGAGATAATCTTCGCCTTTGCCGCCGACGCCGACCAGGCAACGACTTGGGGCTCCGCAACATACCTCATCTGCGCTGCCTGCGGCAACAACAGCACTCAGGATCCCGCAAAATACGGCATCAGCAACGGCTGGGGCAACTGGCGCGTCCGAGGCGAGCTCCCCGCACTCTTCACAAGCACCAAGGATGCACGCAACACTTTCTGGAGCGACAGCCAGGCACAGTATTTTACCGGCGCCATCGACAATCAGGCAGAAGGATATTTCAGCGAAAAATGGACTAACCTCACCGACGCCGGACAGCCCGCAAGCGACAGCGCCGCACGCGGCTGCAGCACCGACTATCCCATGTTCCGCCTTGCCGAAGTATATCTCTCGGCAGCAGAAGCGTTCCTCCGCGGCGGAGCAGGAACAAATGCCGAAGAAGCGCGCTACTGGGTGAACCTTGTCCGCCGCCGTGCCTACGGCGACTATTCCGGCGACATCTCCGCCGATCAGTTCAATCTGAAATTTATGATAGACGAACGCGGACGCGAGTTCTATCACGAGATGATGCGCCGCACCGACCTCGTGCGCTTCGGACTCTTCACCACAGCCGACTATATATGGCAGTGGAAAGGCGGAACGCTCGACGGACAGACTGTCGACGCACGCTATAACATCTATCCCATCCCCTCGGCTGAACTTTCCGCCAACCCCAACCTCAAAAACGAACTCTACTAAGCCATGAAAAAGTATATATATACCGCTCTTGCTGCCGCGCTGCTTCCGTCGCTGGTATCCTGCGACAAAGACGGCGACCTGCTCTATACCGACGGAGCCACCAAGCCCGACGTCACGACTCAGACCTCTGACATCATCCTGAGCAAAGACCGCCTCAACGCTCTCGCGCTCACGTTCTACTGGACCGAGAACGGAGACATCACTCTCGACAATCCAGCAGTCCTTCCGCCGGCAAATGCCGTGACGAACACTGTCGAAATGTCCGACAGCGAGACTTTCGCCAATAAAGTAGAGCAGACCATCGCATCCGGCGTCTTCGAATGCCGCTATACAGTGATGGAGCTCAACAATATCACAGCGCGTCTTGGTATGGAAGGCGGCGTCAAGGCACCGCTCTATGTCAGAGTGCGCAGTGCTGCCGGCGTCAACATAGACCCCAAGTACTCCGACGTTCTCAAACTCAGTGTGACACCGTTCTTCATCGACTGGACCATAGGTCACTATCTCGACAAGGACAAGAACGACACCGGCGTCGTCCTCCGCTCACCTGAGGCAAATGGCGTTTATTCCGGTTTTGTCGCCGCAGCCTCCTGGGAAAACTGGTGGTTCCAGGACCCGGTGAACAGCTATTGGGGCAATACCGACGACGGCACACCCTTCCGTACGTCTCCCGACGCTACTTGCTGGAACTATTGGTTCCCGGAGCCCTCGGGCAGCTACTATGTCACTGTCAACACCAACGAAGGCTGGTGGAGCGCCCTCCATATCGACAATATCTCTGTCGGCGGTGATATCACCGGTGAGATGACTTTCAACAAGCAGCTGAACCAGTGGACGCTTCCCGTCAACATGGCTTCCGCTGCGACTGTAAGCCTAACTCTTTCGGGCAAGGCAAGTCTCTACAACATCGAATCCGGAACAGGTGCTCCTGCGTCGGTGAACGATATAGCATTCTCTGGCAGCAGCGACGCCCTCACATTCGGCAGCACCGTATCGGCTGTAAGCATCGCTCTTCCTGCCGGCGAAGGTTCCGTCGTTCTCGACCTTTCAGGAGAAAAGCCTGTGCTTTCTGCAGGAGATGCAGCACCCGTCGAGACAGTAGCAGAGCGTCTCTACTTCTCCGGTCTTGTCGAATGGACGGATTTTGTCGACTATCTCACACTCGTCAACGCCGATACCAAAACCTATGGCGGAGCACACTACATAAAATCGGAATGGGGCTACCGCGCTTATCCCGAACAGGCGTGGAACCCGGCATACAAAGCCGGCGAAGGTTCCGACGCTCTTTCCGGTACACTCGTTTCCGCCGACAGCGACGGTAATATCCCCGCGCCCGAAGAAGGACTTTATGCCATGATGTTCAGCATGGGTAACCTCACATATAATCTGACGAAAATAGAAAACGTTTCCTGTACAGGTCTCGGTGACGACTGGAGTCTCCACGCCATGACTCAGGATCCTGCCAACCCCGAAGTATTCACATACGAATATGTGAAAGAGAAAGAAACCCCGTGGGGCGTCAAAGTGATACTCAACGAGGACTGGAACCTCTTCTTCGGTGCCGGTGAAAAAGACGGCGTCGCATACCTCATCACCGATTCGGGCAAAAGCGGATTCGCCGGCGACAATGATATCCCTGTCGGTGCCACCGCAGTGCTTACTATCGACCTTGGCAAACAGACATTTACATACTCAACCAAATAAAGCAAAAACTCAATGAAAATGATAAATATGATATCCGGCATGATGCTTGCCGCAGCTATGACCGCAGCATCTTGCTCCGACGAATGCAATCCTGTCACCAATCCTATGCCGGAGCCGACTCCCGTTGTGAAGGAAACCGGTTTCGCACGTGGAGCCGATGTAAGTTGGCTCACGCAGATGGAAAGCGAGGGACTCAAGTTCTATACTCCCGATGCACAGCGTCAGGAAATGGAGTGCATGAAGCTTCTCCGCGACTATTGCGGCGTTAACTCTATCCGTCTTCGCGTGTGGGTGAATCCTGCCGATGGATGGAACAACATCGACGATGTCGTTGTCAAGGCACGCCGCGCCGACCGCCTCGGACAGCGTGTGATGATTGATTTCCATTTCTCCGACACGTGGGCAGACCCCGGACATCAGGAGATGCCCGAAGCATGGAAAAACCTCAGCTTCGACGATCTGAAAAAAGCCGTCGCCGACCATGTGACAACAACCCTCAACGCACTGAAAGCACAGAATATCACTCCCGAGTGGGTGCAGATCGGCAATGAGACCACACCCGGCATGATGCTTCCCGCAGGCGACCTGTATAAGAATCCCGCACAGCTCGCAGCACTCAATAATGCAGGCTACGATGCCGCCAAGGCTGTCTTTCCTGAAATAATATGCATCGTGCATCTCGACGGCGGTCACGACCAGGCACGCTATGACGCTATGTTCGATGCTCTCGAAGCCAACGGCGGCAAGTACGATATGATAGGCATGTCGCTCTATCCGTCGTGGGCAGGAAAGGAATGGCAGAAAGTAGCCGACGACTGCATCGCCAACATCAGCCATCTCAGACAGAAGTTCGGCAAGCCCGTGATGATATGCGAGATCGGTATGCGCTACGACGAAGGTGCGGAGTGCAAGCAGCTTATAGCAAAAATGATGAATGCCGACGTTGAAGGCATCTTCTACTGGGAGCCTCAGGCACCGGAAAAATATAACGACGGCTATGAGCTCGGATGCTTCCAGAACGGCGCGCCGAACCAGGCTCTCGAAGCTTTTGTAGAAGCCAATAAATAAGAATAGAGAAATATTTCGCCTGTAAAGACGTTATATAGATATGATAAAACCAAAATTTACAGTAATGGCAATGGCGCTCACGGGCGCCATTGCTTTCAGCAACGCACAGAGAACGGAAACGACACTTAACGACGGCTGGCAGTTTGCACATGGCACTTTTTCGGATCATGACGCTTGGCAGAATGTACGTGTGCCGCACGACTGGGCGATATACGGACCGTTCGACCGCGCCAACGACCTTCAGGTTGTCGCCGTGGAGCAGAATGGCGAGAAAGAAGAGACAGTCAAGACCGGACGAACCGGTGGTCTGCCTTTCATTGGGAAAGGTGTGTATAAGACTACCTTTGAAGTACCCGATACCGCCGGGCGTGTCATAACACTCCTCTTCGACGGTGCCATGAGCAACGCACGTGTGACGCTCAACGGACAGCAGATACAGTCGTGGTCTTATGGCTACAACTCTTTCACTGCCGATACGCGCGGCGTCGTCCGTCCGGGCAGCAACGACCTCGTCGTCGAGCTGGAGAACAAGGAGCGGGCATCGCGCTGGTATCCCGGAGCCGGCTTGTACCGCAATGTACATGTCATCAGCACTGACCGTGTCCATATCCCTGTATGGGGAACTTATGTGACAACACCTGTGATTAAAGACGGATATGCCGCTGTCAATCTCCGGATGAATATCGAAGGTGCCTCGGCTAAAGCCGAATGGCCCAATGGAGAGAAAGTCGCTGTGTCGACCGTTATCCTCGGACCCGACGGTAAGGAAGTGGCACGCAATGTGTCGGACTATATTGCCCGCGGTCAGGAATTTTCTCAGAATTTCATTGTCGATAATCCAAAGCTGTGGTCCCCGGAAACTCCTGCACTATATACCGCACGCACTACGCTGAGTGTCGACGGTCGCGATGTCGACACTTACGATACACGCTTCGGTATCCGTCGGCTTGAATATATTCCCGAAAAAGGATTCTTTCTCAACGGAAAGCCTACAAAGTTCAAGGGTGTGTGCAACCACCACGACCTCGGACCGCTCGGCGCTGCTGTCAACCGTTCGGCGCTACGCCATCAGATCGAACTGCTCAAGGATATGGGTGCCAATGCTATCCGTACATCCCATAATATGCCGGCTCCAGAGCTTGCGGAACTGTGCGACGAGATGGGCATGATGCTCATGGTGGAACCTTTCGACGACTGGGGATTCCGTCCCAAATCGCCTAACGGCTACGGCTCCGTATTTGCCGACTGGGCGAAGCGCGACGTAACCAACATGGTGAAGAATTTCCGCAATTCTCCGTCTGTCGTGATGTGGTCGATAGGCAATGAAGTGCCGAGCCAGTGGGGTAGTGTCGGTATGGATGAGCTTGTCATGCTCCAGAATCTCGTTCACGAACTTGATCCCACACGTCCCGTCACCTGCGGCATGGATCAGATCGGCGCAGTGCTCGACAACGGTTTCGCCGCCGCGCTCGACATTCCCGGTTTCAACTACAAACCTCAGTACTACGACAAAGCATACACTATCCTTCCGCAGAAGTTGATTCTCGGTTCGGAAACGGCATCTACTGTCTCCTCGCGCGGAAAATACTATTTCCCGGTCGACTTCGGCGAACATCACACCGTCATGCACCCAGACAACCAGAGCAACAGCTACGACAACGAAAGCTGCTCATGGAGCAATACTCCCGATCTTGATTTCGCCATGGATGATGACCGCCAGTGGGTTCTCGGACAGTTTGTATGGACCGGATTCGACTATCTCGGCGAACCGTCGCCCTACGACACCGACGCATGGCCCAGCCACAGCTCATATTTCGGTATTTTCGATCTTGCGTCGCTGCCTAAAGACCGCTTCTATCTCTATCGCTCGCAGTGGAACAAAGACGATGCGACTCTCCATATCCTGCCGCATTGGAACTGGCACGGACGCGAAGGGCAGACCAGACCCGTCTTTGTCTACACCAGCTATCCCGAAGCAGAACTCTTTGTCAACGGCAAGTCTCAGGGACGACGGAAATTCGACAGATCGAATGTCATTGACCGCTATCGTCTGCGCTGGAACGACGTTGTATATGAGCCCGGAGAACTTCTTGTCATCGCTTACGACGACAATGGCAAAGAAGCTGCCCGAAAAACCGTGCATACGACAGGTAAAGCCAAAGCACTCAGGATAGAAGCTAATAGAAAGAGCATATCTGCCGACGGCGACGATCTTGTCTACTTTACCGTTACTGCCGTCGATTCCAAAGGTAATCCCGTCCCCGACGCCGACAATCTTGTCAAGTTCGAAGTGACAGGTTCGGGCACTTTCGAAGCGACTGCCAATGGCGATCCGACATGCGTCATGCCGTTCCAGAAGCCTGAAATGAAGCTCTTCAGCGGTGCGGCAACAGCCATAGCCCGTTCTGCCTCAGCCCCCGGAATTCTCACAATTCGTGCTTCGGCAAAAGGTCTGCGACCGGCAACCGCAACAGTGACAGTTGAATAAGAAAAGAGGGGATGCGCCGAAGCGCATCCCCTCTCACAAGAGAGAGATTGAGAATGAGAATCATCTTTCGGTGTATACCTCGCGATGGAAACTCGGTTTCACGACTTCATCCGCCGTACGGTCGGGATAATCGCCTTCGGTAGAGATGAAGACCCAGTCGATATCATCGAGTCGGCGGAGGTCGCTGACAAAGTATGCCTTAGAGTCGGGAGAACCGACAACGATTATACGTTTCACACCTGCTTCGCGCGCTGCACGGACAGTGTCGGAGAAATATTTGAGTGTGAGATCGTTGGTGTACTCGTCTGATAGATCGTCGTTATAGGTCAGAACAGCATCGTGGTAGCCGTCAAGAAGTTCAGTCATGCGTTCATGTTCTCCGAGAGGGTAGTGTGTTACAGTGAGGTTCTCGTTGTCGAGCATCACTTTTTCAGGATAGTTTACCATTGCGTCGACATTAAGTCCGCGGTCGAGCAAAGCGCTGAGCACATCTGCGAATACGTGATTTGTTGTTCCTATTAGAGCTATTTCTTTCATAGTGGTTAATCTTTTAATATAAAAACGTCCCGACTATGAAAGAGTTCATCTTCCACAGAAAAATTCCATAAGCGAAAATTGAAATTAATTTTGTTATATTCAAAAAAAGCATTAACTTTGCAGTCGCTTAGCCAATCGGGGTGTAGCACAGTTGGCAGCGCGCCACGTTCGGGACGTGGAGGTCGGAAGTTCGAGTCTTCTCACCCCGACAAACAGAACGGCTTCACAGATTATCTTGTCTGTGAAGCCGTTCTGTTATATTTGCTCTGATTATATTTCCGTAATCATAACTTAAGGCTTACGGCTTTTCCGTCGTAGCTTACATGTTTGCCCTGGAGGTTATGAGATGCGCCGCGAGACGATGCAGCATCGATTTTCACTACGTTGAACACGCGATTTTCCTTCATGCCGTCATAGCTGCCCTTGCGGTCGCCGATGCTTAGAGTCGATGTGGCGGAGTCGTACTTCATGGGAATCATCGAGTAGCGTCCTTTTTCGTAATTATAGTTTGTGCCCTCGTCTTCATAGAGGGTGAATGACCCGTCGGCTCCGGCATATACAATCAGGGTGACAGGCTCTGAGCTTTCTTCGGCGGTAGACTGTATGTCGCCGCCCATAGGCAGTATTGAGCCGGCACGCACGAAAAGAGGTATTCTTCCGTATGGCGCATCCACGGTCATCGTCTGACCACCATCGACGCGCTTACCGGTATAGAAATCGTGCCACACTGTATTTTCGGGGAAATACACTTCGCGGCTGCGGGCACCGTATTTATAGACTGGCGCAACGAGCAGGGCCGGACCGAACATATACTGGTCCTGCAGATTAAGCGTATTTTTGTCGCTGCCGAAATCCATAACCATCGGACGCATTATAGTATAATCGTCGAAATAGGTTTTGCCAGCGAGAGAGTAGATATATGGCATAAGGCTGTAGCGTAGCTTCGTATATGCCACAATTGACTCGTAGGCAGGGTGTCCTTCGGGGGCGATGTTGTAGACCTCGCGGAAAGGCCATTGTCCGTGTGCACGGAAAAGGGGCGCAAACGCTCCGAACTGATACCAGCGAGTATTGAGTTCTCGCCATTCCTTCAGGTCGTCGTTCTCTTTTCCTGTCTCGTTGAAAAGAGCCTGAGCCTTGACGTAGCGGTCTTCCACGCAGAATCCGCCAATATCCATTGTCCAGTACGGGATACCGCTGACGGCGAAATTAAGACCTGCGGCAATCTGAGCCTCCATGTCTTCCCAGCGTGTTGCGATGTCGCCGCTCCACGTGGCGGTGGAATAGCGCTGCAGACCGGCAAAGCCCGAGCGGGTGAGCAGGAAAACACGCCTGTCGGGGTCGACTCCGCGCTGACCGTCGTAGATGGCTTCGGCATTCATCAGCGCATAGGCATTGAAATATTTCGCCGAAGGACCAAGGGCGGTAGGAGTCATAAGGTCCTTTCGATACTGTATGTCGATGCAGTCGCGGATATTTGGTTCGCTGGCATCCATCCACCAGGCATCAATGCCGAGGGGCATATAATGGTCGTTCATCTGACTCCAGAAGAGTTTGCGGGCGTCTTTGTTGTAGGCATCGTAGAACGAGCCGAGGTAGCCGGGACCTACCCAGTCGCGGATGCTGTCGCGGATAGCGCCCTGATACATCCAGCCGTTGCGGTCAAACTCCTTGTAATGCTCCGTGGTGGCATAGAACTTGGGCCATACCGACACCATCACACGTCCGTTCATGTCGTGAATCGAATCCACCATGCTTTTCGGGTCGGGGAAACGATTGCGGTCAAACTCATGACTTCCCCATGAATCTTCTTTCCAGTGAAGCCAGTCGATAACGATATTGTCAATAGGAATCCCGCGCCGGCGGAATTCCGCAAATGTAGACAGAACCTCTTCCTGAGTATTGTATTTCTCGCGGCTTTGCCAGTAGCCCATAGCCCATCGAGGCATTATGGGAGATTTGCCGGTGAGGGTGCGGTAGCCCGATATGACATCGTCCATCGAATCGCCGTACACAAAATAATAGTCGATCATGTCCTGCATCTCACCCCACCATGCAAGGCGATGCTTTGTTGCGTCGTCAACCGGTGCGTAAACTCTCAGACCGCAGTAGGCGACACTTCCGTTCGGTTCCCATTCGATTCGCAGAGGCACCCGTTTACCTTTCTCAAGATTTACGGAGAATTTATAGCTGTTGGGATTCCAGGCCGTGCGCCAGCGTCGTTCGACAACTGTTTTATTGTCTATGTAAATTGTCTGATAACCTGAATAATACATTATGAAGTCGAACTCGCCGGATTCCTTTGGCTCAATCTCGCCTTCGTAAACCACTTTGGAATCCGCAAAATTGAAATTCTCCGGAAGATTGACAACATGGCTGAGGTCGCCGCGTATCAGGTGCTCGAAATAGATTGTCGGTTCCTCACGCTCCAGCCTGATGCCGTCGGCGGAAATATATGTGCCGGTCAGATTGCCCTCCTTGCCATTCTTGTCGTAAAGCGTGAAAATATCGCCAAGCTGACTGTAATCGTCGGGGTTTCCCCAGCGGCATAGCGAATAGCTGTCCCAAAGAATACCGTAATTATCGGACGACACAACGAAAGGCACTGATACCTTTGTGTTGTACTGAAACAGTTCCTCGTTCTTTCCTTTGTAATTGAACTCGTTTGACTGGTGCTGCCCGAGTCCGTAGATGCCTTCGTTGTCGTTGAGCGACTCGAAGCTCTGAGATACGGTATATCCGTTCGTTCTCTCTACGTTGATTGGCTTGAACTGACGCCCTCCGTCGGCTTCCTGAAGGATTTTCTTGCCGTCGCGGTCATAAAAAGTCACCGCGCCGGTAATGGTCGAGACAACCGCTTTTATTTCGGATGTGCAGAGCGTCACTGTGCTGTCCTGTTCGGTGACCTTGTATTCGGGATGCTTGGTCTGCGGAACGATGATGAGGCTGCTGTCGGTCTTGAAATCTCCCGATGGCACAGCGGAAACTCTGATTATCTTCTCGGTTATGGGCTGTAGCCTTACGCTGCCAGACGATGTACTTACGACAATGCCGTTGTCGCATGCTTTATAAGTCGTTGTTTTGCACGCCGGTAAAGCAAGAACAAACAATGCTATAGCAAAAGAAGAAACTTTCATGCGGTTTAAGGTTTATTTCCTGCAAAGTTAGCGAATATAAACCGAATAACACTACATGCTGTTGATTTTGAACCGGCGGTAATATCGTTCTATTCTGAATAGGCGCATGTTTAAACGGTTGGTCTTCGTCGGTGGTATTACATTCTTTCTATATAGCTTTCAGTTGAAATTCCTTTGGGGGCAGTCCGGTGATTTTCTTGAACATGCGGGTGAGATGGTGCGGATAGTTGAAGCCGAGTTCATAAGCTATTTCGCTGATGTTCAGCTCGCCTTCTGCAAGAAGTTCTTTGGCTTTGCCGATGACAAAAAGCTGGATGTACTCCGTGGCGGTTTTGCCGAGTTCCTTTTTTATGAGGTCACCGAAATAGTTGGGCGAAAGGCACATTTCGGAGGCGCACGTCTGGACAGACGGTATTCCTTCTTCTTTTGCCTTGCCGGAGTCGTACCAGTCGTTCAGGAACTTTTCGAAACGGCTGAGAACACCCTTGTTAGAAACCTCTCTGGTGATGAACTGGCGGTCGTAGAACCTGAGACAGTGGTTCAGCAGCGTTTCGATATATGACGCCACGATCTTCTTTGTGTGCTTGTCGATGGCATGTTCAAGCTCCGCGCCTATTTCCTTAAAGCAGTTGAGGATAATTGTCTTTTCGCGTTCCGACATATGCAGGGCCTCATTCGAGTCGTAGGAAAAGAAAGTGTAGTTCTTCATCAGCCGTGCAAGCGGTGTGCCATAGAGAAAGTCCGGATGGAACATAAGTACCATGCCACGGGGATATTGTGAAACGCCTCCGTCGTTGACGCCCGCCACCTGACCCGGAGCGATGAAGAGCAGGGTGCCGTCCTGATAGTCATACTTGCTGCGTCCGTAGTCTATCGTGCCGCAGTGCAGCTCCTTGTAAAACACACAGTAAAACCCGAATTCCTTTCGGAAATGGGGTATGCTCTGGTAGTTCGAGAAGTCGGTGACAGCCACGAGCGGATGGAGAGTTTCGGCTCCCAGTATCCGGTTGTACTTATCAATAGTGTCGAGTTTGTCTATCTTTTCCATATCGCCGGGATTTTATAACGCAAAATTAGCAACAAAAATCTGTCGGAACAACAGATATGAGTTTACTTCCGTAATAATGGTAATCGAATCTGTTGAATAGGTTATACTCACAAGAACAGGCATATAACAATCAGTAAAATCGGTAAATACATCTGTAAATTGTATATCGGAAAGGACAGAGAAACATAGTAATTTTGCAAAAAACAAACATATCAGAATGAAAAAAGTATTGATATTGTCGGGAAGCCCCCGGCGCGGAGGAAACTCCGACACTCTCTGCGACCAGTTTATGAAGGGCGCAACTGAGGCTGGCAATGAAGTGGAGAAGATATTTGTTGCCGGAAAGAAAATCGCACCATGCATGGCATGCTATTATTGCTGTAGCCACGAGGGTGTCTGCGCCATAAAAGACGATATGGGTGAAGTGCTTCAGAAGATGATTGACGCTGACGTGATTGTCCTTTCGTCGCCTGTCTATTTCTACTCCATCAGCGCACAGCTTAAAGCCGTTATAGACCGTACCGTGGCGCGGTGGCTTGAAGTAAAAAACAAGGAGTTCTACTACATCATGACTGCCGCAGAAGACAGCGACAGTGTGATGGACACGACGCTTGCCTGTTTCCGTGGCTACGCCGCCTGCGTGGAAGGAGCCGAGGAAAAAGGAGTGATTTACGGTAAGGGCGTATATGAGCGTGGTGAAATCTTAGACAAGCCACTGATGCAACAGGCTTATGAAATGGGTAAATCGATAAGATAATACACGATGAAAAGAATAATTATAATGCTGATAATTTCGGCAGTTACGATAGACATTATGGCACAGAATAAAATCACACAGACAGCGGGGCGCACTGTTCTCGGCGACTTCGCTCCTAAATTCGCTGAGCTAAACGATGATGTGCTTTTCGGCGAGGCGGTATGGAACGACTCAACACTGTCATTGCACGACCACAGCTTAGTCACAATCTCAATTCTCCTTGGAAAGGGTCTGATTGATTCCTCTTTCCGCTCACACCTGGAGATGGGTAAAAAACATGGAATAACCCGGAAGGAGATAGCCGCGATACTCACTCAGGCAGCTTTCTATGCCGGATGGCCGAACGCATGGGCAGGATTTCGCATAGCAAAGGAAGTGTGGGCAGATTCTGTTGATGCCGTGACAGAGAAGGAACGCTTCCAGCAGGAGATGATTTTCCCCATCGGAGAGCCTAATACAGCTTACGCCAAATATTTCATCGGCAACAGCTATCTTGCTCCTATATCGACCGAGCAGATAAAGTTCAGCAACGTGACATTCGAGCCCCGTTGCCGCAACAACTGGCACATTCATCACGCCAAAAGCGGCGGCGGACAGATCCTCGTCTGCGTGGCCGGACGAGGTTACTATCAGGAATGGGGCAAACCGGCACAGGAGCTGCGCCCCGGCGATGTGGTAAATATTCCTGTTGGCGTAAAGCACTGGCACGGCGCTGCGCCGGATAGCTGGTTCTCTCATCTGGCGGTAGAGGTTCCGGGGGACGAAACCTCCAATGAATGGTTGGAAGCCGTGGACAACACAGTATATTTTGAGGCAACAGGTAAGGAGGTCTGAATATGGAAAAACTGAATCTGACACAGGAATGGGACAAGGTGTTCCCGAAAAGCGACAAGGTGGATCACAAGAAAGTAACCTTTCACAACCGCTACGGCATCACACTGGCGGCGGATCTGTACACGCCGAAGGGCGCAGTGGGCAAGCTGCCCGCTATTGCCGTCAGCGGTCCGTTCGGTGCGGTAAAGGAGCAGTCCTCCGGTCTGTATGCGCAGAAAATGGCAGAGCTTGGCTTCTTGACGATTGCCTTTGACCCGTCCTACACCGGCGAGAGCGGCGGTACACCCCGCTATGTCGCTTCGCCGGACATCAACACCGAGGATTTCTGCGCAGCGGTAGACTTCCTCTCCGTGCAGGAGAACGTTGACCCGGAGCGTATCGGTATCATCGGTATCTGCGGCTGGGGCGGCATGGCGATCAATGCCGCAGCCATTGACACTCGCATCAAAGCTACTGCGGCTATGACTATGTACGACATGCCCCGTGTAACTGCTAATGGATATTTTGATGCTGAGGATTCTGAGCAGGCACGCTTTGAGAAGAAAAAAGCCATGAATGCACAGCGCATCGAGGATTATAAAAGCGGAAGCTATGCGCTGGCGGGTGGTGTGGTTGATCCGCTGCCGGAGGACGCACCGCAGTTTGTGAAGGACTATTATGCCTACTACAAGACTCCGCGAGGCTACCATCCCCGCAGCCTGAATTCCAACGGCGGCTGGAATGTGACCTCCTCGCTGTCGTTCCTGAATATGCCGATCTTGCAATACAGCAGCGAAATCCGCTCTGCTGTGCTGCTGGTACACGGGGAAAAGGCGCACTCCCGCTATTTCAGCGAAACAGCGTACAGCAAGCTGACCGGCGATAACAAGGAATTGCTCATTATCCCCGGTGCAAATCACACTGACCTTTACGATCAGATGGACATCATTCCGTTTGAAAAGCTCAACGCATTCTTTACGGCGTATTTGAGATAAGTTATCATGGGTTGCGTCATAGGACTTATCATTGGCTGTACCCATGATAGAGTGAGCATGAGTGATTTGAGCACCCTCACTGCCGTGGGCAATAAGGTGGATACAAAGATTCAAAACTGTGTGTGGGATGTCCGGCGATTTATCCTGCTCACTAACTTGGTCATTGACTAAGTTGGTAATTTGCATTTTTCAAGATGACCCTGAAATCTGTTGCTGTTGAGAAAATTTCAGGATTATATGCCGCTGTATATCTAGGCGGCTTTTCGGTTTCCCTGACGATTTTGCGTAGGCCGCTTCCATGACGCTCCATGTATTTCATGCGGTGGAACGGGTCAGCAATCACAGGGCTTGCCACATTGAACGGATACTTTTTAGTGTCAAAAACAATTTAGAAAATAAAAACGGAAAATCTGTTGATATTTTCTGACTTGCGGCGTATAATAAGATTACAAGAAAATAAAAACGAAAAAACTGTTTTTAGAGGAGGACTACCTATGAAAATACTCCGCATCAACGCACAAGGACTCCCATTATTCAAAAAAGACTTGGATATTTGCTTTTATACGCAGCAACGTGTTTGCGAAGAGGACAAAGATAGTCTTTACCGTTTGACGGATAACTACTATCTCCACTCTGCCTGTGCTTTCATTGGAATTAACGCATCTGGCAAGACCTCGGTATTAAAGGTCATTAGCTTGGCCTTAAATATTGTGAAAAATGAGCCCATCAATCATGTGGAGGCAAAAAGCATTCTTGGCGGAACGAAGAAGGCTACAATCCGCACATATTTTTATGATAAGCGCAGCTACGTCTGCTGCTTGGAAACTGTAATTGCAGCAAAGAAGTCGAAAACAGGGGAATATGTGTATTCGATTCTGTCTGAAAGCCTTTGGGAAAAACCAATTGCAACCGTTAAGTCGAAAAAGTATCTGACAGATTTTACAGGAATGAAGCCTGTAGAGCAGCGCAATAGCGATGAAGCATACCTTTCTGATGATGTCAGCTTTGTCATTGCACATAATAAAAAAGCGAATGATACAGTGGAAATATTCAGCCTGCTTTCCTATACGAATGTGAATGTGCTTCCATTTACCGAAGATATTCCATTGGAGGTAATTGCATTTCTCGATCCAACCATTGAGAAATTGTGCTTTGAACAGACAGAGGGAAAAACATTTATCCACTTGAAGTTTAAGGATGAAGAAGAGATTATCCTGAATAATGCGGCAGACCTTGAGCAGTATCTGTCCTCTGGTACGATTAAGGGTATTATTACATTCTCGATGGTAAAGGAAGTTCTTCATTCAGGTGGTTATCTTCTGGTAGATGAAATAGAGAATCATTTCAACAAGGAAATTGTAACGACCTTAGTGCGCTTCTTTATGGACAGCCGACTGAACAAAAATGGCGGAACGCTTATTTTCACTACGCATTATCCGGAACTGCTGGATGAATATGACCGAAATGACGGAATTTGTATTGTAAGAAACCGTAATGGCATTACAGCAGAAAATTTGAGCCATATATTGAAACGTAATGATATTAAAAAGAGTGATGCCTACCAGAGCGGTTTCCTTGAGGGAACAACGCCAGCATATGAAGCGTATATGCGCTTGAAGAAAAGCCTGGCTGCTTCAATCAATTAAGGAGGCAGCAGAATGGAATTAGCAAAATATAAGGCGTGTATATGTGAAGGATCTGCCGAAGAAGCTATTATCGACATACTGGTTGATAATGATCTTCTGATTTTCAAAAGAGAAGAAATGTTGGAAGAATGTGTTATCCGTTGCAGAAGTGCTAAACGATTCGAGGAGCGATACTTACGGAAAGGATTCGATGAGCAGATTTCTGTGATACGGATTTTGGATTCTCGCAGAGAGGAATTTCGATTGAGTAAAGCATATGAGCAGAAAATTGACGTGGTAAATGTCATTACTGCTCCAGAAATTGAAATGCTGATTATTCATGCGGAAGGAGCATATGATCAGTTTAAGCGTTCTGGAAAAAAACAAGCGAATTTTGTAAAACAAATCTTCGGATGCATGATGTGAAGTCGTATGAGATAGAATCGTCTTCGATGCCTCGTTGGGAAACCAACGAGGTATTTTTTTTGCCCCAATCCGACTGCATAGGACACTGAAAAAATCAAAACAAACCGTATGTAGTCCTGCAAGGACAACCAAAGTGCGCCTACGAGGCCAACGCGAAACCGGAGGATTCTTGTTAAACTTACTTTGTAAGGACGAAAGTCCGGATGTCCCTTGAAAACTGAATACTCATTCTTCAGGTACATTCCTGTTTGGTCGAGCCTTCGACTGCACGCCATGAAGCCCATCGGGGCGATAGCGGTTTCGCAGAAGCAAATGCCG
>USMC01000020.1 GCA_900555715.1 uncultured Porphyromonadaceae bacterium | reverse complement strand
ATGGTTCGGTTTGCCATATTTCTCTAATACAACCGCAAAGTTAACTAAAAAGTTTACTTTAGCAAAATTATTTGTGAGTATTTAAGAAAGATTGAGTCGGAATATAAAAAAGGGCCATATCTCACGACAGAGCCCTCCAATAAATCTACAATCTATAAAAACATATATCTTTTGAAAAAGAATAAAAGCCTTAGTTGAGGCACAAACTTCGTTTGCTCTGCAAAAGTAACATTTTTATTCATTGCATGCAAATTTTTGTTTATTTTTCGATAAAAATCTGAGAACAACTTTTCCGTCCTATCTATTTGTACTATCTTTGCGCTATCAAAAACACTTAATTAATAAATGAAGAAATACTTCCTTATCCTTTTCGCAGCGTTCGGTCTTGCAATGACAAGCTGCGACACCAGCAGCAACAACGGAGAATACACCATCAGTCAGGACATACAGGGCTGCTTCGTCACCTCACAGAACATCGCTGACGGAACAATCGAGAACACTGGCGACGTCCGCTACATCGTCAAGATAAACTATACCCGCGGCACAATCGACCTCACTATATATAATATGAAGCTTCCCGACGGGTCGACAATCGCTCAGATGACTTTCGCCGACATGACCGGCGAGTCCGACAAAGAAGGATGGATAAAAGTCGCGAAAGCATCCGTAGTTCCGCAAATCGGCAATACCGTTGCTAATCATACAATTGAAGATTTCCGCCTCAGTCTGCTCCAGCGCGTCATGAACGGCGCATATGCTCCCGCATTAAACGTCAGCTACATCCTCGACGGAAAGTACAACATCTTCTCAGCCCCATGCGCCCAGATTTTCGGGGGCACTACCGTCACCACCGGCTCCGACGAGCCCTTCCAGAGCAAGACCACGCTCTACGGATTCGTCTATAATCCCGCAAAGAGCACCGTCGACATATCAATAGGGTACGCTCAGTTCATTTCTACGATGCCGCGGATGAATTTCGATCTGAAAGCCATCCCTGCCGACATGCGTCCCGGCATTATCCGCTACAATATCGACGAAATCATTCCGAGCATGAACAACACTCCTCAGGAAAGATTCCCCATCAGCAATCTCTCCGGCAGCATCGTATACAGCACAGGGTTCGACATAAGCTTCCGCTGCAAGCCGGGGCTGCCTCAGCTCGCAGGAACAACGTTCTCTTCTACGGCACACGGCACATATTTCGACATGCCCGAAAGCAACTGACCCACAGCCAAGAACGGCACACTACCCCACATATACAAAAGGTCGCGCATGGTGCGCGACTTTTTTTTGCATTTTCACAGAGTTTACGCGTTTTCCATGCTTTGAATTTTGTTATATAAAAAAAAGCGGACTAACTTTGCAACCGCATATAGGTCTCTTGTCCTCCAGATGCCGCCATTCTTGCGTAAGACTATAAAAATACGTAACTTTGCCGGCAGACAATAACCATTGATATATCAATTCAATAATCTAAACAGATATGAAATCATTAAAAATCTTTCTTCTGGCAGCCGCCGCAATCGTAATGTCGGCAGCGCCTGCCTCTGCACAGATCTTCCGCTGGGGCGTAAAAGTCGGCACTGAAGTATCATCCATGAAGTTCGACAAAAGCGTCTTCGACGGCGAAAATCGTGCCGGATTCACCGGTGGCGTCATGGCAGAGCTCAATGTTCCCATCATAAATATCGGTCTCGACGTATCGCTTATGTACGTACACCGTGTAGGTGCCACAATCGGCAACGGCGACGCCGCCGAGAACAACGTGCTCGGCAACAAAAATTTCCGCAACCGCGACTATCTTGAAATCCCCCTCAACCTCAAATACAAATTCGGGCTGCCGGTAGTAGGTAAATTTGTATCTCCCTACGTATTCACCGGTCCGAGCTTTGCCGTTCTCGCCTCCAAGCGCGCCATAGCCGAAGGCATCGAGAACCGCAAAGTAGACATTTCGTGGAACCTCGGTCTTGGTCTGCAGATACTCAACCACGTGCAGATCGGCGCCTCCTATGGCTGGGGCATGAACCGCGCCATGAAGATCGTCGGCACTCCCGCCGGCATCAATCCTTCCGACCTCAACGTAAAGAGCAACCAGTGGACAATCACAGCCGCATGGCTTTTCTAACTCATATATAATATAGATATGCGTCTTATCATCGAAAAAGACTACGCCGACGTTTCACGTTGGGCTGCCAACTACGTAGCATCGCGCATCAACGCCGCCAACCCCACAGCAGAACATCCGTTCGTACTGGGCTGCCCCACCGGCAGCTCGCCTCTGGGAATGTACCGCAACCTTATCGAGCTCTACAAAGCCGGCAAAGTATCGTTCAAGAATGTCGTCACATTCAACATGGACGAATATGTAGGCATACCCCGCGACCACGAACAGAGCTACCATACCTTCATGTGGAGCAACTTCTTCAATCATATAGACATCCCCGAAGAAAACGTCAACATCCTCAACGGCAACGCTCCCGATTTCGAAGCCGAGTGCCGCCGCTTCGAGGATAAGATCAACGCCTACGGGGGCATCGACCTCTTCATGGGTGGCGTTGGTCCAGACGGACATATCGCTTTCAACGAACCGGGGTCGTCGCTCACATCGCGTACCCGCATGAAGACACTCACCAGGGACACCATCATCGCCAACTCGCGATTCTTCGACAACAACGTCGACCTCGTGCCCAAAACAGCGCTCACAGTCGGCGTCGGCACCGTCATGGCAGCCCGCTCGGTGATGCTCATCGTCAACGGACACAATAAAGCCCGCGCGCTCCAGCATGGCGTCGAAGGCGGCATTTCGCAGATGTGGACCATCTCTGCTCTTCAGATGCACCCCAAGGCAATCATCGTTGCCGACGATGCAGCATGCGAGGAACTCAAGGTGGGAACATACCGCTACTTCAAAGACATCGAAGCAGCCAATCTCAACCCCGACAGCCTTCTGAAGTAACTTTTTGCAATTTCGAGGAAAAAAACTTACCTTTGCAAAAATTTTCACAAAACATATATGATTAACGCACAAGACATAAAGAACGGCACATGTATCCGCATGGACGGCCGTCTGTATTTCTGCGTGGAATTCCTCCACGTGAAACCCGGCAAGGGCAACACATTCATGCGCACAAAGCTCAAAGACGTCGTTGACGGCCGCGTTCTCGAACGCCGCTTCAATATCGGCGAAAAGCTCGAAGACGTACGCGTTGAACACCGTCCCTACCAGTTCCTCTACACCGAGGGCGGCGACGACATTTTCATGAACCAGGAGACATTCGAGCAGATTCCTATCAACAAAGCTCTCGTTACCGGCTCCGACTTTATGAAAGAAGGCGACATCGTAGAAGTTGTCAGCGACGCATCGACAGAAACTGTCCTCTACGCCGAAATGCCCGTCAAGGTCGTTCTCGAAGTGACCTACACCGAGCCCGGCATCAAGGGTGACACAGCAACCAACACCCTCAAGCCCGCTACTCTTGAGACAGGTGCCGAAATCCGTGTACCCCTCTTCGTCAACACCGGCGACAAAGTCGAGGTCGACACACGCGACGGCTCCTATGTAAGCCGCGTCAAATAAGTAAACTCTCATAGTCATGGAGACATTTCGGAAACCAATCCGGAATGTCTCTTTTTTATATGCGCTCCGCCAATAGCGCGAGGCAGACTCTCCGATTGGGATAAAATATTGGACAAAACGGCATATCACTGCCAAAAGACGCAAAATAATTACACATAATAGATTGATATTTCAGTAAATTTGATTAAATTTGCCTTGTTTATTATTAAATAAATCATATTGCGTGCAGACGCAAGTTCTAGACGAATTATAAACAACAATAACATAAACCAATCACACAAAGATGAAAAAGACAATCATCAGCGGCGCCTCAGTGGTGGCATTATGCCTCCTTGCCGCATCCTGCGATTCCGAGCTCGTCAGAGGCGGCTCAGGAGCAGGCTATCTGGCGCCCAATGTGGATCTTGACGACGATGTGATAGAGCTCACGGGCAAGACAGAATCGCGCGCCGAAGGCGAGGCACTGCCTCCGGCAGACCCCGCTGCCATCACCGTGCAGGATCTTTCGCTGAGAGTCACTTCCGAAGACGGGTCTTTCATGAAGACATGGGAGACACTCGCCGACTACGACGCAACGACAGAATTCCGTGTAGGCACCTACTTTGTCGAGGCTTTCTATGGCGACGAAGACAGCGAAGGCTTTGAACAGTCCCATTTCTACGGAAGCGAAACTGTGAACGTCGCCGACGGACAGACCACAACATTCGGCTTCACATCCGTACCGACAAAGGCAATGGTAACGCTGAATTTCAGCGAGGCATTCCGCAACTATATGAGCGACTGGAACGCCACATACGCCACAGCCGCAGGAAACAGCATCAACGCCGCTAAGGACGAGACGCGTCCGGCTTATGTGAAGCCCGGCAAAGTGACAGTCAGTCTCAGCATCACCAAGCCCAACGGCAAGGAAGGTACTATCACCGCCGCCGAGCTCGACGTCAAGGCAGGCTACAGCTACACAATCAATGTAGACATGAACGAAGGAGCCGGTGCGGGCGATGCCGGACTCTCGATAAGCTATCAGGAAGAAGTTGACAAAGTCGAGACCGTCGACATCGACATCACCGACCAGCTTCTTGCTGCTCCGGCACCCAAAATAACAGCCGACGGATTCATCTCCGGCGAGACAACTACCGTCGTCGAAGGTACTTCTACGGGAAAACTTTCGATGAACATCATCGCTATGGGAGGAATACAGAGCGCCGTCATGACGACGGTATCCGACAACCTTCCTGCCGCATGGCCGTCGGAGCTTGACCTCGTGCTCGCCTCAACAGCACAGCAGGAGCTCTTCACGTCCAACGGTCTGTCGGTTCTCGGTCTTTGGAAAAACCTCGGCGAGATGGCAGTTGTGGATTTCAGCAAAATCGCCACACATCTTACCGCCAAAGCCGACGGAGCGAACGAAACAACCTTCACGCTCACTGTCACCGACAAACTCGGTCGTTCCACCGAGCCGATCACGCTCAAAATAAAACTTGAGCCCATTACCCTCACCGTCGAGAACGAAGCTAAGCTCAGCTATGCAGCGGGTGAAGACGCTGTCATCGAATTCGACTATAACGGTAATGTGGACGACATCAGATTTGAATACCTGCATCCCACTTCCGGCGCATGGGCGGCTATCAGCCCGACAGTCACTGCCGTGTCACGCTCGACCACGCACTACCGCGCCACATTCGCCGTTCCGGAATCGATGAAAGGCACCATGCAGGTACGCATGAAATACAACAATACTACTAAAGTATTCTATTTCAAGCCCGCGCCGTTCGAAGTGAGCGGTAATGCAAACGACACCTACGCCACCTACGCTTTCCTGACAATCACCCCGACAGCGGGCAACGTAGCACCGACGCTCGACGGCGCCACAGTCCTCGTCCGCGAGGAAGGACAGAGCGACTTCACAGTCGGCAATGCCACAAAATACGACGCTACCCGCCTGCAGCTCAGCGGTCTCACACCGGGCAAAGTCTACACCGTAAGGGTAAGCATCGACGGTCAGACATGCGGCAGATTCGTTCTTCCCGCGACTGAGGCAGCTCTTCAGCTTCCCAACTCCGGCATGGAAGAAGGAGGCAACGGCAGCCAGTACAACGAAAAAACAGTCGCCGGCTGGGGCACAAACAACAAGATGACAACAAAAGAAGGAACCGACAATAACTATAACAAACACTCCGGCACCAGAATAGAAGGTAACGGTCACAGCGGCAACTGCGCATGGATTGGAACTGTAGGCTGGGGAAGAGGAAACACTTGGGTACCTTGGGGTAGCATCTGCAACCGTTTGAGTACCGGACTGCTACATCTCGGTTCCGACCGCACGGACACCAACAAAGAGAAAAGCATCGACACCGACGATCTCGACTGCGGAATTGCGTTCGCGTCGCGCCCCTCTTCGATGTCGTTCTGGTACAAATACTCTCCCCGGAACTCCGCCGACAAAGGCTTTGTTGAGATCTGGATCAAGGATGCCAACGACAACATCATCTCCCCTGTCAAGCAGGCAAGCCTCGACGCAAGCAGCGATTTCACGCAGTACACAATCACTTTCGACGGCTTCGGCAAGCCCGACGTTGCAAAAGGCGCGAAGATCTACGTCCGCTTCCAGTCGACACACAACTCAAGTTATCTTAATGATAATAAAGATAATAGATACAAAGACGACAACGAAGGGACACATCTCGGCAGCCAGCTGTGGATCGACGACATTCAGTTAAACTACTAATAGAAAAGCAATGAATACCAAAATATTAAGCATCCTGTCAGCCGGCGCCATCGCTGTTGGCATGACGTCGTGCGACGGCGAATGGACACCGCCTGCCGCAGGAGGCGAAGGCACTGCCGCACTGAGCTCGATGACCGTCAAAAACGACGATGCCGAGAAGATAATCCGCAGCTGCTCAAGCCGTGCCGACGCTACAGACGTCTCGTCATACAAAGTAGAAATCGCTAAGAAAGGCGACGCCACTCCGTATAAGACATGGACCTACAGCGAAATGCCCGAAGTGGTAACCCTCCCCGCGGGAGAATATACCCTCGCCGTCAAGTCTCACGATGTCGAGAAACAGGCATGGGACACCCCCTATTTCCTCGGCAACGCCGCCTTCACCATCACAGCCGGCGAAATCACAAACATCGGAGAAGTGACATGCTCCTTCGCCAACATACGCGTCACCGTCAACTTTGCAGACGACCTCGTCAAGCTTATGAGCCCCGACTCGAAGGTGACCGTCGTAGCCAACGACGAAGGCAAGCTCGACTTCACCGCCGGAGAGACCCGCTCAGGCTACTTTGAAGCCCTCGAGAACTCAAACACTATGGTTGTGACATTCACCGGCAGCATCGACGGCGTAGCGACTACGCAGGCCATCCTCGTCACCGACGTCAGGAAAGGCAATCACTACATCTTCACTTTCAAAACGAAGAACAACCCCGATATACCCGATCAGGTAGGCACCATAGATCCTAACACCGGCATCGGGCTCGACGCCAGCATGACAGGCGAGGATGTCGACGGCAACATCACCGTCGAAGAAGACCTCCTCGACAGCAGCGACCGTCCCGGCAAGGAAGACCCGATAGAAGATCCCGACAAGCCCGACGTACCGCCGACAGAAGAAACGATTGTGTTCACACCATCCGACGGCATGAGCTTCGACAAAGTTAACGAAATTGTCGACGGCAACACCTACGCCATGACCGTCACGTCCAAAGAACCTATCGAAAACTTCAAAGTAGGCATAGAATCGACGAACGAAGGCTTCATCGTTTCAGCCAGCGAGATGATGCCTATGAACTTCGACCTCGCGCACCTCGATGAAACGACAGCGTCCAATCTGGCGTCGATAGGCTTCTACGTAAACGACCAGGTGCTCGGCAAGAACGAAGTTCCGTTCGACATAACAGAACTTGTGCCGCTTTTGGGAGCTTTCGAGGGCACACACACGTTCACTATCGAGGTTGTCGACAACACAGGCAAAAAAGTGTCCAGAACCCTTACATTCATAGCAAGATGAAAAAGACCTCACACAGCATATACGCAGCGGTTCTCGCCACAGTGGCGCTCTCGCTTGCTTCATGTACATCCGACGAGCCGATGGGCTCGGGAGAAGGCACGCTGAAACTCAGCACTTCCGTCAGCACGGACGTCAAAGTCGTGTCGCGTGCCACCGAGCAGGAACTTATCGACAAGACTATGGTATGGATTTCGAACGAAAAGGGTCTTGTGCGCCGTTATAACGCCGGCGAAGAGATACCGTCCGAAATCAAGCTCCTCTCCGGACACTACACCGCCGAGGCATGGACAGGCGACTCCGCCTCCGCCTCATGGGTCGACCGCTATTTCAAAGGACGTGAAGAGTTCGATGTAACGAGCGGCAGCCAGACAGCGGTCAACCTCGTCTGCAAGATTGCGAACGTCGTCGTTTCAGTCAACTATCAGGAAGGTCTTGAGAGTCTCCTCGGCGACATTTCCATGGAAGTAGGTCACAGCCGCGGCAGCCTTGCCTTCGACGACGCACATCGCGACGCAAAAGGCTACTTTATGATGCCCAGCACCGACACCGACCTCACATATACCCTCCGCGGAACACAGATCGACGGCAGCACACTCGAATTTCCCGGCACGATCGCCAATGCCGAGGCTGCCACCGAATATGTGCTCAACGTGAAATACGCCGAGGGCACATCCGAGCTCGGAGGCGCCACTTTCACAATCATCATCGACAAGAAGGAGATTGAGGTGTCTCAGGAAGAGAACCTCGTCGCTCCTCCGAAGCTTGAAGGCTACGGTTTCAAGCTCGCCGACGCCATAACCGGCGAAAAAGGAACCATAGGCCGCACAAGCGTCTATGTCACCAGCGCCAACAAAATCAACAACCTGCTCCTCAGCAGCGACTACCTCGCCACAATCAGTGAATTTACCGAAATCGACCTCCTCCAGATGAGCGAAGAGGGTCGCACCATGTTTGCAGGGAAAGGTATCAACTACGTCGATAAGACTCCCGCCGGCACCGAAGGACAGCTCATACAGCTCAACTTCGAGGAAATACTCACCAAATCGCTCGACAACGGCGAATACGCCTTCGACATCGTCGCTACCGACAACCACGGACAGAGCTCACGGGGAACGCTGAAATTCGTTGTCAGCGACGCACCTGTAGTCGTCCTTCCCGTTGAGGAAAGCGCCGTTTCGTTCGATAGCGCCGTCCTCCGCGGACAGGTCGCCAAAGACGGCACAGAAAACGTCGGCTTCCGCTACCGTCAGACAGGCACCGACAGCTGGACCGAAATAGCAGGCGCCGCCGTCAGCCGTGCCCTGGGTAAAGGTGCTATATTCGAAGCTACCGTCACCGGACTCAATCCTTCTGCGACATACGAATACGTAGCTCTCTGCGACGGTTTCGTCACCACAACAGCCGAATCATTCAGCACCCTCACCCCGATGCAGCTGCCCAACGCCAGCTTCGAAGAATGGGACACTTCCGGCAAGGCATATCTCATACATGCTCCCGGCGGCAAATGCTTCTGGGATTCAGGCAACCACGGTTCCGCTACCATGAAGAAGAACGTGACACTTCCCGATGCCGAATATACCCACAGCGGCTCGCGCTCGGTCAAGCTCCTGTCGCAATTCGTCGGCGTAGGTGCGGTTGGAAAATTTGCCGCCGGCAACCTCTTTATCGGACAGTATCTTGAAACGCTCGGCACTAACGGCGCCACAGGCTTCGGACGTCCGATCAGCGATTGCGTCGGTTCTTTCTGGAAGATTCCTACAGCTGTCCGTCTCTGGGTCAAATATAACCCGGGCACGGCTGTCAGCAAAAAAGGCGCAGGCGATAAAGTTCCTGAAGGGACCCTCGACAGCGGTCAGATCTTCGTGGGATTCACCGACGATTCTGTCAATGACGTAACTACCGTATATGACGGCGAGGAAAATAAAGGAACCGTATGGAGCGCCGTTGTAAACACCAAGACACAGCAGTTCTTCAACAAAGACGCCGCCAATATCGTAGCCTTCGGCGAACGTATATTCGACGCTGCCACAGAAGGCGACGGACTTGTTGAAATCACAATCCCGCTCGAAGTGAAGAAAAACGCTACTCCGACACGCATCTTCCTCGTCGCTGCTGCAAGCCGCTACGGCGACTACTTCCAGGGCGGCGAAGGCTCTACAATGTGGATCGACGATGTAGAGCTCGTCTACTGATTCTGAATACCGGCTATCATATCAGCGGAGCGGCATCTGTCGCTCCGCTGTTTTTATGTTCGCCAGGGTCAGTAATCAGAAAAGACGTTCCGGCAGACGGCGGTTCGGGCTATTTTCGCTAATTTTGCAGCGCAATGGCAGATATATCGCAAATACGACTCGGAGAAAAGATAAGTTTCAGGCAGCAGCTCGCTCTGACAGCAAAGCTGTCGGTGCCCGCCATAATTGCCCAGCTGTCGACAATTATGATGCAGTATATCGACGCCTCTATGGTCGGACGTCTCGGTGCCGACGCTTCCGCATCTGTCGGACTCATGAACAGCAGCCTGTGGATGGCATGGGGAGTGATGTCGATGATAACGATGGGCTTCTCCGTCCAGGTGGCGCACCGCCTCGGAGCTAACGACAGGCAAGGCGCGCGTGCTGTCCTCCGCCAGGGCATTGTGGCATGCGCCATAGCAGGAGCGGTCATCGCCGCCGCCGGCATAGCTATAGCATGGCATCTGCCGCTGTGGTTAGGAGGCTCGGAGGAAATAGCGCCGCAGAGCACTGTCTACTTCCTTGTCTTTGTCGCCGCCATGCCTGTTCTGGCAATGAACTACCTCGCAGGAGGAATGCTGCGCAGCGCCGGCAACATGAAGGTTCCGGCAGCATTCAACATAGCCATGTGCGCCCTTGATGTTGTCTTTAACTTTCTGCTCATATTCCCTGCACGCCAGCTCGATGTCGCCGGCATTCATTTTGTGATGCCGGGTGCAGGACTGGGGGTACTCGGCGCCGCTCTCGGCACCGTTGCCGCCGAATGCCTGTGCGCCGGAGCGATGATGTACTGGGTATGCCGGCGGCAGAGCGACCTGAAACTCGTCGGAGAAGAAGCTGCCAAAAGCTATAGACCCACAAGAAAAGTTCTCAGCCGTGCGGCGCGCATAGCTGTGCCGATGACGCTGGAACATGTCATTTTCTGCGGTGCACAAATCACGATAACAATCATTGTAGCGCCGCTCGGTGTTGTGGCGATAGCCGCGAATGCCTTTGCCGTCACCGCCGAAAGCCTCTGCTATATGCCTGGCTTCGGCATAGGCGAGGCGGCGACGACACTATGCGGGCAATGCTACGGAGCGCGCCGCTACGGACTCGTGAAACGGTTCGCATGGCTCACCACACTTGTCGGAATAGCGACAATGTCGGTAATGGGCGTGGCGATGTATGTATGCGCCGAATGGATGATGTCGATAATGTCGCCTGTGCCCGGAATCATAGATCTCGGAGCCGAAGTGCTGCGCATAGAAGCATGGGCGGAACCGATGTATGCCGCATCAATAGTAGCATACGGAGCATTCGTCGGCGTAGGCGACACCGTGCTGCCCGCCATAATGAATTTCGGCAGCATATGGCTCGTGCGCATACCGCTGGCAGCTCTCATGGCGCCGTCGATGGGGCTCAGAGGTGTATGGATAGCGATGTGTATCGAACTGACATTCCGTGGAGTCATATTCCTTGTACGCCTTGCATGGGGAAGATGGCTCAAGGCAGGACGCACTCCGGAAGCACCGGAACCTGTCGAAGAGATCTGAACGCAATCAGTACCAGTCGATGCCGTTCCTTGTCGACGAACGCTTGTCGTATTTAAGGTCTGACAGCATAGCCGACTTCACGGATATGTGAAAATTATAACTCTTATACGGTCCTACAGGAACGAAGCTTGCCCGCATGGTAAAACAGTGAAGGTCGCGCGACACATTACAGTTCATGTAGGCGAGCTTATGCGTGTCGAAATTATATGACGCCGAGAAAGAGAAATTCCAGTTCTTCGTCGGCTGTATGCTTCCCGAAAACGACAGATTCTGAGTGATACGTCCGTCATATTCAAGTTTTTCCTTGTTGAACGCACCGTAGGAATAGTTCACCGAATAGTTCAGCGTCAGACTCCACGGCACCGTCCATTTCGCATATCCGTTTTCCGACATCTCAGTAGGATTGTCGTGGTCGTCCTGCTGGTCGCGCCTGTTGCGCTCGTTCTCGGCGCCGCCGGTATTCTCGTCGTTCTGTCCGTCCTTGCCGGCATCGTCTTTCTTCTTTTTCTTGAAAGTATCGTTGTTGAAAGTATAGCTGAACGATGTACCTGTGCGCATGAGTCGTCCGAAGCCCTTTCCGTGTCCGATACGGAGCTTATTGACCTTCACAGGAGTGCCGGACTCGTTGAGAGCGTACATATACGGGTCCCACGCCGCCGAAAGGTTGAGATTGAAGCCCTTTGTCAGACGGAGCATAAGCGACGTGTTGATGTCGCTGAAGCGCAGCGAGTCGGCGGCGATATTGTAGCTCTGGCTGATGCTAAGATTCTCGATGAGCGACACTTTCTTCTCGCCTACGGAATCGTTATCGGTCTTCACCTTCATCTCGACGTTGTTGGAAAGGCTTAGCGAAATCGAGCCGGTCTTTCCTTGCGACGGCACGCCGTAGAGCGCGTTAGGGAACTTGCTGTACTTGCGCACCTGCTGTGCGCCGCGGCTGTCCACATAGCTGTACTGCCCGTAATAGCCGAAGAACGACGACCCGAAATCGGGAGCACCGCTGAACGACAGCGACGGTGTCAGCACGTGGCGTATCATCTTGATTTTCTTTCCGAGGAAGCCGAGAGGCTGGAAGAAACCGTAGATTTTCGTGTCCATGGAAACGCTCGCCTGAAAATCCCACACATTATAGAAACCATAGGTGGTGTCCATGCGTTCAATGCCCCGCTCGGCATCCCAGCTGCGGTTCACCTTGTTGGAGTACATGCGGTCGTTGAGGTTGATCGACGGGGTGATGTTGATATAATTGAGCACATTGAATGTCGCCGAAATGGGAATCCTGTGGCTTAAGGCATTGCGCCAGTCCTTTATAAGACTTTTCTTGAAAAACACGTCCTGCTTGGCAGTGAGCGAGTTCTGGAGAAGACCGGTGTACGACAGCTTGATTTTTTCATACCATTTCTCAGCTCCGATAGCCTTCTTGCGCTTGAATGGATACAGCTGCGAAAGCGTCACTGTCAGGTTGGGGAACGACACCGAAAGTGTCGAATCCTGCGTACGCTGGTTGATGTTGAACGTTGTCGAGAGGCTCCATTTTGTTCCGGGGAAGCGGTACGTCATATTGATTGTGGAGCTCTTCGTATTCTCTGTGAACGACGGTGAATAATAGGCATTGAGGTCGTTGCGCGAATATCCCGACGTCGCAAAGTTGACGCTCGCCGAGAAGTTCATGTTTGGGTTTGCCTTCGAGTCCTGAGAGTGACTCCAGAGAACCTGGAAGTTGGTCTGCTGCGAATAGTCGGGCGAGCCTTTTTCGCCCGATATTGTTTTCAGGTAGCTCACATTGAAGTTGCCTGAGTACTTATATCTTTTTGCGTATGTCGATGTGGCGCGCAGTCCCCAGCTTCCTTTTGTGTATATCTCGCCGGTAAGCGCAAGGTCGATATTGTCGCTGATGGCGAAATAATAACCGCCGTCGGCAAGATAGAAACCGCGGTTGTAGTCGTCGCCGAAGGTCGGGACAATGATACCGGAAGCATACTTGTCGGTAAACGGGAAGTAGCCGAACGGAACGGCAAGCGGCAGCGGCAGACCGGCAAGAACCATATATGTCGGACCGACGACGATATTCTTGCCCGGGCGCACTTTCGCCTTTGTCATCTGAAAATAGAAATGCGGGTGCTCGTGGTTGTCGCAGGTGGTGTATCGACCGTTACGGAGATAGAAATCGTTGTCGTCGCTTTTCTTGGTGCTTCCTCCGGTAAGGTAGCCTTCTCCCTGCTGTGTGACGACATTGGTTATAAAACCTTTCTCGGTCTTGAAGTTATAGCGCATCGTCTTCGCCTCGTAGGCCGTGCCGCTCTCGGTGAAGACTGGTTTTCCTATGATCGAGTCGGAATCGACACGCCCCAGGGCATAGACAGTATTGTCCTTAAGATCCATCTGAATCTCTGCCGCGTCAAGCTGTATGTCGCCATATTTGACGCTGCCGTCGCCATACATGAACGCTGAATCACGCCTGATGATGAGCATGGAGTCGGAGGCGGAGAAATCGACCGCAGCGTCAAGATCGGTCTTGGTGTATACGACACGCGATTTCCGCGGAAGCGCACTGCTGTCGGCGGGAATGACGAGCATAGTGTCGGATGCGCTGTCGGACGCAAGAACCGCCGGCACCTCCACAGGTGTGTCGAAACCGGCACCTTGCTGAGAGGTGTCGGTCACGAGTGCCAGCATCATTGCTGCCACAAACACGAAAATGTAGAGAAGTAACGCTCTCAAAGCGGAATGTGAGGAGTTCTGTAAAAAAACAAAGGTGTTGCCGGACACTATGATCCGGCAACACTATACAGGGTTGGAATTACATATTCATACCGCCGTCGACCTGAATAACCTGGCCGGTGACGTACGACGACATGTCGGAAGCGAGGAAAGTAGCCACATCGGCGATGTCTTCCACTTTTCCACCACGACGGAGAGGTATTTTCTTGATCCACTCTGCGCGTATATCGTCGGGTAAAGCAGCTGTCATAGCTGTTTCTATAAAGCCGGGAGCAATGGCGTTGGCGCGGATGCCGCGTGAGCCCACCTCCTGAGCGATACTCTTTGCAAGAGCTATCAGACCTGCTTTCGAAGCCGCATAGTTCGACTGTCCTGCGTTTCCGTGAACACCGACAACGGATGCCATGTTGATGATGGAGCCGCTGCGCTGACGGAGCATGATAGGAAGAACAGCATTGATGAAGTTGAACGCACTCTTGAGGTTCACGTTGATGACAGCATCCCACTGGGCTTCCGTCATTCTCATCATCAGACCGTCTTTGGTGATTCCGGCGTTATTGACAAGAATATCGATGCGTCCGAAGTCCTTGAGCACTTCTGCGACTACTTCTTTTGTCTGATTGAAATCGGCGGCGTTGGAGGCATATCCCTTGGCTTTCACACCTAATGCTTCTATTTCAGCTTCAGTGGCTTTGCCGTTCTCGTCGATAACGAGGTCGGTGAATGCGATATTGGCGCCTTCGGCAGCGAAGCGCAAAGCAAGGGCCTTGCCGATGCCGCGTGCAGCGCCCGTGATCAGCGCCGTTTTTCCTTCGAGTAATTTCATAATCTTTTGATTCGGTTTAATCCGGATGCAAAGTTAACTAATTTACTCCGTTCTGCAAAAACAAAATCAGAGCTCGGTGACGACAAGGTTCTTCCAGAGCACCTTGATAGCCATACCGTCGTGGATCTGGAGGGCGATGCGTCCGGTAGCTTTGCCGATCTGTTCGTCGGTGAAGTCTACCATCGGTTCACCGTTGAGCCATGTCTGGATATGGTCGCCTTCGACGCGCAGACGGAGAGTGTTCCAGTCACCTTCCTTGAGGATACCCTCTTTTTCTTCGGGAATCTGCTGGAGCCAGCCGCGTCCGTAGCTTTCGTATACACCGCCGGTGTCGCAGTTCTTGGGAGCGACTTCGCACTGCCAGCCATGAACGGTTGCGTCTTCCTCGACGAAGGAGCGGAAGAAAATGCCGGAATTGCCGTTGGACTCCTGCTTGAATTCGACGGTAAGGTCGAAGTCGGTGTAGTAGTCGTTAGTAGCGAGATAGCTGTACATGTTTTCAGCACCGCTCTCGCATACAAGCAGACCTTCGTCGTTCACATACCAGTTCTTAGGACCGTATACTGTCCAGCCGGTGAGGTCCTTGCCGTTGAATAGCTGTTTGGGTTCTTTGGCTTTCTTGGGAAGTTTCTTGATCTTGATATTGCGGAACGAAGCGGGATAGCCGTGATCCTGGAGGCAGATCACACCTGTGGGCGACAGACCGTATTCGGGTGCGTTTTCCCATTTGCCGCTGTTCTTGCGTGCCTGCCAGTCGTCGGTCCATGCTTCAAATTCAAGAATCTTCTCACCGTTGAGCCAGTGTTCAACATGACCGTTGTCGAAAACGATGCGCGAGTTGTTCCATTCTCCAACGGGATTGACATGCATCTTGGTGCTGTCGGGCAGATGCATGGCATAGTCGACACCAAGGCGCTGCCACGGTTCAAGTTTAGTGGGCGCGTTGTCTTCTTCCCAGCCTTCGTTGTCGATGAGCTGATATTCGGGACCGGTTACGTAAGGAACCTTGAAGAACGGATTCTCAACAACATGATAGAGCATACCGGAGTTGCCGCCATGGGCAAGTTTCCAGTCCCAGTCGAGGATAAAGTTGTCGTATTTGTCTTCAGTGACGATATATCCGGAGAGGTCGCTGCCGTCGCCGTTAGCCTGGATTGTGCCGTCGACGACATGCCAGGGCTGAGTGAGCGAGTCGCCGTTATAGTCGCGCCAGCCTTTGAGGGTTTCTCCGTCGAAAAGGAGCTCCCAGCCGTCGGCCTGCTCTTCGGCGGTGAGGACGTTCTGTTTTTTCTGGCACGATGTTGCCACGAGAGCTGTGCCGACAAACAGTAAAGGAATAATGTTTTTCATAATCTGATAAATTTATAGTGAAATAATTGGATTGTCATTCCGGCTTGGCGCCTTCGCCCACGGTAAGCATTTCTTCGTATGCTTCCCATCCGGGGTCGTTTTCAGCATATATTTTCAGTGGCAGAACAGGAAGATCGGCAAGAGCCCTGTTGAGATAACTTCCGAAAACATCGGTGCTGAATGTATAGAACACCCAGTCGCGACGTCCGGCACCGGTAAAAATACCTGTCATCAATGCTGTGTTTTTGCCTTTGAGAGCAGCCTGCATGGCATCCGTAGCACGTTCGAGAAGTTCTGCCGTAGCATCGTCCGGGAAACCGAGCTCGCCGGCGGGCGTATAGGGCATCGAGACCTCCACACGGATGCTGTTCCTGCTTTTTGCTCTGTATTGGTCCACGTCGAGCCTGCCTGTGACAATTATCGTCATTCCGTCATCGTCGACCGCCGGTACGGTGAACCAGTTGTTTTTATCTGCCATTGTTATATAGAAAATAGTAAAAGCATGGTCGGAGTATAAGCCGGGTTATGTAGCGCAGACACTTTCTGCAGGCAGAGTTGTCTGGCGCCGTCCGCCATTTATCTGACGCAGCCTACCCCCCGGCAATGGACGAGCAGCCCTTGAATGCCGGTATACTTGGCTTTGCAACCCATAAGGTGTGCGGCACGCGATGTCGCCGTCGCGCCCGGTGAGCTCTTACCTCGCCTTTTCACCCTTGCCTTCCCGAAAGAAGGCGGTAGTTTTCTGTCACACTACTCTACCGTTACCGATAGCTTTCCGTTAGAAAATATGGTGCTCTGTGTTGCCCGGACTTTCCTCCCGCGCCTCAGATGACGCGAGCGGCGGACCCTCCGGCCATGCATGTAAATGTTCTCTTGCGCCTCAGCGGGCTCGCTTATATACCTTTATAAGCTCGGACAAGACCGCGGTCCGCCTTGGCTATAAAGTTGAGTATCAAGTCGCGTTCGGGCGTCTGGGGCATTGTAGCTGCCACATATTGTGCCGCTTCGCTTATATTCTTGCCGCTATCGTAGATGATGCGGTAGATTTCATTGATTTCCGCTATCTTCTCTGCCGTGAAGCCGCGGCGCCGAAGTCCGACGATATTCAGACCGGTGAAGCACAGCGGTTCACGACCTACCATCGCATAGGGAGGAACGTCCTTGTTGACAAGCGCTCCGCCCTGCATCATGATGTGCGATCCGATATGGCAGAACTGATGGATGAGACTGCCGCCGCCGATGATGGCGAAATCGTCGACTTCGACCTCTCCCGCCAGCTGGCTGGCGTTGCTGATGATTATGTTATCGCCAAGGATGCAGTCGTGAGCGATGTGGCTGTAAGCCATCAGAAGGTTGTTGTTTCCTACGACGGTGCGCCCTTTGGCGGCGGTGCCGCGGTTGACAGTGACACATTCGCGGATGACACAGTTATCACCTATCACAGCCTGCGTGTCTTCGCCTCTGAATTTCAGGTCCTGCGGAATGGCGGATATGACAGCGCCGGGGAAAATAGTGACATTCTTTCCTATACGGGCGCCCGACAGAATGGTGACGTTGCTGCCTATGCGGCAACCGTCGCCGATTTCGACGTTGTCGTCTATTGTAGTGAATGGACCTATCTGGACGTTTTCGCCAATCTTGGCATTAGGATTGACAGAGGTGAACTGGTGTATCATACTCATTTATTCTTGACTATTTGAGCCATAAACTCACATTCGCACACAGTTTTCTCTCCCACGAAAGCACGACCTTTCATCACTGCCATTCCGCGGCGCATGGGCGTAATGAACGACACATGGAAAAGAAGAGTGTCGCCTGGAACGACTTTCTGACGGAATTTGACATTGTCGATCTTCATGAAGTATGTCGAATAACGTTCCGGATCCGTAACTGTGCTCAGCACAAGCAGACCGCCGGTCTGAGCCATAGCCTCGACAAGAAGAACGCCGGGCATGACAGGTTCCTGAGGGAAGTGCCCCATAAAGAAGGGCTCGTTGGTGGAGACATTCTTGACACCGACAATATAGTTGTCGGACTTGTCGATAATCTTGTCGACAAGCAGCATGGGATAGCGGTGAGGCAGCGCGGCGCGGATGGCGATGTTATCCATCAGCGGAGCTACGTTCGGATTATAGTACGGTGCCTGGATGTCCTGGCGTTTGATGTCGGAGCGCAGCGCTTTTGTGAGCTGGCTGTTGATTGTGTGTCCGGGACGCGTTGCTACGACACGTCCTTTAAGCGGACGACCTATGAGTGCGATGTCACCGATGAGATCCATAAGCTTGTGGCGGGCGGGCTCATTGGTGGCATGCAGCGGTACGCGGTTGAGGAATCCGAGTTCTTTGGCATTATGGTGCGGAACGCCCATCAGATCGGCAATTTTGTCGAGCTGTTCCTGCGAAGTGGGGTTCTCGTAGATAACGATGGCGTTGTCCAGGTCGCCGCCTTTGATAAGACCGGCGTTGGCAAGCATCTCGATGTCGCGGACGAAGACAAATGTGCGCGCCCAAGCCACCTCCTCGCCGAAATCTGCAACATTATCGAGGGTGGCATACTGGTTTGCAAGGACAGCCGAATCGAAGTTCACCTTCACGTCGACGCTGAAATCATCGTCGGGAAGGAGAATGAGTTTCGAACCTGTCTCGGGATTGCTGACCTCTATTTTATGCTTGACATAGAAAAAGTCTTTGTCGGCATTCTGCTCGACAGTGCCCGTTTCCTGAATACAGTCGAAGAAAGGCTTGGCGCTACCGTCGAGAATAGGCATTTCGGGACCGTCAAGAGTTATCAGGCAGTTGTCGATACCACAGGCATAGAGAGCTGCCATGGCATGCTCGATGGTGCTGACCGTAACGTCACCTTTACCGATGACTGTGCCTCGCTGTGTGCCGACAATATTCTCTGCTACGGCATCTATGACGGGCTGACCCTCCACATCGGTGCGCTGGATTTTATAGCCGTGATCTTCGGGCGCGGGATGGAAGGTCGCGGCGATATGAGCTCCTGTATGGAGACCTTTGCCTTCAAGGGTAAACTCACCCTTCAGTGTTAACTGCTTCATTGCTGTATTCTGTGATAGTTTTTTACCGATTTACTGTTTGTTTTCTGAGTTTTTTCTCGTCATGGCATCTACTGTCCTGACGATATCCGGCAGGCGCTTCAGCGCTGCTGCCTGACGTGCGAAATCGCGGAACGGCACCGCCGGCGAACCTATGATGCGCTCGCCGTCGCCGACATCCGACGGGATGCCTGCCTGAGCGCCTATCTGGACACCGTTGCCTACTCTGATGTGCCCGGCAAGACCTACCTGACCGCCGAACATGCAGTTCGACCCCACATGAGTGGAACCGGCAATGCCTACCTGCGATGCCATGACAGTGTCATGCCCGACAGTGACATTATGGGCAATCTGGATGAGGTTGTCGAGCTTGACGCCATGAGATATCAGCGTACAGCCCATTGTCGAACGGTCGACAGTGGTATTCGCTCCGATTTCGACATCGTCCTCCACGACGACGATTCCCACCTGCTCTATCTTGTGATATACGCCTTCCTTATCCGGAGCAAAGCCGAAGCCGTCCGAGCCTATCACTGCGCCGGCATGGATGACGCAACGCTTGCCTATGCGGCAGCCGTAATAGATTTTCACACCGGGATATATCACCGTGTCGTCGCCTATCGTCACATTATCACCTATATATGCCTGAGGATATATCTGAACATTCTTACCGATCTTCGCGCCCGGTGCGATATAGGCGAACGCGCCCACATAGCAGCCTTCGCCAAGCTCGGCTGTCGGTGCGATATGGCAGCCCTGTTCAATGCCTGTGTGACGCGGCTTTATGGCTTCGCCCACAAGAGAAAGCAACTGCGCCAGAGCGCCATAAGGATCGTCAACTTTTATAAGTGTGGCGGCAACAGGCTGTTCAGGCACAAAATCACGACGCACGAGCACTACCGAAGCGCCCGTTGTATAGATATGATGAGTGTATTTAGGATTGGCGAGGAAACTGAGGGCACCGGGACCCGCTTCTTCAATTTTGGCAAACGTGCTGACTGTAACGTCACCGCGACCCACAACCTCGCCACCCAGATGACTGGCTATTAATTCTGCTGTAAACTCCATATATGTAGTCTGAGGTCATAACCGACCTATTTCAAAACGCAAATTTCGTTAAAATATTTGACATACACATAATTATAAGGCATTAAAAATTGCCAACGCGGCAACCTCATTTCATATCACACTGAATGACAGCTATTTGTTTATCACACCTTTTTCGCTTAACTCACGAATTTCCTCACCCACAAATATAGCTTCCGGAAGGAAGCATCATTTTCCCCTGTCTTACTCTACACTTATGCCTGAAATATGACTGAAACAGCATATTTCGCTCATTTTTCGCTCATTTTATTTGCGGTTCCACAATTAATTAGTAATTTTGCTGTTATATAACAGTATCGCAGAACATAAAAAGGAAAATAATGATAAAAGCCACATTGGAAAAAGTCATAAATGAAGATATGGCTGAAATATGGTCTATTCTAACTCCGGAGGAAAAGCGCGTCGTTGCCGATAATCTTCAGATTCATAATTTCAAGAAGAATCAGCTCATCTATGCAGAAGGAGAAACCCCCGAGTTTCTCTGGTGCATCCTCAAAGGAAAAGTCAAGAAGACGAAGGAAGGCGTAGGCGGCAGAATCCAGATTCTCAGACTGATGCGTCCTGTCCAGTATTTTGGCTATCGCGCATACTTCGCTAATGAACCTTATGTTTCCAGTGCGTTGGCTTTTGAACCCTCCACTCTCGGAGCCATACCGCTCGACCTCGTAAACCGTCTCATTCACCAGAACACCGACCTTGCGATGTTCTTCATCCATGAGCTGTCGCGCAATCTCGGCGGCTCAAACACAAAAATCGTCAACCTCACACAGAAGCACATCCGCGGCAGGCTGGCGGAGGCGCTGATTGTCATGCTCGACAACTACGGATACGAAGACGATAATTCGACGCTTAAAATATATATGTCGCGCGAAGACCTTGCCAATCTTTCCAATATGACAACATCGAATGCCATCAGGACACTGTCGGCTTTCGTCACCGAAAAGCTACTCATCGTCGACGGTAGAAGAATCAAGATTGTCAACGAAGCCCAGCTCCGCAAAATCAGCAAATTCGGATAAACGATAAAGATATAAAGCAAAAGCCCCGGCATTCATCATCGATGCCCGGGGCTTTTCTATGACCTTACGTCAGTGTCAGATATTCGGTGTATCCCACACCTTAGTCTTTTCGCAGAATATATTGGCTGTCTGATCGCCGATTTTCAGTGTGAAGTCGCCTTCTTCAAGACGCCATTTTTCATCAGCTCCCACAAAAGCAAGACTCTTGGCGGGAAGACGGAACGTAACCGACTTTGTCTCGCCGGGCGACAGTGTCACCTTGGTAAAATCGCGCAGACGACGGTTGTCAGGGACGAGCGATGCCACAAGGTCGCTGCTGTAGAGAAGCACAGGCTCAGCGCCGGCGACCTTGCCGGTGTTCGTCACATCGACAGTAACTGTCAGCATGTCGTCAGCATTGAAGCGTGCGCGGTCGACCTTAAGATTGCTGTATGCAAATGTCGTATAGCTCAGCCCATAGCCGAAGGGCCACTGAAGCGAAACTTTGGCGTCGTAGTTATAAGCACCGTCCATAGTGCCCACCTCCTCACTGACCTTATAATCGTAGTTGGCGAGAGAGTTGATTTCGCGCGGATAGGTAAACGGAAGCTTGGCAGTGAAGTTGGCATCGCCGGCCACGAGATTTGCGAGAGCATCGCCTCCGTAGTTGCCGGGCAGGAGAATGTCGATCACACCTGCGGCAAGAGGCTCGATGTCGGCTATCAGTCGCGGACGACCTTCGTTGAGAACAAGCACGATAGGCTTGCCCGTCTTGGCGAGCGCTTTCACCAGGTTACGCTGATTCTCAGACAGCCACAGATCGGTGAGGTTGCCGGGAGTCTCGCAATAGCTGTTTTCACCTACACAGGCGACAACGACGTCGACATTCTGCGCCGCTGCGACAGCCTTTTCGATTTCGGGCGAATTTTCCTCGTAGTACTGGCCTTTTTCATTATAGGTCACGCCCTGCTCGAGGACGACATTTTCCTTACCGTACTTATTGCAGAACGCTTCATAGATCGTGTTGAACTGTTCGGTGAGCATTTCCGTTCCCGAGCCCTGCCATGTATAGCTCCAGCCGCCGTTGAGACAACGCATCTGATTGGCATTGGGACCGGTCACAAGAATGCGCTTGCCCCTGGCGATGGGGAGCACACCGTCATTTTTAAGAAGCACTTCCGAATTCTCGGCTGCCATGAGAGCCGTCTTTGCAAATTCCTCTGCACCGAATTTGACATAATCTTTCTTCTTGAGACCTGTATTGGGATGCTCAAAAAGACCGAGGCGGTATTTGAGACGGAGAATGCGGCGGTTGGCATCGTCGATACGTTCCATGCTCACCTTTCCTTCTTCTACCAGTTCTTTAAGAAGAACACAGAACTCGGTGCTGTAAGGCTCCATGCTCATGTCGATACCGGCGTTGATAGCGATGCGGATAGCGTCTTTCTTGTCTTTAGCCACTTTCTCGCGCTGGTAGAGGTTGTTGATGTCCGCCCAGTCGGTGACAATCACACCGTCCCAGTCGAGGTCTTTCTTAAGCCACTGAGTAAGGTACTTATAGCTTGCATGTACAGGTTCGCCGTTGATGCTGCCGGAGTTCACCATCAGCGTGAGGGCGCCGGCCTGGATTGCAGCCTTGAACGGTTCGAAATATTTCTCACGGATCACGTTCGGCGAAAGATAAGCAGGAGTGCGGTCCTTGCCCGACCAGGGCGCGCCATACGCCATATAATGCTTCACGCTTGTGGCGACATGGTACGGTCCGATGTGATTCGGATCGTCGCCCTGAAGCCCGCGCACAGCGGCGACAACCATCTTGGAATTCACAACCGGATCCTCACCGTAGCTTTCCCATATTCTCGACCAGCGGGGATCTCTGCCGAGGTCCACGACAGGATTGAACACCCAGGGGCAATCGGCGGCGCGGCTTTCGTAGCCGGTGAGGGAGCCGAGAGTCTCCGACATGTCAGTATCGAAAGACGCCGCAAGGTTGATAGGCTGCGGATAGAGCGTGCCGTTGGCTATATATGTCGAACCATGATTGTTGTCAAGACCGAAGATGGTAGGTATTCCGAGATATTTCATCGAATATTTCTGGAATGTCGGAATCCAGTAATGCCAGTTGTCCAGAGTGCCGGCAATGGCGGGAGTGTTGAGGAACGAACCTACGCGATAGGTCTTTATAGCTTCTTCGACAGCCGGCTCATCCATAATGAAAGGATGGAATTTCGACCAGTCCATTTTGCCGAAAACGTCAATATTCAGCTGGAGCATCTGCCCGACCTTATCGTCGAGCGTCATTTTCGAAAGAGTCTTTTCAACCTTTTTCTCGATTTCCTCATCACGAGGAATCGCCGGACGGACAGCCTGCTGCGCTAATGCAGCAATACACACTGACGCAGAGAGGAACAATGTTGCAATCTTTTTCATGTATTAGTGTTTGTTAGTTCTTGAATTTTGTGCAAAGATACACCTTTTTATTAATAAACAGCAATTTCAGAGTTATAAAAAATGTCCCGCAAGCCGTACATGACTTGCGGGACGCTTACATGGTTCTATCTGTCTCAGAGAGCTACTTTCACAACGCTATTGCCGAACCGGACAATATAAATGCCATGCGCACCGGGACGGACGGCGGCAGACCCGCTGCCTGAATAGACTGTCCGACCACCGATATCGAATACTTCGACAGCGGTATCTCCGTCGACCTCCACGACAATGGCTCCGTCGACCACATCTACACTGCCTGACGAAACAGTTCCGTCGGCGACTCCGGTTGATGTGGGACGCTTGACTTCAATTGCTTCGGGCTCGCAACTGAATATATATTCAATGGTATAACTGTCGGAATATATCCGGCGGCTTTTCACCGAATAACTGAACGAATCATTTTCCTGCCATTCACCGATATGCACATCTTTAGAGACAACCGTTACATCCTGCGCGTATGGACGCGAGACTTCTGCGGCGAAATAAGGCAAAGTCAGTTCTTCGTCTTTTTCTAACCGTTTGGTGAGTTTCATATCGCTTATGTAAAGCAGACCTTTTTCCGATGAAGGCACCTCAACGGAAATATAGCATTTCCCGTCAACCTCCGGAAGTTCCACTTTGTCCTCATACCAGTCATTGACAGCATAGAGTTCCTTTGAGTAGAGTTCTTCACCACCGGCATTGCGTACGACGACATTAAACTTCTTAACATTCACACCTCTATGATTGAGCGTGAGCGTACAAGCTCCACCTTTCATGTCGAGAACGGGAGAATGCATCCACGACGTACCATACTCGGCGATAGTCCTGTTGTCAAGTGCAATCGCCCCGTCGGTATAAGCGAGTACACCTACCGACCAGCCGCCGCGCGAAATCTTGTCGTCGAGAGTACCGTTAAGCAAGGAGCTTTCGACTGGCTCAGTGAGGCTTCCGCCACTGTAAGCACTGAAATCCTCGTCAATCAGGACATAGTCCTCAGATTCAAGTGCCTTATGGGTCAGATATGCCGTCAGGAGATATGTGGTAGCACGGTCCGACTGATTCCAGTTGGCGGTAAAACCATCCATGGTAATATTTGTAGCAGCAAGCAACTCGGGAGCAATAAGACCCAGTACACGCATTTCATTAGACTCGTTGGAAATCTTGTCTCCCTGTACTACCTTGACTGTATAATAATATGGCTTGGTAATATCAGCTCCTTCGACTGTATAGCGTGTTCCCTCAACTGAAACATTTTCAAAGAGATAAACTCTTTTGGTATTATCATGCTGATAAACACTGAGAAGGTATGAATCCGCTCCTTCCACAGCATTCCATGCAACAGTAAAACCGGTAGCCGTCATATTAGTCCACCCCGTAGCTAGAGGAGGTTCGATTTCTGAAACCGGCTGTATTACAGCGATATTATCGATATAAGCTTCTCCCAGACCGGAAGTAAACTGCAGATAGCATTTCTGCAGACCGGAAGTAAATTCAACAGAACAGTCACCCCATTCCGAGGTTATTTCGGCATAATTGTTGTAGACCTGTTTTCCGGTAGTGGCGTCGAAAACACCGATGTTAATGTAACCGAAGCCGAAACCGAAATCATATTCGCGGGCTTTGAAAGTCACAGTGTAGCGGCCGCCGTTACCGGAGAGATCCATTACAGGCGTATTCAGATATGCCGACTGGGGATTGTCGGCTTCTCCGTGATGACCGAAATACAAGCTTCCTCCGGCTTGGAAAAGACCTTTACCTTTCCAGCCCGGCGCAACAGTATATTCAGCCGGAATATCACCGTCCACGTCCTTGAATGCCACCGGGTCAGCTTCCGATCCCTCCGAAAATGCGTCGAAGGTTTCGAATAATACGGCACCTTCGGGAGGGGTGACTGGCTCCTCGCCTTTTACCTCATAATATATTACGATATCGTCGATATAAAGAGGACTGCTCATCGGCGAGAATGTGATCTTATCGCCGTCGGCGCCTGAGGTGAACGAAATAGAGTATTCCGCCCATTCGGTTGTAACCTGTACGGTCTGCTTAGAATCGGACGAGCGCATTACGGTCACATCGTCGGCAGCCGTTCCGCAGGCACGGAAAGATACAATATAATTACCCTCATTGACTGAGCCGTCGAAAGCAGGGGTGGTAAGCGTACCGGGATAGAATCCGAAACCGGCCATGCCGATGTAGCACGAGCCTCCGGCGGCATATAGAGCCTCGCCGTCCCAGCCGGGACTTTGGGTATAATCGCTGATACCGGCCCATGCGATATCGTTGTCTTCGTCAGGCATTCCGAAAGAGCCTGACGTGAATTTGGCAAAATCCTCACTGAGGATTACCGTGCGTCCGGCATCAGCGCCTAACGCGTCTGCCGTTCCTGATATCGTCAGAGAAGCGAACAATAGAGAGTAGAGAATTTTTTTCATACGCGGAATAGAGTTTAACTATATAATTTGCAATTTGCCACAGCCAACAAGCTTAAGACACCGCAAAGATATATATTTTTCCTTATCTATGAAATTTTTCCACAAAAATAATGTATTTCGTGGCATTTTTTCAAACACCGACACACAAAATGTATTCTCTACTGTCCGTTTAACCGCTGCCGGTTATCTTGCAACTTTCAGGCTTCTGTTTCCGCTTCGCACGATGTATACACCCGGCTCAAGCGATTCGAGGCTGAACTCCGCGCCTTCCGCTGTCATCACTTTCTGCCCCTGAGTATTGTAGACAACGGCAAAATCCGACCCTGTCAGACGGACAGACTTCGAAGCACGGTCGTAGGCGATAGCTGTATTTGCGGCGATGTTCTCGACACCCGTTGTCTTTGCAGGCTTGACAATGAGCTTGTCGAGACAGAAATAACCCGGAGTATTGTCGCCCCATGTGCCGCTGTCGGTACTCTTCATGGTGAAATAGATTTCGTTGACTGCGCCGAGCGACGACAGATCGACATAGCGCCAGCCGCGGTTGATTGTGAGGTCGCCGTTGGTATAGCTTGCAAGGACAACATCAATGGTCTTTTCGCTTTCATCTTCGGCTACGCCGTGAATCGTAAGTGTGAATACATCGCCGTTGGTAAACGCACGTGCAATTGCGTCGCCCTCGGTGATCGAATAATATGCATAGCTGTTCAGATTCACATACACGCCGACGGGCTCATGCGCTTCGCCGTCGCTGAAAATCATATCTGTCGGACGACGCGACATATAAGCGTTGTAATATGCTACCAGATATGGCACCGAAGCATCAACAACAGGAGCACCGAACTTGTCGGTACGGACAGTACCGTCCTCGTTGAGAACGATACCGCCCTTAGCCATATTGCTGTACTGATAGGTTATAAAATCGGTTTTAAATGTATTGTCAGCCGAATTCGACGCTGTGAATCCCCACCATGTCTTATAGCTTCCCATCGAACTTTTCAGAAAAGAGAAGCACTGGCTTTCAACTGAAATCTCATCATCGTCGAAAGTACCGTCCCATGCGCCTGTAGTTTCCGAGAACGTAAGTTCGGAGCTGGCTTTGGTGAGATCGAGAGTAATGTTCTGAGCGCTGGCTGCGCTGCCGGCGAGCACAAAGGCTGCCGCAAAAAGAGTAAACTTGTACATTGGTATGTTAGTTAAAAAAATGAATAGCCCGTTCACATCCTGACAATGCGAACGGGGGAACCCATATATCTTCAGCATATACCAATGATATATCCGTACGAAAGATCGCTGTGCTCATTGTCCCGCAAGCATTGCCAATAAACGTTACGGCAGGTCTTCTGACTCGTCCCTGTCAACCGCGTCTTCTCATCCCCGATGGGCGGGGACAATGACATTTGCGGAAACATATAACAGGACTCACAGCAGCGGGTACTGTCGCGGATTCTCACCGCGTTCCCTTTTCATTCCGTTGCTCGCGCACGGCGCACTCCTGCGCCTACGGAAACCGTAAAGCGTTGCAAAATTATAAAATTTATTTCATCCTCGCAAAATCTTTCCTCAATCATGCTTCGTTATATAGTTATTCAGTAATTTTGTAAAAATTCATTATGTCATGCCGAACATCCACAGAAATCTCCTCAGCCTCATAGGGAACACCCCTCTTGCAGAAGTATGCAATATAGAGAAAAAAGACGGTCTTAAAGCACGCGTTCTCGTAAAGCTTGAAAGCTACAATCCCGCCGGAAGCGCCAAAGACCGGATAGCTCTCGCCATGATAGAAGATGCCGAAACCCGCGGAATCCTCAAACCCGGAGCGACTATCATCGAGCCTACCAGCGGCAACACCGGAATCGGTCTTGCCTGGGTGTCACGTCTGCGCGGTTACCGATGCATCCTGACGATGCCGGACACAATGAGTGTCGAAAGACGCAACCTTCTGCGCGCTCTCGGCGCCGAGCTTGTGCTCACACCCGGTAATCTCGGCATGAAAGGAGCTATCGACAAGGCGCTTGAACTGCACAGGAGCACTCCCGGGTCGTTTGTACCCGATCAGTTCGGCAACCCGGCAAACGCAGCAGTACACGAACGCACGACAGCACGCGAAATATGGGACGACACTGACGGTGCTGTCGACATAATAGTCGCCGGCGTAGGCACCGGCGGCACACTCTGCGGCAGCGCCCGCGGACTCAAGGCAAGAAAAAGCACTGTCATGGCCGTTGCCGTCGAGCCATCCGATTCACCGGTGCTCAGCGGCGGCAAACCTGGAGCTCACACCATACAGGGAATAGGAGCGGGATTCATCCCGGGCAACTACGACGCTTCCGTCGTCGACGAAATAATCACCGTAAGCGGCGACGAAGCCTTCGCCGCTGCACGACGGCTCGCCGAAGAAGAGTCCATTCTCGCCGGCATATCTTCCGGCGCCGCTTTCCATGCCGCCACAGAACTTGCACGCCGCCCTGAAAACGAGGGCAAAACCATTGTCTGCATTCTTCCCGACACAGGCGAGCGCTATCTTTCCACCAGACTGTACTCCTATGACTCATAAGCTCAGCAGCATCGTCGAGCAACTGTGCGGCGAACCCGACGGCGACGCCACGATTGTCAACCGCACTCCGGGGCATCTGCCGTCAGTTCCCCGCCTGATGGACATTCTCCGGCTCATTCGTGAGGTGATGTTTCCGGATTTTTTCGACGAACGGACTCCGTCGCCCGAAGTGTTGCGTCATCTCACAGCCGTACGCATAGCCCGTATCTGTACGGAACTGGCGGCTCAGATAAGGCGCGCCTGCCGTCTCACCGGCGCCGACCCGTCGATGAGCGACAGCGCCACAAGTGCATTCGTCGAAACATTGCCTTCCATCCGGCAGCTGCTCCTCACCGACGTCAGCGCCATGTTCGCCAACGACCCTGCGGCGACCGACCGCGCTGAAGTGATTTTCTGTTATCCCGCCTTCACGGGCATGTTCCACTACCGCATAGCTCACGCGCTGCTTGTCGCCGGCGTGCCACTGCTGCCACGCATAATCACAGAGATAGCCCACTCTCAGACAGGCATCGACATCCATCCCGGCGCCGTCATCGGGCATCATTTCAGCATCGACCACGGCACAGGCGTCGTCATCGGACAGACATGTGTCATCGGGCACCATGTGTCGATATATCAGGGAGTGACCCTCGGCGCGAAAAGCTTCGTGCACGGCAGCGACGGTCAGCCTCTCAACATACCGCGCCATCCGATAATAGAAGACTACGTCACCATCTACTCCAACGCCACCATCCTTGGACGCATAACGATCGGAAGCCACACCGTAATAGGCGGTAACGTATGGGTAACACACAACATTCCGTCCAACTCACGCATCCTGCAGCGTCAGCCTGTAGAACAGTTTTTTATCGACGGCGCCGGAATATAGCTTCAATATGAAGCTTCAATATGAAGGACATCCGTTCCTATTTTCTGCCGCAATTAATAAGCAGTGCCGAATTTTTTTGCTAATTTTGCCGAAAATAACCACTACATTATGAAACTGAAACTTCTCACCCTCGCAGCAATTGTCGCCGGCATCGTCTGTTCATGTTCTCCCAAAGACAAGACCGACTACAATTCCCTCCTCACAGCGCAGGCAGAACGCCTCAACAAAGAAATCAAGGAACTCGCCAACGGAAGCTTTATTCTGCTTGACCGGTGCGGCGTGACATACGCGGACGCTTCGCTGAATGTAGGCATAGAATTTGCCTCTCCGGTCTACAAAACGGCAGATTTCTCCGACGCACTCGTGCAATATGGTCTTGCCCAGTACCTTCAGGGACACAAAGGACCCCAGACAGATGAAATCATCAACAGCCTTTCGAAAACCGAGGGCAAGATGACGATAACCATTACCGATACAGAATCCGGCACAAAATCGTTCGACGTTCCTGCCGCCCGGCTCCGTGCGCTCTATAAACAGAAACTTATGGAGCTCAACCAAGGAGAAGCCCGGACAAGCGCTATGAAAATCCTAAGCGGCTATTGCGCAGGCTTCGCCGACGCCGTGAACGCTGAAGAATGCTCGCTCGACATTGTCACGAGCTTCGCACAGTACACCTTCACATTCGCTACCGCGGCACCGTATGCCAGGCTGAAACAGAAAGAACTTGCCGCACGCCTTTTGAAAACCATCAACCCGGTTCTCGGCGACATGGGCAGCTGCCGGCTGTTCGTAGAGGACATGCTCAGGTCGTTCAGCATCGACGGATTCAGGTTTATGTACGAAAACGAAAAAGACAAATATACCCTTAAATCTGCTCTTCCCTGGAGCAGCATACGTTAAACATGAAAAAGTGATGAATCTTACCGACCGATTTCTCCAGTACGTCAAATTCGACACTCAGAGCGACGAACTGACAAATATGACGCCGTCGACACCGGGTCAGCTCATTTTCGCCGAGCACCTGCGCGACGAACTTCAGTCCATGGGGCTGCGCAACATCAGCCTCGACGACAACGGTTATCTTATGGCAACCGTTCCTTCCACGCTGCCTGCAGGCAAAAAAGCTCCCGTAGTAGGCTTTATAGCACATCTCGACACAAGCCCCGATATGTCGGGACGCCATGTGTCGCCACGCATCGTCGAAAACTATCAGGGCGGCGACATCGTCCTTAACAGCGCCCAGAACATTGTCCTCTCGCCCGAACAGTTCCCCGAACTGGACAAGTACGTGGGACAGTCACTCATAGTCACCGACGGTACAACCCTTCTTGGCGCCGACGACAAAGCCGGAATTGCCGAAATCATCACCGCCGCCGACTACCTCCTCCATCACCCCGAAATCGAACACGGTGAAATCCGCATTGCTTTCAACCCCGACGAAGAAATAGGACAGGGCGCACACAAATTCGACGTCGCACGCTTCGGTGCCGACTGGGCATACACCATGGACGGCGGCGAAGTGGGCGAGCTGGAATATGAGAACTTCAACGCCGCCGTGGCGCACGTAACCTTCCTCGGATGCAATGTGCACCCTGGATATGCAAAGCACAAGATGCTCAACTCCATGCGTGTGGCAAACCAATTCATCATCATGCTGCCCCGCTGGGAGACACCGGAACACACCGAGGACTACGAGGGATTCTACCACCTCGTGTCGATGGAAGGCAATGTCGAGAAAACAGTACTCACATATATCATCCGCGACCACGACCGCGACCGCTTCGAGCGCCGCAAGAAAGAGCTCGAACACCTCGCACGCAAAATCAACAACGAATTCCCGGGCTGCTGCTCCATCGAGATAAAGGACCAGTACTATAACATGCGCGAGAAAATAGAACCTGTGAAGTATATCGTCGATATTGCAGAGGAAGCGATGCGCCTTGCAGGAGTGACGCCGAAAGTACAGCCGATACGCGGCGGCACAGACGGCGCGCAGCTCTCGTTCAAAGGTCTGCCGTGTCCCAACATCTTCGCCGGCGGTCTTAACTTCCACGGACGCTATGAGTTCGTTCCCATACCGTCGATGGAAAAAGCGACTCAGACAATCATCGAGATTGCCAGACTCGTGGCACAGCATAAAGACTGATGAGACTGCTGACGGTTGTCACCGGTCCGACCGCTTCGGGCAAGACGTCGCTCGCTATCACTCTTGCCGGGCGATATGGCACTGAAATCATTTCGGCAGACTCCCGTCAGATATACAAAGACCTTCCCATAGGCACGGCTGCACCCACACCGGAGGAACGCAGCCGTGCCTTCCATCATCTTGTCGGCACACTGCCCCTCGACGCATATTACAGCGCCGCACGGTTCGAAGAAGACGCACTGGCGATTCTGCCGGAAATATGGAAACGGTCGCCCGTAGCCATTGTCTGCGGCGGCTCGATGATGTATGTCGACGCTCTCGTAAGAGGAATCGACGAAATGCCTTCGGTGAGCGACGGCACACGTGCCTATGTGCTCGACATGCTCCGCAATCATGGTCTGCAAAGCGTGCTCGCACAGCTGGAGATACTCGATCCCGACTATTTCAATGAAGTAGACCGTGCCAACACGCGCCGTGTGGTCCATGCAGTTGAGATATGCCTCGAAGCTGGCGTTCCGTTCTCCTCGCTGAGGACAGGCGCACGACGCAAGCGCGATTTCGAAGTGCTCAAACTTGCTATAGACATGCCGCGCGAACAACTGTTCGCACGGATAAACGCACGCGTCGACGCAATGATAGCCACAGGACTTGAAGAAGAGGCGCGAAAAGCTTTCGCGCAAGGTCAGTTCAACTCCCTCAATACAGTCGGTTATAAAGAGATACGCGCATATTTAAATAATGAGATGACACGTGCTGAGGCTATCGCACGTATAGGCAAAAACACACGCGTATACGCAAAAAAACAGCTTACATGGCTCAAGCGCGACCCGGACGTCTGCTGGATAAGCTCTGCCGAGGAAGCCATAGAGCTTATCGACGCCCGGCTGGCACAGATGGAAGCCTGTCAGAAATAATATCCCAGCACTACCGACACCGAGCTGCGGCGTATCTGCACCTTATTATCGCCATTGCCGAATTTAGCCAGCGGCGTAAATGCCACATCGCCATCGATACCGATAAAATATGACCCGGCAAACGTAGTGCTCAGCCGTATGCTCCAGCCGCTGTCCACGCGCTTCCACCCGTAGTCGAAGAGATTGATCCTGCACGACGGCTCACGGTCGGCGGCAGGAACGCCGAAGTCAGGATCGAGCTTCTGCCTGGCAGCCAGATTGACATTCAGGTACGGTCCGGTGCTCATTTCGACAGAGACAAAACCGGTGTTGTAGAACGTATATCCGAAACTGACCGGAATATGGAGAGTGTAGAGATTGGCAGCACCTTCATACATATACTTCTCGTTGAACGAAACAAGATCTTTCGTCGGCATTGAAGCATAGGTAAACTTCAGCCCCGGCTCGATAAAGAATTTCCCGGGGAAAGAAATATTCGCCACGCCGCCGAGAGTGAAGCCGGAACCTGCCTTGTACGGATTCTTTCCTGACGGAAAAGAAACATCATACGACAGCTGCGCGCCGTATCTCACTCCGGTACCCTGAGCGTAAGCCCCGGCAAGACCGAGCACAAGAGCAATAATGGAAAAGCATATTCTGCGTATCATCATATCAAATATTATTTATGATAATACGCTTGCACCGCGCAGATGGTTCAGCGAACCGTTCAGAAATACAGAATAGCTCCGGCGACGAGTTTATTATTGTCGGTCGGCGAAATGGTGCCGACATTCTCATTGTAGAAATACTGCTCGAAATTGACACGGAAATCCACAAATGTCGCTTTGTACGAATAATGAGCTGTCGCGCCGACAGTAAGCCGTCGGCGGGTCAGAATCACAGGGTCGTCGATCACTCCGTCATAGCGCGCCTGAAACGACAGCCTGTCAGCCATGCGCCAGTCGACGTCGAAACCATAGTCGGCGAATATATCCCATGCCTGCGCACGGTCGTCGCTTCCGGTATAGCCGCGATATATATACTCGCCCTCAATCATAAATCCGCCGCATGTCCACGACAGAGACACATTGCCCTGATTGAATCGTGGCGTACCGTCCTGACCGCCGGGCACACGCGACTGGAACGCAACTTCAGGGCGGAAGCCGGCAAAGCTCGCGTTTGCCTTTATGCTGTAGGTCAGCTGCGAGTTCCATTGAGTATGGTCTGCGCGATCTGAGCCGTTGAAAACACCGCCTTCGACATACACGGGAAACGACGGGAAACGGTAACCAGCCTTGACACCGACGGAGCGCAGGTTTCCGAGAGTTGCGACAAGACCGACATCGGTGAAATGATAGAGCTGAGGCGCCCTCGACGATTCCACGCTGAACGGGACACGGCACTGACCGGCATACACCTCAAGACCGTCGACTGGATGAAGGCGTGCATAAGCGTCGAGAAGCTTTATGGCACCACGGTCGCAAAAATCAGCCTGTATATAATAATCTACCATCGGAAGGATATAGCCACCGGCATTAAGACGTGCGTTACGCACCATGAACTTACTTTTGCCTGTCGCTGACGAAAACTCATAGAACGTACGCATCACGCCATGGAATTTCGGCACATACGTCCATTCCATGCCTGAAGAGGCGACGGAGTCGGTTGCTGCATTTGCGTGCAGACACACCGGAGTCAGCATTGCCGATACTACGACAGCTGAGCTGATGAATGATATAAGGGAGTGTCTAATAGTCATATAGCAATTCAAAATCGTCCACATACAGCGTCGAGCCGCTTCCGCCGGTGAAGAAGTCGCCGTACTTGCTCGCCGACGCAACGCAGATGATATACTTCGGCTTGCGTGAGGTGGAATTATACTTTATTTCAAATTCGAACGGAGTGTATTCCGGAACGGTCTGTGCGACTTCCATCTTGCCATATCCGACAACGTAAGCGCCTTCCGGATCGAAAAGCTGCCTGTTGTTGGGCGCGGTGCGTATTTCAAGCGGTTCCTCGGTATCTATGAGCGCGACAAATATTGAACAGGTATCAGGCTGTCCGAGCATTGAGTTGAAACCGTCGGAACAATGGCTGATATCGGCACATGTGTATTTGAACTGCCCGCGAAGACGCACAGGACGCTCGGTAAAAGGTCGTCCGAACGACAGTACGCCGTTCGTTCCGACCGTCCTGACATATATGCCGGTGAAAAGGTTCCCGGCGGCGAGCTTGCCGAGGGCGCCTATTCCGATGAACTTCGATTCCAGACGCGCCGCCCAGCCCGAACCCGAAGGGGTGTCGTCCGTAGGTCCGCTGTTCGACTGTCCGAGCGTGGTGGCGCCCTTGTTGCCCGTATCCCAGAAAGGCGTGCCGTCTTCCGCCCAGGGATTCCACACTTTGCCGTCGAGCCACCAGTTGTCGAAATTGCTGTTCGGCATCTGAGCCGCCGTACCGGTGGTGAAATCAATGATTTCGCCTGTCATGGTCTCATTATATACGCGTGCCTGATACGACGTAGAAGGACTTAGAAGATTGACGCGCGCAACAAAGTCGCCGCCGTGATATGTAATGTCGCTCTGCGGCACACGAGTCCATAGTTCCGTTCCGGCGAGCCTGTATTCGGCGCCGTTCACCGTCCCGGCCTCGCCCGTACCGTGTATCCAGGCAACACCCGTCCAGGCATCGACACCGACAGTGCGCAGGCTCACATGAACCTGCTCCGTATATACTGTCCATATTTCATCGCGCCCGAAACTGCGCACCTTGATTACGAACGGCTTAGTGCCGTCGTAAGTAGCGCCTTCCGCTATCGACGGGCTGTAAGTGCAGCCTTTCGGACCAAGCTTGGCACGCGATATGGCAATAGCGTTCAGCGGACGTGCATCGCCGACGTTTACGATAACACGCCTTCCGGGCACATCTATGATACTCTGCCCTATCTGCCCTTCGACCTCAAAGTAGCGTTCGATATTCTGACGCCCTACTATCTGCCAGGTATATTGCTGGTAAAGCTCCACTGTCACACGGTAAGGCGACGAAAGGTCTATCGGGTCAAGAAAAGTTTCTCCTACAAGGTGAGCGCCTTTTGTGAGTGTATATCCGCTTACGCGCACAGATTCGATATCGACCTCTTCGGGCAATGTCACGGTCAGACGCATGGCGCTGCTGTCGATGACCGTTCCGCCATCCTGACCGCGGACTTCGAAGGAAAGGAAGTTCGCCTGTATGTGCGGATACGGGACGTCATTCCTAATGCATCCGGCAAAAACAGCGGCGGCAAGCGCCATCAGGATATACAGTTCTTTCCTCATATCACTACCATCAGTCCGAAATTGATGTTGAATATATTGAAGCGGAAATTTGCTCCTGACGTCACTCGGCTGCCTTCGTCGACACCGTCGGTGCTCTGCTGCTGTTTTTTCCAATAAAGACCGAACACGCCGAACGACACATTGAAAGACACAAAATCCTGTATGAACACGCATACACCGGGGCTGAAATTGAGATTTCCCTGGGTGATGATGGTACGCGTGTCGCGCGGTTCGCCGTTATACAGGCGCTTGAAGCGCGACGAACCCGACCCGAAACCAAGATCTATTTCATTGAAGACGCCGAAAATACCAGAACTGTCAAGACCGACGTAGCTGCGGTAAAAGGTCGACACTGTCAGCGTTTCCTGAAAATAACTCACATCGCGTAAAGTGAAATTGAGGTCTTCGTCGAAATCGAGCCCGAGACTACCCAGATCGCCTGTTCCGCGGGAATAGTCGAACTTAAGACCTACCGACTGATTATGTCCGACAAAATATGACAGAAATGGCTTGACAGAAAATATCTTGCCGTTGAAATCTATATCCTTGAGCATCGACAGCACCTGCACGTCCTCCGTCCTGAGTTCACCGTAGGACGCCGTCATTCCGAAGCTCCATTTGCCTTTCGGGATAAAAAGATAGTTTTTCAGACCACGGTCGTAGCGCCCGAAATTATGCTCCGGCAGCACTATCGACATCGTGTCGCCGTCGATCACGACATGCTCGATAGTGTCGTTATCGAACGACTGATGTTGCTTGCGCGTTATCTGCCCGTGAGCGGACACACATGCGCCAAGCAGCACTACCAGAGCTATGAGTGTTACAATCAGTTTCTTCATGGCGCTAAATATAGAACATCACTCCGAACGTGATTGAAAACAGGTTTATTTTGAAATTCGCCTGCGACGTGTGGCGGTTGGCGATATATATCTGATCGGTTACCGAGGTGGTATGATTGTAGTTGAAGCCGAGCACACCTACATTCACCTCTATCGCCGAGTAATTGTTGAGAAAGACCGACAGTCCGGGAGCGACGCCGACATTCAGCTTGATATTGCGCTCGTACGTTCCCGTGATGTCCTGACCGGAACCGTTTATAATTTTCGACTGCCCGCCGCCTGCCTGTGCCTGAATCTCATAGAAGAGTCCGAAACGCGTGCTGCGACCGAGGCTGAGATAGTTGCGGAAAATGGCTGTGCCGAGATATGTATGGCTGATGCTGTACAGATTGTCGACATTGTAGGATGTTTCCGAATCGAGCACAAGGTCACCTTTGTCGATGCACGTACGCTGCCGCTGATAAGAGAAGCGCCCGCCTGCCGCCATATTGTCCTTGAAGCAGAACATCACTGTCGGACTGACCTTGAACGAATAGCTGTCGCCGTCGATTCCCTCAAAAATAAGAAACTGGTAGTTGTCCTCTTTCGACTGCGAGTAGCTTACGCTGACGCCGCCGATCCAGGCGCCTTTAGGAACAAATGTCACCTGCTGGATTTTTCTGCTGAACGCCTCCTGCGCTAATGCCTCGCATGGCAGCAGCCCCACTGCAAGGACTACTGAAGCCAAGATAAATCGGACTAATCGGTTCATTCAGGATACTTACGTTGTGATCTGACGGTGACGGTTTATATGTCAAAAACTTTGTAAAGTTACAAAAAAAATCTCAATCGCAAGCAATTCCATATAAAATCAGCGCCTCAGTACACATCTGAGATGTAATCTTTACTTTAAGGTAGAAAAGTCAGGCTCAACTTACGAATGCGCAGAAGAATAAGCATCAACACTATTACTTATAAGATGAAGATAAATACTCAGTGTTTTTTTCACAAACCATACCTTCAAATATACCATGAAGTTTGGTGTAGTGTCTGGTAGAATCTAAATCTATATTCTCATTGATATAACCCAAATTAGATATATCATTAAAAAGTCTAATGATGGATCGACCGATAGCCCATGCAAGATTGACAGGGACAGCATTGCCAATCTGTTTGTATTGTGTACTTAAATTACCGCAGAACTTCCAATCGTCCGGAAATGTTTGAATACGAGCATACTCCCTAATCGTAAGGGGACGAGTCTCTATTGGATGGCAGCGTTCTGTTTGTTTTTGTGCAGGTGCACATGTAAGGGTCAGACACGGTTCATCCATAGCAAGGCGACGAGCCATTCCTGTTTTACCACCGCCAAGGTTATAACACCTTTTCATATACTCACGAGCTACATCCTCAGGAAGATCTCTCCAATCACCACCTTCCGGAACAAGTTGCATCACCTTAAATTTTGAGTCTGGGTATCTTTGTCCTTCTGATACCGGAACATCAGTATTGAATAGCTCGCCAGCAAAAAAAGCATCTCTCAGAGTTCTGACAGAAGTACAAACATCCGGCCACTTGAATTGTACATGAGGCGCGATATCATTTCTTATAGCAATAAGAATAAGGCGTTCTCTCTTTTGCGGGACATCATATTGTATTGCACGGAGAACACGAGGTTCAATAAGCGTGTAACCCAATTCTGCTATAACATCTTTGATAGTTTGCAAAGTGCGACCCTTATCGTGTTCAAATAATCCTCGTACATTCTCTCCCAAAAAAACCTTAGGTTGAATTTCTCTAACAGCACGAGCCAGTTCAAAAAATAAAGTACCTCGTGTTTCTTCAAAACCAAGGCGTTTGCCAGCATAAGAAAAAGCTTGACAAGGGAAACCACCAGAAAGAAAATCTATTTTACCTTGATAAGGAGTAAAGTCAATATCGTGTACATCGCCTTCAATCACGTTCCAATTTGGACGATTGCGGCGTAGCGTTTCGCAAGCATTATGGTCGAATTCATTTAGGAGGACATGATGGAATCCGGCTTTCTCCAGACCGAGAGCTAACCCACCGCCACCGGCAAAAAGTTCAGCAGAAGTAAAGTTGCAAGATGGAATTACATTTTTTTCTTCATCCCATTTAGATGATAACATAGCTGCGATTTCCGGTACATCCTTGAGATCTTCAAAATAAAAATAACGCTTACCTTCAGAACCGGTGTGAACAGGGTATTTGCCGCTGCGAATCCATGTATCCACAGTGGCTCTTGAAACTCCAAGCAGGTCTGCGAAATTATTAATAGAAATGGTTTTACTCTGCATTTTATTTAGCAGCAATTTGTTCGAACCCCTCGTAGGTGGAGAAAGCTAAAAGATAAAGCGCAGTAAGAAGATCTGCATGTTCTTTGATAAGTTCTTCGTATACTGTATTATTGAGAGTAAGAGCTTCGTTTTCACTAACGACATCTTCGATGATTTGAGGCAGAGCAAAACAAAGCTTGAAGAAAGCTTTGGAATCACCAAAAACAAGTTCGTAAAACTTATCCATCGACATACGACGTATACGATTATGAGAACGAGCTTTTTTGTCCAATGTGATATGCCATGCTTCATCTTTTGATTTTGTGGAAATAGCCTCAACAAGATAGCACGTTGCCTGATCGTCATCAAGTAACTTTGCTTGCATCTTCATATATGTTTTCTGAGAAGACGCAGAGTTCATGGTGTTATGCTTATTCTTTAGCTCAACATAGATATGACGCTCATCATTCTCCACATCAAAACCTTGGAGCGGAACTACCCAACCATTACCGGCGTAACGAAAAAGATTTTGATGGAAATATCCTATACGATTAGAATTACTCTTGTCAATTTGACGGAAGCATTCATCTTCAATCGCTTGTTTGATAGTCTTGCCATAGACTTTTGAGTCAAAAGTAAGTTTGATAGGATCAACAATATTTTCGTTGAATTGTAACAATGTGATTTCGCGTCTGTATGACTCTACTGTTAACTTTACATGCTTGAAAATATCATCGTCCGAGATAAAGCCGAGATTATAATTATGTCTCATTATACAAGTGAGGGACTACCAAGTAGGCTGACAGGCGACCAAACCTTTTGTGACTACAGGGAAGAACCGTAATATGTTGAATATAAGTTACTGTTTACATCGAATGGTCTTCGTCAGCGGCAAGCGCAGATTTAGATGCAAAGTTAACAAATTCTTCTGAAACTCAGTATATACGAAGCAAAGATAGTTGTTATCAGCGCCAGACGGCGGCGATGAGAAAGCATAGCGAATAGGCAAACATCAGCATTGCCGTCATGCCGAGCATCGGATTAAGACGTCTGCCGTTGTACTTCATCAGCCGGAACGCTATTCCTAAGGAGCACGCGGTATACAGAGCCGGAACGACAGCCCAGTAGTAGGCGAATTGGTTCCACATGCCGAGCATCAGCACACAGGCGCATATTGCATTGGCGGCATACAGCACGGGCATTGCCCACCGCGGCATAGCCGTGGCAAGGGTATGCTTGCCGACGTCACGGTCATCGTCTCGGTCACGGTGATTATTGACTATCAGCACATTCGCGCCCATCAGACCTATCGAAAGTGAACCAAGCAAAACAGGTACACTCCAGTGGAGTGCCTGAACATAATATGTAAAATTGACAGGTACCAGACCAAAGAAAACTATCACTCCCGCCTCTCCGAGGCAATGGGTCGACAGCGGGAAAGGACCGGCGCTATATGCGAACACCCCGATTGCCACACCTACGCCGACAGCAATGAGCCACGCTCCGCCCCAATACGTAAGGGTCAGACCGGCGAGGGCGGCAAGGCATAGCGTGGTATAAGTGGCACGGAGCATTGCCGTTGGCGTTATGTCACCTTCGGTGACGCCGCGCCTCGGACCTTCGCGACCCGTCCGGTCACGACCCGCTTTGTAATCGAAATATTCGTTCGCAAAATTCGATGCTATCTGGCACAGAACGGCAAAGACAAGACAAAGAACCGCCGGAACAGGGTTGAAAGTTCCGTCGACAACACAATAGCCTGTCGCGGCAACAACGCCGGCAACGCTCACCGGCAGCGTCCGCAGGCGCATAGCCTCAATCCATGCTTTCAATTTCATTTCAGTTTACTATAACAACATTCATTCTTAACATTATCAGAACTCTTCTCAACGCGGTTCCATGTGGATATTGACAACCGTATTTTCGCCCAGCGCTTCTTTAAGACGGCGTTCGGCTGCCGATGCTATGTCGTGAGCCTCCGACAGGGAGAGATTCCCGTCCATTTTGATATGGACATCAATGGCAGCCCGGACACCTATGCGCCGTGTGCGCAGGCGATGGAAAGCCAGAACCCCGGGAGTGGAGGTAATCACCTCGGCAATACGCTCCTTGTCGTCTGCCGGAAGCGACTTCTCAAGCAGCTCGTCGAGAGCTGGGCGGAGAAGGTCGTATGCGCTCTTGATGATAAACAGACATACGATTATAGCGGCGAGCGGGTCGAGGAAAGTCCATGCAGGTCCGAGAAGCATGGCACCACCTATGCCGGCAAGAGCCGCAACGGAGGTAAATGCGTCGCTGCGGTGGTGCCAGGCGTTAGCGACGAGAGCGGGAGAGTCGACACGCCGGGCCACTGTCATCGTGTAACGGTACGACCACTCTTTCAAGACTAATGACAACAGCGCAGCTGAGAAAGCCAGCCAGTTTGGCGATTCCTGCGGCACGCCCTTGAAAAACGCCACAGTCTTTTCCACGCCTCCGATACCGAGTCCTATGCCGACCAGACCGAGAAACAGACCGACGATCACCGCTGCAAGAGTCTCATATTTGCCGTGACCGTAATCATGGTCTGCATCGGCGGGTTTTCCGGCGATACGCACAAAGACTATAACTACCACATCCGTGATAAAATCGCTCAGCGAATGGACGGCATCAGCTATCATCGCGGAGCTATGACCCAGCACGCCTGCAACGAATTTAAAGACTACAAGCAAAGCGTTGACCGCTGAGCAGGCAAACGTCACCTTATATATTTCTTTCTCTCTCGAATGTTCCATCGACAAATAGCGGACAGACTCTAATAAGTAGACATTGAAAAAACGGCTACGTAAAGAATTTGCAAATATAGCATAAAAAAACGCCGCGTACAAATTGGAAATCCAGAACTTTTCCGTTATTTTTGCATTCACAACACACCTAAACCTAACACCATGAACGTAATCAGGCACATCACATCCGCTTTCATAATATTAAGCACAGCGAACATCGCATATTGTCGCCAATACTGGACCGTCGATTCCGCTTCGACGTCTGTCACGTGGGAAACGAGTAAGACCGGCGCACACGACGACCATATTGAAATGTCCGGGAAACGCGTCTCAACGGTACTGCGGTATGGTGTAAAAGATGACGGTACTTTCCACATCAGCAAGAGCATGATATGGCCTATGCTCCGCACGATACCGAACAACACGCACGCAAGTCTTATGCGGCGCTTCGACTGGAACGCGATTCAGGATATGAAAATCGACGGACGGTCTGTCAGCGAAAGAGTCCTGTCTGTCACAATCGACGGCACGCTCACTGCATCGAGCCTTCTGAACAACGGGCAGGTGGCACTCATACGTATTTATTTCCCCTCAACAGAAAACCCATCATTGATTGAGACATACCGCTTCACCAACATCAGTGACAAGCCCCTCGGAATTGAACTACCGTCGACAAACAGCGTCCTGACGACAGCCCCAGGAACTGCCGGAAACTACCGCATCGAAATGCGAACCGGAAACGGCGGTATGTTCACTCTCCAACCGGGAGAATCATATACATACACAGCCTCAATATCAGCATATAAACCTGACGAACAAAGTATCAGCACAGACGCACAGACCGAGGCAGCGGCACGCATCGCGCTCGTAGGAGAGCTGACCGGCAACCTCGTCCTCGAAACACCTTGTCCCGAACTCGACCGTATGTTCGCTCTGTCCAAAATCCGCGCGTGCGAGAGCATCTATCAGACGAAAAACGGTCCCATGCACGGTCCCGGCGGTGAAAGTTACTATGCAGCTATCTGGGCAAACGATCAGGCGGAATACATCAATCCCTACTTTCCTTTCACAGGATATGCCTACGGCAACGAATCGGCAGCCAACTCGTTCAGTCTCTTCGCCGGGTACATCAACGATGAATGGAAACCGATACCATCATCCATCATCGCCGAAGGCACCGACATCTGGAACGGCGCCGGCGACCGCGGCGACGCAGCCATGATAGCCTATGGAGCAGCACGCCTCGCCCTTGCATCCGGCGACAGACAGGAAGCCGAAAAACTGTGGAAGCTCATCGAGTGGTGCCTCGAATACAACCGGCGCAAACTCAACGACCACGGAGTTGTCATGTCCGACCACGACGAACTCGAAGGACGCTTCCCTGCAGGCAGCGCCAACCTATGCACCTCATCGCTCTACTACGATGCCCTCCTCTCTTCCGCATATCTCGCCGAGAGCCTCGAAAAGCCCCGCACACTCGCAAAAACATACCGCCGACAGGCTGCCGCACTCAAGGACAGCATCGAAAGCTACTTCGCCGGTCCCGTCGAAGGATTCGACACCTATCGCTACTACGACGGCAACACCATCCTGCGCTCGTGGATCTGCATACCTCTCACAATGGGGATATACGACCGGCGCGACGCAACACTCGACGCCCTCTTCTCACCTCAGCTGTGGACCGAAAACGGCATCCTGTCCGCATCCGGCGACAAGACCTACTGGGACCGCGCGACCCTCTACGCCCTCCGCGGTGCTTATCAGGCAGGAGACGCCGACCGCGCGACCGACTACCTGCTGAAATACACCGCCAAACGCCTTCTCGGCGAACATGTGCCCTATGCCGTCGAAGCATGGCCCGAAGGCGGACAACGCCACCTCTCTGCCGAATCCGCACTTTACGGACGTATCGTCACTGAAGGGTTGTTCGGAATCCGTCCAACCGGACTACGCTCATTCACCCTGACGCCGCAACTCCCGACCGGTTGGGACACAATGGCACTACGGCGCATAAGAGCATTCGGCTCCGACTTCGACATCTGCGTCTCACGAGTCTCTCAACACACAATAAAAGTTTCCGTCACCCTCGCCGGAACGAGCAAACCGCTGACAGAAAAGACAATCCGCACAGGGGGAAGTATCGTCATCCGCCTCCCGGAATAATTTTTTTCCAAAAAATAATCCTTTAATTAGCGCCATTCAAAAAAAATTACTAATTTTGCAGCCACAAACGCAAACACCGCTCAAATTGGAAAGATGCCGGAGTGGTCGATCGGGGCGGTCTCGAAAACCGTTGTACCCTTGCGGGTACCCAGGGTTCGAATCCCTGTCTTTCCGCAAATTAGCTTGATTATCAAGCATTTGTAAAATCTACACCCAATATTACACCCAGAAATGGCAGTAATATTGGGTGTTTTGTTGGCATCAAATGATACGATGTTCTGACAACTTAGTGGTGCCGGATTATTTAATGCCATTTAACATCACGTAATCCTCGTGAGACTTTGCTCGCCTCAAAAAAATCATCGCTATGTTTGGATATATCAAATATTGTTTGTAATTTTGCGAACAACAAATAAAAATGATATGGCAAAATTAGAGATAACACCCGAACAGGAGCGTCTTGCGAGGTTTGCAAAAGCGATGGGGCATCCCACGCGGATAGCGATTCTCAATTTTCTCGCTCAGAGAAACGAATGTTTCTTTGGAGATATACATGAGGTGCTTCCGATTGCGAAAGCCACAGTATCGCAGCATCTGAGCGAGTTGAAGGAGGCCGGTCTGATACAAGGCACCATCGAGCCGCCAAAAGTAAAGTATTGCATCAACGTGGAGAACTGGAAACTTGCCCGGCAACTGTTTTCACAGATGCTTGACGACTGCTGTCCCTCAAAAAAGAATAGCTGCTGCTCGTAAGCACTATTTTTTTATTTTCGATGTTCGTAATTCGGCAAATAACAATCTAAATTTAATGATAATCACATGAAAAAGTTACTGATGTTTTTCGCCCTTATGATAGGGCTGGTGTCGTGCGGAAGCGGGGATAATACCGCCGCTGCGAAATCTCCTGAAAAGGATAGAGTGGAAGTGATATATTTCCACGGCAAACAACGCTGTGCCACCTGCATGGCTATCGAGAAAAACGCTAAAGAGGTAGTAAATACTCTCTTTGCAAACGAGATGAAAAACGGCACTGTCGTATTCAAGACCGTGGATATATCTACCCCGGAGGGAGAAAAAATCGCCGACAAATACGAAGTTACATGGTCTTCTCTCTTTGTCAACAAATGGAAAGACGGTAAGGAGAGCCGTAACAACCTCACTGAGTTTGGCTTCGGGAACGCCAGTAAAAATCCTGACGGCTTCAAGAAAGGTCTTGCAGACAAAATCCGCCAATCATTGAAATAATGGACTGGTTACAGACTTTACTTGACAATAGCACTGCTCCGGCTCTGACCGCGTTCCTTCTCGGATTGCTCACTGCTATCTCGCCGTGTCCGCTTGCCACCAACATAGCTGCAATAGGCTACATCAGCAAGGATATAGAGAACCGCAGACGCATTTTCCGAAACGGGGTGCTTTACACTATCGGTCGTGTAATCTCCTACACAGTTCTCGGCATAATCCTTATCTCAATTCTGAAAGAGGGTGCAAGCGTGTTCGGCATACAAAAGGCAATAGGGAAATGGGGTGAGCTGCTGATTGGGCCGCTGTTGCTGCTTATCGGACTTTTCATGCTGTTCGGACACAAACTCAATCTCCCGCAGTTCGGTTTCGGTGGCAACGGTGAAGGTCTTGCCCGAAAAGGGGGATGGGGAGCATTGCTGCTCGGTGTTCTGTTCGCGATGGCTTTCTGCCCTACAAGCGGAGTGCTGTACTTCGGTATGCTGATACCGATGTCGGTAACGGCAAGCGCAGGCTGGCTTCTGCCGGTTCTGTTCGCAATAGCCACCGCACTTCCCGTGCTTGCCGTAGCCTGGATTCTCGCTTTCAGCGTTGAAAAGGTCGGTGAGTTCTACGGCAAACTACGCACTGTTCAGAAATGGCTCAACATTATTGTCGGAGTCATTTTCATATCAGTAGGCATTTACTACTGCATAATGATGTATCTCTAAAAATGTATAAACTGTAAAAACGAAAAATCATGGATAAAAAAGAATCTAAGAAAGGCTTTTGGTCAACCCTCTTCGCACCTAAAAAGAAAAGTTCTTGCTGCTGCAACAGCAACATCATCGTGGATGAAGATGTAAAACCCGTGCAGTCATGCGGATGCTCCGACGATTCAACCGAAGCCGCTGAAACCTCATGCTGCGCCACGGCTCCCGGCGTAAAAGTCAGCGAGGTGTTTGTTCTCGGTCCCGGCTGCGCCAAGTGCAAGGAGACTTATAAGGTAGTGGAACGTGTGATCAGCGAGAACAATCTCGATGTAAAACTCTCCAAAATCGAGGATATCGCCGAGATGATGAAATTCAACATCATGGCGACCCCTGCCGTGGTCGTTGACGGCACAGTCAAAATCAAAGGTCACGTTCCGTCGGCTGACGAAGTGAAAAAAGTTCTCGGCATCTGAACCGCAACAACAGGAGACTGATATGGAAACAAGAAAGGAAATCAAGTTTCTGATATGGACCGTTGTCTTATTCCTGACTGCGTTCTTTCTGCCCGTCAATAGCGACACGCTGATGACGGCGATTCACTCCACACTTGACCTCACCAAGTGGTATGCCCGCGAACATATCGTCCTCTGCCTTCTCCCGGCATTTTTCATCGCCGGTGTTATCGCAGTGTTCGTGAGTCAGGGAGCGGTGCTGAAGTATTTCGGGGTCAATGCCAAAAAATGGGTATCCTATACTGTCGCATCGGTTTCGGGAGGTATCCTTGCCGTCTGTTCCTGTACCATTCTTCCGTTGTTTACAAGCATCTACAAGC
>USMC01000019.1 GCA_900555715.1 uncultured Porphyromonadaceae bacterium | reverse complement strand
TATGTGCCGATTGAATTATGGGTGCAGTCTATAAAGGGACTTTTTCAGTGCCCTCTCATATTCCTGCAGATATTTGAGGAAGGCTCCGCCCTCGGTGGTGCCGGGTTTGGGCAGCAGACTGGGTTCGCCGGGGTCTGGCGACGTTATGTTGACAACATACTGCTCGTAGGAGTTCATGAAATTGCGTATCTTCGTCATACCGTATTTGTATGATCCCCATACGCTCATCTTCAGACCTTTGAGCTGCGGCACAAGTTCCGCGAAGTCGAACTCAAGCTTCAGGTTGGTGTAGATTTCGTTGTTGTAGTTGCGCTGCCAGCCTGAGTTGGCGATGGAGGCTCCGGGATTGAAATGTCCGTCGCCGCCTGTGGTCTGCGCCAGAGGAAGTCCGTTGTAAGTCGACTTGTAGATAGGCAGGGCATGGGTGGCTTCGAAAGCCGGGTTCCATGCGTATGTGTTGCCGAGATCGAAGCCGGCGTTGCGCCGTTCTGCCTTGTAGCCCGATATATTCGCCATGAAGTTGAGACCTTTGGTGATCGATATGTCGATGTTGGTCCTGAGGTTGTAGCGGCGGTAGTCGGTCGATTTCATCGTGCCTTCCTGGTCGAGGACACCGAGGCTGACGAAATATTTCACCTTCTTGGTGCCACCGGAAGCGCTGATGTTATGTTTCTGCGTGAATGCCGTGCGCCAGAGCTGTTTCTGCCAGTCGGTTTCGCCATAGATGGTTCCCGGTGCGTTTTCGATGACCTGCTGCTGAATGTCGGCAGTGTAACGCGGTGTGTAGCCGTCCATCTCGCTGGCGCGGTTGTGCCAGTACATATATTCGCGGGCGTTCATAAGCTCAGGCATGGCGGTGTTGTTCACCATCGAGAACACGCCGTCGTAGCTTATGCGAGCCTGACCTTCGTTGCCTTTCTTCGTAGTGATGAGGATGACGCCGTTAGCACCCTGCACGCCATAGATGGCAGCGGCGGCGTCCTTGAGCACCGACACGCTTTCGATGTCGTTGGGGTTGACGTTATCCATGCTGGCGGGCACACCGTCGACGATGCACAGAGGACCGCTCGCCGCAAAGTCGTTAAGACCGCGGACGTGGATCGCGGCGCCGTCAGAGCCGGGACGTCCTGTCGACTGCACGGCGGTGAGACCCGAAACTTTGCCGGTGAGCATGTTTGACGTGTTTGTCATAGGAGCGGTAAGCAGCTCCTTGGACGATATTGCCGACACCGAGCCTGTCAGCGACACTTTCTTGGCTGTGCCGTAGCCGATGGCGACTACTTCGTTGAGCAGCTCGGAATCTTCTTTGAGCACGATGTCTACTTTGTCGCGTCCGTCGAGTTTCACTTCTTCGGTCTTGTAGCCGATAAAGCGTGCCACGAGTGTTACGCTGAGGTCGGGTACTCTGAGTGTGAACCGTCCTTCGATGTCGGTTACTGTTGCCCGTTTGTCCTGACCTTTTACCTGAACGGTTGCTCCCGGGATAGTCTCGCCTGAGCTATCGTAGACTATGCCCGACACAGATGTCTGTGCACCAAGGCTAAGGGCAATCGTTGCAGACAAAACAAGTACAAAAAGCCTCAAAGATTTTAAGGATTTTAAAAGTTTGTCAAACATGATTATTAGAAATTAGGTTAAATGATGTGACAAAGGTAGACAAAATATTTAATTAGACAACGAGAATCTTAAAATATTCTCAAAAATTTAATATTTTGCCGGAAGTTGAAACAAAAAGCGGTATTTCTACTGGTGATAGGCAATGGCGCAAGTACTGAACATTACATTTCGGTATAAAAACTTGCGACTATGGGCGCTAAAATTTTTTTGTTAGGGAAATATGTGCTATTTTTGCACTTTGAAAAGTGTATCTGCCCGCGGGCGGTGAACTTTTGTGCTCAGAAAGAAATAAAAACATTAAATAGCAATGGACAACAAACAACCTGAACTGCAGAGTGTCAATGAAACCGAGGACGCTCTTGCAAAGGCAAAGAAAAACAAAAAGGCACTCGTCGTATGCTCGGCGATAGTAGGTGTGCTCGTAGTAGTGGCACTCGCTTGGATTCTTATTTCTCAGACCGGCAGCCGCAAGGCCGACGCCGCAGTAGGCAAAGCCGACGCCGCCGCCCTCGTCAACGACAGCATAGCATCGCAGCTCTACGCGCAGGCCGCTGAGGCCGGATACAAGAGCGGTAACCGCGCTAAGGCTGAAATGGGTATCCGTCTGTACAAGCAGGAAAAATATGCCGAAGCTCTCGAATATCTCGACGACTGCGCTCTCGACGATAAGGTTGCCGAACCGGGTGTATATACCCTTGCCGGCGACTGCCACGTGAATCTCGCTCAGCTCGACCAGGCGCTCAAATGCTACGACAAGGCTATCAGCGCCGCCGACAATAATCCTGAGATAGTTCCATTTATCCTTGTGAAGAAAGCCAACGTGTACCGCGAGCAGAAAAACTACGCTGCCGAGGCCGATGCGCTCAAGGAAATCATCGACAACTATCCCGACTACGCCCGCAGCACTCCTGTGAAGAGTCTCTACGAGCGCGCTCTCGCAAAGCAGAAAGCCTGATGATATTATCCGGCGATGTGCCGGCAATCTCCCATACGACCCCCGGACCGCCACGGCCCGGGGGTTTAAGTAGATGATATAACCATATACTTTATACATTCCGAATATGCAGAATCAGGACGAACGGTTGAAGGCGCTGGCTACGCGTCCGGTAGGACGGCTGCTGTGGGAGTACAGTCTCCCGGCTGTCGTCGGGATGCTTGTGATGGCATTGTATAATGTTGTCGACCGCATTTTTATCGGACAATGGGTAGGACCGGAAGCTATCGCCGGTCTTGCGGTGACGTTTCCGATAATGAATCTCGCTACGGCTGTCGGCGTCCTTGTCGGCGTGGGTTCCACGGCGCGTGTGTCGATTGCTTTAGGAGAGAAAAATCTGACGCTCGCGGAGCGCATCCTCGGCAACGCCATCACTCTGACACTGCTCAATGCCGCGATATACATTGCCGTCTTCGCCGTTTTCATCGATCCCTTGCTGAGCGCTTTCGGTGCCAGCGATGTCACCTTGCCCTATGCCCGCGAGTATATGCTGCCTCTTCTTCCGGGTCTTCTGCTGACGAATGTGGCATACGGAATGAACAACCTTATGCGCGCTTCCGGCTATCCGCGCAAGGCGATGTACACCATGCTTGTCGGCGCTGCTGTCAATGTGGTTCTCGATCCGCTGTTCATCTATGTCTTCGGATGGGGTATAGCAGGTGCTGCGTATGCTACCGATATCGCCATGCTTGTTTCGGCGGCTTATGTCCTTTCGCATTTTTTCAACAGGAATGCCACCCTGCACTTTCACCGGCATACGTTCGGGCTGAAGTGGAACATTGTCGCATCCATCATATCTCTCGGCGCCGCGCCGGCACTTGTCAATGCGGCGGGATGTGCTGTCAACGCTATCGTAAACAACACTCTTCTTGCCTACGGCAGCGACAGCGACATCGGAGCAGCCGGCATTATGGTCACTTATACGTCGTTGCTTGTTACCGTCGTTCTCGGTATATGCCAGGGCGCGCAGCCGATTATCGGTTATAACTATGGTGCCGGTCAGACCCACCGCCTCAGACGCACTTTCGTTCTCGCAGTGGCTGCCGCGACGGTGATAACGGCAACGGGAGGCGTGCTGGGGCTTGTCATGCCGCGTGAGATAGGTATGGCTTTCACTACCGACTCCGGGCTCCTCGATGCCACGCAGACAGCTCTCAGCTATTGCCTGCTCGCCTTCCCAGTCGTCGGTTTCCAGGTGATATCGTCCATGCTTTTCCAAAGTATAGGAATGGCGGGGAAGTCGATTCTTATCGGACTCCTCCGCCAGGTACTGTTTCTTATTCCATTACTGATTATACTCCCACGCGAATGGGGGCTTAAAGGTGTCTGGATAGCGTTTCCGTCGTCCGACGCCCTTGCAACCGTTGTTACTCTCGCGCTCGTCCTGTGGCAGTTCAGGCAGCTCAGGCGTGCCCGTCAATAGGTGCGTTCGCCGAAGATGGCGGTACCTATGCGTACGAGTGTGCTTCCTTCCTCGATAGCGGTGCGGTAGTCGTGGCTCATTCCCATCGACACGGTGTCGAATCCCCTCAGGTCAGGCGCTGTGTCGAGAATCTGCTGCCGCAGACGCGCTATTGCCCGGAAGTCGCTGCGTATGCGTCCTTCATCGTCGGTGTTCGATGCCATGCCCATTATCCCGCAGATATGCGTTGCTTTGAGATTCTCGAAACGGCGGTCGCGGAAATAGGCGAGCAGTTCGTCGGGTGTGAATCCGAATTTTGTCTCCTCCTGTGCCACGTGCACCTGCATGAGTACGCGTGCGACGATGCCGAGGCGCTCTGCCTCGCTGTCGATGGCGCTGAGAAGGTGCTCGCTGTCGACACTCTCTATTAGCTCTATTCTGCCGGCACTGAGTAGCTGACGCACTTTGTTGGTCTGCAGATGTCCGATGAAGTGCCAGCGTATGTCGGCAGGCAGCACAGGCATTTTCTTCGTCAGTTCCTGCACACGGCTTTCTCCGAACGCCCGCTGCCCGGCAGCGTATGCCTCGGCGATAGCTTCGGCAGGATGGAATTTGGAGACAGCCACAAGCCCGACCTCTGCGGGCAGGGTGGAGCGTATGGCTGTCAGCGATTCGGCAATGGATGCCATGGTTATTCCTGAGTGAGTTTCATCTTGTAGACGTCCATGAGCGGTGTCTCGCAGATGGAGACGATGTCGTAGTCTGCCATGGTGCCTTTCATGCCTTCTTCGAAGTGCTCGTAGGCTTCCTTGAAGTTGCTTGCCTGTACGAGGATGAGGGAGTTGGAGCGCTTTTCGGCAGCTGTCTTTTCATCGATGGTGATGAAACCGACCTTGACCTGATACCAGCGGTCGCCGCCCTGCCAGAACACTTCGGCTATTTTTGTGCGTTTTACCGCCGAGACGGAAAATTCGCCTGAGATGAAGGGGCTGACTTCTTCTGTTATGCGCGCTTCTGCCTCGGTGAAGGAGAGGGCGTCGACAAGATAGGGTTCGTTCACTTTTTTGACAGAGCCGTTTTCCTGCATCTTGTCGTATCTTACTTTACATTCAAACCAGTTTGACATTTTTTTTCTTGATTATGAGAATTATTTTTTCTTCAATGCTTTTTTGAGCACAGGCATCACTTTCTTGACATACCAGCGGTAGCCGAGGTCGGTGAGGTGTGTGCCGTCGACAGTGCCGTCGAGCTCGTCGGAGCCGGTGAGATTAACGTTGTCGATATAGTAGATATTGTATTTCTTTTTCTTCATCTGCTCATACTTCGCGCGCCAGATGGCGTTGCGTGTGGGCACGAGCTCACGGATGCGCGAATCGAAGTCGGTGGCAGCGTACTGAGGTCCTTCGACCATGACGACAGGCACGTCGGGATGCGCGTCGTGAAGAATTCCGATGAACTGCGTAGTGAGCGAGTCCACTTCTTCTTTCGAGCAGTTGGGCACGGGATCGACGAGGTAGAGCGCCACGTCGGGAATCTGCGCCATGGCGCGTGCTATGCACAGATCCATCTTGCCGTTGCCGCTGAAACCGAGGTTGACGACTTCGCGGTTGAGCTCACGCGAGATGATGTTTGTCGATGTCATTCCCGGGCGTGTGGCGCATCCGCCCTGCATGATGCTGGTGCCGTAGGCGACGATTTTTCCGTTGTTGCCGATGATGTCGGGGCTTCCGGGGGTGATGGTGGCGCCGGAATCGACTTTTATTTCAAGCCATTCCACACCGTCGTAGAGCGGGAAGTTGACGATATACTCCGCCATGCGCGTTGTGTCGAGATTGGCGATATACGTACCGTCGACAATTCTGTTTGCTTTGTCGGCGAGTGTGGGTTTGACGGTGCCTGCATGTCGCCATGTCTTGCCGTCCTTGAGGATGTAGAGGTCGGTGCCCTTTGTGCCTGTGTCTGCCATGTGCGGCATGGTATTGTTGTTGAGAAGGCGATAGCGCACACCGATACGCGAGGAGTTCGTCGCGAAGCGTACGCCGATACCGGCGGAATTCTGCTGCAGGCTCCATACAGCTGCGCGTATGCTGTCTTGCAGATATGCCGGCAGACGGTCGTAGTCGCGCTGTGTGTCGGCGAATCCTTTGTTGACAATGCGCAGTTCGGAGGCATTGACGTTTTTCCATGCACCGTTATTTGCAGCGACAGCAACAGTGGCGCAGAGGACGGCTGCCGCGCCGATAATCATTTTCTTTAACATCGTAGATTGGTTTATAGGATTTTGTGTTATTTGCAGTATTTGTCGATTAGAATCTTTTCAAGCTCCGCCACTCCTTCGGTGGCTTTTTTGCGTATGAGCGTCACTCCGGCGGGTACTGTGCCGGGGTTGGGGTCGATATAGTAGACTGGTACGCCGCGGCGCACATAGTTGAGCAGAGCTGCCGCAGGGTATACGACGAGCGATGTGCCTATGATGACGAATATGTCGGCCTGTGCGACAAGGTCGACGGCTGGCTCGAACATAGGTACTGCTTCCTGGAAGAAGACAATGTGCGGGCGCACGTGGTGACCGTCGATGACGGTGTCGGGCGTCGTTGTCTGGTTATAGTCAATCTTATAGAGCTTGCTTTCGTCGTCGAGGGCGCGTACTTTTGTCAGTTCTCCGTGGAGATGAAGGATGTTCTTGCTGCCGGCGCGCTCGTGGAGGTCGTCGACGTTCTGCGTGATGACGTATACGTCGAAGTATTTCTCCAGCTCGCGCAGCCCTGTGTGGGCGGCATTGGGCTGTGCCTGCCCGAGCTGTGCGCGGCGTTCGTTGTAGAACTGGTGTATGAGCGCGGGGTTGCGTCGGAACCCGTCGGCGCTGGCAACATCCATCACGGGATAGTTTTCCCACAGCCCGTCGGCGTCGCGGAAGGTGCGTATTCCGCTTTCAGCGCTGATGCCGGCGCCTGTGGAGATGACAAGTTTAAGCTTTTTATCGGTCATTTGGAGAGAATGTTATTGTACCGGAATTTTTTGTTTTTGTCTTGCTCTGTTCCGACGGGTTTCCGTTGATGTCGAAAGCCGGCTGCTGCTTCATGGCAATGCGGCGTTTGTCGCGTTTGTATGCCGGTGTCGCCTCAACCATGGCTATGGCTTCGTCGCTGTCGAGCTCGTCGGCGCCGAGGATGTAGTAGTTCTGCGTTTCCTGACGGCGGATGAGGTCGTCGACTTTGTCGCGACCGTAGGCGGCGGAAATGGCGCTGATGTCTGTTGCCGACGTCTCACCTCCGACGTCCTCCTTATTGCCTTCGATGACGTCGATGTGTATGCCGTTCGTGTCTACGGACAGATCGAAGCCTGAGGCGAGGATGGTAAATTTTATTTTATTGCCGAGGGTGTCGTCGAAACCCCAGCCGAACTTGATGTGTACCGACTGCTGTATTTCCGCCACGAGGTTGTTGGCCTGCATGGATTCCTCCATGAGCAGCGGCGGGTTGAGGTCGTGCGAATAGTAGAAGGCGAAGAGTAGCTTCTTTGCCGTCATGATGTTCGTGTCGCACAGCAGGGGCGAGTTGAGAGCGTTCTGTATTGCCTGCGAAAGGCGGTTCTCGCCTTCGCCGTAGCCTACGGATATAAGTGCGGTGCGTCCGTCGCGCAGACAGGTGTCGACGTCGCGCATATCAATGTTGATATTCGCCAGAATGGTTACCATGTCGGAGATGGTGCGCGCTGCCGTTGTCAGGATTTCATCGGCTTTGCTGAATCCGTCGCTCCATGCCATTTTCGGGTATATCTTGCTCAGACGGTCGTTGTTGATTATGAGCATGGCGTCGACGTTTTTCTGGAGCTTCGACGCACCCTCAATGGCGCACTTGATACGCACCATGCCTTCGAAGAAGAAGGGAATCGTCACAATGCCCACCGTGAGTATGCCGCGGCTCTTGGCGAGACCTGCCACGACAGGTGCGGCTCCCGTTCCTGTGCCGCCGCCCATACCGGCGGTGACGAAAACCATCTGTACGTCGGGCGTGAAGAGCTTTTCGATTTCTTCGCTGCTTTCCTCTGCGGCTTCCTGTCCTTTTTCGGGTTTGCTGCCGGCACCGTAGCCTCCGCAAACCTTCGGACCGAGGAGCACTTTCGTCGGCACGTCGATGGGCAGAAGAGCCTGGCGGTCGGTGTTGAGAACGACAAAATCGACGCCTTTGACATTCTGTTTAGCCATGTATGACACGGCGTTGCATCCGCCGCCGCCCACGCCCATGGCGAGAATCGTGGGTGCACCGCCTGCGAGGGTCTCGTTGGCGTTCTTGTATTTGTCAATCAATTCGGGGTTTTCCGGTTCGAAATCGATCATGGCTTCGGTTGTTTTAGAGGTATATTATTCGTCGTCGTCGTCTTTTTCGTAGCCTTCTGTCGGTGCGAAGAATTTTGCCAGCTTGCTCTGCCAGCCTCCGAGTTTCTCTCTGACCCTGATGTAGTTGTCGGGATCGTCGTTTTCTTCTGGTTCCTCAGGTTCTTCGGGAACTTCCTGTTCAGGCTCTTCCTCGACCTTCTTTTTCTTTTTGCCGAAGAACGAAAACGAGTGCTTTTCCTTCGGTTCTTCTTTCTGCTCCGCCTTTTTCTTGGGAACTTCCGGGTCGTCGGGGTCGTCGTCGAAAAGAGTGTCGTCGTCGTCGGAGTCGTCATGCACGGTTTCTTCTTTCTTTTCGGGTACAGGCTCTAAGCGCGGTCCGTCGATAACGACCATGTCGGACTCTACGGGTTCCATGGAAGAGTAAACGAGGCTGTCGTCGTCGGTTCTTTCCTCCGTCAGACAGCTGTCTGCGATGCTTTTCCCTGCGGCGGCAAGCAGCGCGACGATGTCGATGTTCGAGCTGTTGTTACGTCCGGGCACACGGAAGGTGATTTCGGCAGGCATCTCTGCCACGCGCACCGGAATTTTGAACTGTGCCGACAGCTGGGCGATGAAATCCTGTGTCGCCGCTCCTCCGCCGGTGACGACGATTTTCGATATCGCCGGTGCTCCGAGCCCTGCGGTGTCGACCTGATTGAGGACGTTGGCGATGATTTCGCCGGCGCGTGAGTGGATATACTTGTGCGCTTCCTCATTGTTGCTCTGGTCGGCGGCTATCTCGCGCTTGAGTTTCTCCGCAGCCTCTTCTGTTGTGCCGAGTCCGGCGACAAGGTCGAGCGTGAGCAGGCGCGAGCCCATCGGTATTGTGCTTGCGAAGGCGAGAGTGCCGTCTTTGTACACTACGACAGTCGTGGTCTCTGAACCGATATCTACAAGTGCTGTTCCGAGTTCCTTTTCGTCAGCGGTGAGAACAAAGTCGCCAGTGGCTTTCGTTTCGATGATGTATTTCACATCTGTCGGCGATATGGTGTCGAACTTTATGCGTTCGAGGTTCTGGCGTGTTTCCCTGCTGCATGTAATCATCAGGAATTCGCCGCGGAGGCTGTCGCAGAATGTGCCTACGGGCTGGCGGACAGCGGAATTGTTGACATAGAACATTCTCGGAATCGGTTCTATGACATATTTGTCGCTGACGAAATTGTGCATTGCGTCGAAGATAAGCCTCTGCACATGCTTCTCTGTCACTTCGCATTCGTCGGCGAACTTGGCAGAGGACTTGGCGGGTGTGCTCGACAGTGAGCGTCCGCCTATGGAAACAGCAAGCGCACGGATTCGGCGCGGGGCGACGGCCGGAGCGCTCTCAAGCCGCTGGATGATGTCGTTGACAGCTGCTGACACTTCGCGGATGTTCTGCACACGTCCGTAGCGCACATTGTCGCCCGACGGAGTTTCTTCCACGGCAAGAACCGACAGCCGGCCGTCGGAACCTACAGAGCCTATCGCTCCTTTGATTTTCGATGAGGCAATTTCTATTGCTGCTATATATTTCGTTTCCATAGAACGGTATGTTTAAGGAAGAGTTTTCTTTTGTTCTTCAATTATTTCCGGGCTAATATCGTCAGGCGATGGCTCGTTGTCGTCGATGTCGAGAATGCCGGTCTCGTCTTCGTAGGTCGGGATGGCAATCTTCGGAGCTTCTTTCAGGCGCCGCGTCGCCACTACACGGTCGCGCCATTTGACGGAAATGGTGTCGTATGTGAGCCAGCCTTTCGTAGGCATCACGTGGCGGTAGAAGGCTCTGAGCCTCGCGAATTTGTCTGCAACCTGCGTGGTGTCGCCGAAGTTGATGACATGACCGACGATAGACGGCACTATTATGATGTTGCCGTCGGCTTCCTGTGTCACGGTTGCGACGAGCGCATTGACGCGCTTGTCGGAGCTTATATAGTCGAGAAGCGGAATCAGGCGCTCGGGCGGATACTCACGGCTGAATGTTCCGACAATAGCCGGAAGGTCGATGGAGTAGCGCAGCTCGGCGGAGATGCGCTTGCCGGTGGCGTTGATATAGTAGGACGGTTTTCCGGTATCGAACACCCGCGCGACAGGAATCATGGGCTCTACGTCGACGACGAGCCTGCCGTCTGCCATCAGCGACACGTTGGCGGCCTGAAGTTTGTCCGACGCTCTGAGCTTTTTTTCAAGACTGCCGAGATCGAAGGTGCTGATTCGGTATTTCGGCAGAGAGTCGGCATCGATGCCGAGCTCATCGAGAACGTCGGCACGGTTGACGAACTTCGAGGTTGTATCAGTCAGGAATATGTCGACTCCCTTTTTCAGATGTGCCTCAGACGCCATGCCCCACGTCAGCGGAAGAGCATAGCAGTAGTAGGCGATCATTATGATCGTCAGGATGCATACTATGACAGTTTTCTTCGACATGGGTTAATGCTCTGCGAGATAATAGTTTATTCGATTGCTTCGGCTTTCAGTGCCTTTACGAGGGCTGGCACGTAGAGGTTGAGATCGCCGGCACCTGATGTCAACAGGATTTCAAAGTTACGATTTTTCATCGTATCGACAAAATCTTGTTTCGAAATGAGAATTTTTTTCTCGTTTTTCACTTTCTGGAAAATGGTGTCCGAGCTTATGCCGGGTATCGGTTCTTCGCGTGCGGGATAGAGGTCGATGAGCACGACTTCGTCTGCTGCCGAGAGCACGTCGGCAAACTGCTGTGCGAAATCGCGTGTGCGGCTATAGAGATGCGGCTGGAAAGCTACGGTGAGCTTGCGTCCGGGATAAAGCGCCCGTACGGAAGCTATGCTCTGGCGGAGCTCGTCGGGATGATGGGCGTAGTCGTCGATGACGGCGCGGTTTTCTTCCTTCAGGTGGAACTGGAAACGGCGTTCTACTCCAGGATAGCTTGCCATTGCACGGCGCGCGAGCTCCGGAGTGAGTGTGCCCGTGAGCCATACGGCGGCAAGAGCGGATACGGCATTGTCGATGTTGATTTCAACAGGCACACCAAGCTCAATGTCGGTGATGGTGCCTCCGGGATGGACGAAATCGAAAACAATAGTCCCCTTGCCTATACGGATATTCTCTGCGTGGAAATCGCCTTCATGCCGGCTGAAAGTATAGACGGGCACGCCTTGGGGTGGACGGGGAACGAGTTTGAGACCGGTATGGACGAGCAGTGCGCCGTCGCTGCGGATGAGTTCGGTGAAATGCGCGAAGCTCTCAAGGTATGCCTCCTCGGTGCCGTAAATGTCGAGATGGTCGGGGTCGGTGGCGTTGACGACAGCGATGAATGGGGTGAGCTGGTGGAAGGAACGGTCGTATTCGTCAGCCTCAACGACGCTGAAGGGCGATGTGGCGCTCAGCATGAGGTTGCTGTTGTAGCCGAGCAAGATGCCGCCGAGGAATGCATTGCATCCCACAGCGCCGCTGTGCATGATGTGCGCAGCCATCGACGATGTGGTGGTCTTGCCGTGTGTGCCGGAGAAACAGAGGCTTTTCGACGCACGGGTAATCTGCCCGAGCACGGCGGCACGCTTGTGGATTTCAAATCCTTCCTTGCGGAAGAATGTAAGAGGTATGTTCGTCGCCGGCACAGCGGGTGTGTACACTACTAATGTGCCTTTTTTCTGCCTGAAAGCTTCCGGCACGGCGTCGATAGAGTCGTCGTAGCTCACCAGAGCGCCTTCTGCGGCAAGTTCGTCGGTGAGTGCGCTTTCTGTGCGGTCGTATCCGGCAACCGGCAGACCTTTGGCGAGATAGTAGCGGGCGAGAGCCGCCATGCCTATTCCGCCGATGCCTGCAAAGAAAACGCGCTCGGTATCTTTGAGTTCCATTTATTCGTGTGATAATACCTTGGTGATTGTTTCAACTATTTTTTTGTCGCTGTCGGGTAGCGCGAGTTTTTTTATGTTCGCGCTGAGTGCGGCGAGCGTGCAGCTGTTTTCTATTGTAGCCGCCATCTCGTCCCACAGATGTTCCACGGCGTCATTGTCAGGCACGAGTCCGGCAGCGCCTACGTTGGCGAGAGCTTCCGCATTGCGCATCTGGTGATTCTCAGCCACGTTAGGCGACGGTACAAGTATGGCGGGCTTGCCGAGAAGTTCGAGCTCGCTGATTGTTCCGGCTCCGGCGCGCGCCACGACAAGATCGGCGGCGCAATATGCCACTGCCATGTCGGATATGAAGTCCGTCACTTTGATATTGGGCGCGGCGAAGTCCTCGTAGGCTTTGCGGCAGCGGTCGAAATATCTGGAGCCCGTCTGCCACAGCACCGAGAACGGCGCCCCTTCGGCTTTGTGCTTTTGCAGTGCGTCTATTACGGCATTGTTGATGGTGAGTGCGCCGAGGCTGCCTCCGAGTATAAGCGCCAACGGCATGTCGGGGTCCATGCCGAGTTTTTTCTTTGCTTCTTCCTGTGTCATCCCCGGCTGCAGTAGTGCTGCGCGCACAGGATTGCCCGTCATCACGATTTTGTCTTCCGGAAAGAAGCGTTCCATGCCAGTGTATGCCACGCAGATGGCTTTCGCTTTTGCGGCGAGAAGTTTGTTGGTGACTCCGGCGTAGGAGTTCTGCTCCTGCAGCACAGTAGGCACTCCGGCGCGCTGGGCTGCTTTGAGTGTTGGACCGCTGGCATAGCCGCCGACACCGATAGCGATGTCGGGCTTGAAGTCTGCCACAATCTTGCGTGCCTTGCGGATAGAGTGCCATAGTTTGATGAGCACGCCGAAGTTGCGCCACAGATGCTTCCGGTCGAATCCGGCGACAGGAAGTCCTATTATCTGATATCCTGCAGCCGGCACGCGCTGCATCTCCATGCGGTCTTCGGCGCCGACAAAGAGTATTTCGCTGCCGGGATATTGCTTTTCTATTTCTGCGGCTATCGACAGGGCGGGGAATATGTGTCCTCCCGTGCCGCCTCCGCTGATAAGAGCTCTTATGGTTTGTCTATTTCCAGTCATTTTTCTTCTTTTGTTGTATCAACGTCCGAAATGAGCACGGGGTTGACCGAGCGTGCATTTTCGGGCAGACTCGCACGTTCCTTAGCCTGCTCTGCCTTGGTGTCGCTGGCGCGTGCCGCATGTTTGGCGCAGCTGAGCATCACGCCGAAAGCCAGCGATGTCGCCAGCACGGAAATGCCGCCTTTGGAAATCAGCGGCAGGGGCTGACCTGAGACGGGGAAGACACCGGTGACGATAGACATGTGGAACAGCGCCTGGAAGACGATGGTGAACGCGCACCCCATCACCAGAACACCGGGCATCGTCATTTTGAACTGCATGGTTAGCTTGGCGCTTCGTCCGAGAATCCACATATATATAATGAGTATTCCTAATCCTGCCAGCAGTCCGAGTTCCTCGATGATGATTGCATATATATAGTCGAGCGACGCCAGCGGCAGGCGGGCGTTCTCACGCGATTTGCCGGGACCGACGCCTATTATGCCGCTGTGTGCCTGGGCGATATAGCTCAGCTGTTCCTGCTGGTACTTGACGTCGAATTTTTCGTTGTATTTGTCAGGTTTGAAGTGCCGTATCAGTCGCTGCTTCCATGTCTCGCCGCGACCGTCGGCAAGCCCTTCCTCAATAGTGACGTGGTTGAGTTCGAAAGTCTGCCTCTGCACGGGGGTAAGCTCCGTTGTGTCTTTAGCCTGGGTCTTTATGAAAATTGCCGTTCCTCCCAGAACTCCCACTATGGCGAGGGCAAGGAACACTTTTTTAAGGCTCATTCCGCCGACAAGCATCATGGAGAATGAAATTGCGACCACTATCAGGGTGTTTGACAGACCTTGCGAAAAGAGCAGTACGCAGCTGATGAGCATGAACAGCATACACGCCACAAAACCGCCCCATGTGACGTCGTGTTTGTCCTTCACCTGTGTCTGTGTGAGAATCCATGCCATGCCGAGTGCCGCGGCAAGTTTCATAAACTCGGCGGGAAGCACGGGAATGCCCGCTATGCGTACTCGCCTGACAGCGCCGTTGACCTCTTCGCCGCCTGCTGCCACCGCCACGAGCAGGCAGATGCTGGCGATGACGTAGATAGGTATGAAATTGTAGACGTGGCGGTAGTGTATTTTCTGGATGATGAGCATCATCGCAAGACCAATGACAAGAAAAATACCCTGTCGGAGGATGGGCTCGAAGATGTTCCCTCCGTGAACTTCCTGCACCGACGCCGAGAACAGTTCGACGATGGCTATGGAAACGAGGAGAATGTATGTACCCCACAGATGATGGTCGACCTTCTTACGGCGCGGAAGGGCGGCTGCGTCGGTCGGCGACGGGTTTTTCTGCTCGTCGTTTCCGATGTATGCGGCGTTGTCGTCGGATGCCGGCACGTCGATGCCGGCGCCGAGGGCTGTTTCTACTGCCTGGGAGAGACTGTCTGACATGTTACTGTTTGTTTTTAAGTTCGATTACTTTCGATTTGAACTGCTTTCCCCGGTCTTCGTAGCTCTTGAAGAGGTCGAAGGATGCGCAGCATGGCGAAAGAAGGACTGTGTCGCCGCTCACAGCGAGCCGGCGGCATGCTTCGACGGCGTCGGATAGATTGTCGGTGTCGACGACCGTTGAGACGTGCGGAGCGAAGAACTCCATGATTTTCTCGTTGTGAAGCCCCATGGCGACGATGGCTTTCACTTTCTCTTTCACCAGCGGCAGTATTTCCGAGTAGTCGTTGCCTTTGTCCTTTCCGCCGAGGATGAGCACCGTCGGGCGTGTCATGGCTTCGAGAGCGTAGTAGCATGAGTTTACATTCGTTGCCTTGGAGTCGTTTATCCAGCGCACGCCGTCGATGTCGGCGACGAATTCAAGACGATGTTCGACCCCGATGAAATCGGACAGGGCGTCGCGGACATCTTCCTTGCGTATGTCGAGGAAACATGCCGACAGACCTGCCGCCATGGAGTTGTACACGTTGTGCAGACCGTTGAGCGCAAGGTCGGCGCGCGGCATCTTCATGCATGTGCCGGGGGTGTTGAACACGAGTTCGTTTTCCGCGTCGATGTATGCTGCGGAATCTTCTTCGCGGGTTTCTGAGAATGGCAGCATGCGGGCGGCTGTCGTGATGTGGCGCAGCTGCTCTGTGATGACGGGGTCGTCGTTCCAGAAGATGAATACATCCTGCGGTGTCATGTTGCGGATGATGCGGAACTTGGCATTGATGTAGTTCTGCATCTTGTAGTCGTAGCGGTCGAGGTGGTCGGGAGTGATATTGAGAAGGACCGCGATGTTTGCCTTGAAGCTGTACATGTTGTCGAGCTGGAAGCTGCTGAGCTCGACGACATAGACATCGTGTGGGCATCGTGCCACCTGCCATGCGAGGCTGTTGCCTACGTTGCCGGCGAGTCCGGCGTCTATTCCGGCATGTGTGAGGATATGATGGATGAGCATCGTGGTGGTCGTCTTGCCGTTCGAGCCGGTGATGCATACCATTTTAGCATCGGTGTATCGTCCCGCGAATTCTATCTCGCTTATAACGGGTATGCCTTTTTTCTGCAGTTCGACTATTACGGGAGCCGTCAGCGGAATGCCGGGACTCTTGACGACTTCGTCGGCGTTGAGTATTTTTTCGAAGGTATGACCGCCTTCCTCGAAGGCTATCCCTTCGTCGATGAGAGTCTGGCGGTATTTTGGGGCAATTGTGCCGGAATCGCTCAGGAAGACGTCCATGCCTTTGTCTTTGGCAAGGATGGCAGCGCCGGTGCCGCTTTCGCCGGCACCGAGTACGACAAGCCGTTTGGCTGATTCTTTATTCTGCATGTTATCTTATCTTTAGCGTTACGAATGTGATTACGGCGAGGATGATGCCGATAATCCAGAATCGTGTCACGATTTTCTGTTCTGCAATGGCTCGCATGGGGCGCTGGATGAGCGCGTCGATGCCTGCGTTGCCGTCTTTCTGGAAATGATGATGCAAGGGCGTCATCTTGAAAATGCGGCGACCTCCCGTGCGGCGGAAATACCATACCTGAAGAATGACCGACAGGTCTTCTATGTAGAAAAGCGCGCATAGGATAGGCAGCAGCAGCTCCTTGTGGATGAGTATGGCAAAGACGGCGATGACGCCTCCCAGCATGAGGCTGCCCGTGTCGCCCATGAATACCTGCGCCGGAGAGGCGTTGTACCACAGGAAGCCTACCAGGGCGCCTATGAAAGCCGCCATGTATACCACCAGTTCCTCGCTGCCCGGAATATACATTATGTTGAGGTACGACGAATAAATGATGTTGCCGCCCAGATATGCCATGATGGCGAGCGCGGTGCCGGCGATGGCGGAGAGACCGGCACACATGCCGTCGAGTCCGTCGTTGAGGTTGGCGCCGTTGGAGGTGGCGGTGACGATGAATATGACGATGAGTCCGAATACTATCCATCCTGCGGTGCCGGCGTGACGTCCCATCCAGCCTGTGAGCCATTCGTAGTTGAAATTATTGTTCTTGACGAACGGTATGGTTGTCTGCGGAGTCTTTCTGACTTCCTGTTCGTAGACGACCTCTTCGACGCGGTGCGTCTCCGAGTTGATGATTTCGGTATTGTTGACTATGCCCATGTTCGGGCTGAGATACATTGTCAGTCCGACGATAAGACCGAGGCTCACCTGTCCGAAAATTTTGTATTTGCCTTTCATGCCGTCCTTGTTGTGGCGGCGGATTTTGAGATAGTCGTCGAGAAAGCCTATCAGTCCGAGCCATATCGTTGTCAGCAGCATGAGCAGCATGTATATGTTCGTGAGGTTGCCCATCAGAAGGCACGGCACGACGATGGCGATAAGGATGATTATGCCTCCCATTGTGGGAGTTCCTTTTTTCTTGAGCTGTCCTTCAAGGTCGAGGTCGCGGATGATTTCGCCGATCTGCATTTTTTGCAGGCGGTGTATGATGTTCTTTCCTACGAAGATAGCTATCAGAAGAGCGAGTACGAAGGCTATGCCGGAGCGGAAGGTGATATAATTTATCAGCCTTATGCCCGGAAAGCCGGAGTCCTGAAGAAGATTGAAAAGCGAGTATAGCATTTCTTTCCTGATTTTATTGTTTGAATTCTATGCCGAAAGCCTGGCATAGTTCCTGACGGTCGTCGAAGTGCGATACGACATCGCCGATGGTCTGTGTTGTCTCGTGCCCTTTGCCGGCGAGGAGAATTATGTCGCCCGGTTGTGCGGTTTCGACAGCGCGGCGTATGGCTTCGCGGCGGTCGACGATAACGATGGTTTTCTTCAGCGCGAACGGGTCGAGCCCGGCGAGCATGTCGTCGATAATTTTTTCTGGGTCTTCGTTGCGCGGATTGTCGGAGGTGAGGATGAGGACATCGGAGCGGTCGGCGGCGGCTTTTGCCATCAGGGGGCGCTTGCCGGTGTCGCGGTTGCCGCCGGCGCCGCACACGGTGATGATACGTCCGTTTCCGGCGTTGACGTCGTTGATGGTGTCAAGAACATTGACAAGTGCGTCGGGCGTGTGGGCGTAGTCGACGATGCCGGTGACGCCGGAGGGTGAACGGAAGGGCTGGAAGCGGCCGGCGACTGGGCGCAGGCTGCTCATGGCAACGAGAACATCGTTGCGGTTGTGACCCATAAGGAGCGATGCACCGTAGACGGCAGCGAGGTTCGAAGCGTTGAAGTTGCCGACAAACTGCGTCTCCACTTCCGTTCCTCCGAAGTCGATGAGCATTCCGTCGAGGCGGTCTTCGACAACGCGGACGCTGAAATCGGCGAGACTGCGGACGGAATAGGATGCCTTGCGCGCCTGAGTGTTCTGGAGCATTACATCGCCGTTGCGGTCGTCGGCGTTCGTCAGTGCGAAAGCACCTGCTGGCAGGCTGTCGAAGAACGATTTCTTTGCCTTGAGATATGCATCGAAGGTTTTGTGATAGTCGATGTGATCGCGCGTGAGGTTTGTGAAAATGCCTCCGGCGAAGGTGAGTCCGGCAATACGGTGCTGGTCGCATGCATGGCTGCTCACTTCCATGGAAGCGAACGTGCATCCGGCGTCGACCATGCGCCGCAGGAGTCTGTTGAGCATCACGGGGTCGGGGGTGGTATGTTCGGACGGCACGGCGTCGGTGCCGACAATATTCTCTACCGTCGAGATGAGTCCGGCTTTCTCGCCGCGCAGACAAGCCATCTTGTAGAGCAGCGTGGCGATGGTGGTTTTACCGTTTGTTCCTGTGACACCGACAAGGGTCAGTTCGTCGGACGGATCGCCGAAGAAACGCGACGCGAGGCGTCCGAGAGCATCGCGTCCGTCTGCCACGCGTATGCCGGTGACTCCTTCGGGCAGTTCCTCAGGCAGTTCTTCGGCGACGATAGCGCGGGCGCCGGCTGCCAGAGCTGCTGGGATGAACCGGTGTCCGTCGACGGCGACACCGCGGACGGCGACGAACATCGCGCCCGGAACGACGGCACGCGAATCTGCTGTCACGGCGGTGATGTCGGCATTCGGCTCCGCTCCTGTCACGCTGACAGGCGTAATGGCGTCGAGAAGGGTTTCAAGACCGCAAATGCGGTTGTTTGTGTTTATGTCAGTCATATCTGAGTTGAAGTTTTACTGTTGTGCCCGCCACGCAGGTGTCGCCGGCGGCGGGTTCCTGGGCGTAGACATATCCTGTGCCCTCGATGGTGACAGGATAGCCGTTTTCTTCAAGGCGTGCCACAGCCTCGCGTACGTTCAGCCCCTTCACGTCCGGCAGCAGTCCGTGCGGTGTCCCTGCGGGTCTGCGTATGGCGCGCGGGCGGCTGATGCCGAGATCGCTGATAAGTTCCGATTTCCGTTTGTCGTCCGATGTCGAATATACGGTGGCGCTTGCTTCCGGGTCCGGCTGTTCGACGAAACATGGATTGTCGTTGAGCATGCTTCTGGCGTATAGCTTGAGGGCAACGTTTTTCAGCACCATGCCGGAGCTTACGGGAGCTCCGCGGTAAGGCACTTTGGGGTCGTTGATTACGACAATGCAGGTGTATTTCGGATTTTCATACGGGAAGAATCCGCAGAAAGTGACTCGGTAGTGACCGTCGATATAGCCTCCCTTGAACGGCGGAAGTTTGATTGAATCGCCGTTGGCATCAACGCGCGGACGCTTGTCTTCGAGGGCGAGTTTGCATGTGCCTGTCTTTCCGGCGATTTCAACAACGTCGCTCTGCAGCAGCTTGGCAGTCCCGCCTTCTTTCCACACTACGCCGTGCATCATCTGCCGGAGTGTGGCGGCGTTTTCCGACGACATCATGCGCTCGCGGACGTAGCTCACGGGTATCATGGAATCGACGCCGTCGGGTGTGCGCAGACCCTTGACGAGGCGCGGACGGACGAATCTGCCGTCATTGGCGACAGCATTGTAGAATGCGCAGGTGTAAAGTGGCGGTATCATTGTGGAATAGCCGAACGACATGCGCGAGAGGTCGAGTTTCGACGGATTTCTTACGAATGTAGGTATTCGTTCGCGGGCTATACCTGTCTTGAACACGTCGAAGAATCCCATTTCGGCGAGGTCGGCACGGAACTGGCTGGGATTGTGTTCGTAGTGGGCGAGTGTTATTTTTGCCATGCCGATGTTCGATGAGTACTCGATGAACCGGCTTATAGGCAGCGAGGCGGGCGAATGCGTGTCCTTGAGCTTGCGGTTACATATTATCGCGGTTGTGCCTATCGGCAAGGTGCGTGTGATAGGCTTGGCGAATCCTTTTTCCAGACCGACTGCCATTGTCATCACCTTCATTACCGATCCCGGCTCGTAGGCCTGCACGCAGCGGTTGAGAGCTTCGATATATCGTGGTGTGGCAGACTTTTTGTCGAGTTCCAGATTGGAAATAGCCTTGATGTCGCCGGTGGCGACTTCCATGAGCATCGCGGCGCCCCATTCGGCATGTGATTTCAGCAGCATATCGCCGAGCTCGTTCTCAAGAATATCCTGCATGGTGATGTCGATGGTGGTGTACACATCGAAGCCGTCGACTGCCGGAACTTCTATTTTGTGCTTCGTGCCGCGGTTTGACAGCCCGATATGTGTTATGCCTTTTTTACCGGCGAGCAGCGTGTCGAGCGCCGCTTCCAGTCCGGAACGACCGCGTACTTCGGGGTTGGTATCCAGGGCTCCTACGCGTCCGATGCTCAGACGCGCCATTTTGCCGAAAGGATATGCGCGTTTGATGACGGGCTCGGCTTTCAGTCCTGTCTGCGAGGCACGGTCGAAGTCGCGGAAGAAGGGGAATGATTTCACTTTGTTTACCATCTCCTGCGGGACAGCCTTGGCGATGACGAAATTGCGTGTGCGCGCTTTTTTTGTCTTAGCCATCTGATAGGCAATCTTGCGGTGCCAGTATGCCGTGTCATGCGGTTCGAAATAGTGTGCGAAAGAGTCGACGAGCTGAGGTATCGCCTTGTTGAACTGTATGATTTTGAATCCGTCGGCACGGAGGTCGATCATGATGTTGAAGTAGTAGAGATTAGTGGCGAGTATGCTGCCGTCGGATGCCATTATTTCACCTCGGTAAGGCATTGCCACGCCTTTACGCGTGAGAGTGCTGTCGCCCATCTTGTTCCATTCCTTAGCATGAACCACGGTGGTGTCGATGAGTTTTACGGTTATGAACAGCGCCACGATGGATGCAAGCAGGAAGATGACACCGAAACGACCGACTACAAACAGGCGGTTGTTGCCTGCCGTCTGTTTTTCTGATTTTGAGGAGGAATTCTTTTTCATGTCAGTCTAATTCTACAGTGATGATTCTGGGATGTTCGTCCGGAATGTCGAGCCCGAGGTGCAGCGAGTCGACGAGCTGGCGCATTGTCGACTCACGTGTATTAGTCATGTATTCGGAGCGTTCTTTCTGTTTGTCTGTTTCCATGACGGCGATCTCGCGTTTGAGTGCGTCGATGGTGTTGTCGCTGACAAGGCACTGGAAGCGCATGGCTATCATCAGCACGCAGCCTAATATGATGAAGCTTGTGGCAAAGAAGTGCTTTTTGAAGAAGCGGCTCGACACTCCGTCGCCCTGGATGATGAGCCGGAAGACGTCGAATGCTTTGCTGAGAAAGGATTTGATTTTCGATGCCATCTGTTTATAGTTTTATTCCTGTGCGGAGTTTGGCGCTGCGGCTGCGCGGGTTTGCTTCTATCTCTGCCTCATCGGGAACGACGGGCTTGTTGCCGAGTGGGCGCACCGGCGACGAGCTGTTGCCGAAGAGATCTTTTTCTTCGTTGCCGAGGATGTTTCCGGTGCGGAGGAAATTTTTCACCATGCGGTCTTCGAGCGAGTGGTAGGTGAGTATTGCTATCCTGCCGCCGGGGCGCAGGACTCTGGTGATTCCTTCGAGCAGTCTGCCAAGAACATCCATTTCGTTGTTGATGACGATACGCAGCGCCTGGAAGAGCTGGGCGAGCTCTTTCTTTTCGTGTGCCGGACTGATGGCGGGCGTTACTGTTGCGACAAGCTGCATTGTGGTCGTAATGGGTGCCGATTGTCTTGCTTTGACGATGAGCGATGCTATCCGGCGCGCCTGCCGGAGTTCGCCGTATGTCTTGAATATGGCAGCCAGTTCGTTCTCAGTGGCTGTCGCGAGGTAGTCGGCTGCTGTCTTGCCTCCGTCGGGATTCATACGCATGTCGAGCGGACCGTCGGCGCGGAAGCTGAAGCCGCGTGAGGGGTCGTCGAAGTGATGGAATGATACGCCGAGGTCTGCCATGACACCGTCGACTCTTCCTTCGACGCCGTAGAAGTCCATGAAGTTGGTGATGTAGCAGAAGTTTGAATGCACAGTCGTCAGCCGCGGGTCTTCTGGCGCGCGACGGATGGCTTCGATGTCCTGATCGAAGGAGAAGAGTTGCCCGTCCGGTCCGAGGCGCTCCAGGATGGCACGTGTGTGACCTCCGCCTCCGAGAGTGGCGTCGACGTAGATGCCGTCGGGATTGATGGCAAGAGCGTCGATGGTCTGGCTGAGCAATGCTGGTATGTGATAAACTTCTTCTGACATAGGCAGTTATTGGTTGATGGTCCGGCATCTGACGATACCGCCTTTAGAGACTCCAAAGTTACTGCTTTTCTGCGAAAATTTACATATACAAACGCGAAATAATTCTACAATTTCCGGAAAAGTTATCAACAATGTGCTCCTGCTGTCATACAGAAGCAAATAAAGACGAGGAGAATGGTATTTACAATTGTAAACTCAGCCGTGGAAAATCAAGCTGCTTTTGTCAGAAGAACTCACATTCAGGGTCACTTCCGCCGACTCTATGAGGGGTATGTTATGGTCGACATGACCGATGGGAGCGTTGAAGGCGACAGGGAAGCTGTAGGGACTCACCATGTCGGCTATCATGCTTTCCATGTCGCTGTAGTTGAGGCTGGGTTTGTAGTCGGTGAATTGCCCGACAACCAGGCCTTTGAGCCGACCGAGAACTCCACGCAGCCTGAGCTGCTGCAGAATGCGTTCAATTTTGTAAATAGGCTCCGCGAGGTCTTCGACGAAAAGGATTATGCCGTCGTCGATCATGTCGAACGGCGTGCCGATCAGGTCGGCTATGACAGCCATGTTTCCGCCCCGGAAGATGCCTGTCGCGGTGCCGGCGCGATTGAGCGTGTGGCTGTCGAAAACATAGGTCGGACGTTTGCCGCGGAGGATGCTGAAAAGAGCCGCGTTGTCGCTGTTTGATGCGCCATATAGTGCCAGATGACGGCACATCGACGAGTGTATGCTTGCGATTCCTTTGCTGCCCATGAGGGCGTGGAGGGCAGATATGTCGGAGAATCCGATGAGCCATTTGGGGTTGTCGGTGAGTGCCGTACGGGCAAGTCTGTCGATGAGATGGACGGCTCCGTAGCCGCCGCGCGAACACAGAATGGCGCGTACAGAAGGGTCGGCGAACGCTTCGTATAGGTCTTCGTAGCGTTCGTCGGGGGTGCCCGAGTATGTGCCGCACTCGCCTAAGGCATGCGGCATGACCTGAACATTCCACCCCTGCGATTCAAGAACGGCAACGGCGCCGCGGACGAGTTCGGGATTTATGCGCCCAGCAGGCGAGCAGACGGCTATTTTCGAACCGTCTGTCAGCGGCTCAGGGTATATAATGCGCTCTTTCTGCATTGAACGGCTCTATACTTTGCCTACGACGTCGGAATGCTTGTAAAACTCCCACAGTGTGACGGCGGTAGCCACCGATACATTGAGCGAGTGTTTCGTCCCGCTCATGGGAATTTCGAGATAGACATCGCACATTGCCACAATCGCCGGGTCGACTCCTTCGACTTCATTTCCTACAATCAGTGCATAACGCCTGTCGTTTTCCGGCACAAAATCCTGCAAGGCGATGCTGCCGAAACATTGCTCAAGGCAGACGAGGGTGTAGCCTTCTTCTTTCAGTGTCGCGACGGCTTCGGCGGTGCTCGGATAGTATGTCCAGTCCATGCTTTCTTCTGCTCCGAGGGCTGTCTTGTGTATCTGCGGAGAGGGCGGAGTAGCGGTTATGCCGCAGAGACATAGTCTGCTGCATGCGAAGCCGTCGCATGTTCTGAAGATCGAACCTATGTTATTGAGCGAACGCACGTTGTCGAGCACGACGGCGACCTGCATTTTCTTCTGACTGTGAAACTGTTCGACCCCGACGCGATTCATGTCTGCCATCGTTTTTTTGGGCGAGCATGCGGCAACCTGAGTCGGTTCAAACTCTATCGCCTCGTCGGGCGCGACGTCGGAGCGGTTCTTCTCCACGAATTTGCCGCTTGATTTATCATAGATGAGTACTTTGTCCATTTTATTCGTCAAATAAGGGATCGTCGCCTTCCGAACCTGTCAGGATAGGCGCCGGCTTCGGTTTGTCGGCGGCGGGGGCTTTCTTATTCTCTTCTTTTTCCGGCGCATCGGACGTCTCTGCTTCTGATGCTTCGGCGGCTTCCGCAGTCTGCGCTGCTTCCTGTTCCGCTTCTTCGAGCGTTTCGGTTTCCTCGACAGGTATCAGCCCTTCCTGCGCGTCGATATAGTTCTGCTCCTCGAGGTAGCGGAAATACTCGTCGAAGGAACGTCCTTCTTCGAGCATGAGCTTCAGGTTCGCTTCGCTGATAGCTACAGGACGTACGCCGGCGGGAAGGCGGAAGTCGCCCGACGATGCCATGACCTGACGGTAGTGGTTGAGCTCGTCCATGTTCTCGAAGCCGCGGACGATAATCATTCCGAGGCGTCCGAAATTCATCTGCTCAAGGTCGAAGTCTTTAACGACGAACGAACGGAAGTTGTGGCGTGCTATGTCGAAAAGCAGCTCGTTGCTCGATACTTTGTCGGTGGCGAATGTAAACACAAGAGTCTGGCGTGTGTCGGGGTTGAGTTCGAAGCGCGCCAGCGAATCGGAAGCGACGAACGATGAGTCGTTTGTCAGGTGCATGTCCCATATCATGCCGCGCAGGTTTCCAGCCGATTTCTGCAGCTCGCGTCCTTGTGCCATTCCTTTGAGCCATGCAGAGGCTATAGGGGTGATGTCGGTGTCGGGGTAACGCTCCAGGAGCTCGCGCAGTGTTTTGTTGAATGCTTCGGAGTTGTGTTCGGTGACAAAGGCAAGGGCATGGAGGAACATGAACTTAGGCATGATCTTGCTCAGCGGATAGTCGTTGCTCATTGTCTCGTACGCGGCGTGGACCGTGGCGTTATCGTTGTCGAGATATGCCTGATAGGTCTTCTCGTAGAGATTATTCTGAAATTCGTCCATGCCGCGGAGCTTGTCAAGGTATGCTGGGTCGCGCATGGCGACGCCGTATTTCGAGTCGGCGAAATCACGCAGGATAAGCTGCCGGAAGTGCTCTGCTTCGGCGTTCTTGCCCTGACGCATGAACATGAGATAGAGGTTGTAGTACGTGTCGAGTCTGTATATGTTGTCGGGATAGTCGGTCAGGAGTCTGTCGAACTGGCTGTACGACGCGTCGAAGTCCTCAAGCTTGTCCTTGAGTATGACGCCCATGTTGTACAGACCTTCCTGTATGACGTCGTGGGAATTCTGGCGTTCCTCGTCTGTTTGCGGAATCTGTGCCAGATAGTACTCCGGGTAGTGAGGGTCGGCTTTGCGCTCCTCCGCTTTGCGTTCTTCCTCGGTCTTTTCTTCTGTTTCGGGGGGCGTGTCCTCCAGGGCAGACTCTTCGTTGATACTGTCGGATGGAGCGTCGAAGTCGCCGGTGTTGAATGTCGTTTTGTTGCGGCGGCGCCAGTCGTCTTCCAGCTTTCGCGAGCCCCAGCGCTTCTGAAATTCCGTCTTTCCGGCGTTTTTGGTCGCCGTGTTGTAGAAGTACCATGAGTTGTCCGAGTTTATGCTGAACGACTGTGTGTTGTCCTGAAGCTGACTGCCGTTGGCGGCTCGGTCCGATTCGTATTCTTCGCGGCGCGCCTGCTCGGCTTCTTCTTTTTCCTTTTTCTTATATTCTTCGATGAGTTTGTCGATGATTTTATTGCGCTGTTCCTCCGGCATGTCGGCGAGGCGCAGGAGAGAGTCCTGCAGGTTTACGTTCTGCGAGTAGACGGCAAGCTCATCGAGCACGTCGGAGCGGCGTTTGAGGTCGGCGTAGCCCGGATATGTCTTCGGCAGCTGCGGCACAGCCTCCGAGTAGCTCGGCTGGGCTTTCTCATAGTTGCCGAGGTCGAAGTACAGTCCGCCCAATCGCAGCTGGTTCATTGCCTTGTCAATGCCGTTGCGCGTCGATTTCTCGTTGGCGAGTTCGTAGTTCTCGATAGCTTTCAGAGTGTCCTGCCGGGAAAGGTATAGGTTGCCGATAGCGTAGTATATCTGGTCGAGATATTCTTTGTTGCGGTCGTAGCGCGTCATGCGTCTGAGGGCTTTTACTTCGGGCTCTATGTTGCTGCCGGTGAATACTTCGCTCTGTTTGATGCGGGAGTTGAATTTCGTGCGGTATGATGTCGCCGACGATGCACCCGCTTTGCCGAAAGCCTTGTAGGCTTCTGCGTTCATCCCGAGCCGCTGGTATATTTGCCCCAGCAGGAAGGTGAGGCGTGTTTTCTGGGCGCCGGACGCTTCTTTGACGGCTGCCTGCAGATAGGGCAGGGCGTCCTTGAAGTTTTCGGCGTGGATGTAGAAGTCGGCATAAGTGAAGTTGTAGAGCCTACGCAGGTGCTTGTCGGTGAGTTCGTCGGTTTTGATGCGTGTGAGTATCATCTCGCCTTCGAACTGCCATCCCATAGCGATGTAGCTCAGCGCCTGCATGAGTTTGGCTTCTGTGACGGTGGCGGGCAGCCAGCTGAAATGGCGGCTTATATAGAAGAATGTGGAGGCGGCGCCGAGGAAGTCTCCGTTGTAGAACTGTCCGCGCCCTATCATCATCCATGCGTTGTGCAGGAAGGGGTTATATTCTTCGCGTTTGAGCCATTCCTTATATTTGGGGTCGCGGCTTTTGCCGGCTTTCTTGGCGGGTTTCTTCTTGATGGAGCGTATCTGGATTGCTTTCTGACCTTTTTCGATGGAGCGGTTGAAGTCGCCCGACGGCTGCGGCACGCTTTCTTTCCCTTTCGCTTCTATGGGATGCATGAAAAGGAGGCGGGAATAGTCGTCCTCGTATTTGCTTTCCATGTCGGCGAGAGTTTCTTTGTAATGCGTGTCGCCGTTATAATATATATTGTATCGGGTGATGAAAGCCTGATAGTTGCGTGTGGCAGCGTTGTTTTTGTTCGGCGAGCAGGACATGAAGATTCCCGTCAGCACCATAAAGACGCTGACGGCGATGGCAGATGATATGGACAGTATGCGACGCATCAGAGATATAACGCCATTCCCGCGGCCTTATTGTGCTGATGTAGGCGCCTTGGGATAGGCGATGCGCGAGTGATAGATTGTCATGAGGCGTTTGATGAATGCGTCCTTGATTGTCGATACGTCGCGGAATTCAAGGGTTGATTCGTTGTGGAGCCCGTCGGCAATCTGTCCGTCGATGATTTTGTTGACGAGTTCTGCTATGTCTTCGCGGGTATGGCTCTTGAGCGACCGGCTGGCGGCTTCCACGGAGTCTGCCATCATAAGGATGGATGTCTCGCGGCTCTGCGGGTTAGGACCGGGATAGGTGAACGGGGTCTTGTCAATTTGTTCGCCTTCGTGCTTCTTGCAGAAATTATAGTAGAAATACTTGGCTACTCCCGCTCCGTGATGCTCCTTGATAAAGCTGCGGATGACACGCGGCAGACCGTAACGGTCGGCGAGTTTCAGACCGTCCTGGATGTGGCTGATAATGATGGAGGCGCTTCGTTCCGGCGGCAGGGCGTCGTGAGGGTTGACGCCGTGCTGGTTTTCGGTGAAGAATGCAGGATTAGAGATCTTGCCTATGTCGTGGTAAAGCGCTCCGGCGCGGATAAGCTGTACGTTGGCTCCGACGCGGGCTGCGGCGTCGCTGGCAAGATTGCTCACGGCGATGGAATGCTGGAATGTACCGGGACACTCGTTGCTCAGGCGCATCAGCAGAGGATTGTTGATGTCGGCAAGCTCGACGAGAGTGACTATCGACATGAAACCGAAGATGCGTTCGAACACGAGCAGAAGCACGTATGCAAGACAGGTGAGCACACCGTTGATGGCGAGGTATGTCACCATGCGCCATGAAAACCCGTCGAACGAGCCGTTCATCAGTACTTCGAGCGAGACGTACGACAGTATATAGAAGAACATTATCAGCGCAGCGGACCGCAGAAGCTGCATGCGTGTGCTCAGCTGACGCAGGCTGAACACACCAGCGCACGATGCGCAGAACTGCATGAAGATGAATTCGAGCGGGAAGGTGGTGATACCGGCGCATACGAGTGTGAGGGCGGAGGTCACCATAAGCGCCGTACGACCGTCGAAGAACACCAGCACGAGGATGGTGACGATCATCAGCGGAGTGATGTAGATGCCCTGGGCAACAAAGTGACCCAGCCCGACAGCACCGAGGAAAAACAGAACGATCATACTGTAGATGAACGTGATAGCACGCATGCTGGAGTAGACCGCCGGAGTGAAGAAATGAAAATATACCATCAGCGCCAGCAGAATGAGGACTATGTAGACGAACTCTCCGGCAAGCACGAGGAGCTTGCTTTTGTGGCCGGAAGTGTGCTGCTCGGCGAGCATCTGCTCATAGGTGCGCAGGTTGGTGAAATCCTGCGATGTAATGATTGCGCCTTTGTCGATGATGGTCTGACCCTGGATGATGACGCCGCGGTCGGCTGTAAGGGTAAGGTAGTCGTACTCGTAGCGGCGTCTGTTCTCTTCTTCGTCGTATATATAGTTTGGCACAAGGAGGTTCTGCAGGTTGGCGCCGGCGAAATATCTGTGGGATGCTGTGTCGGCGAAGATGGAGTCAAGATGCATGTAGACATCGCGGGGCGACAGGAAGCGTCCGGCCGGCATTTCGCTGATGGTGTTGTTTTTGAGGATTCTTACTTTAGGGAGTGTCCCTGCAGCGATTCTTTCTTTTGTCGGCATGTCGACAACGCCGGCGGCGTACGCCTCTCTGAGTTCGTTGCCGAGTTTATTGCGGAGCGCTTTGTTGTTGTCCGGCAGGCGTTCGAGGATGGAGTCGAGTACGGATGTGTCTATTTCGTATATTGGCACGAAGCGGGCTTCGAGTGTGTCGCGCGCCGCCTCTACGGTGGCGGAGTCAGGATGGATAGGGATGTCGAAAGGCGCTATGAGTTTGGCGTAGTTCCATGGTTTACCTTCCTGATAGGCATAGCGGTTTGCTTCCGGGTGAGGATAGAAATAGGCTATCACAATGCTTGCGATAACTGCGACAAGGATGTTTCTGATTAGGTTCTTTTTGGAATATGCCATGGTAGGTTCTTTTCTAATGTATACGGTTGGCGGATGTTACGCCGGATATGGATTTGGTGCGCTGGCATAGGTCGGTGACGACGCCGACATCGGCTACACGAACCCACAGGTCGGCGACGAACACCTTGCCTTTGGCTTCTATTTCGAGTTTGCGCATGTCTATGCCCATGTGTGTCGATATGAGCTGGGTAATTTCCTGAAGGATGCCGCGGCGGTCGATACCTTCGATGTGTATCTGTGCGTTGAAGCGCTCGCTACCGTCGGTGTCCCATTCCGTCGCCACTATGCGCGAACCGTAGCCCGCTTTGAGCAGCTGTGCCTCCGGGCAGTCGAGCGAGTGGATTTCGACACTGCCGTCGTCGGTGATGAAGCCCATGACGTCGTCGCCGGGGATGGGGGTGCAGCATTCCGCAAGGCGGTAGTTGGGACCTTCGGCGCTATTGCGCAGAATATATGTTTTTTTAGTGTTCACAGGCTCGGCGGTCTGTGTTTCGGTTTCTTTTTTCGAGGAAGAACCGACGAACGGAACAATCTTGCCTATCGACTTTATACGCGACAGAATGCCGGTGCTCTGCGATGCCGCCGCTTTGCGCAGCGGTTTGAGAAGATAGTCTGCAAGGACGGTCTCTTCTGCCCCGAGCTGGTAGCACAGGTCCTCGCGGTTGCTCACGTGGAGCATGCCCATGAGTTTCGTGAGGATGAGATTGTTGTCGGGAATCTTGTTCTCTTCGAGCCAGTGCGTGAGCGTTTCGGAACCTTTGGCGATCATCGGTTGCCGCAGGGCGCGCAGACCTTTGCGCAGGCGTGTCCGCGCTTTTGCTGTCACCATCGAATTAGACCATTCGGGCTGTGCCACCTGCGTTTTGGAAGTGAGCACCTCTACCTGGTCGCCGCTGCGGAGTTCGGTCTGCAGCGGCACGAGCTTGTGGTTCACCTTGGCGGCTATGCAGTGCATTCCTATTTCGGAATGGAGGCTGAAAGCGAGGTCGAGAACGGTGGCGCCGGCAGGAAGGGTGACAAGCTCTCCGGCGGGGGTGAACACAACAATCTCGGAAGCGAAGAGATTGAGTTTGAGGGTGCTGAGGAAGTCGATTGCGCTCGGCTCCGGATTGTCGAGAATATCTTTTATGGTGCGGAGCCATACGTCGAGCTCGCTTTCTTCGTCGCTGTCGCCGATTTTGTATTTCCAGTGTGCTGCGAAGCCCTTTTCTGCGATTTCGTCCATGCGCCGCGAGCGTATCTGCACTTCTATCCAGTTTCCGTCGGGACCCATGACGGTGAGATGCAGAGCCTGATAGCCGTTGGCTTTGGGAGTGACAATCCAGTCGCGCGTGCGCCCCGGATGCAGCTGGTAGAGATCGGTGATGGCGGAGTATATCGACCAGCAGATGCCTTTCTCCTTGCTGATGTCGTCGCATTCGAAGACGATGCGCATGGCATACAGGTCATAGACCTCCTCGAAAGGCAGGTGTTTCGCTTCCATCTTTCTGTAGATGGAGTATACGGATTTGAGCCGGGCTTTCGCCTCGTATTTTATTCCGAGTCCGTTCAGCTTTTCTTTTATCGGAGCAGCGAAGTCGGTGTATACTTCTGTGCGGCGGTTCTGCGTGGCTTTGATTTTCTCGGAAATCTGCCGGTAGATGTCGGGATGTTCGTGCTTGAAACTGAGATCTTCGAGTTCGGTCTTGATGGCGAACAGTCCGAGGCGGTGGGCGAGGGGAGCGTAAATGTACAGAGTCTCTCCCGCAATCTTATACCGCTTGTTCGGCGCCATCGAGCCGAGGGTGCGCATGTTGTGGAGCCTGTCTGCCATCTTTACGAGGATGACGCGTATGTCCTCGCTCATTGTCAGGAGGAGCTTGCGGAAATTCTCAGCCTGCACGGATGCTTTGTCGCCGAAGATTCCGCCAGAAATCTTGGTGAGACCTTCGACGAGCTGCGCTATCTTGTCGCCGAAATGCTGGCGGATGTCCTCAACGGTATATTCTGTGTCTTCGACAACGTCGTGGAGCAACGCCGCGCAGATGGATGTGGAGCCAAGACCTATTTCCTGCGATACTATGCGTGCCACCGCGATGGGGTGCATGATGTAGGGTTCGCCCGAACGGCGGCGCACTCCTTTGTGGGCCTCGCGGGCGAAATTGAAGGCGCGTACAATTATCTCCGCCTTCTTGCGGTGGTTGCTGGCAAGATAGCCGTTGAGCAGCTCGTTGAAAGCATCTTCAATCATGCGGTCGTCAGCTTGCTCTGAGTGTGTCTGTTCCCGTTCCATTGTCGATTATCTCCGGCGGAACATCCGCCGGCTGCTTTAAACAGCAAAAATAAACAAAATCTTCCGTCCCTGCAAAAATAATTTTTCAACTTTAAGCATTTATCTTTAAGTATAGCTTCAAAAAGTTTGAAAAACTCATATGCTATAACAAAAATTGCTGTAACTTTGCAGTATGGAGCAACTGCAAAAGGCATATTCTATATTCTGCGATGAGAGTTGTTATCTGCAATTTGATAACAGCGACATTATGTGCATTGGGGCAATAATCGTGCCTGATGCAGACCTTGATACTTATAAGTTCAAGCTAAAACGTATAAAACGTCAATATGGTATCCTCCATGAATTGAAATGGAATACTGTCAGTCGTACACATCTTGTCATGTATGACGAGATTCTGCGTTTGTTCTTTGAGTCATCAATGGTATTCCGCAGTGTGCTTATCAAGAATAAGTCGAATATTCAGGCTCATTCTTTGGAACGTGATGAATATAACCGGTTCTATTATTCAGTCGTAGAACGCCTTATCCGGTTCTCTATCCGACATAATTCCGATAGTGCCAATTCTTACCGAATTTTCCTTGACCTAAAAGATAATAACGGAAAAATCAAACTTGCCTCAATACACAATGAACTGACAAGTATGATAGGGACGAATAACAAAATACAGTCGTTGCAGAATATCCGTTCACATGAATCGCAGTTTATCCAGCTTGCCGATATTATAATCGGAGCTATAACATACAGAGCAAGAGATCTTAATGGAAGCGAGGCTAAGTCACATATTGTGAGCCTTATCGAAGAATTGTCGGGCTACCATCTTGATGAAGGGACTGAGCCGGGAGATGAAAAATTCGCGATTTACGATTTTCAACCGAAGAAAAGAAATGGCTGATAATGATATACTCGGAATGTTGCAGCCATATTTTGATTGCGAATTGTCTGTCGATGACAAAGACAAGATACTGGAGTTGCACGATAGATTCAAGGATGATGTCTTAATCCAAAAGGTAAATCTTGATGGTGCCGAATTGATAATAAAGCCGTACCCCTACAATCGCTCACATAAGGATGGGTTGCCGGATTGGTTTGACGGATTGCTTGAAAAGTTTGTCCATGTCATAACAAGGGATGCCAAAGAGGACAGGCGTAAAACAGCAAAAACGGTGAGAGAGTTTCGCTCGGAGCGAGCTGTACGCGTTCATTGGATAAAGCCAATTTTAGAAAACGCCTCCGACAAACGTATTACCCGTTTCAGATATATTGAAAACTACGGTCGGGAACGCGAATACTTTTGGTATCGTGCAAAAGGCTATATGGTCGTAGTAGAATATGTAAATCCCAATTTTGCTTTAATTACCGGCTTCTGCGTCGACCAATCCAATCACGCATACTATATGCGTAAACTTCAGAACAAGGCATAAAAAACCGCATTTACGGTAATGCGGTCAACCAAGTCTTTCGTTCTTCGATCGATGACGGTGCAAAGTTAGCGATTTTTTCTAACTCTACAAAATCAAAACAGCCAACAGCTTAAAAAGTTCAAATTTTCCGACACTGTGATAGCGGATGGTGAGGGTGTTGGAAGGCATGACAAGCCCGCACGGGGCGGGACGAAACGAACACTTCGATTCGGGGCTCCGTGCGGGCTGTGATATGTGTGGCTTAGAGCTTTGCCACTTCTTTCGTATCTTTCGAGGGTGGTGCCGGTGCGCTGCCGGGGGTGCCTTGTGCCGGTGCAGTTGCAGTTTCTATGGCTGCAGGCTGTGGCTGTTCGCCATCTTTGTAGATGCTCACAGCTTCGAGTCCGTCGTTGCTGGCGTAGCTGATTATATATGGAAATTCGACTGTCGGACAACCTTTTTCAGTCACGCGGAGTGTCACTGTATTCTCGCCTGCTTTGAGATTGGCGACATTCAGCCGGTAGATGTTGTCGGCAAGCTGGTCGGTGGAAACGGGCAGAGAATCGGCGACGCATTCGACGGAGTAGCGATAGTAGGTGTCGTCAGTTGCCTCGCGCGGCGCGACGATGCTGAATATGGCTGTGGCGGTGTCGTTGGCTACGCTCGGCGCTTCGCCGAAGGGCTCGACAGAGTAGTTGGGTTTATATGTTCCCTTTGCTTCAATGGCGACTGTCTGAAGAGCAATGCCGTCGTAGAGCACGGTGACGGGCGGAAGTCGGAGCGTGATGAGAGAATCGCATACAGAATCAGGCATAGTGGCGGTGCAGGTGTAGCACAGGTAGCTGCCATCCTCCGATTTGTGCAGTTTTCGCGATTCGCGGTCGATTGTGAGAGTTCCGCTCTCGTCGGCAGATATGTCTAACTTCGACTCTTTAAGACCATTGGGAAGCGTCACGCGCATTTCTGCGCATGCTGTCCTGTGCGTGAACGCAAGGTCTTTGCCGTCGTTGAATTTTAAGCTGACGGTTTTGTCAGGCACGAGTTCCAGCAGACCCCACTTGCCGTCCTTGCGGGCAAAGGCATGGTTGCCGTAGAGCAGTCCTACATCCTGAAGCTGTGGTGCTACGACCTCGACAGAGTCGAGCGAAATACCGTAAGCGCCGGTTTTGCCTGTCCGGACAAGGTGTGTATCGTACTTTACGGGCGCTTCGGACTCCGGTTCTTCGTCGAATGTCTGTGTCTCGCCTTCGCTGAATTCAAAACGCACAGGGCGCAGCTCGTTGTCAAAATATAGCGTTGCAGGCTCGTTATCGCCATACTTGGCGTGTATGACCGTAGAGTCGGCAGGCAAGTTGGTGAATTCGGCATCGTGGTTGCCGTCGAGGCACAGCTGCTTTTTGTCACCCAAAGCGTCTGCATGTGTCATGGGTGCGAAGAAATTTGTCGATGTGTCGAATATATAGAGTTTTTTCTTGACCACTGCATAACCTTTGCCGTCGCTGCTGATACTCGAAAGGAAGCGGATGTCGTTCTGGTTGATTGCGTTAGTGCTGGTTCCGTTGCTGGTATAGTAGTGCATCGGCTTTCCGTTGGCACGCACATAGCCGAAATACTGTCCTTTGCGTCTGTCGGGTTTCGAGTAGTTCCAGAATGTTGCCATGCCTCCGTAGAAGGGATAAGCTACAGTGGCTTTGGCTATGGGCGCTTCCTCGCCGTCGGGTGTGAGGTAGCCGTAACCGCTGTCGTCGCGGTAGAGAAGGTAGCCGTCGTTGAACGAATAGCTACCGTAAGCCGACCTAAGGTCGGGTAGAGGCGTAAACCTGCCGTCGGTGTCAATCTTGCCGATGATTAGTCCGCCATGTCTTGTTACGACAGTTGCGATGCTGTCGCTGAAAGGCGTGATGAGTTCGTCTGTGCGGTAGAGGGCTTTGCCGTCCATGCTCCAGAGGGTTTTTACTCCGGCGGAGTCGGTCGCAAGCATCTTGCTGCCGGCATTTACATAGATTGCGTCGTATTCGGGCGGAATTGCCCACCTCGCTATTTGTGCCTGGGCACAGAGGCATGCGAGGATGGCTCCAGAAAGTAAAGTTGTTCGTTTCATCGGTCAAGTTATTAATTGTGTTACCCCTTTACAACAACCGTTGAAACGAAATGGTTAACGATTCAGCTTGTTTTTAGCATTTGTTTGCGTATTAGCTGTTTAGAACCGGCTCTATGTGTGTTTGCCTTCGAGTCCTACCATCTTTTTTATGAAGGCTACAGTCCGCTTGCCCAGAAGGCGGTTTGCGAAATATTTGAACTTCTGGTAAAAACGTCTGCCGGGGCTTACCCATGTTTTAGCATACCAGTGTATCGACCGCGAATTGGGTGTGGTCTGCGGCAGTCCGGTCTTCCAGTCGAACGGGTTGAAATACTCAACGGGATAGATGCTTATGTCGCCTACTTTCTGTATTCCAGGCACGTTACGCAGTCCGTGGCGCCGGAGTACATCTGTTGTGTGGATAACGATGGTTGTCGTTTCGAGCGTGCCGTCCGGCTTTATGAATTTGAGTCCGGAATAATAGTCGAGGATATCTTTGTAGATAGGGTTTCCTTTTGATGTTCCGAGTCCGAGTCCGGGATTGACTTCGCCGGTCTTCTCACCGCAGTCGGTTTCGAATCCCATGAAATTTCCGTTTTCAATGATGTCGTCGATGGGGGCGATGAGCTCTACGTCGGTGTCGAAATACAGCCCGCCGTTGTCGTATAGAATCTTGAACCGTGCGTAGTCGCTGACGAATGCGTATTTGCCGACCTGATAAGCCTGGGCGGTGTAGGCGATGGCGCCGATGTCGAAGTTTTCTTCGTTCCATTCCACGATTTCGTAGTCAGGCAGAAACTTTTTCCACGATTCTATGCATTTGATTGCCGATTTAGGCAGGGGGTTGTGTCCGAACCAGCAGTAATGTATCTTTTTTGGTATCATAAGGCGTGTCGAATAGATGTCCGAGGCAAAGTTATACAAAAAAAAGGATGTGCGAAAATATTTTTGGAAATGTTTGGTAATTAGCTGAATAATTGCTAACTTTGCGGCGTTGAACAGTGCGCTCACATGTCGCTTTGTTGCTAAATCTTTATGGATGAACGCAATAGGCGGTCTGCGGAGTGCGTAGTGCGGATGTAGTCCGCGCAGCTGTGCGACACCAAAAACGAGATATAGAACATAAGCATATTAAAAGTAACATTTAAAAAACTAAGATGCCTACAATTCAGCAATTAGTACGCAAAGGACGCGTGGCACTGGAGGACAAGAGCAAGAGCCCTGCCCTCGATTCATGCCCCCAGCGTCGCGGTGTTTGTGTGCGTGTGTACACCACCACCCCTAAGAAACCTAACTCGGCAATGCGTAAAGTAGCGCGTGTCCGTCTCACCAATGGCAAAGAGGTGAACTCTTATATCCCCGGTGAAGGTCACAACCTGCAGGAGCACTCAATCGTACTCGTACGTGGCGGTCGTGTAAAGGATCTTCCCGGTGTACGCTACCACATCGTCCGCGGTACCCTCGATACCGCCGGTGTAAAAGACCGCACACAGCGTCGCTCCAAGTACGGAGCCAAGCGTCCCAAGGCCGGTGCTGCCAAGAAGTAATCCGTCATCGGTGATGACGGGTGAAGCAATCTTATAGCACCCGAGTAAAACAAATTTTTATTTAACTCGTTTTTGCATTTCTTGCAGCACTTAACGGTTGAGTAAGCCAGGCGTCAGCGGACGCGGCTGAAGAATGACGAAGCAAGCAACCAAGCAATCAAAAACACAAAACAGACCCTCTAAAATGAGAAAGTCAAAACCAAAAAAACGGCTTATCCTTCCCGATCCCGTATTCGGTGATACGAGAGTGACAAAATTCGTGAATCACCTCATGTATGACGGCAAGAAGAGCACATCGTTCTCGATTTTCTATTCGGCACTCGACATTGTGAAATCCAAGATGCCTAACGAAGAACTCAGCTCGCTCGAAATCTGGAAAAAAGCTCTGGATAATGTGACTCCTACAGTGGAAGTCAAGAGCCGCCGCGTCGGTGGCGCCACATTCCAGGTACCTACTGAAATCCGCGCCGACCGCAAAGAATCTATTTCAATGAAAAATCTTATCCTTTATGCCCGCAAACGCGGAGGCAAGACTATGGCAGACAAACTTGCTGCTGAAATCGTCGATGCTTTCAACAATCAGGGCGGTGCTTTCAAACGTAAAGAAGATATGCACAAGATGGCAGAAGCCAACCGCGCATTCGCACACTTCCGTTTCTAAGCTTATTTTCGTTGAATTAAATTCTGAAAGACAAAAATGGCTAAATCAGACGAACATCTTAAATATACCCGCAATATCGGCATCATGGCACACATCGATGCCGGTAAGACGACTACTTCCGAGCGTATCCTTTTCTATACCGGTCTGACTCACAAGATCGGTGAGGTGCACGACGGTGCCGCTACTATGGACTGGATGGCTCAGGAGCAGGAGCGCGGTATCACAATTACTTCCGCAGCTACTACAGCTTTCTGGAAATATAATGACGAAAAATATAAGATCAACCTCATCGATACTCCGGGACACGTCGATTTCACTGTCGAGGTAGAACGCTCGCTGCGTGTACTCGACGGCGCTGTCGCCGCCTTCTGCGCAGTGGGTGGTGTTGAGCCTCAGTCGGAGACCGTATGGCGTCAGGCTGATAAATATAATGTGCCCCGTATCGGCTACGTCAACAAGATGGACCGCTCGGGCGCTAATTTCCTTGAGGTCGTCCGTCAGGTGCACGACGTGCTGGGTGCTAATCCCTGCCCGATCGAACTGCCTATCGGTGCCGAGGAAACATTCAAAGGTGTCATCGACCTTATCAAGATGAAAGCCGTCTACTGGCACGACGAGGCTATGGGCGCCGACTACGAGCTCGACGAAATTCCCGCAAGCCTCCGCGAAGAAGCCGAGACATGGCGCGACAAGATGCTTGAGAACCTCGCCAACTTTGACGACGCTCTCATGGAAAAATACTTCGACGATCCTTCCACTATCACAGTAGACGAAATCAAAGCTGCTGTCCGTAAAGCTACACTGAGCATGGACATCGTGCCTATGATCTGCGGTTCTTCGTTCAAGAACAAGGGTGTTCAGTATCTTCTGGACGCTGTCTGCGCATATCTTCCCAGTCCTCTCGACAGCGGCTGCGTAGAAGGTCATGCAGTTGGCAACTCCGACGAGATTCTTACCCGCGAACCGTCGCCTGAAGCTCCTATGTGCGCTCTCGCATTCAAGATCGCTACTGACCCCTATGTAGGTCGTCTGACTTTCTTCCGCGTCTACTCCGGTGAAGTCGTTGCAGGTTCTTACGTCCTCAACAGCCGTTCCGGTAAGAAGGAACGCGTGAGCCGCCTCTTCCAGATGCACTCTAACAAGCAGAATCCTAAAGAAATGATCGACTGCGGCGATATCGGCGCAGGTGTAGGTTTCAAGGATATCCGTACCGGCGATACTCTCTGCGATGAAAACAGTCCTATCGTTCTCGAAGCAATGGAATTCCCCGATCCTGTGATCGGTATCGCTGTAGAACCAAAGACTCAGAAAGACCTTGACAAACTCGGCATCGGTCTTCAGAAGCTTGCCGAAGAAGACCCGACATTCCGTGTCGAAACCAATGAAGAAACCGGTCAGACCGTTATCTCGGGTATGGGTGAGCTCCACCTCGACATTATCATCGACCGTCTCCGCCGCGAGTTCAAGGTAGAGTGCAACCAGGGTCGTCCTCAGGTTACCTATAAGGAAGCTATCACCAAGCCCGTCGAGCTTCGCGAAGTATTCAAGAAGCAGACCGGTGGTCGCGGTAAGTTTGCCGACATCATCGTCCGCGTCGAACCTGTTGACGAAGGTTTTGAAGGCAGCCTCCAGTTTGTTGACGAAGTCAAGGGCGGTAATATTCCCAAGGAATTCATTCCCTCAATTCAGAAAGGTTTCGCAACAGCTATGAAGAACGGCGTTCTCGCCGGTTTCCCTGTCGAGCATCTGAAAGTGACAGTCATCGACGGTTCGTTCCATCCGGTCGACTCCGATCAGCTTTCTTTCGAACTCTGCGCAATCCAGGCATTCAAGAAAGCTTCTGAAAAGGCAGGTCCTGTCCTTCTTGAGCCTATTATGAAGATTGAGGTTGTTACTCCCGAAGAGTCGATGGGTGATGTAATCTCCGACCTTAACAAACGCCGCGGTCAGGTTGAAGGCATGGAAACAAGCCGTTCGGGCGCGCGCGTAGTAAAAGCGAAGGCACCTCTTGCCGAAATGTTCGGCTACGTCACAGCCCTCCGTACCATCACTTCCGGCCGTGCTACTTCGACAATGTCGTTCTCGCACTACTCTGAGGTTTCGAGCTCCATCGCCAAAGATGTCCTCACTGAGCACCAGGGCCGCGTCGACCTTATTAAATAAAATAACAACACAAGAATATGAATCCCGTAATTCGCATCAAACTCAAATCTTACGACCACAGCCTCGTAGACAAGTCGGCTGAGAAAATCGTAAAGACTGTGAAGACGATCGGCGCGGTCATCAGCGGTCCTATCCCCCTGCCCACCCACAAACGTATCTTCACTGTCAACCGCTCCACTTTCGTAAATAAAAAGAGCCGCGAGCAGTTCCAGCTCAGCAGCTACAAGCGTCTGATCGACATCTACAACGCTACTCCCAAGATTGTAGACGCCCTGATGAAGCTTGAGCTTCCCAGCGGTGTGGAAGTGGAAATCAAGTGCTGATAAATTAATAACGCACCTCACATCATTTTTAACAATACATCAAATTAACAGAAATGCCAGGATTAATTGGAAAGAAAATCGGAATGACATCCGTTTTCAGTGCCGACGGACAGAATGTTCCGTGCACTGTTATCGAAGTAGGTCCTTGCGTGGTTACTCAGGTGAAGACAGCCGAAAAAGACGGCTATGATGCGCTTCAGCTCGGTTTCGAAGAGCAGAAAGAGAAGCACCTCACACAGCCCGAAATCGGTCACTTCAAGAAAGCCGGAGTAGCTCCCAAGCGACACTTGGCCGAGTTCAAAGGATTTGGTACGCAGTATGCCCTGGGCGACACCATCGGCGCAGACTTCTTCACAGAAGCCGACTTCGTCGACGTTATCGGTACCAGCAAAGGTAAGGGTTTCCAGGGCGTAGTAAAGCGCCATGGTTTCGGCGGCGTAGGTCAGTCGACTCACGGTCAGCATAACCGTCTGCGCGCACCCGGTTCCATCGGTGCCTGCTCCTACCCCGCAAAGGTCTTCAAAGGCATGCGTATGGCAGGTCAGAAAGGCAACGAACGTGTCACCGTTCAGAATCTCAAGATTATTAAAGTTATCCCCGAGCACAACCTGATCATGATCAAGGGTTCCATACCCGGAAGCAAAGGTTCAATCGTCTTAATTGAGAAGTAATATGGAACTCGCAGTTTACAATCAGCAAGGCCAGGACACCGGCCGCCGCGTAACCCTCAACGACGAGGTTTTCGCAATCGAGCCCAACGAGCACGCCCTTTATCTCGACGTTAAGCAGTTCCTTGCAAACCAGCGTCAGGGCACACACAAATCGAAAGAACGCAGCGAAGTCAGCGGTTCAACACGCAAACTCCACAAGCAGAAGGGCGGCGGTGGCAGCCGTATCGGCGACATCAATTCGCCTGTCCTCGTAGGTGGCGGTCGCGTATTCGGTCCCAAACCGCGCGACTACCGTTTCAAGCTTAACCGCAAGCTCAAAGATCTCGCCCGTCGCTCTGCGCTCAGCCTCAAGGCTGCCGCCGGAGAGATTATCGTAGTCGAAGAGCCTGTATTTGAAGCTCCTAAAACTAAAAACTTTGTAAATTTTGCTAAAAATCTCAAAGTCGATGGTAAGAAGGTGCTTCTGGTTTTGCCGTCTAAGGATAATGTCGTATTTTTGTCGATGAGAAATGTGCCTAATGCCCGCATGCTTACAGCTTCGGACATTAACGCATATTCTGTGCTTAATACAAACGCTATCCTTCTGAGCGAAGGTAGCGTTGAAGTCGTTAATAAATTCTAACGCACCACCGCTATGGATATTTCTATTAAACCGATTATCACCGAAAGAGCAACCAAGCTTTCCGAAAAGCTTAATTGCTACACTTTCCGTGTGTCTCCGGACGCAAACAAATACCAGATCAAGACTCTCGTAGAACAGCTCTACGGTGTCAAGGTGGAAAGCGTCAATACGGCTGTTGTCCGTGCGAAGAACAAATCGCGCTGGACCAAAAGCGGTCTTCTCCGCGGAAAGACATCGAGCTGGAAAAAGGCTTATGTCAAAGTAGCCGACGGTGAAACCATTGAATTCTTCAGCAACATCTAACAACAATGGCAGTAAGAAAATTCAAGCCCACAACTCCTGGGCAGCGTCACAAAATTATCGGTGTGTTCAAAGGAACAATCACTGCTACCACACCGGAAAAGTCTCTTACAGTCGGCAAGCGTGCCACAGGCGGTCGTAACAACGAAGGTCATCTGACCAACCGCTACATGGGCGGCGGACACAAACGCAAATACCGCATCATCGACTTCAAGAGAAATCGCGACGGAATCCCCGCAGTAGTAAAGTCGATCGAGTATGATCCCAACCGTTCTGCCCGCATCGCCCTTCTCTACTACGTGGACGGCTACAAGGCTTATATCATCGCACCTAACGGTCTTGAGGTCGGAACAAAAGTAGTGAGCGGTCCCGAGGCTGCTCCCGAAGTAGGAAACGCTCTTCCTCTGAGCAAGATTCCCGTAGGTACTCTCATCCACTGCATCGAGCTGCGTCCCGGACAGGGCGCCTTCATGGCTCGTTCGGCAGGAACTTTCGCCCAGCTCATATCTCGCGAAGGCACATACGCCATCATCAAATTACCTTCTGGCGAAACCCGCAAGGTGCTTGCAGACTGCAAGGCTACTGTAGGTGTCGTCGGCAACAGCGAACATTCCCTCGAAAGCTCCGGTAAGGCAGGTCGCAGCCGCTGGCTCGGCAAGCGTCCTCACAACCGCGGCGTTGTCATGAACCCTGTCGATCACCCCATGGGTGGTGGTGAAGGTCGCGCATCCGGTGGTCATCCCCGTTCGCGCAAGGGTCTTTACAGCAAGGGTCTCAAGACACGTGCGCCCAAGAAGCCCTCATCGAAGTATATCATTGAGAGAAGAAAAAAGAAGTAATCTGACAAATTAGCAAATATGAGCCGTTCATTAAAAAAAGGTCCCTTCATCAGCGTCAAGCTTGAGAAGAAAGTAGCCGACATGGAAGCTTCCGGCAAGAAGAACGTCATCAAGACGTGGAGCCGCGCATCCATGATCGCTCCTGAATTCGTAGGCCATACTTTCGCAGTGCACAACGGAAATAAGTTCATTCCCGTGTATGTCACTGAGAACATGGTAGGTCACAAGCTCGGAGAGTTCGCCCCCACACGCACCTTCCGCGGCCACGCCGGCAACAAGAAGAAATAAGGGCCTGACAATCATTAATCATCGAATATAAAGACGACAAACAATATGGGTGAAAGAAAACGATTATCAGCCAACCAGCACAAGGAGGCAAAGCGCAATGTAGCTTTCGCAAAGCTCACAAACGTGCCCTCCTCCCCCCGCAAAATGCGTCTGGTAGCCGACATGGTACGCGGACAGGAAGTGTTCCGTGCCCTCGGCATACTCAAGTTCTCCAATAAGGAAGCTGCCGCAAGGCTCGAAAAGCTCGTGCGTTCTGCAGTGGCTAACTGGGAACAGAAAAACGAGCAGAAAGCCGATAACGGCACGCTCTATATATCGACAATCTATGTGGATCCCGCTCCTATGCTCAAGCGTCTGCGCACAGCACCTCAGGGCCGCGGCTACCGCATCCGCAAGCGTTCCAACCACGTGACAGTAATTGTCGACAAAATCGAAAACAAAAACAATACCGAGGCATAAACAATGGGACAGAAAGTTAATCCTATCAGCAACCGCCTGGGCGTAATCCGTGGCTGGGACTCCAACTGGTCAGAAAAAGGCAAATTCCCCGATAACATTCTCGAAGACTACAAGCTTCGCGAATACCTCAACGAGCGTCTTGCCAACAGCAGTGTCTCGCGTATCGTGATAGAGCGCACGCTCAAGCTCATTACAATCACTATCTGCACTTCGCGACCCGGCAAAATCATCGGTCCGCAGGGCGCAGAGGTTGAGAAGCTCAAAGAAGAACTGAAAAAACTCACCGACAAGGATGTACAGATCAACATCTACGAAGTTAAGCGTCCCGAACTCGACGCGCAGATTGTCGCTTCGACAATCGCCCGCCAGATCGAAGGCAAGGTGGCTTACCGCCGCGCTGTCAAGATGGCAGTGGCATCGACAATGCGTGCCGGTGCCGAGGGTGTCAAGATCCAGTGCTGCGGACGTCTCAACGGCGCAGAAATGGCGCGTTCGGAGATGTTCAAGGAAGGACGTACTCCTCTGCACACACTGCGTGCCGACATCGACTACGCTCTCGTGGAGGCTCACACCAAGGTTGGCGTCGTAGGCGTCAAAGTATGGATCTGCCGCGGTGAGGTTTACGGCAAGCGCGACCTCGCTCCCCAGTTCACAAACAACCAGAAAGAAGGCCGTCCTGCCGGCAAAGGCAACCGTGAGCGTCGCGGCGGTTTCCGGGCTTCGAAAAACAACCGTTAAACATTCTGCAAAGCTATAAACAATGTTACAGCCTAAGAAAACCAAATTCCGCCGCATGCAGAAAGGTCGTGCGAAGGGAAATGCCCAGCGTGGCAATTCTCTCGCATTCGGTTCATTCGGCATCAAGACTCTTGAGACCAAATGGATTACAGGTCGCCAGATCGAGGCAGCCCGTATTGCGGTGACACGTTATATGCAGCGTCAGGGTCAGATCTGGATCCGCATTTTCCCGGACAAGCCCATCACAAGAAAACCTGCCGATGTCCGAATGGGTAAAGGTAAAGGTAATCCCGAAGGATTTGTCGCATCCGTAACTCCCGGTCGCATCATCATCGAAGTTGAAGGTGTAAGCTACGACATCGCCAAGGAGGCACTCCGTCTTGCAGCACAGAAACTTCCCGTGGTAACAAAATTCGTTGTCCGTCGCGACTACGATCCCACCCAAAACGTGTAATTAAGTTATGAAAAAAGAAGAAATCCGCGAAATGGCCACTGCCGACCTGAGCGAGCGCCTGCAGCAGATGGAGAAAGAATATCTTCAGAGCCGCATGAACCACTCGGTAAGCCCTCTGGACAATCCTGCCCAGCTGACGGCCGACCGCCGAATGATTGCCCGTGTGAAAACCGAGCTTCGCCGGCGCGAACTTAACAAATAACAGCCCGACGAATATGGAAGAAACACGCAACCTGCGCAAAGAGCGCATCGGCATCGTATCCAGCAACAAGTGCGACAAGTCCATCACTGTCACTGTCCGCTGGAAAGAAAAGCACCCCATCTACGGCAAATTTGTCAACAAGAGCAAAAAGTACCACGCACACGACGAGAACAACGAATGCTCTGTCGGTGATACCGTCCGTCTGATGGAAACACGTCCCCTGAGCAAGACAAAGCGCTGGAGATTAGTAGAAATCATCGAAAAAGTTAAGTAATAATGATACAGACAGAATCACGTCTTACAGTTGCCGACAACTCCGGCGCTAAAGAATGCCTCTGCATCCATGTGCTCGGTGGCACCGGACGCCGCTATGCTTCCGTCGGTGACATCATCGTTGTCACCGTCAAGAACGCTCTTCCCGGCGCCGATGTCAAGAAAGGCACCGTATCGCGCGCCATGGTGGTCCGCACAAACAAGGAGGTCCGCCGTCCCGACGGTTCATATATCCGTTTCGACGACAATGCCTGCGTTCTTCTCAAGAACGACGGTGAGCTCCGCGGCACACGTATTTTCGGTCCGGTAGCCCGCGAGCTCCGTGCCAAAAACATGAAGATTGTTTCACTTGCACCCGAAGTGCTCTAATCAAGACCGGACATGAGCAAGATTTATATTAAGAAAGGCGACAACGTCTGCGTCCTCGCCGGCGAGGACAAAGGCAAGACCGGCCGAGTTCTTCAAGTTCTGCGCGACAAGAACCGTGCAATCGTAGAAGGCATCAACATCATCACCAAAGCTACCAAGCCCACCGCTCAGTATCCTCAGGGCGGTCTGGTGAAGAAGGAAGCCCCCATCCACATTTCCAACCTCAACCTCGTCGATCCCAAGACCGGTAAGGCAACCCGTATAGCTATCAAACGCGAAAACGGCAAGGTTGTTCGTATCTCTAAAAAATCCAATCAGGAAATCTAATAATGGTCACAACACTTCAAAAAGACTACAAGGAGCGTATCGTTCCGGCGCTGGAGAAGCAGTTCAACTATTCAACCGTGATGCGCGTGCCGCGCCTGGAGAAGATTGTCATCAACCAGGGCATCGGCGAAGCTACTCAGGACAAGAAGTTGATCGACACCGCTATTGCAGAGATGACCGCCATCACCGGTCAGAAAGCAGTCGCTACTCTCTCGCGCAAGGATATCTCGAACTTCAAGCTCCGTAAGAAAATGCCGGTCGGCGTCCGTGTGACACTGCGCCGCGAGAAGATGTATGAATTCCTCGAGCGCCTCGTCCGCGTCGCTCAGCTCGGTCAACAGCGCTTCGCACGCGTTCACCACGTCCATGTCGATGTCTTCGGGCTTTTGGCTCAGCTCCCGTTCCATTTCATCTTCCAGCGCTTTCCGCGCGCCGTCCGCCGTCAGTTTTCCGGCCTTGACTGCGCGGCGGATCTGCTCCATTTTTTCGTTCATGCCGTCGCCTCCCTTCGGCTTCATCCGCGTTCGTCCCCGGCCAGCCGCCGTGCCTTTTTGCGCAGCCGCGCCAGCGCCGAGCGAATCGCGCCAACCGTCGTCTTTTCTTTTTGGGCCATTTCTTCAACGCTTGCGCCGTTCACAAACCGTTCTCGCACAAGCCCCTTTTCCCGTTCGCTGAGCGCGTCGAGAATCCGTTCCAGCGTTTCCCGATTGCCGATCTGTTCGGGCAGCGCGTCAATGGCCGTCATCAGCCGTTCATCCGAAACGGCCGTCCCGCCATCCAGCGCCACGTGCCGCTTCTGCCGTCTGCGATAGGTGTTAATCTCCGTCAGCAGCCGATGGCGGCAGGTTTTAAACAGCCACGCCTCGATATACGGCGCGTCTTTCAGCCGGTCATATTCTTCGCAGGCTTTCAGAAACGTCTTTTGAATGCTGTCATCCACCATATCGCGGTATTCCGGCCGATGCAGCACCCAGTTGAGGCTCGCGCGTTCCAGCTTCACCGCGTACTGCGTGTAAAGCCATTCGATAAACGCCTCTTTTTCCCGCTCCATCGCCGTTCACGCTCCGTCTTTCGCCTTCTGTCTGTATAGCGCGCGGCACGCCCAAATGATACGCTTTTTTTCAAATTTTGTTCAGTATGTTTCCACCCGATATGCCCACGCCTCGCAGACCGTATCCGCGCCGAGCTTCAGCGTCGCGCCATCCTCAAGCCGTTTGCGCCAAACGACCGTGCTCTTCGGGGCGATGCCTACGTCCATCGTTTCATAGCTGCTTTGCAGCATCATATCCAAAATCTGTCCGTCCGCCGTTTCCAGCGTCGCGCCGCAGACCGCGCCGAACAGCGTCTCTTCCGTCGTGTTCGTCAGCTCTACATAGAGATACTGCCCTTCCTGCCACGCGCGGACGCCGTCCAGCCTGTCCCAGCGCTCGTAAGCGCGCGTGTCCGTTTCCACCGTGATATCGATGGAAGCCACCTTGCCGATGTCTTTTGTGAAATCATACATCCATTCGCTGACCAGCAGCGTTCCGTTCGGCTCCACCACGCCCGGCAGATGGCTGACATAGCGCTCCTCGTGCAGCGCCCTGCCGCTTCCGTTTTTCACCGTCATCTGAATGGATTGAATCGGCAGTCTCTGTCCGCTCGTATTGCGCAGCACGGCATAAACGTATGCCTCCGCCGCGTATTCGTTTTGCAGCAGCACGCCGTAATGCTCCACCGTCAGCCGCTCGTCGCCGCACGTGACCGTCGCTTCCCCCACCTTTTCGGAACCCGATGATCCGCTGTCGCTCATCATCTGCATCCAGATCGGTTTCAACAGGTCCACCGCGTCCGCCGAGGCCGACGCGCAGCACGCCATCATCGCCGCCGCCAGAATCGCGCAAAATCTTCTTTTCATCCGCATTCTCCTTTCAGTTCCTTCCGTCGCGCATCCGTGTATATAAAAAACGAACCTCCGCAGGAAAACATTCCCACGAAGGTCGTCTTTGTTCAAATTAGAACTTGAGCGGATTGACCTTGATGCCCGGGCCCATCGTGGAAGACAGGACAACGGAACGCAGGTAGATGCCCTTGGCCGCGGCCGGCTTGGCGCGGTTGATGGCGCCCATCAGCGCGTTCAGGTTGGCAGTCAGCTGCTCGGCAGTGAAGGACTTCTTGCCGATCGGGCAGTGGATGATCGCCTGCTTGTCCAGACGATACTCGACTTTACCAGCCTTGATCTCGTTGATGGCCTTCGCCACATCCATGGTGACGGTGCCGCTCTTCGGGTTCGGCATGAGGCCCTTCGGGCCGAGGACGCGGCCCAGACGGCCGACAACGCCCATCATGTTCGGGGTCGCGACGACAACGTCGAAATCGAACCAGTTTTCGCCCTGGATCTTCGCAACCAGCTCTTCAGCGCCAACGTAATCAGCGCCGGCTTCCTCGGCGGCCTTGGCCTGCTCGCCCTTGGCGAACACGAGGACGCGAACCTTCTTGCCGGTGCCGTGCGGCAGCACGACAGCGCCGCGGACCTGCTGATCGGCCTGACGCGGATCGACGCCCAGACGCACGGAGATCTCCATGGTCTCGTCGAACTTGGTCTTCGCGGTCTGCAGGGCGAGCTTCACGGCCTCGTCCGGATCATACAGCTTGCTGCTTTCGATGAGCTTCGCGCTCTCGATATACTTCTTGCCATGCTTCATAGTTTATGTTCCTCCTTGTGGTACAAACGGCTTCAAATCCTCCCACAGTTTCCGGCCTGCTTGTCAGCAAGCCGCCTCGCGCGGCAAGCCGCGCTTTTCACCGCCTTTTAGGCGTCGGCGACAGTCACG
>USMC01000018.1 GCA_900555715.1 uncultured Porphyromonadaceae bacterium | reverse complement strand
CTAAAGAGCATCTTCTTGCAAAAACCGGGAATTCAAGCAAAAACAGAGGGTTCTCAGGAATATGGAGATGCGAAGTAGCAGAAAAGGAATCTACCGGGGATATTTTAACAGGACTTGATCTTGTAAATAAAGAAGAGTCAGGAATATACGGAGGGTATGATACGATTACATTTTCCGTCCCGTCACAAGAAGATGATTTACTGCCTAACTTCAGAAATGGCGATATAGTATTACTCTATTCATATCCGGAGGGAGATATCCCCAATGCCTGTAAAGCGAAAATATTACGAGGAACTATCAAGAATATATGTTATACAGAGGTAACCGTCAGACTGCAATCTCCTCAAAAAAATACTTGTATCTTCCCGGAAAACCAAAAATGGGCGATAGAACACGACTTTTGGGAATCTTCATATACTTCGATTTATCAAGCCCTATTTGCCTTTTTATCGGCAGATAAAAAAAGAAAAGAGTTATTATTGAATTTACGTTTGCCGACAAAAGATTCTACAAAAAAACTAAATGGAAATTACAACACCGAAAATGTATTTCTCAACGATGTAATATTGAAAGCCAAACAAGCCAATGACTACTTTTTGCTAATAGGACCTCCCGGTACAGGAAAAACATCGTATGCTTTGGTTGCAATGGTGAAAGAAGCCCTCTCCGAATCGTCTTCGATACTACTGTCGGCTTATACCAACCGGGCAGTAGATGAAATCTGTGACAAGGACATTTCAAGAGTGGACAAGACGCGTAGAAATCCCACATTGGCTCGACTGATTCTTCGTTCCTATGCCCGGAATATCTGTACTCTGGCGAAGAAAACTTCAATGGTTGCAGATATCGCGGAGGAGATGGAAGGTACGTCTATACCAACGTTTGATGATTATGTTGGAGCGTTGGAGAAACTGTTTGTCATAGATGACATAGAGGCATGGTCGCCTGCTATTCGTTCCAAGACGGTAATGCGCACAGGGAAGAAGCGTTGTTTCGTAGACCCCTCTATTGCCGTTGCATCTTTGGGTGCATCTCCCGATAGTCTGGAAGTCGATCTCAATACATTCGGGTTTATCTTTGAGTGTCTCTGTTTCCGGGACTTGCGGGTTTATTCGCAAGCATTAGGTGGACGTCTATCATATTATCATGACCGTTTTGGATTAGAAGCAGATGCCGTATTACATCTTGATGACGGACGATATGCGCTGATAGAATGTAAACTCGGCAGCAGAGAGATTGAGGAAGGAGCAAAACACCTCCTTGAAATCAAACGTCTTGTGGCAGAAAAAAATAGGCTAGAAAAACAGATAAGGCTTCGAGAACCGAATTTACTGATTGTCCTCACAGGCGGAGAAATTGCATATACCCGCGATGACGGAGTGAAAGTAATTCCTATCGGTTGCTTACGAGACTGAGCGCATTGCGGACAATGGGTCTTATGTGGCGCCGGACACTACTATTTTAGGTCGCAACCTTATACGACATATAGACGTCCTGATGGCATGATTCAACAACAATTGAAAGAAAACACGCCAGGTTGACAATATTTTTTGCTAATTTTGCATTACTAAACTCAGCCAAGAAAGATGTATTTATCTCCAGACATATCCATTATATCGCTGTGGCTTCTCGCCGCAGGCTTCATTTGCGTGGCAATGCTGTTCGCCATATACCTCATGCGAGTGCGGAGCGTCGCTGCCTGTCGGCGCCGTTCCGACAAAGAACGTTCCGACAAGCCAGACGCCGCCTTTCTGCCGGCTTCTGTTGTCGTTTTCTCGCAAGGCGACGCCGACAGCCTCACAGAGATTCTGCGGCAGATACTGACTCAGGATTATCCTGCGCCATTTGAGGTGATAGTGGTGAATGAAGGAGAATCCTCCGATGTACGCGACGCCGTGTCGATGCTGCGTTCGGCACACAGCAATCTTTATCTCACCTTCACTCCGGAAGGTGTAGTTAACCTCAGCCGCAAGAAACTCGGCGTTACCCTCGGCATCAAGGCAGCACGCTACGACATCGTCGTGCTCACCACCACCGCTGTCGATATTGTATCTTCCCTTTGGCTGCGCCGCATCATGGCACCCTTCGACAAGGACGGACACACAGAGATAGTACTGGGCTATTCATTCGTCGACCCCGATGAAGACCATTCGTTCGGAAGCCGCAGCCGCGCGTTCGACTCTGTAGCCGACAGTACGCGCTGGCTCAGCGCTGCCATAGCCGGCAAACCTTTCCGCGGCACGGAATTCAACATCGCTTACCGTCGTGAGGCATTCATGCGCAACAAGGGTTTTGCGCGCTCGCTTAATCTCTGCTATGGCGACGACGACATTTTCATCAGCGAAATAGCACGCCGCGACAACACCGTCGTGGAACTGTCGGAAGATTCGATGGTGAGGTTGCGCCACGGCAACCATCCGCGCATCTTCAAAGAACGCACTCTGCGGCGCATGTTCACCGAGCGTCACATACGGCGTCGCCCGCGTGTACTCTTCGCCCTCACAGGCTGGCTACAGATAGCCGCTCTTGTATGCTGTGCTGCTGCGGCACTGCTCTCCTGCCCCAACATGGTTCCGGCTATCGCCGCTCTTGTGATTGTCATCGCCATGTTCGCCATGGATATATATTACTGGCACAAGACCATGCTGGCTCTTAAATCGCGCCGTCTGCTTCTGACACTGCCATGGTACTCGGCGACATATCCTCTGCGGCGCATAGCGCACCGTCTGAGCGCGCCGTTCGCCAAGCAGAAAAATTACACATGGGACTGACTACTGGGCGTAGACCGGCACACAGTTGGTGAGATAGCGCCGGAGTTCACCCCACGGGAAATAGATGGAGTCATCGCCCTTGCGCAGGCGCACAGGACGCTCGTTGAGGTCGACACGCATATAATGGCGTCCGCTTGTCTTCGACCTGAAAAGGATGAACTGTATATTCGCAGCCATCGGCACTACGTCGAAATCGCGCCAGTGCGCAGCCACGGTGTCGAAATAGTTCGTAAGGTAGTAGCAACCGGGGATATGGAGCAATGACAGCAGCGGCATCAGTGTCTCGGCGTGTCCGAAACGGAGGACTGCACACGTAGCGCCATCCGATCCGTCGATATATGCATCCGTGGTCGATATTATATCCATCACAAGGTCGGCTGCAATATCGGCGGGCACAGTGCTGACTGTTGTCGCGGTCCGCTGGAGATACTGGCGCAGATTGAAACAGCTCCAGAGGCTGTTTGCCTCGTCGGCATTGAAATAAACGTCCATTTCGGAAGGAAGCCCCATTGCCTGCAGTCCGGCAAGGACATGGTACTCCGTGAATGCGAGTTCGCGCTGGGCAGCTGCGCTTTCGAAAGGGAATCCGTCGCCAAGGACGCGACGGATTGCCGTTGTCGGGCATACAGAATTGAAATACTGGTCGAATGCCGGTCGCCATCGTTTCTGCTGGCGGAATTCGAGATAAGCGGTATCGGTATCGAATGGGCGCATCAGATATGAATTGACGCGTCCGGTGCTGGTGACGAACGTGTTTCGGTTGTTGAGCCTGTCGAGCTGGTGGACGAAAGCAAACATGCTCATCATCGCACGCGGCGAATACGACGAAATGGCGCGAACAGTCCCCTCGCGGCTGAAAACATCGGTAAATGAAGCGAACATCCTCGCTGCTATTCCCTGCTGCTCAAGCACTCCGACAGAATCGAGCGCTCCCCACCTGCCGTTACTGAGCGTTATGACACGTTCGTTGAGCGCGGCGAGCCGGCGCCCGAGCGGTGTTATGGTTCCGAGGCTGTCGGCTTTCGAGAGCGCCCCGCGCAGGGCTATGCAGCTTGCCGACGACGACGGATAGCGCGCACCATGTCGCCCGACATGATTGATGAATACCGGTTCGAGCGAATCGGGATACTGCACTTCGGGAATCTCCGCAGGGTAAAGCGTCAGCGAACCTTCGCATTGCGCGAAAGAATAGGAAGTCTTTCCTGTGTCGGCGGCGTTGGCGGCAACTGCAAGAGCCGCAAAAGGCAGAAACGCCAGCAATCGTATGATTTTCATAGAAGTTTCAATTTGATTCCACAAAGTTAACAAATAAGAAGACATAATTTCCTGCTTTTATCTTTCTTTTACTTCAAATCGGCAAAAGATATCATATTCCCGCACAATAAATAATAATTCAGCGCAGGAGATTTCGACAGATGGCATTTTTTTACTAATTTTGCACTCTGAATATACTAAAGACGGAATAACAATGTCGCAAACAAAAAAAATACGCAGCGCACTTATCTCGGTCTTCCATAAAGACCACCTCGAGCCGATTATCACCAAACTACACAACGAAGGCGTCCGCCTCATCTCTACCGGCGGCACACGCTCTTTCATAGAAGGTCTGGGCTATCCATGCACAGCAGTCGAAGATCTTACAGGCTATCCTTCGATACTCGGCGGACGTGTAAAAACCCTGCACCCCAAGATTTTCGGTGGCATTCTGGCACGCCGAGACAACGACAGCGACGCCCACGAATCGGCACAATACGAAATAGATCCCATCGACCTTGTCATCGTTGATCTGTATCCGTTTGAAGACACCGTCGCTTCCGGTGCATCGGAAGCTGACATCATAGAGAAAATCGACATAGGCGGCATATCGCTCATCCGCGCCGCCGCCAAGAATTTCGCCGACGTCGCCATAGTGGCAAGCAAGCGTCAGTATCCGCTCATCGCCGGCATCCTCGACGCCCACGGTGCCGAGACAACTCTTGAAGAGCGCCGTCTGCTCGCCCGCGAGGCTTTTGCCGTATCGTCGGGCTACGACACGGCAATCTACAACTGGTTCGCCGACACGACACCTCTGGAGGACAGCCCGCTTTCGTCGCTCCGCGTTGCCGTCGACGGCGCCATGGCACTCCGCTACGGCGAGAACCCCCACCAGAGCGCCAGCTACTTCGGCGACTTCGACAAACTATTCGACAAACTCCACGGCAAGGAAATCAGCTATAACAATCTTCTCGACATCGACGCCGCCTGCGCGCTCATCGACGAATTCGACCAGACCACCGTCGCCATCCTCAAGCACAACAACGCCTGCGGATGTGCCAGCCGCGGCACTGTGGCGCAGGCATGGGCAGACGCTCTTGCCGGAGACCCTGTTTCGGCATTCGGTGGCATAATCATCTGCAACCGCAAGATTGAAGCCGAGACAGCTGCCGAAATCGGGAAAATCTTCTTTGAGGTTGTCATAGCTCCCGACTACAGCGACGACGCCCTTGCAATCCTGACCCAGAAGAAAAACCGCATCGTACTCCGCCGCAAGGCCGCCGCTCCTGCCGGCAAACGTCTTCGCACCATCCTCGGAGGCGTCCTCGTTCAGGATACCGATACCAAAAACGAGACTTCCGAAGACCTCAAGCTCGTCGCCGGCGACAGCCTCAGCGAGCAGCAGATAGCTGACATGCTCTTCGCCAACAAGCTTGTCAAGCACAGCAAGAGCAACGCCATCGTCCTTGCCCGCGACGGTCAGCTCCTCGCATCGGGTGTAGGACAGACATCGCGCGTCGACGCCCTCCGCCACGCCATCGAGAAAGCCCACTCCTTCAACTTCGACCTCAAAGGCGCCACTATGGCATCTGACGCTTTCTTCCCCTTCGCCGACTGCGTCGAGATAGCGCACAGCGAAGGCATCGACAACGTCATCCAGCCCGGCGGCTCCATCCGCGACACCGACTCGGTGAAGTACTGCCAGGAAAACGGCATGACAATGGTAATGACCGGTTTCCGCCATTTCCGCCATTAATTACGACTACTCTCCAATTTAACAACGAATAAATGAGACTATTCTCTCTTACAAAAGAAATCGCCATCGACCTTGGCACAGCCAATACGATTATAATCCATAACGATAAAATCGTTATCAACGAGCCGTCCATCGTCGCCCTCGATGCACGCACCGACAAACTCATCGCCGTCGGCAACGAAGCGCACCAGATGGAAGGCAAAGGTCACGTCGGCATCCGCACAGTTCGCCCTCTGCGCAAGGGTGTCATCGCCGACTTCAATGCCGCCGAACTGATGATACGCGGACTGGTGAAGAAAGCCAGCACGAAGAACAACTGGTTCTCGCCGTCGCTGCGCATGGTCGTCGGCATTCCCTCCGGCGCTTCCGAAGTCGAAGTACGCGCCGTCCGTGACTCGTCGGAACATGCCGACGGACGCGACGTTTACATGATTCATGAACCTATGGCAGCGGCTCTCGGCATCGGACTCGATGTCGAAGCTCCTCAGGGCAATATGATTGTCGACATAGGCGGCGGCACAACGGAAATCGCCGTCATCTCGCTCGGCGGCATCGTCAGCAACAAAAGCATTCAGGTTGCCGGCGACGACCTCACCGACGATATTCTCAACCACATGCGCCGCGCCCACAACATCAAGGTCGGCGTCCGCACTGCCGAACAGATCAAGATGCACGTCGGCTCAGCGCTCACCGAACTCGACAATCCGCCAGACGACTACGTTGTCCACGGTCCCAACCTTATGACATCGCTGCCTCTGGAGGTGCCTGTGAGCTATCAGGAAATATGCCACTGCATCGAAAAAACCATCTCGAAAATCGAGGCAGCTGTTCTCAGCGCCCTTGAGCAGACTCCGCCGGAACTCTACGCCGACATCGTCCGCAACGGTATCTGGCTTGCCGGCGGCGGCGCCCTGCTCCGCGGTCTCGACAAACGACTCATCGACAAGATCGGCATTCAGTTCCACGTCGCCGAAGACCCGCTGCTCTGCGTAGCCAAAGGTACCGGCGTCGCCCTCAAGAACATCCACCGTTTCTCCTTCCTCATCCGATAGGCGAGGCGGAAGCAGGCAATGGGCGAGCTTATCTCATTCATCGTCAGGCACAGCAAGTGGCTTGTGTTCATCTTTCTGGTGAGCGTGAGCTGCATGTTGCTGTTCCGCAGCGACCCATACCGGCAGCATGTCTACCTGACATCTGCCGGCAAGGTTGCGTCGACGATCTACAAGAGCGCCAACGAGGTGACATCATATTTCGACCTGCACGAAATCAACGAGGATCTTAACCGCCGCAACGCCGCTCTCGAATCGGAAATCGTCCGGCTCAACCAGCGCATAGAGCTTATGACCGAACAGGGCTACCGCGACACACTTGTAGTTGATCCGGGCGTTCCGCCCTTCGAATTCATCGTGGCGCACGTCATAAGCAACAGCGTCGCCCGGCCGTACAACTACATCACCATCAACAAAGGTCGCGCCGACGGAATCAAGCCCGAACTCGGGGTTGTCGACCGCAACGGCGTTGTAGGTATCGTCAGCAATGTCGGCGAGCATTCGGCAAGGGTAATCTCTCTCCTGAACCCACATTTCCGCCTGTCGTGCAGCATCAAGCGAAGCGACTATTTCGGCTCGCTCGTCTGGGACGGCGACAACCCCTATGAAGCTACTCTTGAGGAACTGCCACGCCATGCCGTGTTCTCCGTCGGCGACACCATCGTCACCAGCGGTTATTCGGCTGTATTCCCTGCGGGACTACCCGTAGCGGTGATTCTCGACGACAGCACCGACCGCACTCAGAACTTCTTCAAGCTTCGCGTACGTCTGCTGACCGACTTTACCACCCTCGGCAACGTCCAGGTTGTCCGTAACAACAATGCCGACGAAAGCCACACGCTCACTGCCGGAGAGGAAAAAGACGATAAAAAGAACCTGTTCGGAAATTAGGAATCATGACTAAATTCGCAGTACGCTTCGCCATCGTCTTCCTGCTGCTCATACCGCTGCAGGCGATAGTTTTCAACCACCTTGTAATCTTCAACGTGGCTGTTCCGCTGGTGTTCCTCTATCTCATAGTAATCCTTCCGATGAGTCTGGGACCGAACACAACGATGGCTCTGAGTTTTCTCAGCGGTTTCGCGCTTGACATATTGTGCGACACTCCGGGAGTCAACTCGCTCTGCTGCACAGTGCTTGCATTTTCGCGTCGCAGGCTGTTCCATCTGTATGTCTCCATGGACGACGACCTCGGCGGCCGTTCGCCGTCGTCGCGCACGATGGGTCATTCGGCATTTATGAAGTTCCTGCTCACGATGGTGTTCATCTACTGCCTGATGCTTTTCACTATCGAGGCATTCCAGATATTCAACATCCGTCTGCTCCTCCTCCGCATCTTTGCCTCGACGGCATACACTTTTGTTCTCCTCTACGCCATCGACAGCCTCTTCGGACGTGCCGCAGAGGCATGAGAGGGTGTATAATAATATCCGACACACCAAATTGAGAAAAAATTACAACTTAGAGAAGCGCAAATACGTCATCGGCGGTTTCGTCGTGCTCATCGCTTTCATATTTCTCATCCGTCTGTTCGACCTGCAGATCAACGATGACAAATACAAGGCGAGCGCCGATTCGAATGCCTTCCTCAAGAAAACAGTATACCCCAGCCGCGGACTCATCTACGACCGTAACGGCGAACTTGTCGTCTTCAATCAGCCGGCGTACGATGTGATGATGATTCCCCGCGACGTCGAACCCTTCGACACCCTCGATTTCTGCAACACACTCAACATAACCCGCGAACAGTTCGACAAACGCCTCGCTGCAATGAAGGACAAACGTTCCAACCCGGGTTATTCGTCATATACTCCCCAGCGACTTATGTCGCAACTCACGGCGCAAGACTACGGACGCCTGCAGGAAAAACTCTACCGTTTTCCCGGCTTCTTTATCCAGAAACGTATCCTGCGCCAGTACAACCATCCTACAGCCGCCAACGTTCTGGGAAACATCCGCGAAGTGTCGCGCGACGACATTGAACGCGACGACTATTACGCTTCCGGAGACTACACCGGCGACCTTGGAGTGGAAAAGAGCTACGAACCTTATCTGCGCGGCGTCAAAGGCGTGGAAATTCTCATCCGCGACGCACACGGGCGCATACAGGGACGATATGAGGACGGAGCGCACGACGTCGAGCCAATATCGGGGCGCGACCTGAAACTGAGTCTTGACATCCGTCTGCAGCAGTATGCCGAGTCGCTCATGGTGGGCAAGCGCGGCGCCGTCGTGGCAATAGAGCCGAAGACGGGCGAAGTGCTGTGCATGGTGTCGATGCCCAATTACGATCCTACCCTGCTCGTCGGACGCCAGCGCGGCGAGAACTACCGCAAGCTCGTCCAGGACCAGTCGTGGCCGCTCTACGACCGTGCCATCATGGCATCCTATCCTCCCGGCTCTACCTTCAAGCCCACGCAGGCTCTCATTCTTCTTCAGGAAGGAATCATCACCACAGGCACGACATATCCCTGCTCGCACGGATATATCAACGGCGGTCTGCGCGTGGGCTGCCACGCCCATCCGTCGCCGTTGCCGCTCAAGCCGGCGCTACAGACATCGTGCAACGCCTATTTCTGCTGGGGATTCAAGGCTATGATCGACCGGCGCAGCAAATACGGCAGCTCCGCGCAGGCATTCGAGATATGGAAAAACCATCTTGTCTCCATGGGCTATGGCTACAAAGTAGGCATCGACCTGCCGGGCGAGACACGAGGCTTCATCCCGAATGCAAAGTTCTACGACAAATTCTATAAGGAAGGACGCTGGAGCGCCAACACCATCATCTCAGTATCCATCGGTCAGGGCGAGATTCTCTCCACGCCGCTCCAGATTGCCAACCTCGGCGCCACCATCGCCAACCGCGGATATTTCATTACTCCGCACGTTGTCAAGGAAATACAGGACACAGTCCTTCCGGAAAATATGCTCGAGGTCCATCGCCCGTCCATCGAGAGCCACTACTACGAGGACGTTGCCGAAGGCATGCGCATGGCAGTGACCGGCGGCACATGCCGCCGTGCCGCCATACCCGGAATAGAAGTATGCGGCAAGACCGGCACCGCCCAGAACCCTCACGGCAACGATCACTCCGCCTTCATGGGCTTCGCGCCATACCACGACCCGCAGATTGCCGTGGCAGTCTACGTTGAGAACGGAGGCTGGGGCGCCACCTACGGCGTGCCTATCGGCAGCCTCGTCATGGAAAAATATCTCAAAGGAACTATCGCGCCCGAACGCAAACCGATGGAAGAACAAATGCTAAACGCCAGAATATACTATGCCGCTCCAAAGAAGAAATGACGCCGCGTCGACTTTCCGCAATCTCGACTGGGCGACAATAGCGATATACATCATCATGGTGTTCGCCGGCATGGTGAGCATATACGCCGCCAGCTACGATTTCGACAATGCCAGCATGCTGTCGTTCGACGAATTTTCTGGCAAGCAGCTCCGCTGGATTCTGCTCTCGTTCGGTATTGGCATCATCCTCCTGCTTGTCGACACACGCATGTACGAGACATACGCATACCCTATATATGTGGTACTGGTGATTCTGCTTGCCATAACGCCCGTCATAGCGCCCGACATCAAAGGTTCGCACTCATGGCTTAAATTGGGTCCAGTAAGCCTCCAGCCTGCCGAGTTTGCCAAGTTCGCTACGGCGCTGGCGCTCGCCAAACTTTTCAGCAGCTATCATTTCGACCTCAACGCCAAGGCCTCCAACTATTTCCGTGCGCTCATCATCATCTTCATCCCGATAGTCCTTATCCTGCTGCAGAACGAAACTGGCTCGGCGCTCACCTTCCTGGCACTCTTCTTCGTGCTCTACCGCGAAGGCATGAGCGGTCTTGTGCTCTTCGCCGCACTGTTCTCTGTCGTGATATTCGTCGTTGCCATCAAATACACCGAAAGCACCGTCATGGGCATGGAGACGGGCACATTCGCCGTTCTCCTGCTCATCCAGGCTGTCATGGTTGGCATGACGGCAATCCACGCGCGGTGCCTTGAGACAGGGCGCAACCTCCTGTTGGGCTTCATCGCCATCGGCATTATCGAGGCTGTACTGTCGCTCTGCGGCGTCGGTGTGCCAGGACTTATCATCAACATCGCCGCCATCGCCGCCGCCTGCATCTACGCCGCCATAGAGGCGATACGCTACCGCCGTCCGAAGCTCTACGTGACGTGCGCCACAGCGCTCTTAGCACTTACATTCCTTTTCTCTGTCGGCGCCGTGTTCGACAACCTGAAGTATCACCAGAAGCTGCGCATTCAGGTGGCTCTCGGCATAGTGGAAGACCTCCGCAACGCCGGCTACAACGTCAATCAGTCGAAGATAGCCATAGGCTCCGGAGGCTTCTTCGGCAAAGGCTTCCTCAACGGCACACAGACGAAGCTCAAATACGTTCCGGAACAGCACACCGACTTCATCTTCTGCACCATAGGCGAAGAGGAAGGATTCGTAGGCTCGATGCTCGTCACCCTGCTCTTCCTCGGCATAATCCTCAGAGTCCTGAAAATAGGCGAACGGCAGCCGAGCACATTCGGACGCGTCTACGCCTACTGCGTCGCCTCATATTTCATCTTCCATTTCTGCATCAACATAGGCATGGTCATCGGTCTGTGCCCTGTCATAGGCATCCCGCTGCCGTTCTTCAGCTACGGCGGCTCTTCGCTGTGGGGATTCACAATCCTGCTGTTCATCCTCCTCAAAATCGACGCTTCACGCAAAAACGTACTCTCCTACTGACCCGTTTAACTCTTTTTTTAATCCGCACGGCGAACTCAACGGTCTGGATTTTTGCGTTTTCGAACGAAAATAGCTAAATTTGCAGCCGAAATAAATGTCACTTCCCGACACAGACAACCTATTATAAACTAAATATATATGGTAAACTACAAAGACCTCGGCCTCGTCAACACCCGCGAGATGTTCAAGAAGGCCATCGAAGGCGGCTACGCAGTTCCCGCATTCAACTTCAACAATATGGAGCAGCTTCAGGCTATCATCAAGGCCGCTGCAACAGAAAAATCACCCGTCATCCTTCAGGTTTCCAAAGGCGCACGCAACTATGCCAACGCTACCCTGCTCCGCTACATGGCTCAGGGCGCTGTTGAATATGCCAAAGAACTTGGATGGGAGCATCCTCAGATTGTCCTCCACCTCGACCACGGCGACAGCTTCGAACTCTGCAAGAGCTGCATCGACTTCGGTTTCTCCAGCGTCATGATCGACGGCAGCCACCTCCCCTATGAGGAGAACGTCGCCCTCACAAAGCAGGTTGTTGACTACGCTCACCAGTTCGACGTAACAGTAGAAGGCGAACTCGGCGTTCTCGCCGGCGTTGAAGACGAAGTATCGTCCGACCACCACACCTACACCGACCCCGAAGAAGTTATCGACTTCGCAACCCGCACAGGCTGCGACTCCCTCGCTATCTCCATCGGCACATCGCACGGCGCATACAAGTTCACTCCCGCACAGTGCACACGCAACGCCGAAGGCAAGCTCGTTCCCCCGCCGCTGGCATTCGACGTCCTCGACGCAGTTATGGAAAAACTTCCCGGATTCCCCATTGTTCTCCACGGCTCATCGTCTGTTCCCCAGGAAGAAGTCGACACCATCAACATGTTCGGCGGCAAACTTCCCGATGCTATCGGTATCCCCGAAGAGCAGCTCCGCAAAGCAGCCAAGAGCGCCGTTTGCAAAATCAACATCGACTCCGACAGCCGTCTTGCCATGACAGCAGCCGTACGCCGCGTATTCGCAGAGAAGCCCGGTGAGTTCGACCCCCGCAAATACCTCGGTCCGGCCCGCGACAACATGGAGAAACTCTATCGCCACAAAATTGTCAACGTACTCGGCTCCAACGGCAAAGCTGAATAAGCAGTCCGCACACAGCTACGACATAACCGCGCCGCAAACAACGGCGCGGTTTTTTGTTGAAAAAACATAAATGGAGCCAGCGGTGTTGCATATAAGTCTACATTTTCGTAACTTTGTAGAAAAGAAAGATTTGTGATTAAGCATAACTATACCGATGAAACTAAAAAATTACCTTCTGCCGGCAGCGGTAATGCTCTCGGCAACATCATTCGCGCAGACCACCATGGATGAGCGATACGACACCTGGCCCGTCTACAGCGGCGACGATCTCGAACTCGCCGTCGACAATGCAGGAACGCACTTCACCCTCTGGTCGCCCGATGCCGATGCCGTCAGCGTGCAGATCTACGACACCGACCGCAACACCGCACCCGTGCAGACCATTGCCATGACACGCTCCACGGACGGCACATGGCGCGCCAACGTACCGGAGAAGCTATACGGCAAATTCTACACTTTCACCGTCACCATCGGTGGCAAGACGCTCGACCCCACGCCGGGAATATGGGCTAGGGCAACGGGCACTAACGGACACCGCGCCGCCATAATAGACTTCGCCGCCACCGACCCCGAAGGATGGGCTGCCGACAAAGGACCTCATACACCGAACATCACCGACGCCGTCATCTACGAGATGCACCACCGCGATTTCAGCGTGCATCCCAGCTCCGGCATAGTGCATAAGGGCAAATTTCTCGCACTCACGGAACCTTCCACAACAAGCCCGGAAGGCGAGCGCACTGGCATCGACCACCTCAAGGAGCTCGGCGTGACGCACGTGCACATCCTGCCCTCGTACGACTATAACTCCGTCGACGAAAGCAACCTGCCAGCCAATCAGTACAACTGGGGCTACGACCCCTACAACTACAACACACCCGAAGGTTCCTACTCCACCGACCCCGCCGACCCGTCGGCACGAGTCCGCGAGATGAAGAAGATGGTGAAGGCTCTCCATGACGCCGGAATAGGCGTCATCATGGACGTTGTCTACAACCACACCGCCGACAACGACAAAAGCAACTTCTCTCTCACCGCACCCGGATATTTCTACCGTCACCGCCCCGACGGCAGCTACAGCGACGCCTCAGGCTGCGGCAACGAAACTGCCTCGGAAAGGAAGATGATGAGCGACTTCATTGTCAACTCCGTGAAATACTGGGCTAAGGAATACCATATCGACGGGTTCCGCTTCGACCTCATGGCTATCCACGACATTGAGACCATGAACCGTGTCGCCGAAGAATTGCGCAAGATAAACCCCGACATCATCATCTACGGTGAGGGATGGACCGCCGGCGATTCGCCTCTGCCCGCCGAGCGGAGAGCACTCAAAGAGAACGTCGACAAGATGGAAGGCATCGCCGTCTTTTCCGATGACATACGCGACGCCATCAAAGGACATTACTCCAACGCTGCCGACCGCGGATTCGCTACCGGCAAACCAGGCAACGAAGAGACTGTCAAAATCGGAATCGTGGCATCGACGGCGCACCCGCAGGTCGACTATTCCAAGGGAAACAACTCCAAGTTCGCCTACGCGGGCTCCCCGACAGAAATCATCAACTATGTATCGTGCCACGACGACCTGACTCTCACCGACAAACTCGCCGCCTCCATGCCCGGGAGCACCGAAGCCGAGCGTCAGCGCGCCGCACGGCTCGCACAGACCATCGTATTCACCTCGCAGGGCACACCGTTCATGTTCGCCGGCGAAGAAGTGTTCCGCGACAAGAAAGGCGTCCACAACTCGTACAAGTCGCCCGACTCCATCAACGCTATCGACTGGTCGCTCAAACACACCAACCGCGAACAGTTCGACTACTACCGCGAGCTCATCGCCCTCCGCAAGGCGCATCCTGCCTTCCGCATGACGTCAGCCGCCGACATCGCCCGCAACATCGTCTTCGACAAGGTATCGGAACCCAACGTCATATCCTATTCCATCCGCAACCATGCCAACGGCGACGAATGGAAGGAGATAAAACTCATATTCAACGGCTCGGACAAGCCCTACGAGGCAAAGATTCCTAAAGGCGACTGGACAGTCATCGCCGACGACGGCAAACTCCGCGCCGACGGTCTCGGCATAAGCAAAGGCGGCAAAACCGTAGTGGCGCCTGTCAGCGCCCTCATTCTTGCCCGCTGACACCAGGCATTTCTCCCATATTCCCCCAGCCCGCACGACGGTCTGGGTGAATTTTTTTTACATGCACATCGCACCATAGCTTCTCTTCGGTTGTTTATAGTCTGTCAACATATTCATCACACCGGAAAATTCATTGTTATGAAAGCACTTCCGTATAATATTCTAAAAACGAAGAAAAGCAGGACCGCCGCGGTTACCGTCGCCGCAATTGCCGTTGCCGCAATAGTTTTATGGCTTATCTTTCACCGCCGGCCTGCTGTCCAGCAGCTTACTGTTGTAGAGACAAGTCCTGTCACCACATCCGACGTCAGCATCTACGGCGAATATGCGGGTCGCATACGCGCCCAGCAGTTTGTAGAAGTGCGTGCCCGCGTCGAAGGCTATCTCGAAAAAATGTTTTTCGAAGAAGGAACGCACATCGACAAGGGACAGACGATGTTCCTCATCGACAGCCGTGTATATCGCGCGCTCGCCGAGAAAGCAAGAGCACAGCTCAACAAAGCCCGCGCAAATGCCATGAAAGCAGAGCGCGACCTCGCACGCATAAGACCGCTGTACGAGCAGAACGCTGCATCGCAGCTCGACCTCGACAATGCCGAAGCGGCATACAAGAGCGCCCGCGCTGAAGAATCCGTCGCCGCCGCCGACCTCACTCAGGCAGAACTTGTGCTGAGCTATACCACTGTGACAAGCCCCATTTCAGGATATGTGAGCGAGCGAGTCGCCGACATCGGCACACTCGTCGGTCCGGGCGGTCAGTCGCTGCTCGCAACGGTCGTCAAGAGCGACACCGTGCTTGTCGATTTCTCCATGACAGCACTCGACTATCTCAACAGCAAGAACCGGAACGTGAACATCGGTCAGAAAAACGAATCGCGCAAATGGGATCCTTACGTCACCGTGACACTTGCCGACGGTTCGGAATATCCGTTCAAAGGTATCGTCGATTTCGCCTCGCCGCAGGTAGATCCCACAACCGGAACGTTCTCCGTCCGCGCGGAGATGCCAAATCCCGATCATGTGCTTCTTCCCGGCGAATTCACACGCGTGCGCGTTCTCAAAGACATACGCACCAATGCCGTCAAAGTACCTGCCAAAGCCCTCGAGATAGAGCGTGGCGGAGCATATATATACGTTGTGCGCCCCGACAGCATTGTGGAGCGACGCTTCGTCGAAACAGGACCGGAGACTGACAACGACATAGTCATCGAACGCGGACTGTCGCCCGGAGAGAACATTGTTACAGAAGGATTCCATAAACTGCGTCACGGCATGAAAGTGAGCCCTGTCACCGCTATGCCTGACTCCACAAGCACCGTCGGCAAATGAAAAGAAACTTCTTCCTCGATCATCCGGTTTTCGCCATTGTCATATCCATAGTGATAGTGATTCTCGGCATTATCGGTCTGGTGATGCTGCCCGTCGACCAGTATCCGCGCATCGTGCCGCCGGTAGTGAAGGTGTCCGCCTCGTACCCCGGCGCCGACGCCATGACAGTGACGCAGGCTGTCGCTACGCCTATCGAACAGGAACTTAACGGAACGCCCGGTATGATATACATGTCGAGCAGCAGTTCCAACTCAGGCGGCTTCACCGCCCTGGTGACCTTCGATGTCGACGTCGACCCCGAACTTGCCGCCGTCGACATCCAGAACCGCGTCAAGAAAGCGGAGTCGCGACTGCCGTCGGAGGTCGTTCAGAACGGCATAAGCGTCGAAAAAGAAACAGCCAACAAGCTGATGACAATCGCACTCATGTCGAACGACCCGAAATACGACGAGATATATCTGAGCAACTTCGCAACCCTGAACGTCCTCGATCTTCTGCGGCGCGTTCCGGGTGTCGGAAGCATACGTAACGTCGGCAGCCGCTACTACGCCATGCAGATTTTCGTTCAGCCCGACAAACTTGCCGACCTCGGACTCACCGTACAGGACATCCAGAATGCCCTCCGCGACCAGAACCGCGAATCGGCGGCGGGAGTGCTGGGACAGGCGCCCATGACGGGCATAGACCTGACGGTGCCTATCATCGCACGCGGACGCCTGTCGTCGCAGACAGAATTTGAAGACATTGTCGTGCGCGCCAACACCAACGGTTCCATCATCCGCCTGCGCGACGTGGCACGCGTCTCGCTCGAAGCGTCAAGCTACTCCACAGAGAGCGGCATCAACGGAGGCAACGCCGCAATACTCGAAATCAACATGCTGCCTGGTGAAAACGCCATAGATGTGGCGGCGCAGGTAAAAAAGACAATGGAGGAAATCGGAGAGACCTTCCCCGAAGGCATAACATACGAAATTCCCTTCGACATGACGACATATATCTCCGAATCCATCCATCATGTCTACCGCACATTCTTCGAGGCGCTGCTTCTGGTGATACTTGTCGTTTTCCTGTCGCTGCAGAGCTGGCGGGCGACGCTCATTCCTGTCATCGCAGTTCCAATCTCGCTCATAGGCACCTTCGGGGTGATGCTTGTTTTCGGATTTTCCCTCAACCTTCTGACCCTCTTAGGTCTCATTCTCGCAATAGGCATTGTTGTCGACGATGCCATCGTTGTTGTGGAAAACGTCGACCGCATCATGGAAAAAGACCACGTCGACGCCATGGAAGCCACCCGACGCGCCATGAACGGACTCGGCAGCGCGCTCATCGCCATGAGTCTTGTGCTTTGCGCCGTATTCGTACCTGTCAGCTTTCTGCCCGGCATAACGGGGCAGCTCTTCCGGCAGTTCACTGTGACGATAGCCGTATCGGTGATTATATCTACCGTCGTAGCCCTGACACTGTCGCCTGTGATGTGCTCGCGTCTGCTGCGACCCGCCGACCACCGCAACAAACGGCGGTTCTTCAAGATAATCAACCTGACCATCCTGCGCGGCAACCGTATCTACGGACGCGCCGTCCGTGCCGCCCTGCGTCGTCCGCGCCGCGTCTGGGCTGCTTTCGGCATGGCGCTGGTATTCATCTACGTAGCCAACATGCTTGTTCCGACAAGCTTTATGTCGCCTGAAGACCAGGGGTATTTCACCGTCGAGCTTGAACTTCCCGAAGGCGCCACGATAGAGCGCACGCGCGAGGTGACCGACCGCGCTATTGCCTTTCTCCGTGCCGACAAGGACGTTGAGTATGTACAGAATGTCACCGGCTCTTCGCCGCGCACCGGCACAAACCAGGCGCACGCCACGCTCACCGTCATATTGCGCCCGTCGGGTGAGAGAAGCTCAGGCTCGCTCGCCGAACTGCGCTCGCGCGTGGAAGCGGAGCTCAGGCAGTACCCCGAAGCGCAGATCTATTTCTTCACGCCCGCAATCATTCCGGGTCTGGGCACCTCCGGAGGTTTCCAGATGGTGCTTGAAGCGCGTGGCGACGCGTCCTACGACGCACTTGCCGCCGCTGTCGACACTCTCAGATACTACGCTTCGCAATGTCCGGAATTCGCCGGACTGTCGACGACGCTACAGTCCGACATACCTCAGCTTTTCTTCGATGTCGACCGCGACAAAGCCAAACTGCAGGGCATACCCATGAGCGATATATTCTCGACCATGAAAGCCTTCACCGGTTCGGTATATGTCAACGATTTCAACATGTTCAACCGCATCTACCGCGTCTACATTCAGGCAGAGGCGCCCTACCGCGCCAACCGCGGCGATCTGAGCCTGTTCTTCGTCCGCGGCAAAAACGGCGCCATGGTGCCGGTGACATCGCTCGGCACCACACATTACACTTCCGGACCGGGCACGATCAGCCGGTTCAACATGTTCAATGCCGCCACAATCAGCGGCGAAGCGGCACACGGCTACAGCACCGGAGAGGCGATGGACAAACTCGAGGAAATCGTTGAAGAACATCTGCCCGACAACATAGGAGTCGACTGGGCGGGGCTTTCCTACCAGCAGAAGCACAGCAACGGTAACACCGGGCTTGTCCTGGGGCTTGCCTTCCTCTTTGTCTTCCTCTTCCTCGCCGCTCTCTACGAGAGCTGGAGCGTGCCGCTTGCCGTCATCCTCTCGCTTCCTGTCGCCGGTGTAGGCGCTTATCTCGGAATCATTGTCTGCGGACTCGAAAACAACATATACTTCCAGATAGGACTTGTGATGCTTGTCGGTCTTGTGGCAAAGAACGCCATTCTGATCGTGGAATTCGCCAAGGAAGAAACCGACAAGGGCGCCGACGCTGTCCATGCCGCCGCCACTGCCGCCCGTCTGCGTTTCCGCCCGCTGATGATGACGTCGCTGGCATTCATGCTAGGTCTGCTGCCGCTGGTGTTCGCCGCCGGACCCGGCTCTGCCGCAAGGCGCGACATCGGCACCGGCGTTTTCTTCGGTATGCTCATGGCTGTGACCGCCGGCATCGTCTTCGTTCCGTTCTTTTTCGTGGCAATCGACAAGGCAAGAAAAAAATTTGCAAGAAAATGAAAGTGAAATACTGTCTCATAGCCCTCACCGCGGCTCTCGCGCTCACCTCCTGTTCGGGAGTGCGCCGCTGCACACCGCCGCAGCTCGACCTTCCGTCGCAAATCGACGGAAACAGCACCGACTCGCTTACGGCGGCGGATATTGTATGGATGGAATTTTTCACCGACCCGCAGCTGGTCGGCATAATCAGGGAAACACTCAGCCACAACCGCGACATCCTTGCTGCCGGAGCCAGAATCGAGGAGCTCAGGGAACTCTACCGGCTGACAGCGTCGAACTACTGCCCTACGCTCACCGCACAGACCTATGCCGGCAATGAGACGAACGACTACCGCAGCAAGGGGCATACCGACGATCCGGAATACGGACTGAAAGCCACCCTCGCATGGGAAGCCGACCTGTGGGGCGGGCTGCGCTGGGCGCGCCGCAAGGGGGATGCCGATTTCCGCGCTACCGTATGGCAGGAACGCGCCATGCGCATCACGCTCATAGCAGAAGCCGCATCGGCATATTTCCGCCTGATAGCCCTCGACAACGAGCTGCAGATTGCACGCCGGACGCTTTTCACGCGCAAAGAGAATCTCGAAAAAGCGAAACTGCGCTTCGAAGGCGGTCTCACGCCCGAAACGGTATACCGCCAGGCAGAAGTCGAATATGCCACCACGGCGGCGCTCATTCCCGGAATCGAAAGCCGCATCGACGTGCAGAAAAACGCCATTGCCCTCCTGATGGGGCGTTTCCCGGGCGAGGACATACAGCGCGGAGGCATCATGCTGCGCGACTCGCTGCCCGACAGTCTGCCCGTGGGGCTTCCTTCGCAGCTCATGCAGAGGCGCCCCGACATACAGGCGGCGGAAGCCCGGCTCAGGGGAGCACTCGCAGAAGTGGGAGTGGCATACGCCGACCGCTTTCCGCGCCTCCGCATTGCCCTCACCGGCGGATGGGAGCAGGACGGACTGCAGGAGTTTTTCAAGGCTCCGTTTTCATATGTCATAGGCTCAGTGGCCGGAACGGTGTTCGATTTCGGAAGAAACAAACGGCGCTACAAAGCTAAAATTGCCGCCTACGAGCAGGCACGGTTAGGATACGAAAAAACTGTGCTGACAGCATTCCACGAAGTCGACAACGCCGCCACCGCGCTCAGGAATATGAACCGAACATGCGCCCTTCGGCGCGAACTGCTCGGTTCCGCCGAAGCATATGTGCTGCTGGCATACCGCCAGTACAGCGGCGGAGCCATCAACTATATCGACGTTCTCGATGCGCAGCGGCGCTTCTTCGACGCGCAGATTTCGATGAGCAACGCCGTGCGCGACCAGTGCCTCGCCCTGATAACTCTCTACAAGGCTCTCGGCGGAGGATGGGCCGGCGACAGCAGATAGTCAGCGGCGACGGCGGCGGCGGGAGCTCTTTTTCTTTTTCGTTTTTTTGACAAATCCCGGTCTGACCGCTCCGCGGTACGACTTGTATGCCCCCGAGAGAACGCCCGACGAGGGGTCGTAGGCCGCCTCGCGCACAGGGCGGCGCACATCGAGGAGCGAATGGGCGAGCAGCCAGTCGTAGGTCTGGGGAAGATAGAGCACGCGGGCAAGACCGGAATGGTTCATACCGCTGATGCGGTCGAAGATCAGGCGCGGTGTTTCTCCCTGACCGCCGCGCATGGCGGCGACAACGCGGTCGCTCTGCGCCACGGCTACGGCGCGGTCGGCAGTTCCGTGCATTATCCACAGCGGCACTGCGTTGAGAGCGTCGAGGTTGCTTGCCGTCGCCCCTCCGCACAGCGCCACGGCAGCGGCTATCCTGTCGGGATATGCGGCGGCGAGGTCGAGAGTGCCGTAGCCGCCGAGGCTCATGCCGATGGCGTAGACACGCGTGCTGTCGACGTTATAATTATCCTGCGCCCAGCGGATAAGCTTCATTATCTTCTTCGGGCTCCAGGCGCCCCCGGGATTGTGCGGCGCAAGGACATACGCGTCCGGCCGGTAGCCCATCTCTATAGCGTCGATTGTGCCATAGGTGAGAACACGGTCGAGATTTCTGCCGCACAGGCTCGCGCCATGCAGAAAGACAATCAGCGGCTTAGGCGAGGGAATGAAGTGCCCTATGCTGTCGACAAGACAGGCGACCATACTGTCGGCAGGCTCGGCACCGGCATGCGCCGCCGGAGCCTTCTTCCACGCGGCTATGCTGTCCGGAATATAGAACCAGAAATTATAAGCGTCCTTCACCGCTCCCGTCCGTGAAACAAGATCTGCCGCCAGCGCAGCGGCAGCACAGCAGGCGAGGAACAGCACGACAGACAGTTTCTTCACAGGATGCTCATTTTAAATATTTTATCGCCGCGCGACCCCACGACGACCGAATTACCCGACACGACAGGCGACGACTCGAAATTATCGCCTACCCTGCGGCTGAATATAATCTTCCCCGTGCGTCCCTCGATGAGGTATACATATCCCCAGCAGTCAGCGGCGAAGACATACATCTCACCGTCATCGTTGAGAAAGCCCACGGGCGACGACCATCCGTAGCGCCTCATCGGCGTGGCATAGACCTCGCGGCCGGTCTGGCGGTCGATTGCCGCTATGACGCCATCTCGCTGCCCGTCGCTGTTGAGCACACGGCTCACAAAAAGAAGATGGGCGCAGTCGCCCCCGCCGGGCAGCGGAGTAGCATAATAGCCGCCGTCGAAATGCTTGTCGTCCTCCACCGCCATGCGCGCCGGCGAGCAGTGAAGCCATATCTCATCGCCGCTGACGGCATCGAGCTTTGCAAGACGCGCCACAGCGCTGTCGCCGTCGGTACGGTCGACCTCGCACGCCACATACAGCACCGGTCTGCCCTCCTCTTCCTGGACGACAGGAGTGGCGTCGGTGTCGTCGCCGAGGAAATAGCGCCACACGGGAATCATCGTGTCGAGATTGACGCAGATGATGTTGCCGTGATTGTCACCCACATAACCGTAATTAAGATATGCTGCCATTGACGATTCTATTCCCGGAGCAACGCCTTGGAATGTATAGCGCAGCACCGAGTGGAGCCGCAATGCGCCGCGGTCGACAGCAAACTTATATATACCGCCGTTCTCTGCCGGACGGAACAGAAACTGCCCCACACGCAGTGCCGACGCATCGTAGGCGCCCCAGCCACGCATAGCCTTCGGATCCTTGCCGAAGACATCCGTCACCTCATGACGCCGCAGGTCGACGACGCGAGCGCCGAAGGGACGCTCTTCGGGAATGCCGTCGCCTACATACAGATTCCCGTTCATGGTCGGGTCGAGCGACACACTGCCCTTGACAGGATTGCAGACAGATAACGTGTCGCGCGAAGACCTGCCAGTCTCGAAATTAATGAAATATATATGTCCGTCAAGACCGCCGGCAATGATTTCTTTCTTTCCGAAACCGGCAAGCGGCAGACCGGCGTCCTTAAAGGAGCTCACACACGAGTCCGGCCACTCGACAAAGACAGGTTGCCCCGTCCATCCGGTACCGCCGCCCCAGTCGCCACGGAAACCTGTCCGGAAAACCCAATCGACAACAATCGTGTCCGGACGCCCCTCCACTCTGCCCCCGAAAGAAGCATCGCGCCACGCACCTTTGCGGAATGTGAACGCACCGGGAGCACCGGCATACATGTCGGCGAGCGAGCACAGCCGTCCTTCGCCGGCGCCTTCCGCCATCTCCACAGCGTAACGGAGCGCCGACACAGAAGAATGGATAGTATCGGGAAGCCGCTGCAGAACCTTCTCTGGCTTAGTCTCGGCAACAGCGGATGAATCTGCATCATCAGTTTTTTGCTCACTGCCGCCGCCCCCGCGGCTGCATGCCGCAAGAACAACACACAGAACGATGGCACCCGAACATATCCGCGATTGCAGGAAAGATAAAATCTTCATGGGAATCCGTATTTCCGCAAAATTACACAAAAAAGCCGTAAGCACAAAAAAATCCCCGGGGCGTGAACCTCGGGGATGATGGGTGAGTGCGGCAGCTTAATAGCCGAAGATATCCTCGGTTGTGAGGATAACTACACGACCGAGCTTTTTGAGCGCTTCGATGTCGATGTTTTCGGGCTTGGCAAGAATACCGTAATAATATGTGCGTCCTTTGATGTTATCTTTCTGGAACTTCTCGATGTCGTCGAGAGTGACAGAAGGAAGAGTCTCGAAGAGGTCGCGACGCCGGTCATAGTCGTAGCCGAGACGCTTGGCAGCGATGAAGCTGTAAGGGATAGCATCGTCGATAGTGCGTTCGGTGCGCAGGCGGGCGTCGAGACCTTTCTTGGCAAGGTCGAAGGCAGCCTCACTGCGCGGCATATCGTTGATGATTTCGTCGAAAGCAGCAAGAGCGTCGGAAAGTTTGTCGTTCTGCGTAGCGATAGACATTATATAAGTATAAGGGCGTGTCAGTTTGCCCGTACCTGAATAGTATGCTCCTGCCGAATACGCCAGCGAACGGCTTTCGCGCATCTCCTGGAAGACGATGGCGTTCATTGAGCCGCCGAAATATTCATTGTATATCTGACGCATGGGCTCGATATTCTTGTCGAAATTGTCGCCGCTATTAGAGAAGCCTATCATGTAGAGCTGCTTTGCCTCGTAGGGAGCGATAAAGAACACTGTTTCGCCTGTTTCCTGCATCTTATACTTATCATCCTTGGGAGCCGGAATAAGTTTCTTCGAGATGGGATGGAGCTTGTTGACAGCCTTGACGACCTTTTTCTCGGGCGTCTTGCCCCAGTAGATGACCGACTGCTCGTAGTTGCGCAGCTCCTTGAGCGAGCCTATCACCTCCTGCGGATCGAGAGCGCGGAGCTGTTCAGTCGAGAGGTTTTCGGTCTGCGGATTCCTGGAGCCGTAGAACACATACTGCTGGAGCGCGGAGAAGTTGGCGCGCTGGTTCAGCTTATTATCGGCGCGCGCTTTCTCGACGCGTGCTATATACGATTCGTATGTCTCCTTGTCCAGACGCGCGTTCTCAATGAGCTTTTCGGTCAGAGCAAGAGCTTTGTCCATGTTCTCGTTGAGACCGCTGACGGTTACTGTCGTTGTCTGCGTGCCGACACCTACCGAGAACTTGCATGCCATGCCGAAGAACTCGTTGCGCACCTGCTCCGGCGTCATATCGGCGGTGCCTACGAGCTGGATGAGTTCGGAGGCATAGTCGAGAATCGGAAGCTGGTCGGAGCCTACCTGATAGTAGAAAGTGAGACGGAAAAGATCGTTGGTCGTGTTGAGGACGTAGTAGAGAGGTACATTGTTCTTCACTTTAAGAGTGCGCATGTCCTTGGCGTAGTCGACAAACACAGGCTCTATCGGCTTGACATCGGAATTCTGAATTTCGAGAAGGAAGTCGGACGACTTGTCGCGGTTCATCTCTATAGGAGTCAGCTCGGGCTTGGCAATCTTGAGTTCATTGGGGTCGGTTCCCTGGCGCTTGTAGATTGCCACATAATTGTTATCGCCGATATATTTTTTGGCGGCAGCAACAATGTCCTCTTTGGTAATCTTATCGAGTCTGGCAAGATTCGCAACCTCGTCGGCCCAGTCGACACCGTTGATGAAAGCCTGCTCGTAGTAGCTGGCACGGCTGCTGTTATCTTCGAGATTGCTCTGTATTTCAAGTTTCATATTGGCTTTGACAGCCTCCACAAGTTCGTCGCTGAATTCGCCCTTCCGCAGTTTGTCGAGCTGTTCAAGGAAAATGGCGCGCACTTCATCGAGCGACTGCCCTGCGTTAGGACGTCCGGTCATCACATAGGCTCCGGCGTCGGAAAGTCCGTAGACATACGCGCCGCCGCCAAGTATGCGCTGCGGCAGGGCTACGTTGATGTCATATATGCCTGTCTTACCGTTGCAGAGCACCATATCGAGGAGCTGAATGGCAAGCATATCGGGCGACGACGCAGCGGGCACACGCCAGGCGAGTGTCACCTGTTCGGCATCCGGACCGAGCACTTCAATTTCCTTCGGTGATGTCAGCGGAGCCTCGTGAGGCAGATTCGGACGCGGGAGATTGTCGCTCGGCTTGAGATGTCCGAAGTATTTCTCTACGATGTCCACCATCTCGTCAGGGTCGAAATCGCCGGAGAGACAGATTGCCATATTGTTGGGCACATACCATTTTTTATGATATGCCTTGACATTGGTAATCGATGGATTTTTCAGATTCTCCTGCGTACCGAGGACGGTCTGCGTGCCGTAAGGATGAGTAGGATAGAGCGCGGCGAGCATACGTTCGAACACCTTGCGGCTGTCGTTGGTAAGCGACATGTTCTTCTCCTCATAGATTGTTTCGAGCTCGGTGTGGAAGCCGCGGATGACAGGATTCTCGAAGCGGTCGGCCTGAATCTTCGCCCAGTTCTCTATCTGATTCGACGGGATGTCCTCTACGTAGCAGGTCATGTCCTGCGAGGTGTAGGCATTCGTACCGTTTGCGCCGATGGCGCTCATGAGCTTGTCGTACTCGTTCGGTATACCTATTTTGGAAGCCTCATAGCTGATTGAGTCTATGGCACGGTAGATCTGCCGGCGGGCGACAGAGTCGGTGGTATGGCGGTAGGTCTCGAAGAGAGACTCGATGCTGTCGAGCATTGGTTTCTCAGCCTCATAGTTGCTCGTACCGAACTTCTTGGTTCCCTTAAACATAAGATGCTCGAAATAATGGGCGAGACCTGTTGTTTCGGAAGGGTCGTTCTTACCGCCTACGCGGACTGCAATTATAGTCTGAATGCGCGGCTGGTCTTTGTTGACGCTCATAAACATCTTAAGACCGTTCGGCAGTGTGTACATCTGCGTTTTAAGCGGGTCGCCTTCGACAGTGTCGAAATGATGGCGGGCTCCCATCATCGGCAAAGCGGCGACCGCCAGCAATGCCACGAAAAGAATCAGTTTTTTCATTCTTTATCAGTTAAGTTAATATGTTAATAAGATTGGTCAGGCGGGAAAAACCTCGTCGTTGCGCACGAGGTTACGGAGGTCAGCCATGTGTGCATGTGCTTCCGCCGTTGTCAGGTATCTGTCGATAGCCTCGACATGGCTTTTGCGATGGAGGTCGGTGCCGATGAAGTCGACCAGCCCTTCCTTGATGAGGTATTCCGCCATCTTTTGTTCGCCCTTGCCATAGTTTCCGGCAAGACTAAGGACATTGATCTGCATTGCCAGACCGGCGTCGTGCAGCTGGCGGTAACGCTCCTTGTGCATATAGTAATAGGCATAGCGCTCGGGATGGGCGAGTATAGGGCTCAGCCCCTTAACCTGAAGGTCGAAGACGAGTTGGTCGAGGTTCCACGGCTCCTGGAAAAAGGAATTCTCGATAAGAATGTGGTTATCGGGCAGAAGCATGAGATCGCCGCTTTCGAGACGGCGCTGAAACAGCTCATCAATGCGATACTCGGCATGATTTGCCACAGCGACAGTGTTGCCGCGCCTGTCGAGTTCGGCATGAAGAAGTTCCATGGCAGGGTCGATGGTGCTGTGATCGTTCTCGAAAGTATTCATCGTCACATGGGGCGATGCCAAGATACGGCGTATGCCCCAGCGCTGCATATTCTCGATCAGATTGGCGGATGTAGCGGCATCCGGCGAGCCGTCGTCGACGCCCGGTACTATGTGACAGTGAATGTCGGTGCTGAAACAGAGCTCAGCTGCGGCTTTCGGCTTTTTCCTGAAGAAATTTAGCATTGTTATCGTTTTCTGGCAGCACGCGCCGTCGCATCGAGAATGAACGGACACGGAGCTTTTGTTTTGATTTTCGTATTTTTCTTTATCTTCTCAAGTTCTTCGGCAGCCTGGCTTATGTCGGAAAACGATGCGGCGACGACGAAGTAGTAGGGTTCGCTTGTCTCGACCACAAACGCTGACGGACAAGAACTGTCGGCAAGACGATTGCGCATCGACGTGGCGTTGAAGAGCTGCTTGAACTGCCCGACAACCACACAGTAGCGTCTGAGATTCTCCGGTATTCCGCCGCCGTTTTCGGTGACGCGCACCATCTGTGTACGCACGGCTATATCGCCGGCAGGTGTGCTCACAGTGCGCTCAGTCATATTACGGCGTTCACGACCGTAGATGGTCTGCTCGATGCTGTCCTGTTCGGCGCGTGCGGCGACAGTGCGTTCGTATGCCTGACGGTAGTTCGCCTCCGTCGTCTTGCAGGCTGTCAGGGCAAGCGCTGAAGCTATGGCAAAGATAAATATACGGGATAATTTCACTTCTTGAGTTTTTTAGCAATAACGCCGAGGATGGCTTCGCGGTTGACAAGGATGTCGACAGTCTTCGCAAGGAAGTAAGGCTCGCTCACGTAAAAGAAGCCGTCGTAGACCTGATTGGTGTCCCATGAGTTTTTCACCTTGTAATAGCGGTTGCCGTTCTGGTCCTTGGCGATGCCTACTATTTCCATGCCGTGATCGTCGGTGGTCTCCTGATTGTCGAACATTTCCTGACGCAGCTCCTGTGTGACAACGATTTCTTCGACAGGACCTTTGAAATCGTACTTGTCGTTCTGGCGGTCTTTGTCGGAAAGCTTCACCCAGCGCGAAAGCTCCGTGTCGGTCATGTCGCCTTCTGTCTTACCCTTTGGCATGAGCGCCACACCGTCGGTCCACTTGAAACCGCCTTCGCTGACGTCAGCCGCCCATACGACGGTATAACCCTTGTCGATAGCGTTGTCGACAATAGCCTTGAGTTCATCCATCGGAACATTCCAATATTGTCCCCAAAGCCAGTTGTCCGGCACCTCGACAGCAAACTGAGTGTAGAACGGATGATGTGTGAACGATGTCATAGCCACATAGTCTTTCATATTAAGTCCAAGGCTCTCTGCGTATGTCTTAGGGGTATATGTCTTGCCCTTGTACTCAAAGGTCTCCGGCACTTCGCCGAAATAGGCATCCAGGATACCCTTGAGCCCTTTGCGCCATGCAGTAGTAAGTTTTTTGTTAGGCTTGGCTACGACAGCCTGCAGATAAGCCTTAAGAGCTGCGTCGAGCTCGCCGTGGACGTGCTTGTTCTCGCCGTATTGCAGACCGGAATATACCTCCTCGGGAACAGCACCGTAGCGCTCCCATACATAGGGTACATCGAGCGCCGAACCGCCGGCGGCGAAGTTTGTCTCACCATAGAGGCGGATAAAACGCTCTGCCTTATCTTCATAGCATTTGCGGACGGTAAACATTTCCGATATATCGAGCGAGTCACCGCCTTTGCGGACTATCTCATCCTCGAAGAACGATGTTCCTGCAAAGCACCAGCATGTTCCCGATTTGTTCTGATCTTTCACAGAGGTTGTCGGAATGACCTTTATATCCGTAAATTCAAATTTCACACTATCGGAAGCTATGCTGTCGGAAGGTTCGGCAGATGCCATAAAAGGAGCGACAGCAAGGAGTGGCAAAAATACTTTTTTCATTTCAAAACAGCTTCTTAATTGAGCACTTTATACGAAGCCGACACGAGGGCTTCGCGGATTTCTTTAATATGATTGTTATCGCGGGTCTCCAGCTCCACGCGGATAGTACATCCATTGATTTCGGTGCTGGAATTGATGCGTTCATGTGTCACACTGATGATATTGCCGCCGTGCTCTCCGATGACGCTGCATACTCCGGAGAGCTGTCCGGGCTTGTCGGCAAGGTCAATAATGAAAGTGTAGTTGCGACCGCTCTTGCTCAGACCGCGGGTGATGACGCGGCTTAGGGTGTTAACGTCGATATTGCCGCCGGAGACAAGACACACCGTCTTCATACCGTCGACAGGCACCTTACCGAACATCGCCGCAGCGACAGCAACAGCTCCCGCGCCTTCTGCGACAATCTTCTGCTGCTCGATAAGGGCAAGAATAGCAGCCGCAATCTCATCGTCGGTTACGGTGACTACCTCGTCGACATATTTATTGCACATTTCAAAGGTGTTCACACCCGGTTCTTTCACTGCAATACCGTCGGCAATGGTCGACACGTCATTGAGATGGCAGAGCTTACCTTCTTTCAGCGATTCCACCATCGAAGGAGCACCGCTCGACTGTACTCCGTAGACTTTTACGTCCGGTCGCAGAGTCTTTATGGCAAAAGCGACGCCGGAAATCAGACCGCCGCCACCAATGGGCACTATAACAGCCTGCACGTCGGGCATCTGGTCGAGAATCTCAAGACCGATAGTGCCCTGCCCCGCTATCACCTTAGGATCGTCGAAGGGATGGACAAAAGTATAGCCGTGCTCCTGCTGAAGTTCCATAGCCTTGGCATAGGCGTCGTCGTAAACACCGGGGACAAGACATACTTCGGCGCCAAAGCCTTTCGTTGCCTCGATCTTCGACAACGGAGCTCCCGCAGGAAGACAGATGAGCGACTTGATGCCGTTATGACTTGCGCCAAGGGCCACACCCTGAGCATGATTTCCTGCCGAACAGGCAATTACGCCGCGTTTCTTTTCTTCTTCGGTGAGCTGGCTGATTTTGTAATATGCTCCGCGGAGTTTGAACGAACCGGTAAGCTGCAGGTTCTCTGTCTTCAAGAAAATTTCACAGCCCGGGCGAAGCTTCGGAGCCGGAATTATAGCCGTCTTGCGTGCCACATCTTTGAGCACCGCAGCAGCATTGAATATTTCACTGATTTCAAGCATTGTGGTTTTCTGTTTAACACAGCAAAATTAAGTTTTTTTGCCCACATATACAATATGAATTAGCAATTAGCAATTAGTAATTAGCAATCATTCGATAATTATGCATTTTGAATTCCGCATTACTAATTACTAATTGCTAATTGCACTATAAATTATTTTGTGTAACTTTGAAAGTTGAAAGACTTATGTCAACATTAACGCATCCTCCGGCGTTTCTAATTTAACTAATAAAACACGATATGAAAACAAAATACATTGCATTAGGTCTTGCCGCGGCTCTCACACTGAGCTCGTGCTCAATTTTCAACTCAACATTTTCGAAAAAAAACGGCTCGGATAACGCTGTCCAGACGATGAAACCGCACCGCAACAATAAGAAAACCGATAAAAACAAAGAAATGATAGAAAACGCCCGCTCCGAAAAGGGCACGCTTCCCACCTTCGATCAGCTCACAGGAGGACAGTGGAACATCGTCGCTGTAGGCACCACTCAGATTAAAGCTGAGGACAATACGCCCTACATAGTATTCGACGGAGAAGGACACTTCTATGCCGGCGACGGATGCAACGTGCTCAACGGCGGATATGCCCTCCGCAGCGACGGAAAGATGGTGTTCGGCTCTGTGCTCTCGACAATGAAAATGTGTCCCGACATGGAATATGCCGACCTTATCGCCCCTGTCTTCGCCGATGGCGCCACATACTCCATCGACTGCCGCAAAGTAGGACAGGACACATATATCACTCTGAGCGACGCACAGGGCAAAACCGTTGCCGAACTTCGCCGGCACAACATGGAATTTCTCAACGGTAACTGGCGCATCACAAGCGCCGAGGGCTCACCTATCGACGATGAAGAAGCAAACATCTTTATTGACATCAGCGAGCTCAAAGTACATGGCAACACAGGCTGCAACTTCTTTAACGGTGACATCTATATCGAACCGTCACGAAGCAACGCCATCGACTTCAGCAACATGGGTCTCACCCGCATGGCATGCCCTAAGCAGAGTCAGGAACGTGCCATCATGGTAGCGCTTGAGGAAGCCACAACTGCCATCGCCGGAAAAAACGACGATACCGTCCTGCTCTTAGACAGCAAAGGCAAGCAGCTTATGACGCTGCAACGCATACCTCTGACAAGTAACGAATGACAATGAACCTCGATTTCTTCAAAAAACGCGCCACTGTGCGTATCTTCGACGACCGCCCTGTCGGCGACGACACCCTGACAGCCATCATCGAAGCCGCCTCACACGCGCCCAACACGGGCAATATGCAGCTCTACTCCGTCGTCGCCACTACCACAGAAGAAGGACGCCGCCGGCTTGCGCCGCTCCATTTCAACCAGCCCGCCGCCACCGGAGCGCCGGTACTTCTGACAGTATGCGCCGACATACGCCGTTTCGCCGCCTGGTGTGACTGCCGGCAGGCTAAGACAAGCCTCGACAACTTCGGCGGCTATCTGAGCGCCATCACCGACGCGGCGATATTCGCACAGCAGATTGTCACGATAGCAGAAGAAAACGGTCTCGGATGCTGCTATCTCGGCACAGCTACATATAACATCAGCGGATTTGCCGAGGCACTCGGTCTGCCCGACGGCGTATTTCCGCTCGTCGGCATCGCCATAGGCTATCCGGCGGAAAAAGAACACCCGGTGTCCGACCGTCTGCCCGTCGAAGCCGTCATGCACAAAGAGCGTTTCCACGACTATACCCCTGCCGACATCGACAGATACTACGCGCACAAAGAATCATTGCCGGAATCGGAAATATTCATCCGCGAGAACGACAAGCAGACGCTTGCTCAGGTCTTTGCGGAAGTGCGCTATCCCGAGAGTCTGAACAGAAGCGTCGCCGACGCCGCCCTTACCAGAATGAGAATCGCGCAGGCAAAGGAATAAGCAGTGTATGCCAGACATCAAAAAAGCGGCGGGGCCGGAAAGACTCGCCGCTTGATTTTTTAGAACTCCGAATTATTCTCCGGGTTCGATTGCTTCGTTGGGGCAAACAGAAGCGCATGTACCGCAGTCAATGCAGGTATCGGGGTCGATGTGGTAGATGTCGCCTTCGGAGATAGCGCCAACTGGGCATTCGGGGAGGCAGGTGCCGCAAGCGACACATTTGTCGGTAATTACGTAAGCCATAGTTTCTTGTTTTGTGTGATTATTAACGTTGAAGTCTTTGAGATTGCAAAGATAAGTCTTTTTTCGGTAACGGAGCACCTTTTCCGCCAATTATTCTCGCCTCATTTTTCCTTATCGGAAACAGAGACGGAACAATTATTTTACGATGCTGTCGACAACGGCACGAATGGCATCTGCCTGTGCTTTGGCTTCCTCCATAGTGTGTGCCTCGGCATATATGCGGATGATAGGCTCGGTGTTCGACTTGCGGAGATGTACCCAGCTGTCGGCAAAGTCTATTTTGACGCCGTCGATATCGGTGATGCGTTCGCCGGCGAACTTATGCTTGACAGCGGCGAGAATGGCGTCGACGTCGATACCGGGGGTAAGCTGAATCTTCGATTTATAAATCTCATAAGCCGGATACTGCTTGCGGAGCTCGCTCACCTTCTTACCGCTCTTGGCGAGAAGGGTGAGGAAGAGAGCGACACCGACGAGAGCGTCGCGACCGTAGTGAAGCTCGGGATAGATGACACCGCCGTTTCCTTCACCACCAATGACGGCATTGGTCTCTTTCATCTTTGTGGTAACGTTGACCTCGCCTACAGCGGCAGCGGTGTATGTGCCGCCACGGGCTTCGGTAACATCGCGGAGGGCGCGTGACGAGCTGAGGTTGCTGACAGTGTTGCCCGGAGTGTGCGACAGCACATAGTCGGCGACGCTGACAAGGGTATATTCTTCACCGAACATGTCGCCGTTTTCGCAGATGATGGCGAGACGATCGACGTCAGGGTCTACCACAAAAGCTACGTCAGCATTACCCTGACGCATAAGATCGGAGATGCCGGTAAGATTTTCGGGTATGGGCTCAGGAGTGTGTGCGAAATCGCCGGTGGCGGTGCAGTTGAGCTCCACAATTTTCTTGACGCCGAGTGCGCGGAGCAGCTGCGGAATTACGATGCCGCCTACAGAGTTGACAGCATCGACTGCCACGGTGAAATCTGCTTTCGCAATGGCGTCAGTATCGACAAGCGGAAGAGCAAGCACCTGCTCGATGTGGCGGCGGTTGTATGTGGTGTTGGTGTACACTTTGCCAAGGCTGTCGACCTCAGCGAAGTCAAAATCGCACTCTTCGGCAATGCGCAGCACCTCGGCGCCTTCGGCAGCATCAAGGAATTCACCGCGCTCGTTGAGGAGCTTGAGGGCATTCCACTGGCGGGGATTATGCGATGCGGTAAGAATGAGACCGCCGCAGGCACCTTCACCGGTGACGGCAAGTTCGGTCGTAGGAGTTGACGCGAGGTCGATGTCGACAACATCGAAGCCTATGCCGGTGAGAGTGCCGGCGACGAGATCGCGGACCATCTTGCCGGAAAGACGTGCGTCGCGACCGACCACAATAGTGCGGTTTGTCTTTTTGGTTGTTTTTGCGATGAACGTGGCGAATGCCGCCGTAAATTTCACAATGTCGATAGGCGACAGTCCGTCGCCCGGACGACCTCCGATAGTACCACGGATGCCGGAAATGGATTTGATCAGACTCATTTTGTTATGTTCTTGCTTGTTATTGCTGACGGCGCTCATAAGTGAGCGTTAAAAGATATGGCTGAACTTCTGCCTGTTCCTGAACGAAACCGTCCTGTGCCTTGACAATAAGATTCACCTTGCAGTCGACAGGCAGATAGGACAACGGTTTCTGCACACCAGTTCCCCAGTTGTACGACGACTGAAGGCTGTAGTTGTTGTAGCGGAACCATGCCGGACTGAGCGTAATATTGTTGCCTGCGCCGGCGGGGAGCTTGCCGTCGGCATAGTAGGCGAGCGCATAGCGGGTATAGCGGAAATATATCTGCTCGTCGTCTGCCACACGGTTGCCTGGCGTGCCGGCGTCAAGCACCTGCATATATAGGGTGGCATCGTCGTTGAGGCGGTAGTAGGGAGCATCCTCACCCGTCTCGAACACTGAGTCGGCAGGCACTTCCAGAATCACCGTCTGGTCGGCGAGGAAGCGGTTGACGGAGCGGTCCTGCTCCTTGAGCAGGTCGGCATACGAACGATCGTCGTTGCACGATGCCGTCAGAAGCGACGCGATGGCAAGAAGGATGGAAACGGAGCTTGCTTTGAATATTTTCATTTGCTGTTGGTTATTTGCTTTGTTTATTATCAATGAAACGACGGCGGATCTCGCCGAGATGATTGCGCAGATGCTCAGCTGCCTCGTCTATGCTGCCGAAATATTCACCGCCGGCGGCATTGAGGTGTCCGCCGCCGCCGAAGAGTTCGGATGCTATGATATTGACAGGGATATCGCCCACCGACCGCAGCGACACACGGATGCAGTCGCTCTCCTGACGCATGAAAACGCTGATGTCGATTCCGGGAATGGCGAGCGGACGGTTGACGAGCCCTTCAGTATCGCCTTTGGTGTAATGGAATCGGTTGAGCTCGTCGCGCCGGAGTGTTATGAGCGCAGTGCGCTCGTCGGCAAAGAATGTCATCTTCTCGAGAATAGCGTATGCGTTGAGGCGCATACTGTTTGCGCTCTGTGTGTTGAAGAGCATACGGCACAGCTTTTCCTTGTCAGCGCCCTTGCGCACCAGTTCCGCCTCGACGATATATAGCTCGGGGTCGTCGCAGCTGTAGGAGAAGTTGCCGGTGTCGGTCATCATGCCGGCGAGGATGCACTCCGATGCCTGACGGTCGATGAACCCGAAAAGCTCCAGGCGGCACAGAAAGCGGAACAGAAGATAACATGTCGACGACATCTCGGGATGGGAAATCACCACATCTGCGTCTATCGACGGATTCGGATGATGGTCTATGAGGATTTTCGGCGCTGTCGCCGTCGTGAGCGCATCTTTCAGACGCCCTACACGACCGGGCTCGTTGAAATCGAGACAGAGCAGAAGATCTGTCTCTGCTATGAGCTTCGCTGCGAATTCCGGATATTTGGCGGCGTTTACAATCTCACCCGCTCCCGGAAGACCGCGGAGGTAGAACAGAAAATCGTCGGGCACGACAATGCGCACGTCTTTTCCTATCGCCGACAGCACATGAGCAGCCGCCAGCGACGAGCCTATGGCATCGCCGTCGGGGCTCGTATGGCATATAACCGTTATTGCCTGAGCCTGTTCCAGCAGCGCTTTTGCCTGCCGGATACTTGTTTCGTTTAACTTCTGCGAAATCATCTTGCAAATTTATGGATTTTTCCGCAAAAAGTCACCCGTCTTTCCTTAAAAATCAAAAAATCTAAAAATGTAAAATCCCGGGCATTCACACGGAACACCCGGGATGGCAGAAAAACGATGGTTTGATTACTTTTTGACAAGACGGAAAGTCCTGCCGCCGGCAACTACCATGTAGATGCCTTCAGGGAGTGCGGAGACATCGACAGACTCGCCGGGGTTGAGGACGGTGTCGGCGACAAGAGCACCGCCTACTGTATAGATGCGCACTTGTGCGGGCTCTTCAACATTGATTGTAAAGGCATACACAGCGGGGTTCGGGTAAAGGACAAGGGCTTCGGAGCTTATTTCTTCGACACCTGTAACAGTACCGGTTTTGACAGTTACGCTGACCGGCTGCCACTGAGGCGACTGAGGCGTTGCAGCCGCTACTTTCTGAGAGTTGCGCATCACCCGTCCTTCGACAACAATGGTCTTGACATCGGGCATTACCTCGCCGTCGTAGCTGAACGAGAGGATGCCGTCGGCAATCTCTACCTTGGCGTCCTCTGGGAACTCGTTGGACGATGCAAGGCGATATTCGGTTTTATAAAGACCTTCATAGCCGCCGGGGATGAATACAGTGGCGAGGTCGAGCGTTCCGAGACGTGTCGCTGTATCTACAATCATCTCGGCATTTTCGTTTATTGTAGGCGGCATGATGGTGTTGTAACCGCTTGTGTGCAGGAACGGGACTTTATATGTTGTTGTCACGCCGTCGAGAGTCCCTTCGATCGTAAGAAGGTATTCCCTCCAGTCGCCCTTTTCGAGACGGTTGAGCAGACGGTTGTTGCTGATGTAGAATAGGTCGGCATATTCGGCTGGCTCGACAGCGGCTATCTTCATGTCGACGGTCTTGTAGTTGGTGACACGTTCCGAACGGTAGCTTGCGTCAAAAATTTCACGGCAGGTGAAGTTCTTGGCATTTAATTCTTCCTGAGAAAGGTTCTGGTCTTCGACGACAAGATAGTTGCAGACACGCTTGACCTCCGGTGTCTCGATGACATTCACATTGATGCTTGCCGTAAGTGACGGATTGGAGTTGGAAGTGACAGTAAGGGTAACGCTTCCCAGCTTATGTGCCGTCAGCGACCCCCAGTTGTCGATTTCGATAACTTCAGGATCAGAACTTGTCCATGTGTAGGTATCATAGATATAGCGGTCTGCCTTCGACCCGAGAACGGTAGAACCGCCTTCGACGGTGCTCTCGGTGTTGAGCCACTGATGATCGCCTACGAGCATATTGATTTCGTTGATATCCGCCGCATGTCCTTCAGGACAGATGACAACTCCGTTGAGCGTCACTACTTCAACTTCGAAAACATCGTCAGCAGCAAGGTCGGTAGCAGAGAAATGAATCTTCGTGTTGCCGATTTTTTTAGCAGTGAAGACACCGTTTTCGTCAATCGTACCAATTTCAGGGTCTTCTACACTCCATGTAGCCTTTGCATCAAACATAGGTCTGCCGTTGTGGAATGCGAATCCTTCGTATTCGCAAGTCTTGCCGAGCTCGACCATAAGCTGTGTGACGTTGGCATAGTTGAGATAGTAGTCGCCCGGAGCTTCCTGATTGAAATCGGGTCGTGTCATAGAGAATCCGGCGACTTCGGTCGATGATTCGCCGAGCCAGCCGCAGTTTTCGTCGATGGCATTGTAAACCTTCACAAAATCAATATGGTCGAGTTCGACATAGTTGCCGTCTTTGTCGACAGCCCAGCTGATGTCAAAGCCGTCGGTAGGTTCGATGACAGTACCGTCGGCAGCAGTCTCGGCATAGTAAGGATTCTTCGGAATTGATATGTCGCCGTTTGTGGCGTGGTTGTCGCAGTAGCCGAAGGCAAAAGGACGGTATGTTTCTATATAGTTTGGCGTGCGTCGGTCGTATGTGCCCTGTATGAGAGTTCCGCCGAGTGTCAGTTTGCCGTCGACGATGTTTGCGTCAGGATAGCAGTACTTATCAGGGAAATAGCTCTGTGAATGGAACTGGTTCGTCGGTAGCGCGCCGGTCTCGCCGTCGCTTGTGGTGAAGTAGACAGGATAGCGGCTCGCATAGCCGGGATCATAGAATGTGCGTGTGATGTTGTGGCGTGTGGTCTTGAACCAGTAGTCGGAACCGGCAAGTTCATACCAAGTGTCGTCAGGTTCGCCGTTGTGGTTGTCGTCGCGCATAACCATCACTGCGCCCGGTTCACTCCAATAGCCATGCTGTGCTGCCTTGAAGGCATTGCCGCCGATGGTAAAGTCGACACCGTAGGGGTTGCGGGGATCATTGTATATCGGGCTGTCGAAACCGAAGACGATATATCCGCCGAAAGTTCCGAGCGAAACCATGCCTGTTGTCGCGGGAACGCTGCTGCTGCCGCTGCTGCCGCCGGAACCAATAAGGGCTTTGGCGTTATAGAGATTGTTGGTGAACTGTCCGGGAGCAGCCACAAACTCGTGGATTTTCGAAATAGCAGGATTAGGACGCAGAACAGTCCTGACAGTGGCGACAGAACTTTCTATTTCCGTGCCGTCTTCTTCCTTTATGGTAAGACGGTATGTAAAGTCGTCGCTGCACCATGCCTCGATGCCTTCCGCTTTTTCGAGCTTGAAGCTTAGACCGAGACTTTCGCGACCCCACTTGTCGAGAATGTTTTTTGTCTCCACCTTTCCATAGCGGGGTGCCCCGACAATTGCGAGTTCGACAGTTTTTCCTGTCATGTATTTGTCGTTCGACAGAACGTCCACATCTACCTCCTGATTGTCGGCAAGAAGAACATAAAGTTCATCGTCGACAGCCTTGGCGGCATAGGATTCGAAATTGAACGGCGATTCGGCGCGTACACCGCCGCGTTCTACCCATGCCGTGAGTGTAGCTTCCGCCGTAATAGGCTCGACTGTGATTTCTATCTTGGCATACGAACCGTCGACACTTGTCTTTATCCCGGATACCAGATCCTTGTTGTCGACGTCGACACCCCATGTGATGCCGTATTCTTCCCATATCTGCGGGTCGCGCCAGCCGTCGGGCATAGTGAAGAACGTCGACATGTATGTAGTCACCGTCTTTGGCTTTCCGTTGTGCACACCGCCAAGATTATAGATATTAGGCTTGGACGGCGTGAAAATGGGAGACGGTACATCGCCGATGATGAACTCGCGCGTGGCGGTCACCTCCTCGCCGTTATAGTGGGCTGTGACAGTCAGGGTTGCCTCGCCGAACTTCATAGGCTCGACATACCAGGTGATGTTGTTTTTGCGATAGCGGACTTCGGGGTCAGGATTGAAGCCGCAGTTGGTGACTTTGAGAAGGTCGGGATTCGAACATTCATAAGTGAATGTGAGACCTTTCTCGCCAAAATCAGTATTGTCGTACTGATTGAATCCGTCGGGGAGCTTAAAGAATTCTCCCCAGAGCTGATCGGTGGTTTTGATGTCGGGGCGGGCCACAGCCTTATAGGGCTGAGTCTCCAGCGCCGACAACTGAGCTTCCACACCGAAGGATGTGAAAGAAGCAAGAGCCACGATCACTGCTGCTGTTGATTGTGTGTTGAACATTACAAAAATATTTAATGATATATGGGTTTATCTTCTGAATTTCAAAGCTTTTCCGCCCACCCGCGCTATATAAACGCCTGCAGGAAGAGCGGTTTCAATCGTACATCTCTCGCCGGCGACGGCAACAGAACGCACGCACACACCCTGAATATTGAATATTTCGAGCAGCATCCCGTCTGCATTGTTCACGGTGATACGGCAGCCCTCCTCAAGCACAATACCAGGAGCTGCCGGAGCACCGACAGGGTTAATGCCGTTCATATTTTCTTCTGTAGGGAATACGGGCAGCGACGGAAACCAGTAGTTCTCGATCATGTCATAGTCCTGCAGCAGATTGCCGTCGGCGTCGTAGCGACGTGTGATATAGACAGGCGAACCGAACTCATGGTAGAGCGACATATACAGCTCATCGGTATCAGGGTGCACTCGCATGGAACAGCCGTATAGCTTCCATGGATTCGCCGAAGTGTCGGTTGTCAGGTCGACGATTTTCGAGAACCGGTCGTTGTCGATGTCGTATTTAAACACCATTGTGTTGCTGAACCAGTTGTTGAATCCGCCGTTCCAGTAAAGGCAATTATTCTTCGTCGACGCGCAGAAACCGTCGGGCGTCCACGCATACCACGAAACTGCCGGAGAATAGATGCCGTCGGGAAGCCGGAACGTTTTCCATTCCAATGTTCGGGGATTGACCCGTATGATATAAGGAATTGTTTCGCCCATGCCCTGAATATCTTTTGCCACACTTAGCCACAGATTTCCGTCCTTTGAGCGTACTATCGAGCCTATACCTGCTCCGGGCAGTGTTTTGTCGCCAATAGTGAAGGTATTCTCAAGCTCGTCGGTAGTGGTGTTTATGACAAGCATTCCGTATGCCTGATGCGCCACGAAGAGCTTGCCTTCGGCAACAACCATCGTGCCGCACTGTCCGTGATAGAGCGGACCCGATGAGTCTGTATTGCCGGTTGTGGAATGTCCGTTCGGATTTTCGGTGCCGGCAATGCATTTGCCGACAGTATAATTGTCAAGATTGAAAACCCACACGCCGTGGCTTGTCGAAATATATCCCTTGTGAGCGTCGAGACCGACGAAAGAACGCCCGTCGCACTGCTGACCTGTAGGATCTATGAGTGAACTCTGAAACAGCATCTTCATGGTACGTGCGTCTGCAACCGTGATTCTGCCGCCGGATACTGAGGCACCGGGATCACGGTCCTGCTTGGCAATGAGAAAGAACCTGCCGTCGTGGATGGCTCCGAACTGGTTGGTGCAACCAAGTTCTTTGTCAGGGTTTGCCTCCTGGAAGATGCGGTATTCCCAATAGTTGCCATCCTTATCGTAAGGCCGGAGAAAATTGACAGTCGAGTTCTGATGACCGTACCAGTCTTCATTGACGATAAAAACACCGTCGGAATAGTCCTTTTCGGCTGCGCCGGCACACAGTGCGGCAGAGGTGAGAAAGAGAATGAGTATCCGTTTCATATGTTTATATTGTTTTTTCAATTGCATCCGAGCGGATCTGACGGCATGTCAGGAAGGATGGGAATATGAAGGTCCACAGCCTTCGACAGCTCTGTGGATGTCTCTCCTATCCAGCCGTTATACTGGTTTATGCCTGTCTGTACACGCACGAAGTCGATGCCTGGCAGTTTCACGGGGTTTCCATCGGAATCGACCGCCCAGTCGATTTTGAAAGAATTCAGATCGGCAAAATCGTTGGGATGGTTGTCGACATAGCCCCATGCGAAGGAATACAGCACATAATAGGTGCCGTTGCCGCTCGTATCGACACTGTTGCGCGGCAGGCAGGAACCTGTGAAGCTGTAATCGTCGACATCAAGCCAGTTCGGGAAATAGCTCTGCCCATGAAAGATATTCTTCTTCACATATCCCGTGGCGCCTTCGCTGTCGCGCCATGCGATATATTCGGCATCGTCGACGAATCCGTTTTCAGGCACTTTCGGCTTGTCAGGGTCGGGACGCATATATGTGACAGTGTAATGATGCTTCGTGCCGGTATTATCATAGTCGGAGCCGGCAAGCTCGAACCATTCGTCGTCCGGAACGCCGTTGCAGTTCGCATCGTAGCTCACCCACACGATGCCGGGTTCGCATGAGCCGCCTTTCAGTTCAGGATTCTGGAGTTCATAGAAAGCGTTGCCCCAGATACGGAAGTCGTATTCTCCGGGAATGTTCACAACAGTATGGTCGAAGCCGAAAGTGACGTATCCGCCGTATGCACCGAGCGAAATCATCACGTCGTTCTTGCCGGATATGCAGTCTTCGGCTTTCTGCACCATATCAGATTCAGTGTCGCCGGGTTCATATTTGGGCATCTCATTGACGAACTGTCCGGGCGCAGGACGGTATTCATACACACGGGCTATGTACGGACTGTACTCCACTTCCTCGTGCACTACATTGACAGTGAAAGTGAACTGATATGGCGTGACAGGATCTATAATCTCGAAATCGACAACATACGTGCCCTCCTCCGCTTCGAGAAATATGAAACGGCGCTCCGTACTCACCTCCGTTCCGTTGACTTTCCATGAATAGGCGGCGCCGGTTAGCGCCGGCTGCAGTTCGAGCTTCTGCATACGCGCGATGCGGTATACATCGTCAATACCGAGGCTTACGGTACTGACCTCATGACTGCACGACAGCAGCACGGCTGTTGCGGATAATATGAACAAATATCTTTTCATTTTGGCAAGAATACAATATGAGCCGGTATGTCGCCGGTGCGGACAGTCCACTTCTTTTTTCCAGTTGGAGAATAACAGTGGAGAGCGCCGCTGCTGACATAGTTTTTAGCGTCGGTCACAAGAATCTCCCCTGTCTCCGGATGGACGGCGATTCCGTAGGGAATCTCGATGTCTTTCTCCGTGCCGTCGGTGATGAAACTGGTACTGACAACTTTTTTGGTGCGGACGTCGATGATGCCGTAGCTGATTGTGTTGGATGCGGTAAAGTTATTCCATTCGGTAGCGTAGTAGTACAGAGAATCGCCTTTGATTGCCATATTCGAACAGGCGACAGGAATAGTGTCGGTGACTTCCATCCGGTTGTAACCAGCTTTCTTCTCAAGGACGTAGAGCCGCGACGGTCGGTTCATATAGTCACCGCGGCTGGTAATCCACAGTTTCTTATATCTGTCCTTTTTGAGCCGGTGAAGATTGATGCCGACAGGAATCTGGCGTACCTGCTTGAAATCGAGCATCTGGACGACAGACACTGTGTTGTCGTACTGCGGAGGACGGTAGCCACCGGAGTTGGCAACGTACATATAGTCGTCGACAATTTCCATTTCCTCCGGCTGATAACCTACGGTGACTTTGCGCGTCACGCGGAGCGATGTTGTGTCCATCTCGTAGACAGCCCCCTTAGGTGCGGACGGATCTATAAGGACTGGACCAACGTATGAGCTGATGTAAGCCTTCCCCCGATGGAAGCGCACGTAGCGGCAGTTGGGAATATCTACCTGACCTATCCGTACACCTGTGTGCGCGTCGAGTACCTCTACCTTGTGGGAGCAGTTAACAACTACATAGAGCTTGGAACCATAGATTCCGATGTCGTTGCCGACGTCGCCGAGTTCCTTGATGACGTCCGGATTCCGTTCAGCGTAGAAATTGCGCGCATAAAGCCCGGTGAGATAGTCGCAATAGTCGAGCGTACATTTGTTCGAGCCCATATTTCCTTCGTTGACAAGATAGAAACCGCGGATGCGCGAGTCCGGCGCCGCTGTGCTTCCTATGATGTCATACTCCGTCGGCACCACAAGCTCGTCTTCGCGACAGCCTGTGGCGCCTGAGAGCAGGGCAGAAAAAATGATTGCTATGATTGTGTTTTTCATATCTCAACAGTCAACGATACACGGTAATTGCGCTTGGGCATGGGATAGTTGAGGATAACGTCATAGTCCTGGCTCAGGAGGTTGTTGACCTCTATCTGTCCGCGCATACGCACCCGGTTGATTCTGAAACTTTTCTCTAACGACAGGTCATGGGTATACCACGGCTGAGTGTAGTTGTAGCGGATATTCTCCTGCTGATTATACCGCTCGCCAACGTAGATGAAGCTGTAGTTGAGTCCCCAGCCGCGCCATTCGACGTTAGCGACCGCCGAACCTGAATGATGCGGAATATACGGAATCTGGTCGCGATAGTAGTTGTCGGCGGGGTTGGTTATATCGATAGCACGCTGGTAGGTGTACTGCCCCCGGATCGTGACAAGAAGCTCGTCCGCCGGACAGAACGTCACGAGCGCCGAAACATCGACACCGCGGATGTCGACCTTGCCGAGGTTCAGCATCGTCCAGCGGAACTGCTGTCCTTTGGGATAGGCTACAATCTTGTTTTTCACAAGATTATAGTATGCATCGACGGTGAAGCGCATATTGCGCACGAAACCGCGGCGGTTGGCGAGATAGACGAGACCTACATTATACTGCGTAACACGCTCGGGGTCAAGCTTCGAATTGCCCATGTCGGCATAGTAAAGGTCGTTGAATGTCGGCATACGGAATGAGCGCTTATAGAATGCCCGGACCGAAAACTCCTTGTTGTGCAATGGGTTGCCGGACAGATACACTGCGGGGGTGAACACCCTCTTGTCTTTCGGCGATTCCTGCCCGACAAGCCTGTCGTGGATAAAGGTGCCCATTGCGCTTGCCTGAAGCTTGAAACGTCCGAGATCGAGAGCCGTAGCGGCGGAAAGGAGGTTGCTCACTCGCGTGGGCTTGGCAAAGCCGTACATGTCGGCGTGCAGGTCGTTCCACATAAAATCGTAGCTTGCCGAGACACTCCACTGCGGCAGTATTTCAAACATGTTAGCCGTAGAAAGATATATCTCCCGCTGCTTGTACAGATTGTCGATTTTTATCTGCTTGTCGTCGTTGTTGACGTAGTGTGTGCGGTAAAACGCATATTTGACGTTTGCAAGAGTAGTGAAGCGACCTATATGCTTGTTAAAACTGCCCTGAACGAAGCTGTTGTTATCCCATATCCGTTCGCCGCGGCGCCACACGTTGTTGACAATAGCTCCGGGGACGCCGCGCTCGGAGGTGTAGTTGTACACCTTCGCTGTCCACGAGCCGTTATCTATCGAACCGTGCACATTAGCTTCGATGCGGGTAGCGTCAATATCGCCGTTCTGGCGCACGGCAGTCGTATCGTATGCCAGTTCGCCCGCCGGATTGACACGACGATAGCGGAACTTATATTTACCTGACGAATTGACCCACTCGGCTGACAAGGATGCCGAAACACGGCTTGACAGACGCAGCTCTATGAGCGCCGACGGATTCAGAAGGTCGAAAGAGCCGAAGCGTACGGCACCGCGGGCATGGTACCACTCGCCGGGTGCGAAATTAGGAGTACGCGTGCGCATATATATGCTGCCGGCATTGCCGAAGTCGCGTGCCGGCTGAAGGATATTGCTTTTCTGACCGTTGTACATCGATATTGCCTCGATGTTGTCGAGCGAAAACTGTCCGAGGTCTATCTGTCCGTTCTGTGCATTGCCGAGCTGCACGCCGTCGTAGACAACACCGGTATGGTTAGTGCCCATTGATCGGATGTTGACGGTCTTGATGCCGCCTACACCTCCATAGTCCTTCACCTGCACACCTGAGAAATACCGCAACGCATCGGCGACACTGTGGCTGTTGAGGCGCTGGAGCTCTTCGCCGTCGAGACGCTGGGCTGGTATGATTTCTTTGTCTGGACGCACCTTGGTGACGACAAACTCACGCAACTCTACGGAATCGGTGGGAGCATCGTCGACAGGCACCCCGAAGACAGAGGCACATATTGCAAAAAAGGATAATAAAGCCGTGTTTCTTTTACACATCATTCAGTCGGTTCAGTCAAAATAATTTCAACCGTACCGACAGTGTACACTGATAGCAAAGAATCAATAAGACATCTGAGCTCGTCCGCGCAAGCTGTCGGCAGATTGGCAAGATGGCAGGTCTTCTGACTCGTCCGGAAATCGTCTGCCGCCTTCCCGGGGGTACGCCCCAGTGGCATCTGGCAGATGATATGACGGAACTCACAGCAGCGGGACTGTCAGGGATTCACACCCTGTTCCCTATTAATCGCTCGTTCGCGAACCATTTGCACTGCAAAAGTACAAAATTTTTCTATACCCCGCAAAAGAAAAATAATTTGTGTAGCTCCCGACTTATGTTTATATTTGCACGACGTTTGGGAAATGAAAGACAACATCACCGACTGAGACGATAGCCGGGAAATGTCCTGAATTCATTATCCCACAGACGACTGACACAGATTATAGAGATTATATATTTATATTTTACTTACATCATTCACCGAATCTGATATGAATGAACAACGTGATTTAAGTTTCTGGAAGCTGTGGAATCTCAGCTTCGGTTTTTTCGGAGTCCAGATAGCTTACGCGCTTCAAAGCTCACAGGTGAGCCGTATTTTCTCGACCATCGGAGCCGATCCGCACGACCTTAGCTATTTCTGGATTCTACCGCCTCTGATGGGGCTCATTGTCCAGCCCATCGTAGGACAAGCCAGCGACCGCACATGGACGCGTATCGGACGCCGCCTGCCCTACCTGCTCATCGGAGCACTCATAGCTATTATTGTAATGTGTTTCCTGCCTAATGCCGGTTCGCTCGGTCTTGGCATCAGTCAGGCAATCATCTTCGGACTGGTGATGCTTATGCTTCTCGACACGTCGATCAACATGGCGATGCAACCGTTCAAAATGCTTGTCGGCGACATGGTGAACGAAAAGCAGAAGGGACGCGCTTATTCGATACAGTCGCTGCTGTGCAACGCCGGTTCTGTCGTAGGCTACGTGGCGCCGTTTGTGCTGGCATGGTTTGTGAGCAACACAGCGCCTTCGGGTGAAGTGCCGCCGACAGTGCAGTGGGCATTCTATATCGGTGCCATCATTCTTGCGCTGTGCGTCGTATACACCTTCATCAAGGTTAAGGAAATGCCTCCGCATGAGTATGCGCTCTTTCATGGCATCGACGAGAGCAAGCAAGTGTCTGCTCCGAAAGAAAATATGCTCAAGCTCCTTGTCCACGCACCGAAAGTATTCTGGACTGTCGGTCTGGTACAGTTTTTCTGCTGGGCGGCTTTCCTGTATATGTGGACCTATTCCACCGATGCTGTCGCTCTACAGGCTTTCGACGCCCCGGCAATGCAGGCTGTGAGCGGAGTGACCGTCAATGGCGAGGAATTCAGCGACAAATACATTTTCAACAACGACAGACCCATTGTGGAGAACGGTCATCTTTCGCTCGCCGGCATAGAGGTCGACGGCACGCTCCTGCGCCCGCAGACAGTGGTACTCGACGGCGACACTCTTATCTCCGGAGGCAAACCGGTGATGGTTAACGGCGTTGAGAAAATGACAGTCGACCGCGGCATCCTGGCGACATCCGGCAAAACCATCAACATCGACGGCGTCGATGTTCCCGTCACAAACAAAGCCATGGCTGTCAGCGAACTGTCGCTTGTCACTCCCGGAACCGTCCTTACAATGGCGCATATCGCGTCCGTCGACCATAGTACCGGCAGCTATGTTCTCGAACAGACATCCCTGCTGCCTGCCGTGAAATCGCCCGAAGAAATTGAAGTACATTACACTACCCTCCTCAATCCGGCGACTCCACAGTACCAGAGCGCCGGCGACTGGAACGGACTTCTGCTTGCCATCCAGGGTATAGCTGCTGTTCTCTGGGCAATATTGCTCGGCGGATTCAAGCAGCGCCGACTCGCCTATTCTCTGAGCCTGCTGATAGGCGCCGTAGGATTCATCTCGGTGTTCTTTGTCCACAATCAGTATGTGCTCTTTGTCAGCTACGCCATGATGGGATGCGCCTGGGCTGCTATCCTTGCCATGCCGTTCACAATCCTTACAAATGCCCTCTCCGGCGGCAACATCGGAACATATCTCGGATTGTTCAACTGCACCATCACTATTCCGCAGATTGTTGCCGCGCTGTGCGGCGGTATGATTCTCCACTGCTTCCCGGCAGCTGCCAACGGTGCGCCGCTGACAGTGGGAATGCTTGTCGTTTCCGGCGTCTTGCTGCTGCTCGGAGCCGCCTGCGTATGGATAATAAAAGAAACCTACGGCTCTCAGGCAAAATAACAACATTGATTTCTTCAATAACAAAGTCCCTGAAAACTACTGCTTTCAGGGACTTTATCATGTATTTGAGTAAGTTTTACATCTGGTCGATGGTGTAGTCGTCTACCGTAACATCAAATTCAATCTTATCGAGAACATCGGGATTGTTGATCTGGATATTATAGACATAGGCATGACCCGGCAGATATGCTTTCACCTTATCGGAAGAGGCGGGATAGACAATACGTCCGGTTTCCGTCTGTTGCACAAGCATATAGTCAGGAGTCTTTGCATTAGGCCAGAGCTTTGCACCGGTTGCCGTATCGAAAATCTCACAATCAACCTCTATATATGTTCCGCTGTAACCGCTTGCCGAAAGCTCAACATCTGTAAGCGGCTGAGGAATGACATAGCTACAGTCGAGAGTTTCGAGGGTATAGTCGGTAGGCTGAGGAGTAAGCTCTACACGGTCTTCATTACCTATAATGGCGAAGGTAACCATATCCGTGAGCGATTTGAGATTTGTCCATGAGCCGACAACATCAGGTGTAGAGGCAAGAGTGGATTCCTGCGGGAAGTCGAAGCTACCCTCGCGATATACGTTCTTTAGTGAGATGTAACTTACCACTACCTTTATCCGTGGATTGGTGGAGCTGAGCATCATGCTCACCTTCGAAAGTGCGTGGCGGAAATTAAGCGAAACAGGAGCTGCCTGCTGCACAACATCCTTGCGCACGGAGTACAGCAAGTCGACATTATAATTGTTCAGATAACCGGGAATATGACCGCCTCCCTCGCCTGTAATATCGGTAGCGATGCTGATTTCAGGACTGTAGGCATAGAAATTTACCGGATTCACAGGCCAGTATGCCGCCGGCGAGTAGGTCCATGAACCGCCTTCACGGGTAACTTTCACGCCGTCCATGAGCCTTGAACCTTCGGTAAAGGCATAGACTATAAAATCCTTTATAGTAGCGGTCGTTGTTGAAGCTCCACGTGAGCCGTTCGGGACTACCGCGCTGAGAGAAATTGCATTGCTGTCGGAAGGTGCGTGTGCGTCATCCTTTTCCGAACAGGCAGGCAGAGCAATCATACATCCGGTCAAGCCGAGTATCAATAGTTCTTTTTTCATCTTATTTATACTTTTATGTTATTGAATGTCTTTAGTATTTTCTGCAATAATCTTGCAATAACAGTCTGATATTCTTGATAAATTTAGAACGTCATTTATCCCCTTATGTTCACAATCACAGTCTCCCATCCGTCAACAACGACATTGAATCCCGTGTCGCCGCCTGTGCCAGGAATTTCCAGGGTAAGCCCTCTCACTATCAGGCATACATTCATAGGGTCCGGCGCCAAACGCACCTGGTCGGTAACATCAAACTTATAGCAGAACCGTCTGCCGTCTTTTATGACAACAAACAGATAGAGTATATTGTCGGCGGAAGACCCGGCAGGAATGCCGAATGTATGGAATTCCCCTCCGACGGTTGTAGAATCAAGGACAGATGCCTTGAACGATAGCGTGGACGGATAAGCCCTCTTTTCGCCTGAAGCAAGCAGCATCGCCCCTGCCATGCCGCTCAAAGCCGCACTCATCGACTTTACGCCGGACAGATTCTCTATATCCTCTATTCTGAACATATAATGCGCTGTCAGGGGACGCTGTACGGCAGTGAGCACAAAGTCGGGAGTATACACCTCAACGGAATCATCCCGCACTGTTGCAAAAGGAGTATAGCGCACACCGTCATACTGAAGGCTAAAGTCATGATAAGCGCAGCCCCACATCATATCGGGACATCCCACTACCCTCTCGCTGTTTCCTTGCGGCGGTGAATCTCCGCGTTCGGCACGAGGTATTGAAGCCGCTAATTCTTTTTCTGAAGTATAAGCCTCATAACCTTCATATCCGCTGTTATCACGGAACAGGACATTATAGGTGTCATCATTATAACTCAGAAACTTATATCTCCCGATTGCGATGCGGACTTTTCCGGCGTCGAGCCCCGGGAAATCGAATCGCCAGGGTTCGCTTCCGTCGTAAGGGAAAAATATATACGCCATGCCTTCGGGCGAGGCATCAGGGCATGCACGCCAGTCGTTTTCTATCATGAAAGGAAGTCTGTCCGGGCAGTAAACGTCATCATGAAACGTACATGAAGAGGCACTCGCCCCTATAACGAGCGGCCCAACGACAAGTAACAAACTACATAAACGGTGTCTCATAACGTTTCCATCATACGACGGCACAGGATTTCAATCCTGCTTAAAATCATATTCGGCAGCAACGATTTTTTCAGCGTGTGATGCGAAATTATAACACGACTTTAACTTTGTTTGTTCAGAAGTGGAATTAACCTATAATCTGTATTGAAAAATGCGAAGAAACTAAACTTTTTAACACAAAAGATAGAGATATTCAAACTTATTCATTATTTTTGCGCATGCATGTTGACTCAACATCCTTAAAAGGACACTTTAAATCTTTTCATTAACCAATAAATTTATTCACCATGGATGCAAACAAAGTATTGGACGCAATTCTTGATTCAATTCTCAAGATTCTTGAGTTTATTTTCGTATGGCCCTTCAGCGTATGGCTCAAGGCGGTTGAGCGCATAAACACCGTTAAGAGAAACGACAGCCTCAGTCTGCGCAACATCAACAACCGCTGGCCTATGCTTACATATCTGAAACGTTTCTTCTTCGAGTATCTCTTCGACGCCGTTTCCGTACTTTCATATATCGTCGGAATCCTGGTGGCTCTGTTCTTGTTCTTCAAAGGTATCTCCATTTCGTTCGGAGTAGCTGCCGGCGCTTTCTTCGGCGCGATTGTGCTTTTCTACTTCTTCCCCGTCTTCAACAGCATATTACGCGACTGGCTCCAGCTCACCTTCGTCGGTCCCATCCGCAAATTCGTCAGCTGGATTGACAAACCCGCACAGTATCTCGACATCAATGCCGGTGTCAAGAATGAAGTCAAGGCAGAGGTCAAGGCTGGTGTCAGAGCCGAAGTCAACAAATAAGCCATCGACAAACATACAAATTCAGCCCGGAGTTCTGCTCCGGGCTGTTTTATTATATGTGTATTGTCGAATCAGACTGTGATGAGCTCGTACTGACGTGTTCCTATTCCGAGTTTTTCTGCGTGAATAAGTCCTGCCTCCCAGTCGGTGTCGGGATGCAGGAGCTTGAACTTGTCCTGTCCTTCGAGAGTCTCATGCTGGTGTTTGTGTTCGAGCTCATTATTCGTAGGCAGTACAGGTGCGTTCTTGACAAGATCGACACATGCCTGGTCGAGCGCCACCGGATCGGAGGAAGCGAGAATGCCGAGATCGGCTACCACAGCGGCATCGTTATGTCCCCAGCAATCGCATTCGGGCGATACGTTCATTATAAACGAGATATGGAAACTCGGCTTGTCCTTAAGCACCGCTTCGGTATATTCGGCTATTTTGCAGTTTAGGTTTTCGGAAGTGTCCCAGGCAGCAAGAACAGCACCGCCATGCTGACACAACGCCACACACTGACCGCATCCGACGCAGTTGTCGTAGTCGATGACAGCCACGCCGTTGACCACATGGATGGCGTCCTTCTTGCATTCCT